>NZ_JAOAOP010000040.1 GCF_030398335.1 Aquibium sp. A9E412
CCTCCTCGAGCGCCTTCAGCGCCTCGTCGAGCGGCGGCAGGTCGGCGGCATGGGCGATGCGGATCAGCACCATCTCGCCGGCCGCCACCGGCCGGTTCGAGGCCTGCACCTCGGCGATGCCCTTGAGCAGCATCTGCCAGGCGCGCGACAGCACGCGCACCGACAGCGCGTCGGCGAAGGCGAGGCCGCGGCGGCGCTCCTCCTCCGACAGCGAGGCGTCCTCGGCGGCGGCCGGCACGAAGCGCAGCCGCGTCACCAGATGGTTGAACTCGGCCAGGTCGGTGAGCACGGCGGCCGGGTCGGCGCCGGTGTCGTACTGGGCGCGGAACTCGGCCAGGGCGGCGGCGACGTCGCCCTTCATCAGATGCTCGAACAGGTCGACCACGCGCGACCGGTCGGCCAGGCCCAGCATGTCGCGCACGGTCTGCGGCGTCACCCGGCCGGCCGAATGGGCGATCGCCTGGTCGAGGATCGACAGCGAATCGCGCACCGAGCCCTCGGCGGCGCGCGCGATCATGGCGAAGGCCTCGTCGTCGGCCTCGACGCCCTCCCGGTCGGCGATCGCCTTGAGGTGGGCGGTCAGCATGCCCGCGTCGACGCGGCGCAGGTCGAAGCGCTGGCAGCGCGACAGCACCGTGATCGGCACCTTGCGGATCTCGGTCGTGGCGAAGATGAACTTGACGTGCGGCGGCGGTTCCTCGAGCGTCTTCAGCAGGCCGTTGAAGGCCTGGTTCGACAGCATGTGAACCTCGTCGATGATGTAGACCTTGTAGCGCGCGGAGACCGGCGCGTAGCGCACCTGCTCGATGATGTCGCGGATGTCGTCGATGCCCGTGTGCGAGGCCGCGTCCATCTCCATGACGTCGACGTGGCGGCCCTCGAGGATCGCCTGGCAGTGCTCGCCGGGGCGCTCGAAGGCGATCGTCGGCTGGTCGACGCCGTCGGTCTTGTAGTTGAGCGCGCGCGCCAGGATGCGCGCGGTCGTCGTCTTGCCGACGCCGCGCACGCCGGTCAGCATCCAGGCCTGGGCTATGCGGCCGCTGGCAAACGCGTTGGTCAGCGTGCGCACCATCGGCTCCTGGCCGATCAGGGCGGAAAAGTCGCTCGGACGGTACTTGCGCGCGAGCACGCGGTAGGCGGCGCCGGCGGCCTGCTTGCGCTCCTCAGCGGCCTGGTCCATGCGTGGCTCGCGCTCCCCGTCAACCGTGATGGCCGTCGGCGCGGCCTGCGCCGTGGCGGGCGGCCCGCCGCGCGGCGGGCGAAACGGCCGGGCCGCGGGCCGAGGCGTCTCGCTCGAAGGTGGGAGGCTGGCACGGTGACCCGTGCCGGAGCTCGTTAGGGCTGCTTCCTTCCGGACCTGACCCGGTTGGCGAGTGGCGCGTCCACCACCAACCTCCCGGCCCCCATATCGGCAATCGCGCCGGCAAATGCAAGGCCGCCGGCGACCGCGGCAGCGGCCAACGAAACGCTTGCAGTGGGTGGCGGCGCCCACTAGCCTTCCCGCACCGTGAGGATTGTGCGCGATGCTGCCGGAACCCGGGGCTGGATTCGAACTCGACACGCGGCTCGAATGCGACAGCCGGCCGCTGATCTGGCTCGGCCTGTGCGAGCTGCGAATCATGAACGACCGGCGCTGGCCGTGGCTCGTCCTGGTGCCGCAGCGCCCCGGCGTCGAGGAGCTGCACGACCTGACGCCGCTCGACCAGGCGATGCTGACCTTCGAGATCAACATGGTGTCGAAGGCGCTCAAGGAGGCGACCGGCTGCAGCAAGATCAACTGCGGGGCGCTCGGCAACGTCGTGCGGCAGCTTCACGTGCATGTCGTCGCCCGCTTCGAGGGCGATGCCGGCTGGCCGGGTCCCGTGTGGGGGCTCGACGGCCGCGAGCTCTATCGGCGCGAGGAGCTGCACGGGCTGGCCGAGAAGATCCGCGCCGCGCTTTAGGGCCATGCGGAAACGCGCAGCGCCACCTTTCAGCCCCGGCCCCGGCGAGGACGCGATGAGCTTCCCCTTCTCGGGCGCGCCGGCGCGCGAGCCCTCCCAGTTCGTCGGCTTCGCCGGCAACCGCATCGACCGCCAGTCGGAAAAGCGCAGCGACGACTCGGCCACCCTGGCGCTCGCCGATCCGGCCGCCCGGGTCCTGGTGATGCGCGACGGCCGGCTGCACCTGAAGATCGCCGACGGCCGGGCCGACGCGCGCTTCACCGCTGCCGAGGCCGACGCGCTCGGGGCGCTCCGCGAGGCGACCGTGCTGCTCGGCCACGGGCCGCGCGGACCGGTGCTCGCCGCGCCCGGCGGAGGCGCGCCCGAGGCGCTGCCCGACGGCGTCAAGGCGGTCGACTACCGCTCGGTCTACATGCAGGGGCTGGTCGACGCCGAGGCGCTCGGCGAGCTGGCGCAGGGCGCCGCGCTGCTGGCCTGGCACGCCAACCACCGCTTCTGCGGCCGCTGCGGCGCCGAGACCGCGATGCGCGACGGCGGCTACAGGCGCGTCTGCCCGTCCTGCGGTGCGCAGCACTTTCCGCGCACCGACCCGGTGGCGATCATGCTGGCGGTGTGCGGCGAGCGCTGCCTGCTCGGGCGCAGCCCGCACTTCCCGCCGGGCATGTATTCCTGCCTGGCCGGCTTCATCGAGCCCGGCGAGACGATCGAGGCGGCGGTGCGGCGCGAGACCCACGAGGAGTCGGGCGTGCGCATCGGCCGCGTCGCCTATCACGCGAGTCAGCCCTGGCCGTTTCCCTATTCGCTGATGATCGGCTGCTTCGGCGAGGCGCTCGACGAGACGGTGCGGCCCGACACCGACGAGCTGGAGGACTGCCGCTTCTTCGACCGGGCGGCGGTGCGCGCCGCGCTGGCGCGCGCCGGCGACGCGCCGTTCGCCGTGCCGCCCGACGGCGCCATCGCCACCCATCTGATCCGCGCCTGGGCCGAGCGCGGCTGAGCGGCGGGCCTCAGTCGTCCTCGCTCTGGGTGGCGCGGAAGGGATGCGCCTCGTAGACGCCGAGGATGCGCACCTCGCGCGAGAAGAAGCGCAGCTCCTCCAGCGCCAGCGCCAGGTTGCGGTCTTCCGGGTGACCCTCGACGTCGACGTAGAACAGGCTGGAGAAGAACTTGCCGCCGAGCTGGTAGCTCTCCAGCTTGGTCATGTTGACGCCGTTGGTGGCGAAGCCGCCCATCGCCTTGTAGAGCGCGGCCGGGACGTTGCGCACGCGGAAGATGAAGGTCGTCATCATCCGCTGGTCGGCGCCGCGGCGCTCGGCCCAGCGGCCGTTCTTGGCCAGCACGACGAAGCGGGTGACGTTGTTGTCGGTGTCCTCGACGTCCTCGGCCAGGATGTCGAGACCGTAGAGCTCGGCGGCGAGCCGCGGCGCCAGCGCCGCATGCGTCTCGTTGCCCTCCTCCGACACCTGACGCGCCGCGCCGGCGGTGTCGCCGGCCACCACCGGGCGCCAGCGGTGCCGGCGGATGATCTTGCGGCACTGGCCGAGCGCGTGGATGTGGCTGTGCACCGCCTCGATCGTGTCGATCGTCGCGCCGGGCCGGGCCATGAGCTGGAAGTGGATCGGCAGGAAGTACTCGCCGACGATGTTGAGCCGCGATTCGGGCAGCAGGTGATGGATGTCGGCGACGCGGCCGGCGATCGTGTTCTCGATCGGGATCATCGCCAGGCCGGCCTTGCCGGTCTCCACCGCGTTGAAGGCATCCTCGAAGGTGGCGCAGGGCAACGGCTCGAGCCCGGGAAACATGTTGCGGCAGGCGGTGTCAGAGTTGGCCCCGGGCTCGCCCTGGAAGGCGATGGTGTCGCTGGCGCCGCTCATTCAGGCCTCCCGTCCGTTGCCGCCGAGGATCTCGCGCGCCCGCACGAGGTCGAGCGGCGTGTCGACGCCGAGCGGCGCGGCGCGCACGATCTGCGCGTCGATGCGCATGCCCGCCTCGAGCGCGCGAAGCTGCTCGAGGCTCTCGCGCCGCTCCAGCGTCGAGGGGGCAAGCCCGACGAAGCGGGCGAGCGCCGGGCGGCGATAGGCGTAGATGCCGACATGGTGATAGCGCGGGCCGTCGCCCCAAGGCGCGGCGGCGCGGGTGAAGTAGAGCGCGCGCAGGCGGTCGTCGGCGAGCGGCGAGCCGACGACCTTGACGACGCTGGCGCTGCTCTCCTCGGCCGGGTCGGTGATCGCCACGCACAGCGTGGCGATGTCGGTGGCCGGCTCGTCGAGCGGGGCCAGCACGGCGCGGATGTCGTCAGCGGCGATCGTCGGCAGGTCGCCCTGCAGGTTGATCACCGTGTCGTAGGCGCCGTCGGGGTCGACCGTCTGCAGCGCCTCGTAGATGCGGTCGGAGCCCGAGGCGTGCTCGGCGCCGGTCATCACCGCCTCGAAACCGTGCGTCCGGGCGGTGTCGGCGATCTCCGGCGTGTCGGTCGCCACGACGACGCGGCCGAGCCCGCTTTCGGTGGCGCGCGCGGCGACGTGCGCGATCATCGGCAGGCCGGCGATGTCGGCCAGCGGCTTTTCGGGCAGGCGCGTGGAGGCCATGCGCGCGGGGATGAGTAAAAGGGTGGGCATCGTTCCAGGACGGGTTTCGGCGGGCCGGAAAGTGGCAAAAGGTCTCACTTCCCGACAGCCTTATATGTGTTGCATGGCCCGAGCAAAAGACCTAGTTTCGCGCGCGTTTTAACCGGCCTCGGCCGATCATGGCCGCGATGCGAAGCCCCGCTGCGGGGCGCCTGGCGCCGGCGCGCATGTCTTCTCAACGGGGAGCCTGGGGGCGTAATGGACTCGTTCGAAATCAACAAGATACTCGGTGCCCTTCTCGGTGTCGCCTTCATCGTCTTCTCGGTGAGCATCATCTCCGAAGCGATCTTCCACACCGAGCCGCCGGAGACGCCCGGCTACGCCATCGCGGTGGCGGAAGAGGCGGAGGGCGGCGAGGCCCCGGCCGAGGAGGAGGCGCAGCCGATCGCGCCGCTGCTCGCTGCCGCCGACCCCGCTTCCGGCGAGAACGTCTTCAAGCGCTGCGCGGCCTGCCACACCGTGGACGAGGGCGGCGCCAACCGTGTCGGCCCCAACCTGTGGGACACCGTCAACCGTCCGGTCGCCTCCGTCGAGGGCTTCGCCTATTCCGCTGCGCTGGAGGAGTTTTCCGAAGGCGGCGAGGTGGTGTGGGACTACGAGCACCTGAGCGGCTTCCTCGAGGACCCCAAGGGCTATGTGCCGGGCACGGCGATGGGCTTCGCCGGCCTGCGCAAGATCGAGGACCGCGCGGACGTCATCGCCTATCTGCGCACGCTGTCGAACGACCCGGCGCCGCTGCCCGATCCGGAAGCCGCCGCGCCCGCCGAGGACGAGGCCGCCGCGCCTGCCGAGGATGAGGCCGCCGCACCGGCCGAGGACGAGGCTGCCGCACCGGCCGAGGACGAGGCTGCCGCACCCGCCGAGGATGACGCTGCTGCCCCGGCCGAGGATGACGCCGCCGCACCCGCCGAGGATGACGCCGCCGCGCCCGCCGAGGATGACGCCGCCGCACCCGCCGAGGACGACGCTGCCGCACCCGCCGAGGATGACGCCGCTGCTCCGGCGGAAGATGAAGCCGCCGCTCCGGCCGAGGACGAGGCCGCTGCCGGCGGTGCCGGCGAGGCCGCACAGCTCGTCGCGGCGGCCGATGCCGCTGCCGGCGAGAGCGTGTTCCGGCGCTGCGCGGCCTGCCACACCGCCGATCAGGGCGGACCGAACCGGGTCGGCCCCAACCTGTGGGGCGTGGTCGGCCGGCCGATCGCCGGTGTCGAGGGCTTCAACTATTCGGACGCGATGGTCGAATACGGCCAGGGCGGCGAGGTCGCCTGGGACTACGACCACCTGATGACCTATCTGGAAGACCCGCGCGGCACGGTGCCCGGCACCCGGATGGCCTTCGCCGGCCTGAAGGACACCGACGAGCGCGCCAACGTGGTGGCCTATCTGCGCACGCTGGCGGAAGAGCCTGCCCCCCTGCCCGGCGCCGAATAGGCGCCGCAGGGCCGCCCGGATGACAAAGAATTAACCTTGCGCACCTTGAAAAAGCCGGCTTGAGCCGGCTTTTTTAATGACCGAAGCGCGCCCGCCACGTGGCGCGCACGAACACGAACGACGAGGGGAGATGCCGATTCCTGCGTTCCTGAGAATGCCCGACGACCGTCGCCGCGCGCGCCGCCTGACGGCCGGCGCCGCCGTCCTCGTCCTCGCCCTCGCGCCGTTTGCCGCCGGCGCCCAGCAGGCCGGCACGGCGCCCGAGACCGAGCGGACGCAGCCGGCCGAAGAGGCCGCGCCGGCCGGCGAGCGCTGGCGCACGTCCGGATCGCTGATCGATCCGGCCGCCGAGACCCGCCCCTTCGCGCGCTACGACTACGTCAACCCCGACGCGCCCAAGGGCGGCACGCTCAACAGCATCGCCATCGGCACCTTCGACAGCTTCAACCCGTTCGTCGTGCGCGGCAATCCGGCCGCCGGGCTGAGCAATTTCGGCGGGCTGCTCTACGACACGCTGATGCAGCAGTCGACGACCGAGCCGAGCACCAGCCACGCGCTGATCGCCGAGGCGTTCCGCTATCCCGACGACTATTCCGCCGCCACCTACCGGCTGAACCCCGCGGCCCGCTGGCACGACGGCACGCCGATCACCGCCGAGGACGTGGTGTGGTCGTTCGAGGCGCTGACCGAGCACAGCCCGCTCTACAAGCGCTACTACGCCAATGTGACCGAAGCGGTGGCGGTGTCGGAGCGCGAGGTGCGCTTCAGCTTCGACCAGACCGGCAACCGCGAGCTGCCGCACATCATGGGCGACCTGGCCGTGCTGCCCAAGCACTGGTGGACCGGCGAGGACGCCGAGGGCCGGCCGCGCGACATCGGCGCGCCGACGCTCGAGCCGCCGCTCGGCGGCGGCGCCTACCGCATCGCCAGCTTCGAGCCCGGCGCCGAGATCACCTGGGAGCGGGTCGAGGACTACTGGGCGCAGGACCTGCCGGTGAACGTCGGCCGCAACAATTTCGACGAGCGCCGCTACACCTATTTCCAGGACGAGAACGCCGCCTGGCAGGCCTTCACCAAGGGCGGCTACCAGGACATCCGGCCGGAGAACAGCTCGCAGCGCTGGGCGACCGGCTACGACTTCCCCGCCTTCGAGCAGGGCGCGGTGGTCAAGAAGGTCTTCCCGACCAGCTCGGGCGAGCCGATGCAGGGCTTCGCGCTCAACACGCGGCGCGAGAAGTTCCAGGACCGGCGCGTGCGCCAGGCGCTGACGCTCGCCTTCGACTTCGAGCGCATGAACCGCACGCTGTTCTACGATTCCTACACGCGCACCGACTCCTTCTTCGAGGGCACCGAGCTGGCCGCCAGCGGCCTGCCGGAGGGCCGCGAGCTGGAGATCCTGAGGACGGTCGAGGACCAGGTGCCCGAGGAGGTCTTCACCGAACCGTTCGCGCTGCCGGTCTACGATTCGCCGGAGGCCGAGCGCGCGCATCTGCGCCGCGCCAGCGGCCTGCTGCGCGAGGCCGGCTGGCGGCAGCCCGAACCGCCCGGCTTTTTCGAGCGGCTGCTGTCGTGGATCGGCCTCGGCGAGGAACCGGCCGACACGCGCTTCCTCGTCAACGAGGCGGGCGAGCGCTTCACCATCGAGTTCCTCGGCAACAGCCCGACCGACGAGCGCGTGACCGCGCCCTATATCGAGAACCTGCGCCGGCTCGGCATCGACGCCTCGCTGCGCATCGTCGACACCACGCAGTACGTCAACCGCTACCGCGGCTTCGAGTTCGACGTGGTGACCTTCGTGCACCAGCAATCGCAGTCGCCGGGCAACGAGCAGCGCGACTTCTGGAGCTCGGAGGCGGCCGACGCGCCGGGCTCGCGCAACCTGCCGGGCATCCGCAACGAAGCGGTCGACACGCTGGTCGACCGCATCATCTTCGCCGAGGACCGCGCGGAGCTGGTGGCGGCCACGCGGGCGCTCGACCGGGTGCTTCTGTGGAACTTCTACGTCGTGCCGCAGTGGCACCTGCCCGAGGTGTGGATCGCCCACTGGGACAAGTTCGGCATCCCCGAGGAGCAGCCGGGCTACATCGGCCTCGACATCGATTCGTGGTGGGTGGACGAGGACAAGGCGCAGGAGCTGGCGCGCGAGTATTTCGGAGGCCGCACGTGATGGCGCCGAGCTGGCTGTCGCGGCGCGGCTTCCTGGGCGGCGCCGGGGCGGCGCTGGCGGCAACCGCGCTGCCGCGGCCCAACTGGGCGGCGGTGCCGTCCGGCACGCCGCTGCACGGGCTTTCCGCCTTCGGCGACCTCGCCTACCCGGCCGATTTCAGCCATTTCGCCTATGCCAGCCCGGACGCGCCGAAGGGCGGCACGTTCAACTTCTCGCCGCCCAACTGGGCGTTCAACCAGAACGTGCTGACCTTCAACACGCTCAATACATTCGTGCGCACCGGCGACGCGCCGCCGCGCATGGAGCTGTGCTTCGAGGCGCTGATGGCGCGCGCGCTCGACGAGCCGGACGCCGTCTACGGCCAGGTCGCCGAAAGCGTGACGGTGTCGGACGACGGCAACGTCTTCACCTTCGATCTGCGGCCGCAGGCGCGCTGGCACGACGGCACGCCGCTGACGGCCGACGACGTCGCCTTCTCCTACCTGCTGTTCAAGGAGAAGGGCCATCCCTCGCTGCTGCTGCCGCTCGCCGAGCTGGCCGAGGCGGTGGCCGAGGGTCCGCACCGCGTGCGCCTCGCCTTCACCGGCGCGCAGGCGCCGCGCACCGTGCTCGACGTGGCGCAGTTTCCGATCATCTCGAAGGCCTTCTTCACCGAGCATCCCTTCGACAGCTCGCAGATGGTGCCGCCGCTCGGCTCCGGCCCCTACCGGGTCGGCCGGGTCAATGCCGGCCAGTCGATCGACTACGAGCGGGTGGCCGACCACTGGGGCCGCGACCTGCCGGTCAATCGCGGCTTCTTCCACTTCGACCGCATCCGCATCGAGTTCTACCGCGACCGCAATGCCGGCTTCGAGGCGTTCAAGAAGGGCAACGTGCTCTACCGGCAGGAATTCACCGCGCAGGTCTGGGCGACCGGCTACGACTTCCCCGCCTTCGAGGCCGGCCACGTGGTCAAGCGCGCGTTCCCGCACGAGATGCGCCCGGCCATGCAGGCCTGGGCGGTCAACCAGCGGCGCCGCCGCTTCGCCGATCCCAGGGTGCGCGAGGCGCTGGCGCTCGCCTTCGATTTCGAGTGGACCAACCGCAACCTGTTCTTCGGCGCCTATGAGCGCTCGCACTCGACCTTCGAGCGCTCGCCCTACAAGGCCGAGGGCCTGCCTTCGGAGGCGGAGCTGGCACTGCTCGAGCGCGTTCGCGACACGGTTCCCGAGGCGGCCTTCGGCGAGGCGGTGGTGCAGCCGGCTTCCGACGGGTCGGGCCGCGACAGGTCGCTGCTGCGCGAGGCGAGCGCGCTTCTGGAGGCGGCCGGCTGGCGCCGGCCGGAACCGCCCTCCTTCGCCACGCGTATGTTCTCCTCGCTCGGCTTCGGCGAGGACGCGCTCGATCCGCAATTCGTCGTCGACGCGACCGGCGAGCGGCTGACGCTCGAGATGCTGGTGCGCGACGAAGTGTTCGTGCGCGTCTATTCGCCCTATGTGGAAAACCTGCGCGCGATCGGCATCGATGCCACGATCCGCATGGTCGACGCCGCGCAGTTCCAGTCGCGGCTGGTGGCGTACGACTTCGACATGGTCGGCATCGCCGCCTCGTTCGCCGCCACGCCGACGCGCAACGCGCTCGAACGCTTCTTCCATTCGCGCGCGGCGGAGGTGCCCGGCACACGCAACCTGCCGGGCACGCAGGACCCGGCCATCGACGCGCTGCTCGCCGAGGCGGGCGCGGCGAAGGACCGCGACGGCCTGACCACGGCGCTGCGCGCGCTCGATCGCGTCTTGCGGGCGCGGCGCGACTGGATTCCAAATTGGCACTCGGCGAATCACCGGGCAGCCTATTGGGACATGTTCGGTTTCAGACAACCGAAGCCCGACTACGGGTTTCCGGTGGAGGCACTTTGGTGGCATGACGCGGACAAGGCACGCGCGATCGGCAAGGGCTGACGCATCGCCAACGCGGCGGCCTCGCGCCGCCGCCGAGACGGAGGCCCGCTGATGGGCGCCTACATCCTGCGCCGGCTCCTTTTGATGATCCCGACGCTGTTCGGCATCATGGCGATCTCGTTCGCGGTGGTGCAGTTCGCGCCCGGCGGGCCGGTCGAGCGCGTCATCGCGCAGATCACCGGCCAGGGCGGCGGTGCCGGCGACCGCATCTCCGGCGGCGGCGGCGACGCCGGCATGCAGGACTTCGACGCCGCCGGCGGCGGCGAGAGCAGCTACCGCGGCGCGCAGGGCCTCGACCCGGAGTTCATCGCCCAGCTCGAGCAGCAGTTCGGCTTCGACAAGCCGCCGCTCGAGCGCTTCTTCGGCATGCTCTGGGACTACATGCGCTTCGACTTCGGCGAGAGCTATTTCCGCGACATCTCGGTGATCGACCTGATCCTGGAGAAGATGCCCGTCTCGGTGTCGCTCGGCCTGTGGATCACGCTGATCTCCTACGGCATCTCGATCCCGCTCGGCATCCGCAAGGCGGTCAACGACGGCTCGCCCTTCGACATCTGGACGAGCGGCGTCGTCATCGTCGCCTACGCCATTCCAGGCTTCCTGTTCGCCATCCTGCTGATGGTGCTGTTCGCCGGCGGCTCCTTCTTCGACTGGTTCCCGCTGCGCGGGCTCACCTCGGAGAACTGGGAGGAGCTGTCGCTGTGGGGCAAGATCGTCGACTATTTCTGGCACCTGACGCTGCCGCTCGCCTCGCTGGTGCTGGCCGCCTTCGCCACCACCACGCTGCTGACCAAGAACTCCTTCCTCGACGAGATCCGCAAGCAGTACGTGATGACGGCGCGGGCCAAGGGCCTGACCGAGCGCCAGGTGCTCTACGGCCACGTCTTCCGCAACGCGATGCTGATCATCATCGCCGGCTTTCCCGGCGCCTTCATCTCCGCCTTCTTCACCGGCTCGCTGCTGATCGAGAGCATCTTCTCGCTCGACGGGCTCGGCCTGCTCGGCTTCCGCTCGGTGCTCGACCGCGACTATCCGGTGGTGTTCGCCACGCTCTACATCTTCTCGCTGCTCGGCCTGGTGGTCAGCCTGGTCTCCGACCTCACCTACACGCTGATCGATCCGCGCATCGACTTCGAGCGGCGGGACGTGTGAATGGCCGACATCCAGTCCAAGACCGAGGTCGAGAAGGTGCGCGCGCGGCGGCGGCCGTGGCTGTCGCCGCTCAACCGGCGCCGCTGGCAGAACTTCAAGGCCAACCGACGCGGCTACTGGTCGCTGTGGATCTTCCTCGTGCTGTTCGTGCTGTCGCTGTTCGCCGAGTTCCTGGCCAACGACAAGCCGGTGCTGGTGTCGTATCGTGGCGAGATCCTGTTTCCCGTGCTGGTCGACTATCCGGAACAGAAGTTCGGCGGCTTTCTCGCGGTGACCGACTACCGCGACCCGGTGATCCAGCAGGAGATCGAGGACAATGGCTGGATGGTCTGGCCGCCGGTCCGCTATTCCTACCGCACGGTCAACAACGAGATCCCGCAGGCCGCGCCGGCCAAGCCGTCCTGGCTCTACACGCCCGAGGAGCGCTGCTCGCGCTATCCGCAGGGCGCCGACGATCCCAACTGCACGCCGGGCAACTGGAACTGGCTGGGCACCGACGACCAGGCGCGCGACGTGCTGGCGCGCGTCATCTACGGCTTCCGCATCTCGGTGCTGTTCGGCCTCATCCTGACCGGCTGCTCGGCCGTCATCGGCGTTTCGGCGGGCGCCGTGCAGGGCTATTTCGGCGGCTGGACCGACCTTCTGTTCCAGCGCTTCATCGAGATCTGGTCGTCGATCCCGGTGCTCTACCTGATCCTGATCATCGCCGCCGTGCTGCCACCGGGCTTCTTCATCCTGCTCGGCATCATGCTGTTGTTCTCCTGGGTCGCCTTCGTCGGCGTGGTGCGGGCGGAGTTCCTGCGCGCCCGCAACTTCGAATACGTCAACGCCGCGCGCGCGCTCGGCGTGCCCAACCGCACGATCATCTTCCGCCACCTGCTGCCCAACGCCATGGTGGCGACGCTGACCTTCCTGCCCTTCATCCTCAACGGCTCGATCACCACGCTGACCTCGCTCGACTTCCTCGGCTTCGGCCTGCCGCCCGGCTCGCCCTCGCTCGGCGAGCTGCTGCGCCAGGGCCAGCGCAACCTCAACGCCCCGTGGCTCGGTATCGCCGGATTCGTCACGCTGTCGGTGATGCTGTCGCTGCTGATCTTCATCGGCGAGGCGACGCGCGACGCCTTCGACCCGCGCAAGACGTTCAGATGACCCCGGCCGTGTGGTATAAGCGCGGGTGGATTGACGGCGCGACGGGGCCCGTCCACCCCCATATGCGACAAGCGGAAAAGTCGATCATGAGTACGTTCACGATCAGGCACTATCGAGCTGCGAACCTGCCGGCGGAACTGCGTGACGGTCTGTCCGACGACGCGCTGGTCAGCGTCACCGTGGAGGAGGAGAAGCGTCCCACGGCACGGCCGGCCGACACACCGGCTGCCCCTTCGACGCCTCATGATCGGCAGATCGAGCTGTTCGAGGACCTTGTGCGCCGGACCCGCAACCATGCGGCACGGTCGCAAGGCCTCGACCGCGACGAACCGGTCCGACGCATCCGTGAATTGCGCGACGAGTGGCGCGATTGAATGCCGACCGCGTGCCTCTACATCGATGCGAACGTGTTCATCGCCATGGTGGAACGGTCCGGTCGCGAGAGCGAGGCGCTGATCGACCTCTTTCGCGCCGGTCGCCGGCAGGACAGAATTTCGTTCGTGACCAGTGAGCTTTCGATCGCAGAGGTTCTCGTCAAGCCGCTTCGCGACCGGGACGAGAGCCTGACTGAGCTTTATCTGCAATGGATCGGGCCAAGCGCCGGCGTCGAGCCGCAGCCGGTCGATCGCGAGACCCTGATCTCGGCCGCCGACCTTCGCGCAGCGAGCCCTGCGCTCAAGCTGCCCGACACCATCCATCTGGCCACCGCCATGCGCTGCCGGTGCAGCAGCGCTCTGACCTTTGACAAACGCTGGTCGGCCGCAGCGCCATTGCTGAAGGAATGCCGGCTGATCGAACCGGAGGGCGACGCCCTGACCGAACTCGCCGCGGAGCTGTCGCAATGACGGCCCCGCTCCTGTCCGTCCGCGACCTGTCCGTCGCCTTCAAGCAGGGCGCGGCCGAGACGCTGGCCGTCGACCGCGTGTCGTTCGACATCGCCCGCGGCGAGACGGTCGCGCTGGTCGGCGAATCGGGCTCGGGCAAGTCGGTCACCGCGCTGTCGGTGCTCAAGCTGCTGCCCTACCCGGCGGCGAGCCACCCATCGGGCACGATCACCTTCGGCGGCGAGAACCTGTTGACCGGCGACGAGAAGGCGCTGAGACGGGTGCGCGGCAACCGGATCACGATGATCTTCCAGGAGCCGATGACCTCGCTCAACCCGCTGCACAGCATCGAGAAGCAGATCGGCGAGATCCTCAAGCTGCACCGCGGCATGGGCGAGCAGGCGGCGCGCAGGCGCATCGTGGAGCTGCTCGAGGAGGTCGGCATCGCCGAGCCGGAGAAGCGGCTCGACGCCTTCCCGCACCAGCTTTCCGGCGGTCAGCGCCAGCGCGTGATGATCGCCATGGCGCTCGCCAACGAGCCGGAGCTGCTGATCGCCGACGAGCCGACGACGGCGCTCGACGTCACCGTGCAGGCGCAGATCCTCGAGCTCCTGGCGCGGCTGCGGGCGCGCAACGACATGGCCATGCTGTTCATCACCCACGACCTCGGCATCGTGCGCAAGGTGGCCGACCGGGTGTGCGTGATGACCGAGGGACGGATCGTCGAGCACGGACCGACGGCGCGCATCTTCGACGCGCCGGAGCACCCCTACACGCGCCACCTGATCGAATCGGAGCCGCGCGGCAAGCCGCTCGCGGTGGCCGCCGACGCGCCGACCGTGATGCAGGGCGAGGACGTGCGCGTGTGGTTCCCGATCAAGCGCGGCTTCCTGCGGCGCACCGTCGACCACGTCAAGGCGGTCGACGGCATCGACGTCAGCGTGCGGGCCGGGCAGACGCTCGGCATCGTCGGCGAATCGGGCTCCGGCAAGACGACGCTCGGCTTGGCGCTGACGCGGCTGATCGGCTCGGACGGGGCGATCCGCTTCGCCGACCGGCCGATCGACACGCTGTCGCTGCGCGCCATGCGGCCGCTGCGGCGCGAGATCCAGGTGGTCTTCCAGGACCCGTTCGGCTCGCTCAGCCCGCGCATGTCGGTCGCCGAGATCATCGAGGAGGGGCTGCGCGTCCACGAGCCGCGCCTCAAGCCCGACGAGCGCGACGCCATGGTGGTCGACGCGCTGCGCGAGGTCGAGCTCGAGCCCGCGACGCGCTTCCGCTATCCGCACGAGTTCTCCGGCGGCCAGCGCCAGCGCATCGCCATCGCTCGCGCCATGGTGCTCAAGCCGCGCTTCGTGATGCTCGACGAGCCCACCTCGGCGCTCGACATGAGCGTCCAGGCGCAGGTGGTCGACCTGCTGCGCGAGCTGCAGCGGCGCCATTCGCTCGCCTATCTGTTCATCAGCCACGACCTCAAGGTGGTGCGCGCGCTGGCCGACGAGGTGATCGTCATGCGCGGCGGCAAGGTGGTTGAGGCGGGCGCCGCCGGGCAGATCTTCGAGGCGCCGCGCACCGACTACACCCGCGCCCTGATCGCCGCGGCCTTCGACATCGCGACCGCGCCGGCCGGCGTCGTCAGCCAGTAACACCGATCCCGACCGGAGGACTCCATGCCCGACAAAGCGGCCGACCGCGTTCTGCTTTCCGTCACCGGCTTCAACCCGCAGCGCTGGTACGAGCTGCTGTCGGCCGAGCGGCCGGTGGTGCTTGAACCCGACGGCGCCGCCGACCCGACGATCCGCTATGCGGTGGTCTGGAAGCAGCCGGCCGGCATCCTCGCCGGCCTGCCCAATCTCGAGGTCATCTTCTCGGTCGGCGCCGGGGTCGACCACATCTTCGCCGATCCGCACGTGCCCGACGTGCCGATCGTGCGCGTGGTGGCCGACAACCTGACCCAGTACATGATCGAATACGTCGCCTGGCGGGTGCTCGACCATCACCGCCAGGGCCGCACCTACCGCGACCAGCAGCGGCGCAAGGTGTGGCACGAGCCGCGCCAGCCGGCCGCCGACGAGGTGTCGGTCGGCATCATGGGACTCGGCGAGCTCGGCCGCGCCGCGGCGCGCGCCCTGCTGACGCTCGGTTTCCGGGTCAACGGCTGGAGCCGCTCGCCGCGCGAGATGGACGGCGTGCGCTGCTTCGCCGGCCAGGACGGGCTGACGCCGTTCCTCAACGCCACCGACATCCTGGTCGTGCTGCTGCCGCTGACGCCGGCCACCGAGGGCATCGTCGACCACGCCGTCCTGTCGCGGCTGCGGCAGGACGGGCCGCTCGGCGGCCCCTGCCTGATCAACGCCGGGCGCGGCAGGCTGCAGCGCGAGGCCGACATCCTGCGCGCGCTCGACGAGGGGCTGCTCAAGGAGGCGAGCCTCGACGTCTTCGAGGCCGAGCCGCTGGCCGCCGACAGCCCGCTGTGGACGCATCCGCGGGTCTTCCTCACGCCGCACGCGGCCGCGACCTCGGACCCGGCGCATCTGGTGCCGCCGATGCTCGCCCAGATGGCCGCCTACGAGCGCGGCGAGGCGCTGGAAAACCTGGTCGACCGCCAGGCCGGCTACTGAGCCGCGGTCAGCCCGGCCGGCGGTAGCCGGTCGGCGCGCCGAACAGCGGCGCGATGCGGGCGACGGCGCGCTCCAGCGGCTCGTGCGAGACGAGCATGGTGGCGCCGTTGGCGTGCAGCGCGTTGGCCGCGTCGGTCATGATCGCGACATGGCCCGTCCAGAACACGAGATCGCCGCGCGCCAGCCCCTTGGCCGGGTCGACGGCCACGCCGATCTGCGCCTGCAGGTCGGAGTCGCGCGGCACCGTACGCCCGGCCATGCGCATGGCGAGCTGCACCAGCCCCGAGCAGTCGATGCCGAAGCCGCTGGTGCCGCCCCACAGATAGGGCGCCATGGCGAGCGTCTCGGCGACGGCGACATAGTCGCCCGCCGGCTCGCCCGCCGGGCGCAAATGGCCGGCGACCATCGCGCCGCCCTCGGCGAGCAGCGCATAGCGCGTGCCGCGCGTCTCGGTGACATCCGTCACCGTCACGCCGCTGCCCAGCGAGCGCTCGGCCAGCCGCGGCGCCTTGAGGTCGGCGACGGGGTAGACGAAGCTGCGCGGCACCGCCACCACATGGCTCGCGCGCGGCCCCGGCGGCGCCAGCGCTGCGGCCGGCAGGTAGCCGACATAGCCGTCGACGGCGGCCTGCACCCAGGCCCAGCCGCCGGCCGCGTCGAACACGGTGACGGCATCGCCGCAGAGGAGCTGGGTGTCGATGCCGGCCGCCGCCTCCGGCCGCGGCCTGAGATCGGCCACCGCGGTGGCGACGCGCGCCGGCCGGCCGGCGACGAAGCGCGCCGCCTCGACCCGGCCCTGCAGCCGGGCATCGGCGAGATCGGGCCGGTAGGCGTTGAGCCGGCGGTCGGGCGCGGTCATGCCGGCAGCTCCGCGGCCGCGGCGATGACGCCGTCGCCGAAGCGCTCGACGAACAGCGCCCCCTCCACCGTGCGGCGCACCAGAACGTTGCGCCGGTCGGCGGCGTCGCGATGGCGCGACACCAGCTTGAGGGCGCCCATGGTGTCGAGCGCGCGGGTGATGACCGGCTTGGTGACGCCGAGCCGGGCGGCCAGGCCGCGCACCGTGTGCGGCGGCGGATCGAGATAGATGGTCAGCAGGATCGCCATCTGGCGCATCGTCAGGTCGGGCCGGCCGGACTGCACCTCGGCCAGGTTGACTGCCTGCCAGAGACGCAGCGCCTGGCTCGGTCGCAGGGTGATCGGCATCCGGGCGGCCCCGCCTCGTTTCGGTACCGTTCCATTCAAGCGGGAAAGCGCGGCGGCCGCAAGGGGGTCAGCCGCCGTAGCGCCGCGCCAGCACGCGCTCGATGGCGCGGATGCCCTGCGCCTCGCCGCCGACCGGCGCGTGCGGGCGCTCGTTGGGGTTCCAGGCGAAGATGTCGAGATGCGCCCAGCGCGGCGTCTTCTCCACGAAGCGGCGCAGGAACAGCGCCGCCGTCACCGAGCCGGCGAAGCCGTCGGAGGTGACGTTGCCGATGTCGGCCACGCGCGAGCGCAGGCGCGCCTCGTAGGGCCGCCACAGCGGCATGCGCCACAGCGGGTCGGCGACCGCGTCGGCGGCCTCCGCGAGGTCGGCGGCGAGCGCCTCGTCGTCGGTGTAGAAGGGCGGCAGGTCGGGGCCGAGCGCGACGCGCGCGGCGCCCGTCAGCGTCGCCATGTCGACGATCAGCTCCGGCGCCTCCTCGTCGGCCAGCGCCAGCGCGTCGGCCAGCACCAGGCGACCCTCGGCGTCGGTGTTGCCGATCTCGACAGTCAGGCCCTTGCGGCTGGTCAGCACGTCGCCCGGCCGGAAGGCGTTGCCGGCGATCGCGTTCTCGACGGCCGGCACGAGCACGCGCAGGCGCACCGGCAGCCTGGCGGCCATCACCATCGCGGCGAGACCCAGCACGTTGGCCGCGCCGCCCATGTCCTTCTTCATCAGGAGCATGCCGCTCGCCGGCTTGATGTCGAGCCCGCCGGTGTCGAAGCACACACCCTTGCCGACCAGCGTCACGCGCGGCGCCGATTTCGGCCCCCAGCTCATGTCGATCAGGCGCGGCGCCTCGGCCGCGGCGCGGCCGACGGCGTGGATCATCGGCAGGTTCTTCTTGAGCAGCGCCTCGCCTCTGGTCACCGCCACGCTCGCCTTGTGGCGGCGGGCGAGCGTGCGCACCGCCGCCTCCAGCGCATCGGGTCCCATGTCGCTGGCCGGCGTGTTGACCAGGTCGCGGGCGAGACGCACGCCATCGGCCGACCGGCGCACCGCGTCGGCGTCGACCTCGGCCGGAACGGCGAAGCGCAGCGCCCGCCGCGGCACCGCGCGGTAGCGGTCGAAGACGTAGCTGCCGAGCAGCAGCCCGAGCACGGCGAGGTCGGGGCGCGCCGGCGGCGCGGCGAAATGCCAGTCGCCGGCCGGCAGGGCGCGCGCCAGACGGCCGGTCGCCAGCGGATGCGCCCGCTCCGACTTGCCGAGCCCGTAGAAGGCGCCGGCCAGGCCGCCGTCCTCGCCCGGAACGGTGAGCAGCGCGCCCTCCTCGCCCTTGAAGCCGTTGGCGCGCGCCCAGCCGCACGCGCGCGCATCCGCGCCGCTGTCGGCGAGCGCCTCGTCGGACACGAGATAGACCGGCCGCGAGGCGCGGCTGCGGCGGGCGAGCAGTTCGAGCGACATGCGATCCTTCCCCGGGCTTGCCGGCGCCGGACGGCCCTTAACCGTCCGTTAGGGTTAACAGAATACTTCTCGGGCGAAGTGGCGGCCGGCTGCCGGCCGCATCCGGCGACAGAGGGTTTTCCACATGTTGACCAATCACCGCGCGAATGCAACCGCCCGGCGCCTGACGGCGACGGCGGCCGTCCTCGTTCTCGCGACGGCGCTGGCCGGCTGCGCCAACGGCCGGCTGACCACCGGCTCGGTCGACCGCAAGTCGGCGCGCCCGGTGGCCGCCATGTCGGCCGGTCAGCTCGACAAGGCGGCCGACTCGCTCGGCAGCGCCTATGCGCGCAATCCCAAGGACAAGGCGGTGGCCATGCGCTACGCCAGCGTGCTGCAGATGAACGGACGCACCGAGCAGTCGCTCGCCGTGATGCGCAAGCTCGCCATCGACTATCCCAAGGAACGCCAGGTGCTCGCCGCCTACGGCAAGGCGCTGGCGGCGGCCGGCGAGCTGGAGGCCGCGCTCGACGCGGTGCGCCGCGCGCAGACGCCGGAATATCCCGACTGGAAGCTCTTGTCGGCCGAGGGCGCCATCCTCGACCAGCTCGGCCAGCCGCAGGAGGCGCGCGCGCTCTACCGCCGGGCGCTCGACCTCCAGCCGAACGAGGCCTCGATCCTGTCGAACCTCGGCATGTCGCACCTGCTCGAGGGCGACCTGAAGGCCTCCGAATCCTACATGCGCCAGGCGGCCTCGGCGAACGGGGCGGACAGCCGCGTGCGCCAGAACCTGGCCCTCGTCGTCGGCCTGCAGGGCCGCTTCGAGGAGGCCGAGACGATCGCCCGGCAGGAGCTGTCGGCCGACCAGGCGCGCGCCAACGTCGCCTATCTGCGCAACATGCTGGCGCAGCAGAACGCCTGGAACCAGCTCTCCGACGAGGAAAAGCCGCGCGCGACCAACTGACGGCGGACCCGCCGCCCCGCCCGCCGGCGCGGCCGGCCGGGGCATGCGCGGACGGCGCGCCCCGGCGGGGTCCGACGGCGCTTTCGCCATCTGCGAAGACCTGCCGGGGGTCGGCCGCTGCGATCCGCGCGCGCCGGCGTTGTGGCGCGCCCCGCAGCCGGCGCGACGTCGCCGTTCCGTCGCATGGTCGTTCGCGAAAGAAGCGGACGCGCCCGCCCGGCGCCGTCGGCCAGCGGCGCCCCGGACCTCAGAAGATGCCGCGCTCGCTCACCTGGATGCCGGCCGGGCCGAGAATGACGGCGAACAGCACCGGCAGGAAGAACAGGATCATCGGCACCGTCAGCTTGGGCGGCAGGGCGGCCGCCTTCTTCTCAGCCGCGTGCATGCGCATGTCGCGGCTCTCGTTGGCCAAGACGCGCAGCGCGTGGCTGACGGGCGTGCCGTAGCGCTCGGCCTGGATCAGCGCCTGGGCGACGCTCTTGACCGATTCGAGCCCGGTGCGGCCGGCGAGGTTCTCGTAGGCCTGGCGGCGCTCCTGCAGGAAGGACAGCTCGGCATTGGTGAGCACGAACTCCTCGGCGAGCTCGACCGACTGGGCGCCGATCTCGTCGGCCACGCGGCGGAAGGCCGCCTCGATCGACATGCCCGATTCCACGCAGATCAGCAGCAGGTCGAGCGCGTCGGGCCAGGCGGTCTGGATCGACTGCTTGCGCTTGCTCGCCCGGTTGGAGACGTAGAGCACCGGCGCGTAGAAGCCGGCATAGGCGACCAGAATGCACACGAACAGCTTGATGAAGAAGGGCTGCTCGGCCAGGCCGCCGAGCAGGAAAACGTAGACGGCGGCGAGCGCGAAGCCGACGAAGGGCAGCACGAGGCGGAAGAACAGGAAGCGCGTCATCGGGTTCTGGCCGCGGAAGCCGGCCATCTTCAGCTTGCTGATCGTCGCCTCGTCGACCAGCGCGCGGCGCAGGTCGAGGCGGTCTACGAGCTTGCGCATGCCGGCCGATTCCTGCTCGCGCAGGCCCTTGCGCCGGCGGTCGGCCTCGGCGGCGAGCCGCGCGCGCTGCTTGGCGCGCAGCTCCTCGCGCTCGAGCGCCACCGTCTTCATGCGCGATTTCAGGACGTCGCCGCCGAAGGCCGGCAGCAGCGTGAAGACCGTCGCGAACACCGCCACGCTGACCAGCAGCGCCAGCAGGAAGGCAGGGTCGGAGATGGACTTGACGATCGCGTCGGTCATCGCGTCAGACCTCGAAGTTCATCATCTTGCGCATGACGAAGATGCCCATCGACATCCAGATCGCCGAGATGCCCAGGATCATGTGGCCGGCGCTCGTGGTGAACAGCGGCATGATGTAGTTGGGGCTGGACAGGTAGACGAGGAAGGCGACGATGAAGGGCAGCGCGCCGATGATGATGGCCGACGCCTTGGCCTCCATCGACAGCGCCTGCACCTTGGCCTTCATCTTCTTGCGGTCGCGCAGCACGCGCGACAGGTTGGCGAGCGCTTCCGACAGATTGCCGCCGGCCTGCTGCTGGATCTGGATGACGATGCCGAAGAAGCTCGCCTCGGGGCACGGCATGGTCTCGGCCATGCGCATGGCGGCCTCCGGCGTCGACAGGCCGAGCTGCTGCGATTCGATGATGCGGCGGAACTCCGTGCGCACCGGCTCGCGCGCCTCGCTGGCGATCAGCCGGATGCCGTCGTTGAGCGGCAGGCCCGACTTGACGGCGCGCACGATGACGTCGAGCGCATTGGGGAACTCGTCGAGAAACGCCTTCACACGGCGCGTGCGCTTGAAGGAGACGAACCAGCGCGGCAGGCCGAACGCGCCGGCCAGCAGCGCGCCGGGCACGACCAGCAGCGGCGCCCCGGCGAGGAAGGCGAGCAGCGCGACGAGCACGCCGCAGATCGCCGAATAGACGTAGAAGCGCTCGATCGGCACCGACATGCCGGCCTGGCGGAGCTGGATCTTGAGCGGCGGCTTGCGCACCGAGCGGTCGCGCAGCTTCTGCTTGTCCTCCAGGTCCTTGAGCGAATCCTGGATCGACTTGCGGCGCTTGGCGACCTCGGCGAGGCGGTCGCGCGAGGCCTTGACCTTGGCCCGGTCGGTCTCCGCCTTCTTGATCGTCTCGAGCCGCTTGCCCGCCTTCTGCTCGTTCTCGATGCGGGTGAACAATAGCGCATAGGCGATCGCCCCGGCGCTGATCGCGGCCAGGGCGACGAAGGCCAGAACCGTTCCGTCAAGACCGAACATCGCGTCGCGCCCTCACCGCCTCAATCGACCTTCTTGTCCATCTGCTCGAGGGCGGCGGCCAGCCGCTGCTCCTCGCCGTAGTAGCGGGCGCGCTCCCAGAAATGCGGCCGGCCGATGCCGGTCGACACGTGGTCGCCGAGGATGCGGCCCTGCGCGTCCTCGCCCTTCATGTTGTAGAGGATGAGGTCCTGGGTGATGATGACGTCGCCCTCCATGCCGACCACCTCGGTGACATGGGTGATGCGGCGCGAGCCGTCGCGCAGGCGCGCGGCCTGGATGACGATGTCGACAGAGCCGACGATCATCTCGCGCACGGTCTTCTGCGGCAGCGCGTAGCCGCCCATGGCGATCATCGATTCGATGCGGCTCAGGCATTCGCGCGGGCTGTTGGCGTGGATCGTCCCCATCGAGCCGTCGTGGCCGGTGTTCATCGCCTGCAGGAGGTCGAAGACCTCCGGTCCGCGCACCTCGCCGACGACGATGCGCTCGGGCCGCATGCGCAGGCAGTTCTTCACCAGGTCGCGCATGGTCACCTCGCCCTCGCCCTCCAGGTTGGGCGGGCGCGTCTCCAGGCGCACGACGTGCGGCTGCTGGAGCTGCAGCTCGGCCGAATCCTCGCAGGTGATGACGCGCTCGTCCTTGTCGATGTAGCTCGTCAGGCAGTTGAGCAGCGTCGTCTTGCCCGAGCCCGTGCCGCCGGAGATGACGACGTTGCAGCGCACGCGGCCGATGATCTTGAGGATCTCGGCGCCGGCGGGCGAGATCGCGCCGTACTTGACGAGCTGGTCGAGGGTCAGCTTGTCCTTCTTGAACTTGCGGATCGTCAGCGTCGCGCCGTCGATCGCCAGCGGCGGCGCGATGACGTTGACGCGGCTGCCGTCGGGCAGGCGCGCGTCGCAGATCGGGCTCGACTCGTCGACGCGGCGGCCGACCTGGCTGACGATGCGCTGGCAGATGTTGAGGAGCTGCTGGTTGTCGCGGAAGCGCACATTGGTGCGCTCGACCTTGCCGTTGACCTCGATGTAGACCTGCTTGGCGCCGTTGACCATGATGTCGGCGATGTCGTCGCGCGCCAGCAGCGGCTCGAGCGGACCGTAGCCCAGCACGTCGTTGCAGATGTCCTCGAGCAGTTCCTCCTGCTCGGAGATCGTCATCGCGAAGTTCTTGATCGCGATGATGTCGTTGACGATGTCGCGGATCTCCTCGCGCGCGCTGTCGGGCTCCAGCTTGGAAAGCTGCGACAGGTCGATCGTGTCGATCAGCGCCGAGAACACCTGGCTCTTGGTGTCGTAGTAGCTCTCGTTGCGCTCGCGCTGCGGATAGCGCGGCGCGGCCGGCGGCGGCGGGGGCGGCGGCGACGGCTGCTCGCGCGCGACGCGCGGCTCGGCCGCCGGGCGCGGCGCCAGGGCGGTGTCGGCGGACGCCGGATCGGCCGCCGGCGGGCGCGGCTGGTGATCGCGGTCCGCATCGTGCTGCGGCGGCCGCGGGGCGACCAGGTCGCCCGCCTCGCGCGGGCCGCCGACGTTTCCTCGTCTGCCAAACATCGTGGAGCCGCCTAGCCTCGGTTCACTTCTTCAGCTTGAGCCGGTCGAGCAGGGCGCCCAGTCCCGGCTTCTTCCTGGCCTTGATCTCGCGGCGGCCGGTCAGGACATGGGCGAGCTCGTTGATCGTCTGGACGATCGGGCTCTTCGCATCCATCTCGCCCAGCATGCGGCCGTTGTTCGCGGCATTGCCGAAGAGCTGCGGCTCGAACGGGATGACGGCGACCGGCTCGAGCTCGAGCGGCTCGGCGAAGTCGGCCGCCGAGATCTCCGGCCGCTTGGGCACGCCCGCCTGGTTGACGATCAGCCGGGGCGGGCCGTCGTTCGGGCGCAGCTTGCGCAGCGTGTCGATCAGGTTCTTGGTGTTGCGCAGGTTGGCGAGCTCCGGCGTCGCGGTGATCACCACCTCGTCGGCCTGGGCGAGCGTCGTCTTGGTCCAGCCCGTCCACATGTGCGGCACGTCGAGCACCAGGAGCGGCGCGCTGCGCTGGGCGACGTCGATGATCTGGCTGAACGCCTCGGCGTCGAAGTCGTAGACCCGGTCGAGCGTCGAGGGCGCGGCGAGCAGCGACAGATGCTCGGCGCACTGCGACAGCAGCCGGTCGAGATAGACCTCGTCGATGCGCTCGGGCGCGAAGACCGCCTCGGCGATGCCCTGGGCGGGGTCCTGGTCGAAATTGATGTTGGCGGTGCCGAAGGCGAGGTCGAGGTCGGCCACCACCACCTCGTTGTCGAACAGCGACGACATCGCCCAGGCGACGTTGTGGGCGATCGTCGAGGAGCCGACGCCGCCCTTGGCGCCGACGAAGGCGACCGAGCGGCCGAGCGGCTCGGCTTCCGGGTCGACGAAGATCGAGGCGATGACGGTGACGATGTCGGCCATCGAGATCGGCGCCACGACGTATTCCGACACGCCGGCGCGGATCAGCTCGCGGTAGAGCCACACGTCGTTGTAATGGCCGATCACCACCACCTTGGAGCTCGGGTCGCAGACCTCGGCGAGCTGCTCGAGCAGGCCGAGGATCTCCTTCGGCTCGGCCCGCGTCTCGACGACGATGAGGTTGGGCGTCGAGGCTGTCTGGTAGAACTCGATGGCGGTCGGAATGCCGCCCATGTGCACCTTCAGGTGCGCCTTGGCCATGCGCCGGTCCTCGCCGGCGCGCTCGATCGGCGCGGCCACGGCCTCGGTCTCGCAGAAGGCCTGGACCGAGATGCGCGGCACCGGGCGCAGCGTCTGGAACGCGCTCTCGTCGACGCCGTGCGGCGTCTCGTCGGTCTCGCTTTCGAAAGCCAGGTTGGTCATGTCGTCGTGCCTCTCAAGCCGCCCCGCGGCGGTCCG
This sequence comes from Aquibium sp. A9E412, assembly GCF_030398335.1. Taxonomy (GTDB): domain Bacteria; phylum Pseudomonadota; class Alphaproteobacteria; order Rhizobiales; family Rhizobiaceae; genus A9E412. The sequence goes on from NZ_JAOAOP010000040.1 coordinate 24,577, forward strand.
GCTGTCGCTAGTAGGTGGTGATCGGGACCAGCTCGGCCCTCGGCTCCTTGTTCTTGTAGCGGTCGATCGCCACGCCGCGGTTCTCCGCGTCGATCGGCGTCTGCCGGCGCGGGCCGAGGAAGTCGTTCGGGTTGGCCACCTGCGCGGCCAGGTTGTTCTGGTAGGCGCAGCCGAAATTGGCGTAGTGCTTGTTGTCGGTGGTCTGCAGCAGGTCGTCCGGCCAGCGCCCGCACGGTCCGGTGGAGGCCTGCATGACCGCATAGGACAGCCGGATCGGCGCGTCGGCCTGCGGCGCGGCGGCGGTGTAGGACTGCACCACGATGTGGCCGTCCGGCACGCCGCGCCGGCGCATCACGGCGGCCACGTCGTCGGCGACGCGCAGCGCGGCGGCGGCATTGGCCGAGCCGGACGGAACGAGCACCCCGACATAGGGCGAGGCGCGCCCGTCATAGCGCGCGACGAAGCCCTCGACCGCCGCCTTCTGGTCGTAGGTCAGGCCGTTCGCGGTCGGGCCGACCGGCAGGTCGAGCACCTTCTCGCTCTCGGAGATCACGATCGGGTGGTTGGTGCGGTAGTCGTCGGGAACCGAGCCGACGATCACGCTGTCGCGCTTGGCCATGGCGCAGCCCGACAGGAGGGCGGCGGCGGCGAGTGCGGCGAGCGGCAGGGCGAGCCGGCCGGCGCGCCGGCGCGGCGACTTCGTCAACAGCATGTCGGACATGGCGGCCGATCCCCCGATCACTTGTAGATGTAGCCGACCACGCCGTGGTAGCGGCCGTTCGGCTTGTTGGTCTTCATCGTGCCGTAGACGCGGTTGACGCGGCCGAGGAACATGCCGGCGCCGTCGCTCGCGGCGTTGAAGTTGTCGTCCGGCCGGGCGAGCTCGTTGCGCGCCACCGGCCGCGCCAGGTAGGGCGTGACGAGGATGACGAGCTCGGTCTCGTTGCGCACGAAGTCGCGGCTGCGGAACAGCGTGCCGAGCACCGGCAGCTTGGACAGCCCCGGCAGGCCGTTGACCGCCTGGCGCACGTCGTCGCGCACCAGGCCGGCGATCATCATCGAGCCGCCCGACGGCAGCTCGACCGTGGTGTCTGCGAGCCGCTTGCGGATCGACAGGAAGTTGGCGCCGGCGCGCTCGAGGCCGGCCGACAGCGCCACCGAGCCCTCGCTCGTCGGCTCGGAGACCTGCGTGCGCACCTTCAGGCTGATGCGGCCCGGCGACAGCACCACCGGCTTGAACTCCAGGCCGATGCCGTATTCGAGGCGCTGGATGTCATAGGTGAGCTGGCCGGTGTCGGCGTCGACCTCCTGGCCGGTGATCAGGCTGAACTCGCCGCCGACGCGGAAGCTCGCCTGCTCGCCGGAGACCGCCGTCAGCGTCGGCTCGGCCAGCGTCTTCATAACGCCGGCCTGCTCCATGGCGTTGAGATAGGCGTCGATGTCGGTGCCGCCGAGCGCGAGCTGCGAGGGCGACAGCGGCTTGCCGAGGCCGAAATAGTTGTCGGAGATGGCGCCCCACGAGATGCCGTCGAAGCTGCCCTGGCCGATCAGGTTGACGCCGAGCTGCTTCATCACCGAGCGGCTGACCTCGGCCACCGTCACCTTGAGCGTGACCTGATCCTCGCCGATGATCTTGAGCAGGTTGACGATGCGGCTGGTGCGGCGCTCGGAGTCCGGGTTATTGATGGCCACGCCGCCGCCGTCGGTCGGCGCGGCGGCGGTCTGCGCGTACTGGCCCGTCGTCGCCTCGCCGCCGCTGACGAAGATCTGCGCGAGCTGGGCGGCGCGCGAGGCGTCGAGCGGCGTCTCCACCGTGCCGGTCAGCACCACGTTGTCGTTGACCAGCTCGACGGTGATGTCGGAATCGGGGATGAAGCGGCGCAGATAGTCCTCCAGCCCGGCGACGTCGCGCTCGACGTCGATGTCGAGGCTGGCGATCTGCTCGCCATTCGGCCCGAAGACGAAGATGTTGGTCTGGCCGACCTGCTTGCCGAACAGATAGATGCGCCGCGAGGTGCGCGTCACCGCGTCGGCCACCGCCGGGTTGGCGACCAGGATGTCGTAGGCGTCGCGCGGCAGGTCGACGACGATCGACTTGTTGAGCCCGAGCTTGATGCGCTGGCTCGCGGTCGAGGCGCCGACCTGCACCTGGCCGGCCTGGGCGACGCCGGGCGACAGCGCCGGCGGCACCGCCGCGGTCGCCATCAGCAGGGCCAGGGCGCCGGTGCAGGCGAGCGCGGTGCGGCGCAGCCCCGAGAACCGGGCGAGCGGAGTGGTCGTCGCGTCGTGAGTCATTTCCGGGCCCCCACCTCGGATACCTCGCCCGACTTGATCAGGCGGATCGTGTTGCCGCGGCCGGTGCCCGAGACCAGGTAGGTGCCGACGTCCTCGGCGTTCTCCTGGGTGTCGGTGATCGGCCGCAGCGCCAGCGTCAGCCGGTCGGCGAGCTGCTGGGCGACGGTGATGACCTCGGCCTGCGAGGGGGTGAGCTCCAGCGTCGCGGTCTCGCCGACCTTGACGCGTCGCCCCTCCTCGTCCTCCTGGATCGTCTGGTCGATCGCCAGCACGCGGATGTTCTTGAGAATGGTCTCGGTGATGAAGCCTTCCGTCCCGGTCGCGTTCTGCGAGCGGCGGGTCATGATCACGTCGACGAAGTCGTTGGGCAGGATGAAGCCGCCGGCCGAGGTGTCGGCGGCGATCTGCGTGGCCACCGCGCGCTTGCCGGACGGCAGGATCGACGACATCAGGCTCTGGCCCTCGCCAATCAGCTTGGAGCGGCGCAGCGGCTCGCCCTCGAGCAGCCGCACGCGGGCCACCGAGTTCTGCAAGGCCTCGATCGCCTCGGGCTCGCTGTCGCGGGTGATGAAGCTGTCGTTGATGCCGGCGGCCGGCCAAGACTGCCACTCCAGCGCGCTGCCGAGCGTCGCGCCCATCGGCACGTCCTCGCCGATCACGAGCACCTCGGCCAGCTTGATCGCCGGCTCCTGCGGGCGCGATTCCACGACGATCTGCTGCGGCGGCGCCGCCACCATGTTCTTGGCGATGTATCCCGCGCCCACCGCTGCCACCATGGCAACGCCCAGAATCACAAGTCGGGATGTGCTCATCGGTCCGGACCTCGTACTCGGCATTCCGCTACGCCGGACCGACAGTGCGGGCGGAATCGTCAAATTAGGGTTAATGGCCGCCTTACAATCGTGATTAATTTAAAGTTTAGCGACCGGCCGGACGCGGCGGTGCGCCGGCGCCTGCCGGCTCAGCCGGCGGCCAGCGTCGCGAAGGCCCAGCGCATCAGCGCGGTGTCGGGATAGACCAGCAGCCCGGCCAGGCCGAGCGCGATGCCGTAGGGGATGCCCGCCTTCTGGTCGGCGAAGTGGCGCAGGAAGACGTTGGTCCCGGTCAGCGCCGAGACCGGCGAGTTGCGGAACTTCAGGAGCAGCAGCGTCAGCGCGCCGCCGATGAAGGCGGAGAAGACGAGATACTCGACGAGCTCGATGCCGAGCCCCATCCACACCGCCGTGGCGGCGAGCAGCTTGGCGTCGCCGCCGCCCATGCCGCCGACGGCGAACAGCGTGAAGGTGACCGCCAGCACCGCCAGTCCGGCGGCGAAATGCAGGCCGTAGAGGCTCCAGTCCATGCCGGTGAGCGGCGCGATCACCGCGAAGGCGCCGACCAGGAGCAGCGACACGCGGTTGGCGATCGTCATCGACAGCATGTCGGAGACGGCGGCGAAGGCCATGCAAAAGGGAAAGACGACGAGGATGGCGGCGACGAGCATCGCGGGCTTGTCCCTGCTTCAACAATGCGGGCCCGAGCCTAGCGCGCCCGCGCTTAAACAAAGGTGAAGTGCGGCCGCCCGGCGATCGCGGAAAAAAGAGAAGGCCGCCTCCCGGCAGGGAAGCGGCCGTCGAAGTGCGTCGGGCGGAACCGCCCGAAGGCTCAGCTCGCCGAGTAGTCGAGTTCCTTGGCGATGTTCTTGAACTGGTTGTCCAGCGCGTTGCCCAGCGTACCGGCGCCGACCATGATGGCGAGCGCGATCAGGGCGGCGATCAGGCCATACTCGATGGCGGTCGCGCCGGATTCGTCCTTCGCAAAGCGTGCAAAGATCTTGGACATGAGAGAGCTCCTTACTCCACGTTTAACAGCACTTCCGTCAACGGTTCTGGCGTGTCGATCGGATGTCCGGGACGCTACAGGGAAGCTGTTGCAATCGGCTTAACAAACAGCATTACCGAAACCTTGACCCCGGCCGGCGGCTTGCGTGGTTAATGTGCCGCTAAGCTGCTTGCGCGCGCGCGTGCCGCCCGGCCGGGTCGCGGAGCCGGCGCGGACGCGCACCGCCGGCCGCCCGGCGGGGCGGCGCTTAACGCTTGGTTCACCAATCTCCTTCATCCTCCGTTGAGGAGATCGAACCCGAGGAGGCCCCGATGGCTGGCGCCAAGCATCTTCTTGCCCGCACGGGCCTGGCCGCCGTCGCCTGCGCGACGCTGATCGCCGCGGGCGCGGCCGCGCGCGCGGAGACGGCCATCGAGGTGGTGATGAACCAGGCCAAGATCGTGCGCATCGCCCGGCCGGCCGACACCATCGTCATCGGCAACCCCGAGATCGCCGACGCCTCGGTGCAGGACGCCACGACCATCGTGCTGACCGGCCGCGGTTTCGGCGTCACCAACCTCGTCATCCTCGACGCGGAAGGAAACCCGATCGTCGACGAGCAGGTGGTGGTGTCGCGCCAGACGGCGAACTCGGTGCGCGTCTACCGCCGCGCCGACGTGCAGACCCTGTCGTGCACGCCCTACTGCGAGAGCTCCTACAAGACGGAAGCCGAGCGCATGTCCGAGATGGAGATGAGCACCAGCCAGTAGGCCGCGACGCCGGACGGCGTGCGGCGGTCCTCGCCCGATGTCGCGGCCGCCGGCATTCGTCCGCGGCGCCGGCGCAGCGGCGCGACCGGCCATCGTTTGCGGCCGGTAAACGCGCCCGGGCGCATTCGAGCGGTTCTCAAAACGGGAATGCAACGCGGACGCGCTAGTGTGCCTGCAAGACCGCATCAGCAGGGATCGGGGCACGGGACGATGGCCGCAGCCAGGACAAAGCGCGTGGACAGCCTCCGCAGGCTGGTCGGCCGGATGCCGGGCCTGCGCCGCTTCGGCGCCGACCGCAGCGGCGCCACGGCGATCGAGTTCACGCTCCTGGCGATCCCGTTCTCGCTGCTGCTGTTCGCCATCCTGGAAAGCTGCATCTCCTTCGCCGGCCAGCAACTGCTGGCCAACGCCACCGACGACGTGGCGCGCAAGCTGCGCACCGGCCAGATCAAGGCCGCCGAGGTCAACGAGGGCATGCTGCGCACGCTGATCTGCGAGCGCATCGACCTTCTGGTCGCCGACGACTGCCCGGAGCTCGAGGTCGACCTGCGCGAGTTCACCACCTTCGAGGAGGCGGCCAAGGTGCGCGTCCGGCTGACCGCCGACGGCGACATCGACACCTCCGACTTCGCCGTCGATCCCGGCCCGTCGATGTCGAAGAACATGCTGCGCGTGTTCTACCGCTGGCCGGTGATGACCGATTTCATGCGCAAGTCGATGTCGAACCTGAAGGACGACAAGACGCTGCTGTTCGCCACCGTCACCTGGCAGAACGAGCCGTTCGACGACTAGCCCAGCGCCGAGGACCGACGAGGCCATGACCGACATCTCCTTCCCGTCCCTCACCCGCCGCCTCGGCGCCCTGGCGCGCCGCTGGCGCGGCGACCGGCGCGGCGTGGCGGCGGTCGAGTTCGCCTTCATCGCGCCGGTGCTGCTGTCGCTCTACTTCGTCACCATGGAGGTCGCCCAGGGCATCGAGGCCAACAAGAAGGTGAGCCGCGTCGGCAGCATGGTGGCCGACCTCGTCACGCAGCAGCAGACGACCTCGCGCACCGAGCTCGACGCCATCATGAAGATCGGCGAATCCATCCTGCAGCCCTACAACCGCTCGCGGCCGAAGATCGTCATCACCGCCATCGAGGTGACCGACGAGGACACGCCGAAGGTCAAGGTCGTGTGGTCGCGCAAGGTGGTCGACGGCACCTACAGCGCCGACGCCGCACCCGGCACCACGGCGAGCGTGCCGGAAAAGCTCAAGACGCGCGGCACCTTCCTGGTGCGCGTGGAAAGCTATCTCGACTACTCGCCGGTCATCACCTGGACGGCGGGGCAGAAGGAAACGCTCGGCCTGGCGGCGGCCTTCGACGGCATCGCCATGCGCGAGACCTACTATCTGCGCCCGCGCATGAGCCAGAGCATCGCCTGCGCCGACTGCTGAGCGAGCACGGCGCCGCGTAGCTGCGGCGAGATCGATGAGACGGCAGCGGCCGGCCGCGAAAGCCGCTTCACAGTTTTCGGCCGCATGGTCTATGTGTGTGCGGGTTTTCGGCCGCGAGGCATCCGATGGCGCGCGCATTCCTCTTCGTTCTCGATTCCTTCGGCATCGGCCATGCCGGCGATGCCGCGCGCTTCGGCGACGCCGGCGCCGACACCTACGGCCACATCCTGGCGGCCTGCGCCGAGGGGCGCGGCGACCGCGCCGGCCTGCGCCAGGGGCCGCTGCGACTGCCTGCCCTGCGCGCGCTCGGCCTCGACCACGCCGCCGCCATCGCCGCCGGCAGCCGCCTGCCGGAGGGCGGCGACGCGGCGCCGCGCGGCTTCTTCGGCGCCGCCGAGGAGCGCTCGAGCGGCAAGGACACGCCGTCCGGCCACTGGGAGATCGCCGGCGTTCCGGTGCCCTTCGACTGGGGCTACTTTCCCGAGACGGTGCCGGCCTTCCCGCAGGACCTGACGGCGGCGATCGTGGCGGAGGCCGACCTGCCCGGCATCCTCGGCAACCGGCATGCCTCGGGCACCGAGATCATCGCCGCGCTCGGCGAGGAGCACATCGCGAGCGGCAAGCCGATCTGCTACACCTCGGCCGACTCCGTCTTCCAGATCGCCGCGCACGAGACGCATTTCGGCCTCGAACGGCTCTACCGGCTGTGCGAGACGGTGCGCCGGCTGGTCGATCCGCTGATGATCGGCCGCGTCATCGCGCGGCCCTTCGTCGGCGACAGCGCGGCCACCTTCGAGCGCACCGCCAACCGGCGCGACTATGCCGTGCCGCCGCCCGAGCCGACGCTGCTCGACCGGGTGGAGGCGGCCGGCGGGCGCGTCTTCGGCATCGGCAAGATCGGCGACATCTTCGCCCACGAGGGCGTCACCACGGTGCGCAAGGCGGCCGGCAACATGGCGCTGTTCGACGCCGCGCTCGCCGCCATGGCCGAGGCACGGCCGGGCGACCTGGTGTTCGCCAACTTCGTCGACTTCGACACGCTGTACGGCCACCGGCGCGACGTGGCGGGCTACGCCGCCGCGCTCGAGGCCTTCGACCGGCGGCTGCCGGAGGCGCTCGCCGCGCTGGTGCCCGGCGACCTCCTGGTGCTGACGGCCGACCATGGCTGCGACCCGACCTGGCGCGGCACCGACCACACGCGCGAGCGCGTGCCGGTGCTCGGCACCGGGCCGGGGCTGGCGAGCGGTCCGGTCGGGCTGCGCGCGAGCTTCGCCGACATCGGCGAGACGGTCGCCGCGCATCTCGGCCTGGCGCCGGGGCCGCACGGCACCGGCTTCCACGCCGTGATCGCCGCCGATGCCTGAGCTGCCCGAGGTCGAGACGGTCCGGCGCGGCCTGCAGCCGGCGATGGAGGGCGCGCGCATCCGGCGCGTCGACCAGAACCGGCCGGACCTGCGCTTCCCCTTCCCGCCCGGCTTCGCCGAGCGGCTGGCCGGGCGCCGCGTGCTGTCGCTCGGCCGGCGGGCGAAGTACCTCGTCGCCCATCTCGACGACGCGACGGCGCTTCTGTGCCACCTCGGCATGAGCGGCTCGTTCCGCATCGAGGCACAGGACGACGCGGTGCTGCCCGGCCGCTTCCACCACGCCCGCAGCAAGGACGCGCGGCACGACCACGTCGTCTTCCACCTGGAGACGGAGACCGGCACGCGGCTCAAGGTGGTGTTCAACGACCCGCGCCGCTTCGGCTTCATGGCGCTCGCCGAGGCGGCCGCGCTCGATACCCATCCGCTGCTCGCCGGCCTCGGCGTCGAGCCGACGGGCAACGCGCTCGACGGGGCGCTGCTCGCCGGCCTGATGGCCGGCCGGCGCATGCCGCTCAAGGCGGCGCTGCTCGACCAGCGCCTCATCGCCGGCATCGGCAACATCTATGCCTGCGAGGCGCTGTGGCGCGCGCGGCTGTCGCCGCGCCGCCAGGCCGCCACGCTGGGCGGCCGGCCGGGCCGGCCGCCGGCGCGCGCGGTGCGGCTGGCCGAGGCGGTGCGCGCGGTGATCGCCGAGGCGATCGCGGCGGGCGGCTCGTCGCTGCGCGACCACGTGCAGACCGACGGCTCGCTCGGCTACTTCCAGCACAGCTTCAGCGTCTACGACCGCGCCGGAGAGCCGTGCCGGCGGCCCGGCTGCCACGGCACCGTGCAGCGCATCGTCCAGTCGGGACGCTCGACTTTCTATTGCCCGGTCTGCCAGCGATAGGCTATGCGGCAGACGGGCCTGAGGAGAGGGACAGCCATGGCATACGAGACGATCCTTGTGGAGACCCGCGGCCGTGTCGGCCTCATCACGCTCAACCGGCCGAAGGCCCTCAACGCGCTCAACACCCAGGTGATGGACGAGATCGTCCGCGCGCTCGAGGGCTTCGACGACAACACCAAGATCGGCGCCGTCGTCATCACCGGCTCCGAGAAGGCGTTCGCTGCCGGGGCGGACATCAAGGAGATGCTGCCCAAGAGCTACATCGAGGCCTACATGGAGGACTTCTTCGCCGGCTGGGAGGCGGCCACGCGCACCCGCAAGCCGGTGATCGCGGCCGTGGCCGGCTACGCGCTCGGCGGCGGCTGCGAGCTCGCCATGATGTGCGACTTCATCATCGCGGCCGAGAACGCCAAGTTCGGCCAGCCGGAGATCACCCTCGGCGTGATGCCCGGCATGGGCGGCTCACAGCGCCTGACCCGCTTCGTCGGCAAGTCGAAGGCGATGGAGATGTGCCTGACCGGGCGCACGATGGACGCCGCGGAGGCCGAGCGCGCCGGCCTCGTCTCGCGTGTCGTGCCGACCGGCGAGCTGATCGAGGACGCGCTCAAGACGGCCGAGAAGATCGCCGAGTTCTCGATGCCGGCGGTGATGATGACCAAGGAGGCGGTCAACCGCGCCTACGAGACGACGCTCGCCGAGGGCCTGCGCTTCGAACGCCGCGTCTTCCACGCGATGTTCGCGCTCGACGACCAGAAGGAGGGCATGACCGCCTTCACCGAGAAGCGCTCGGCCAGCTTCAAGAACCGCTGAGCGGCGCAGCGGCCTGCCCACGGCAGTGAATCCGGGTTAACGCGGCAAGGGCTGGAGGATGTGAGCGAGGTATTGGTTGTTTCTGGCAGCGCGTTTTCTGCGCAGTCTGA
>NZ_JAOAOP010000041.1 GCF_030398335.1 Aquibium sp. A9E412
CTCTACTGAGGCCGCCGCCCGGCGCAGGCCGGCACAGCGGCGCCCGCGCTTTACAGCCGCGGGCGCGCTGCCTATGGTCCGCGCCGCAACCGATCCCCGCACTCCAGCAAGCAAGGACCGACCGTCTCCATGCGCGCCGATACGCAGAACCTCGTCGACGAAATCAAGCAGGCCATAAGCCTGCTGAGGAGGCATCTTTGACTGGGATCAGGCGGTCAAGCGGCTGGAGTATCTGAACGTCCGGGCCGAGGACGCCGAGCTGTGGAACGATCCGCAGGAGGCGCAGAAGCTGATGCGCGAGCGCCAGTCGCTCGACGACACGACCACCGCGATTCGCGGCCTCGAGCGGGCGCTCGACGACAACGTCGCGCTGATCGAGCTCGGCGAGGAGGAGGGCGACGACGCTGTGGTCGAGGAGGCCGTGCAGGCCATCCGCGCGCTCAAGGGCGAGATCGCCGCGCGCCAGATCGAGACGCTCCTGTCGGGCGAGGCCGACGCCAACGACACCTATCTCGAGGTGCATGCCGGGGCCGGCGGCACGGAGAGCCAGGACTGGGCGCAGATGCTGCTGCGCATGTACACGCGCTGGGCCGAGCGGCGCGGCATGAAGGTCGAGGTGCTCGAGGTGCACGAGGGCGAGGAGGCCGGCATCAAGTCGGCGACCCTGCTCGTCAAGGGTCACAACGCCTATGGCTGGCTGAAGACCGAATCGGGCGTGCACCGGCTGGTGCGCATCTCGCCCTATGACAGCAACGCCCGGCGCCACACCTCCTTCGCCAGCGTCTGGGTCTATCCGGTGATCGACGAGAACATCGAGATCGCGGTCGCCGAATCCGACGTGCGCGTCGACACCTACCGCGCCTCGGGCGCCGGCGGCCAGCACGTCAACACCACCGATTCGGCGGTGCGCATCACGCACGTGCCGACCGGCATCGTGGTGCAGTGCCAGAGCGAGCGCTCGCAGCACAAGAACCGCGCCACCGCGTGGGACATGCTGCGCTCGCGGCTCTACGAGGAGGAATTGAAAAAGCGCGAGGAGGCGGCGAGCGCCTCGGAGGCGGCGAAGTCCGACATCGGCTGGGGCCACCAGATCCGCTCCTACGTGCTGCAGCCCTACCAGCTCGTGAAGGACCTGCGCACGGGGGTCGAGAACACCAACCCGCAGGACGTGCTCGACGGCGGCCTCGACGCCTTCATGGAGGCGGCGCTGTCGCAGCGCATCGACGGCGCGGCCGGCGCGGCGGTCGAGGACATCGACTGACCGCGGGCGACGCGGGAGCCGGGTCGTCGTCTGCCGTTCTGCGTTTCACGGAATCGCAGATCGGCTCCAACTTGTTGTCTTGATGCGTTTTCAGACGGCGAGCCGGTTTCCGCTTCGCCTGGGACCGCGCTAGATCAGCCCGGCGATCTTGCGCCCGGCGCGGATGTAGGGGGCGGGGTCGACGGCCTCGCCGGAGCGGCGCACCTCGTAGTGCAGGTGCGGGCCGGTCGAGCGGCCGCTGCTGCCCACCTTGCCGATCACGGTGCCGGGGCCGACCTCCTGGCCTTTCCTGACGGTGATCTTGCTCATGTGCGCGTAGCGCGTGGTCAGGCCGTCGGCATGGCGGATCTCGACCATGCGGCCGTAGCCGCCGTTCCAGCCCGCCGTCACCACCGTGCCGGCGCCGGCCGCCCGCACCGGGTGGCCCGTCGCGGCGCGGAAGTCGAGCCCGGAGTGATGGGCCGGCGTGCCGATCAGCGGGTCGCGCCGCACGCCGAACCGGCTGGTCAGCGCCGCGCCGGGCACCGGATGGGCGATCGGCAGCCGGCGCGCCTCGCTCTTCAGCGTTTCCAGCCGCGCCAGCGTCTCGTCGAGCTCCTGCACGCGGCTTTCGAACGGCAGGTCGCGGCCGAGCGCCAGCAGCGGCCCGCCGCGGCCGGTGCCGTCCTTCGCCTCGATCTCGACGCTGAGGCCGGCCTGCTCCAGCGCGCCGGCGATCGTGTCGGCGGCGGTGTCGGCGTTCTGCGACAGCGTCTCGATGCGCGCGAGCTGCTCGCTCTCGATCGACGACAGCGAGCGGTTGATGGCGACGAACAGCCGGTCGGCCTCGTCGGCGGCGGAGGGCGCGTGGCCGCTGCGCAGCGGCCAGGGCACCGAGGCCTGCGCCGTCGCCGCGTAGGCCGACAGCGCGGCCGGCGGCGTGCCGGCGCGCGGGCTTGCGGTGGGCTCCGCCGCCTCGGCGGCCGCGGCGTCGGCGCGGATCTGGGGCCGCGGGGTGGGCACCGGCGGCGTCTCGCCGCGCACGCGCTCCAGGACCGGGGCGAGCCGGCCCTGGCGGCGGGCGAGCTGCGCCTGGCGCTCCATCAGCTCGCCGACGCGCTCCTCCATCAGCCGCTGGTCGAGAAGCTGGCGGCTGGTGATGCGGTCGACCTGGGCGCGCAGCGCGGCGATGCGGTCCTCGTAGGCCTGGTGGGTGCGCGCCTGGTGCGCGCTCGCCGCGCCGATCAGGTCGTCGCGCAGCACCAGATAGGAGGTGGCGCCGAGATAGCCGATGGCGATGGCGCATAGCGCCGAGCCGACGAGCGCGGCCAGCCACGGCCGCACGGTGAAATGGCGGATGTGGTCGCCGCGCGCGATGATGACCGTGTGCGGTTCCTTGCGCTTGCCGAAGACGGGTGACCGGCGGACTTCGTTCACGGGGCCGAGCTTCCTGTCAGGAGATGGTTCGGCCGCGATTACACATTCTTAGGGTTAACAAAGCTTTGCGCCGGCGCGCGGCGCCGGCGTCTCGTCCGTCGGGTCGCTGGGGCCGGGCAGGCGGGCCCGGCGGCCGGTCAGAGCGCGGCCAGCGCCTCGAGCACCGCCTCGGCGTGGCCCGGCACCTTCACCTTGCGCCACACCTCGCGCACCGTGCCGTCGCCGTCGAGCAAAAAGGTGGAGCGCTCGACGCCCATGTACTTGCGCCCGTACATGCTCTTTTCCACCCACACGCCGTAGGCCTCGAGCGTCTGCTTGTCGGGGTCGGAGACGAGATCGACGGTCAGCCCGTGCTTCGCCTTAAATTTGTCATGGCTTTTTGCACTGTCGGGCGACATGCCGACGAGGACGGCGCCATGGCGGTCGAACTCGGGCTTCAATTCGGAAAAGGCGACGGCCTCCGCCGTGCAGCCGCTGGTGTCGTCCTTCGGATAGAAGAACAGAACCACCGGCTTGCCGCGAAGCTCGGAGAGTTTCAGAACGCCGCCGCCGTCACGCGGCAGTTCGAAGTCCGGCGCTTCGCTTCCTTTTTCGGGGCCCGCCATGTCCGTATCCTCGTTTCCGGTTACGCGTCAGGAGCGACAGATATAATGGCGCCGCAGGATTCGTCCATGGTCGAGCGGAGGTGACGGGAGCCCGCGTGGACCGCAACGCGCCAGAAAACGGCGAGGCACGCGCCGAGACCCCGGCCGCCGGCGCCGCCCCGCAGCGCGCCCGGCGCGGCGCCGTGCGGCGGATTGCCGCCGCGGCGGGCGTCACGCTTGGCGCCGCCGTCGCCTTCGTCGTGCTGTTCGTCGGCGCCGTGCAGATCGCCGCCTGGTCGGGCTGGGGCGCGGATCGGCTGAGCACGGCCGCGCAGCGCACCATCAGCGACCTCAACGACCGCCCCGTCGACACGCGCATCGGCACCACCCGGCTGTCGCTCGACGGCTGGCGGCCGGCGATCGAGCTGCGCGACGTGCGCGTGGTCGACCGCGAGAGCGGCCGCATGCTGCTCGAGGCCGGCCGCATCGGCTTCGGCCTCAATCCGCGGCCGCTGCTGTCCGGCCGCATCGAGCTCGACAGCGCCAGCGTCAGCGGCGCGCGCTTCGACGCCGGCGCGCTCGGCCGTCGCGAGGGGCCGGGGCTCGGCGACCGGCTGGAGAACGCCAACGGCGCGATCGACGCCGGCCGCGCCGTGCAGGCGATCTACGGCGCGCTGCATTCGGCCTTCGGGCTGCTGGAAAGCGGCCGCACGCGGCGCATCGCGCTTTCCGACGTGGCGCTGACGACCGGCGCCTTCGATGCCGGCGCGCTGCACCTCGCCCGCCTCACCGTCACCCAGCCGGCGCGCGGCACCGTCGCCTTCGCCGGCGAGGCGGCGGCCGGCGAGCGGCGCATCGCGCTCGAAGGCACGGCCGAGCGGCCGGCTGGCAGCGACGCGATCGGCGCGGTGACGGCGCGTCTGGAGATCCCGCAGCCGCAAGAGGGCCCGGCCTCCTGGCACGGCGCGCTGGTGCTCGCCGTCACCGGACAGCAGGTCGACGGACCGGGCAGCGGCCGGCTGACGGCCGAGCTGTCGCTCGACGACGCCGAGCTGCGGCTCGGGCCCGAGGACACGCTGGCCGGCGACGCGCGGCTGCGGCTGGTGGCCAAGGAGAGCGCGCCGATCGTGCTTATCGAGCGCGGCCGGTTCGAGACGGGCCGCTCGCTGTTCGACCTGCGCGGCGCGGTCGGCCCGCTGCCGGGACAGCAGGCCGACGAGCCGCCGCGCTACGGCTTCGAGGTGGTCAGCGCCCGCTCGGTCGTCGCGCCGCTCGATTCGCCCGAGCCGGCGCTGCCGATCCGGCTCAGGCTGGTCGGCACCTACGACCCGGGCGCCGGCCGGCTCGCCGCCGACGTGATCGACGTGCGCACCAGCGCCGGCGGCCTGCGCGCCAGCGCGGCGCTCACCTTCCGCGAGGGGGTGACGCCCGGCCTGTCGCTGGCGCTCTCGCTCGAGGCGCTGCCCGTCGGCCACACCAAGCAGCTCTGGCCGTGGTTCGCCGCCTCCGGCGCGCGCGCCTGGGTGCTCGACAACGTGTTCGGCGGCCGCGTCGTCGACAGCAGCCTCAGGCTGCGGGTGCCGCCCGGCCGGCTCGGCAACGGCGAGCCGCTCGATGCGCGCGAGGTGAGCGGCCGCTTCGCGGTCGAGAGCACGCGCTTCGACGTCGCCGGCCGCATCCCGCCGGTGCGCGACGGCGGCGGCGTCGTCGCCTTCCAGGGCACCGACGTCGACATCGCGCTGTCGTCCGGCACCGTCTTCATGCCGAGCGGGCGCACCGTGGAGACGGCGAACGGCACCTTCGTCATCGACCAGGCGCACCTGACGCCGCTCGTCGGCCGGCTCGACATCGACGTCGAGGGCATGGCGCCGGCGATCGTCGAGCTCGCCTCATACGATCCGATCAACGCCTCGCGCTTCATCGACCTCGCCGCCGAGGACGTCAGCGGCCAGGTCGAGGGCCGCGTCTTCGCCGAGATTCCGCTGAGCGAGGACGCCCGCGACGCCGATCTCGACTGGCGGGTGGCGCTCGACTACAGCGACCTGGCGCTGGCCGAGCCGTTCGAGGGCCAGATGGTGACGGAGGCGGCCGGCACGCTTGTCGTCGGGCCGGAGCGGGCCGAGATCGAGGCGACCGCGCGGCTGAGCGGCGCGCGGGCGCGGCTCGAGATCGTCGAGCCGCTCGCCGCGGCGGACGGCGCCGCGGCGGCGGAGCGCCGGCGCATCGTCGAGATCGACCTGGACGCCGAGGCGCGCGAGCGGCTGGTGCCGGGGCTGTCGACCATTCTCGGCGGCACGGCGCGCGTGCGGCTGGAGCGCATCGACGCCGGCCACGAGGCGGTCGAGGTGGCGCTCGCCGACGCCACCCTGTCGCTGCCCTGGGTCGGCTGGCGCAAGGGGGCGGGCGTGCCGGCGACGGCGCGCTTCGTGATGGAGACCGACGGCGCGCAGACGCAGCTCGAGGACTTCACCCTCGAGGGCGAGACCTTCTCGGCCGCCGGCAGCGTCACGCTCGACGCGGGCGCGTTGCAGAGCGCCCGCTTCGCCACGCTGCGGCTCAACCGCGGCGACGAGATGGCCGTCGCCATCCGGCGCGACGGCCGCGGCTACCGCATCGACGCCGACGGCCGCTCCTTCGACGTGCGCGCGCTGATCCGCTCGGTGCTCGACAGCGACGGGCAGGGCGGCGGCGGCGGCGAGGCGACGCCGATCACGCTCGAGGCCGAGCTCGGCCAGCTCGTCGGCTTCAACGGCGAGACGCTGTCGGGCGTGCGGGTGAGCTACCGCGACACCGGCGGCGGCGGCTCCGGCCTGTCGGTCTCGGCGGCGACGGGCGGCGGCGGCAGCGTGACGGCGAGCGATTCGACCGACGCGGCCGGCGCGCGCAGCCTGCGCATGCAGTCGACCGATGCCGGCAGCGTGCTGCGCTTCCTCGACCTCTACGAGCACATGGTGGGCGGCGCGATCAGCCTGCAGATGGCCGGCAGCGGGCGGATGAGCGGCCAGGTCGACGCGCGCGACTTCTGGATCGTCAACGAGCCGCGGCTGCGCTCGCTGGTGGCGGCGACGCCGCAGGGCGACAGCCGCGCGACGGGCCGCGACGGCCAGCCGCTCGACGCCTCGCGCGTGCGCTTCGACCGCGGCTTCGCCCAGGTGACGCGGGCCGACGGCTTTCTCGGGCTGGAGCGCGGCGTGCTGCGCGGGCCGCTGATGGGCACCACCTTCCAGGGCACGCTCTACGACCCGGCCGGCAACATGGCGATCACCGGCACCTTCATGCCGGCCTACGGCGTCAACCGCATCTTCGGCGAGCTGCCGCTGATCGGCGAGATCCTCGGCAACGGCCGCGACCGCGGGCTGATCGGCATCACCTACCGGCTGGCCGGGCGGGCCGGCGAGCCGCGGCTGCAGATCAACCCGATCTCGGCCATCGCGCCGGGCATCCTGCGGCAGATCTTCGAGTTTCGCTGAGGCAGCGCGCCGTTCAGGCGGGCCGCACCAGGACGTGCTTCTTCTTGCCGAGCGAGAGCTTGGCGACGCCGTCGCCGCCGATGTCGTCGAGCGTGACGAGGCGGCGCTCGTCGCGCACCGGCTGGTTGTTGAGGGCGACCGCGCCGCCCTTGACGTGGCGGCGCATCTCGCTGTTCGAGCCGGCCAGCCCGGCCGTCACGAACAGGCTGAGCACGCCGATGCCCGCGGCCAGCTCCGCCTTCGGCACGGCAACGGTCGGCAGCGTGTCGGCGAGCGCGCCTTCCTCGAAGGTCTTGCGCGCCGTCTCGGCCGCCGCTTCGGCCGCCGCGCGGCCGTGCAGCATCGCCGTCACCTCGGTCGCCAGCACCTTCTTGGCCTCGTTGATCTCGGCGCCGCCGAGCGCGGCCAGCCGGTGCACCTCGTCCATCGGCAGGGTGGTGTAGAGCTTGAGGAAGCGCGCCACGTCGGCGTCCTCGGTGTTGCGCCAGAACTGCCAGAAGTCGTAGCTCGACAGCATCTGCGCATCGAGCCACACGGCGCCCGACGCCGTCTTGCCCATCTTGGCGCCCGAGGCCGTCGCCAGCAGCGGCGAGGTCAGCGCGTAGAGCTGCGGCGTGCCCAGCCGGTGGCCGAGATCGATGCCGTTGACGATGTTGCCCCACTGGTCGGAGCCGCCCATCTGCAGCCGGCAGCCGTAGCGCCGGTTGAGCTCGACGAAGTCGTAGGCCTGCAGGATCATGTAGTTGAATTCGAGGAAGGACAGCGACTGCTCGCGGTCGAGCCGCAGACGCACCGAATCGAACGACAGCATGCGGTTGACGGAGAAGTGCCGGCCGACGTCGCGCAGGAAGGCGACGTAGTTGAGGTCGAGCAGCCAGTCGGCGTTGTTGACCATCAGCGCGTCGCTCGCGCCCTCGCCGAAGGTGAGATAGCGGCTGAAGGAGGCCTTCATGCCGGTCAGGTTCGCGTCGATGGCCTCGGCCGTCAGCAGCTTGCGCGCCTCGTCCTTGAACGACGGGTCGCCGATCATGCCCGTGCCGCCGCCCATCAGCGCGATCGGCCGGTGGCCGGTCTGCTGCAGCCAGTGCAGCATCATGATCTGGGTCAGGTGGCCGACATGCAGGCTGGCCGCGGTCGGATCGAAGCCGATATAGGCCGTCACCGTCTCGGCGCGAAACAGCGCGTCGAGCCCGGCGTCGTCGGAGGTCTGGTGAATGAAACCGCGCTCGTCCATCGTGCGCAGGAAGTCGGATCGAAAGCGTGCCATTGCGGTGGAATCCCGGAGACCGGCCCTGCGTCGGAAGCGACGGTGGCCAAGCGAACGCGCGGCCTTTAGCATCCGCGACAGTGGCGATACAAGAAGCGGGCGGCGGAAGGGGTCATGGAGACGATAGCGGCGATCGGCCTGATGAGCGGCACGTCGATGGACGGCATCGACGCGGCGATCCTGGCGAGCGACGGCCAGGGCCGGGTGACGCGCGGGCCGTCGATGTTCTTCGCCTACGACGCCGCCTTCCGGCGCCGGCTCGAGGCGGCGCTCGAGACGGCGCGCGCGATCGCCTGCCCGACGGAGCGGCCGGGCGAGCTGGCCGAGCTCGAGCGCGCGCTGACGCTGCGCCACGCCGAGGCGGTCGCCGCCTTCCGCCAGCAGGCGGCCGGCCGCTTCGAGCCGCCCTCGCTGATCGGCTTCCACGGCCAGACCGTGCTGCACCGGCCGGCCGCCGGCTTCACCGTGCAGCTCGGCGACGGCGCGCTGCTGGCGGCCGAGACCGGGCTGCCGGTCGTGCACGACATGCGCGCCAACGACATGGCGCATGGCGGGCAGGGCGCGCCGCTGGTGCCGGCCTATCACCGCGCGCTCGCCGGCCTGCTGCCCGCGCGCCACGCCGGCACCTGGCCGGTCGCCTTCGTCAACATCGGCGGCGTCGCCAACATCACCTGGCTCGGCGAGACCGGCGATCCGGTCGCCTTCGACACCGGGCCGGGCAACGCGCTGATCGACCAGTGGGTGGCGCGCCATGCCGGCGTGCCCTACGACGCGGCCGGCGCGATCGCCAGCGAGGGCGGCGTGGTGGCGCATGTGGTGGAGCGCTACATGGCCGCGCCGTTCTTCGAGCGGCCGGGGCCGAAGTCGCTCGACCGCAACGACTTCACGCTGGAGGCGGCGGACGGCCTGGAGCTGGCCGACGGCGCGCGCACGCTGGCCCGCGTGTCGGCGGCGGCGATCCATCGCGCGGCGGCGCATCTGCCGGAGCGGCCGCGGCTGTGGATCCTGTCGGGCGGCGGGCGCAAGAACCCGTTCATCGTCGAGGACCTGCGGGCGCTGGCCGGCCGCGACGCGGTGATCCAGGCCGAGGACGCCGGCCTCAGCGGCGACTTCATGGAGGCCGAGGCCTGGGCCTATCTGGCGGTGCGCGCCCTGCGCGGCCTGCCGCTCACCTGGCCGGGCACGACCGGCTGCCGCCAGCCGGTGACCGGCGGCATGCTGGCGACGCCCTGAGCCAACCGGTCGCGCGCGACGCCGGGCGCCGTCGCGCGGCTGCAACAGAGCTGTGCGGCCGGCCGGCCGTCGGACCGGCGCGTCAGCGCAGCCGCTTCGGCCGCGCCTCGGCGAGCTCGCCGTTGAGGCGCCGGTCGAGATAGTCGGCGCATTCCTCGACCAGCGTGTCGATCGTGTCGCCGTAGAAGTGGTTGGCGCCGGGCAGCGTCTTCTGGGTGATGGTGATGCCCTTCTGCGACTGCAGCTTGTCGACCAGACCCTGCACGTCCTTGGCCGGCGCCACCTTGTCGGCGTCGCCGTGGATGATCAGGCCCGAGGAGGGGCAGGGCGCCAGGAACGAGAAATCGTAGATGTTGGGCTGCGGCGAGATCGAGATGAAGCCCTCGATCTCCGGCCGGCGCATGAGAAGCTGCATGCCGATCCAGGCGCCGAAGGAATAGCCGGCGACCCAGCAGCTCTTGGAATCGGGATGCAGCGACTGCACCCAGTCGAGCGCGGCGGCGGCGTCGGAGAGCTCGCCCGTGCCGTGGTCGAAGGCGCCCTGGCTGCGGCCGATGCCGCGGAAATTGAAGCGCAGCACCGTGAAGCCGCGCTTCTGGAACATGTAGAACAGATCGTAGACGATCTTGTTGTTCATCGTGCCGCCGAACTGCGGGTGCGGATGCAGGATCAGCGCGATCGGCGCGCTCTTCTCCTTCGACGGCTGGTAGCGGCCTTCGAGACGGCCGGCGGGGCCGGTGAAAATGACCTCGGGCATGAAAACTCCACGACGGTGCGCCCGGTGGCAGCAGGCGTGCGCGGCACCTCCGACTGCCCTTGACGCGACGCCACTGCCTCCATAGAACCTAGTTTAGAACCGTTCAAAACTGCGGAACGCATGCCCCGCAATCGGCAGACGGCGTAGATAGGACGGCTGACCTTGCATGTTCAAGGAAATAAAGCGGCCGCAGCCGAGCGCCTGCCGCCGCCGCAAACGCAGGACGCCGATGGCTGAGGCGCGCACCTATCTCGACCACAACGCGACGGCGCCGCTCGAGCCGGCGGCGAAGGCCGCCATGCTGGCCGCGCTGGAGGCCGGCGGCAACGCCTCCTCGGTGCACGGCGCGGGGCGGGCGGCGCGGGCGGCGGTCGAGGCGGCGCGCCGGCAGGTGGCCGCCCTCGTCGGGGCCGCGGCGCAGAACGTCGTCTTCACCTCCGGCGCCAGCGAGGCGGCTTCGACCCTGCTGACGCCGGACTGGACGGTGGGGCGCGGCGCGCTCGTCGCGGCGCATCTCTATGTCGCGGCGGCCGACCATCCCTGTCTGCTCGGCGGCGGCCGTTTCGCGCCGGAGCGGGTGACGCGGATCGGCGTCGATTCGCACGGCGTGGTCGACCTGGCCGCGCTCGAGGCCGCGCTCGCCCGCCACGACCGGGCGGCCGGCGTGCCGCTGGTCGCCATGCACGCGGCCAACAACGAGACCGGCGTCATCCAGCCGATGGCCGAGATCGGCCGCCTGGCGAAGGCGGCGGGCGGGCTCACCGTGTTCGACGCGGTGCAGGCGGCGGGCCGGATTCCGCTCGACATCTCTGAGGGTTATGCGGACTTCCTCATTCTGTCGTCGCACAAGATCGGTGGGCCGATGGGCGCCGGCGCCATCGTCGCTGCCTCCGACCTGACGCGGCCGCGGCCGCTGGTCGCCGGCGGCGGCCAGGAGCGCGGCCAGCGCGGCGGCACGGAGAACGTGCCGGCGATCGCCGGCTTCGGCGCCGCGGCCGAGCGGGCGGCGGCCGGTCTGGCCGAGATGCCGCGCGTGGCGGCGCTGCGCGACCGCTTCGAGGCGGCGGTCGCCGCGCTGGCGCCCGACGCCGTGTTCTACGGCCGCGCCGCGCCGCGGCTCGCCAACACCAGCTTCTTCGCCATTCCCGGGCTGAAGGCCGAGACGGCGCAGATCGCCTTCGATCTCGCCGGCGTGGCGCTGTCGGCCGGCTCGGCCTGCTCGTCGGGCAAGGTGGGGCCGAGCCACGTGCTGGCGGCGATGGGCGAGGGCGACCAGGCGGGCGCGCTGCGCGTCTCGCTCGGGCGGGCCAGTGGCGAGGACGATCTGGCGGCCTTCCGCGCCGCGCTCGACGGCATCGTGGCGCGCCGCAGGCGCCGCGCCGCGGCGGCCTGAGGGAGGGTTCCGGAAAAGTGGAGGAAAACAGGCAAAATTTCACCGCGCGCCGGTGAATCCGCGCTTCGGGCGCACTAGATAGGGCGTACGCTGTCAAGCGGCGCTGTGGTTTGAAAACTGCCGGGCCTTGACCCCGGCCAGGATGGAGAACGCTGATGCCTGCTGTGCAGGAGACCATCGAGCAGGTCCGCAAGATCGACGTGGACCAGTACAAATACGGTTTCGAGACCCTCATCGAATCCGACAAGGCCCCCAAGGGCCTCGACGAGGACACCATCCGCTTCATCTCGGCCAAGAAGGGCGAGCCGGAGTGGATGACCGAGTGGCGGCTCGGCGCCTACCGGCGCTGGCTGACGATGACCGAGCCGAGCTGGGCGCGCGTCAGCTATCCGAAGATCGACTTCCAGGACATCCACTACTACGCCGCGCCGAAGACGCAGGCGGGCCCGAGCTCGCTCGACGAGGTCGACCCGGAGCTGCTGCGCACCTACGAGAAGCTCGGCATCCCGCTCAAGGAGCAGGAGATCCTCGCCGGCGTGCGCAAGATGGGCGAGCCGAGCGCGCTCGACGGCGAGGCGGACGGCGACGGCGAGGCCGGCGACAACGTCTACCAGTCGGGCCGCGTGGCGGTCGACGCGGTGTTCGATTCGGTCTCGGTGGTCACCACCTTCAAGAAGGAGCTCGCCAAGGCGGGCGTCATCTTCTGCTCGATCTCGGAGGCGATCCGCGACCATCCCGAGCTGGTGCGCAAGTATCTCGGCTCGGTGGTGCCGGTCAGCGACAACTACTATGCGACGCTGAATTCGGCCGTGTTCACCGACGGCTCCTTCGTCTTCGTGCCGAAGGGCGTGCGCTGCCCGATGGAGCTGTCGACCTATTTCCGCATCAACGAGAAGAACACCGGCCAGTTCGAGCGCACGCTGATCATCGCCGAGGAGGGCGCCTACGTCTCCTATCTGGAGGGCTGCACGGCGCCGCAGCGCGACGAGAACCAGCTGCACGCGGCGGTGGTCGAGCTGATCGCCCTCGACGACGCGGAGATCAAGTACTCCACGGTGCAGAACTGGTACCCCGGCGACGCCGAGGGCAAGGGCGGCATCTACAACTTCGTCACCAAGCGCGGCGACTGCCGCGGCCGCAACTCGAAGATCTCCTGGACCCAGGTCGAGACCGGTTCGGCGATCACCTGGAAGTACCCGTCCTGCATCCTGCGCGGCGACAACTCGCGCGGCGAGTTCTACTCGATCGCCGTGTCGAACGGCCACCAGCAGATCGATTCGGGCACCAAGATGATCCATCTCGGCAAGAACACGTCGAGCCGCATCATCTCCAAGGGCATCTCGGCCGGCAAGTCGAACAACACCTATCGCGGCCAGGTGTCGGCGCACCGCAAGGCGGCCAACGCGCGCAACTTCACGCAGTGCGATTCGCTGCTGATCGGCAACGACTGCGGCGCCCACACGGTGCCCTACATCGAGGCCAAGAACGCCACCGCGCAGTTCGAGCACGAGGCCACCACCTCGAAGATCTCCGAGGACCAGCTGTTCTACGTCATGCAGCGCGGCATCCCGGAGGAGGAGGCGATCGCGCTGATCGTCAACGGCTTCGTCAAGGACGTCATCCAGGAGCTGCCGATGGAGTTCGCCGTCGAGGCGCAGAAGCTGATCGGCATCTCGCTCGAAGGCTCGGTGGGATAACGGACATCGCCGGCACGCGCCCCGCGTTTCCCGCTCGGCGGGAGGCGCGGCGCGGCAATGCCGGACAGGGCAACAGCGTCGCGGCATCGGGCCGGGGCCGGCAGAGCGACAACCGGCCGAACCCCGTGGACGCACCGCGGACGTGACGATCGAAACGGGAAACGAGAATGCTTGAGATCAAGAACCTGCACGCCCGCATCGCCGAGGACGGCACGGAGATCATCCGCGGGCTCAACCTGTCGGTGAAGGCCGGCGAGGTGGCCGCCATCATGGGGCCGAACGGCTCCGGCAAGTCGACGCTGTCCTACGTGCTGGCCGGCCGCGACGACTACGAGGTCACCGAGGGCGACATCCTGTTCAACGGCGAATCGGTGCTCGAGATGGACCCGGCCGAGCGCGCCGCGGCGGGCGTTTTCCTCGCCTTCCAGTATCCGCTCGAGATTCCGGGCGTGGCCACCATGGAGTTCCTCAAGGTGGCGCTCAACGCGCAGCGCAAGGCGCGCGGCGAGGAGCCGCTCAAGATCCCCGACCTGATGAAGCGCGTGCGCGCGGCGGCCGACGAGCTCGGCATGGACATGGCCATGCTCAAGCGGCCGCTCAATGTCGGCTTCTCCGGCGGCGAGAAGAAGCGCGCCGAGATCCTGCAGATGAAGCTGCTGGAGCCGAAGCTGTGCGTGCTCGACGAGACCGATTCCGGCCTCGACATCGACGCGCTGAAGATCGTCGCCGACGGCGTCAACGCGCTGCGCTCGCCCGACCGGGCGATGGTCGTCATCACCCACTACCAGCGGCTCTTGCAGTACATCGTGCCGGATTCGGTGCACGTGCTCTATCGCGGCCAGGTGGTGAAGTCGGGCGACAAGGACCTCGCGCTGCAGCTCGAGGAAAAGGGTTACGCCGACCTCGTCGGCGAGGCGGCATAGGTGGCGGCGATGAACGTGCAGACACAGCCCCAGCGCACCGCCGCCGAGAGCGCGCTCGTCCAGGCCTTCGCCGACCGCGTGTCGGAGCTGCCGGGCAGCGCCGCGGTGACGGTCAGGCGTGACGCGGCGGTCGAGACGTTGAAGGCCGGCCTGCCGACGCGCAAGGTCGAGGCCTGGCACTACACCGACCTCAGGCGGCTCCTGGCCAGCGTGCCGGAGTTCGCGGCGGAGAACGCGGCCGAGGCCGTGACGCCGCTGCTCGACGGCGCGGCGGTGCTGCCGCTGCTCGGCGGCGTGGCCGGCGAGGCGGCCGCCATGCCCGAGGGCGCCAGCGTCGAGCCGCTGGCACCGCGGCTGACCGACGGCAGCTTCGACGCGCTTTTGACGGCCGAGCGCGGCGACACGGTGGGAACCATCAACTCCGCCTTCGTGTCCGACGGCTTCGTGGTGCGCATCGCCGAGGGCGCGGCGCTGGCGGCGCCGCTCGAGCTGCAGAACGTGCATGCCGGCGGCCAGGCGCACGGCCGCTTCGTGGTCGAGGCGGGTGCCGGCGCGCGGGCGACCGTCATCGAGCGGCAGACCGGCGGCGGCGAGGCGCTCGTCTCCTCGGTCAGCCATCTCGAGCTCGGCGAGGGCGCCGACGTCACCTGGCTCGTCGTGCAGGAGCAGCCCGAAGACGCCACCCATCTGGCGCAGTTCCGCGCCACCCTGGCGCGCGACGCTCGGCTGACGCTGTTCGTGATGAACGCCGGCGGCCGGCTGGTGCGCCAGGAGGTGCTGGTGACGGCGGCCGGCGAGGGCAGCGAGTTCCGGCTGCGCGGCGTCAACCTGCTGGCGGGCGAGACGCATTGCGACGTCACCATGGTGCTCGACCACGACGCGCCCTCGACGGTGTCGACCGAGACGCTGCGCAACGTGGTCACTGGCCGCGCCCGCGGCGTCTTCCAGGGCCAGATCCGGGTCGACCGCGAGGCGCAGAAGACCGACGCCAAGATGGCCTGCAACACGCTGCTGCTGTCGGACGACGGCGAGTTCTCGGCCAAGCCGGAGCTCGAGATCTTCGCCGACGACGTAGCCTGCGGGCACGGCGCCACGGTCACCGAGATCGACCGCAACCATCTGTTCTACCTGATGGCGCGCGGCATCGACGAGAAGACGGCGCGCGGCCTCCTGGTCAAGGCGTTCCTGGCCGAGGTGATCGAGGAGCTGGACGACGAGCCGGTGGTCGAGGCGCTCGAGGCCAAGCTCGACGCCTGGTTCGCCACACACGGCTGAGGCCGCCGCGAGAGGACGGAGGACACCGACGATGGACCAGACCGTCGCCAACGCACCCTACGACGTCGAGGCCGTGCGCCGCGACTTCCCCATCCTGGCGCGCGAGGTCTACGGCAAGCCGCTCGTCTATCTCGACAACGGCGCCTCGGCGCAGAAGCCGCAGGCCGTCATCGACGCGGTGACGCGGGCCTATTCGCAGGAATACGCCAACGTGCACCGCGGCCTGCACTTCCTGTCCAATGCCGCGACGGAGGCCTATGAAGGCGCGCGCGAGAAGGTGCGCGCCTTCCTCAACGCCGAATCGACCGACGAGATCGTCTTCACCAAGTCGGCGACCGAGGCGATCAACACCGTCGCCTACGGCCACGCCATGCCGTCGATCGGCGAGGGCGACGAGATCGTGCTGTCGATGATGGAGCACCACTCCAACATCGTGCCGTGGCATTTTTTGCGCGAGCGCCAGGGCGCGAAGCTGGTCTGGGTGCCGGTCGACGACGACGGCGCCTTTCACATCGAGGCGTTCGAGAAGGCACTGAGCGCGCGCACGAAGCTGGTCGCCATCACCCACATGTCGAACGTGCTCGGCACCGTCACGCCGCTCGCCGAGATCGTGCGCATCGCCCATGCGCGCGGCATCCCGGTGCTGGTCGACGGCAGCCAGGCGGCGGTGCACATGCCGGTCGACGTGCGGGCGCTCGGCTGCGACTTCTACGTCTTCACCGGTCACAAGCTCTACGGCCCGTCGGGCATCGGCGTGCTCTACGGCCGGCGCGACCGGCTCGCCGCGATGCGGCCCTTCCAGGGCGGCGGCGAGATGATCGAGGACGTGTCCTTCGACGCCGTCACCTACAACGATCCGCCGCACCGCTTCGAGGCCGGCACGCCGCCGATCGTGCAGGCGATCGGGCTCGGCGCGGCGATCGACTATGTCGAGGCGCTCGGCCGGGAGGCGATCGCCGCGCACGAGGCCGACCTCGTGGCCTACGCGCACGAGCGGCTCGGCGCGATCAACGCACTGCGCATCTTCGGCAATGCGCCGGGCAAGGGCGCCATCGTGTCCTTCGAGCTGCAGGGCATCCACGCGCACGACGTGTCGATGGTGATCGACCGCTCGGGCGTGGCGGTGAGGGCCGGCACGCACTGCGCCCAGCCGCTGCTCGAACGCTTCGGCGTGACCTCGACCTGCCGTGCCTCCTTCGGCCTCTACAACACCAGGGGCGAGATCGACGCGCTCGCCGAAGCGCTCGACAAGGCGCGCAACTTCTTCGGGTGAAACGATGACCGACACCAGCGCGAACACGACAGCCACCCAGGCGGCCGCCGGCGACGGCCAGTCCGGCTCCGCCATCCCGCAGGACGAGCTGGCGCGGCTGACCGACGACATCATCGCCGCGCTCAAGACCGTCTACGATCCGGAGATCCCGGCCGACATCTACGAGCTCGGCCTGATCTATCGCATCGACATCGAGGACGACCGCGCGGTCAAGATCGACATGACGCTGACCGCGCCGGGCTGTCCGGTCGCCGGCGAGATGCCGGGCTGGGTGGAGAACGCGGTCGCCTCCGTCGAGGGCATCTCGGACGTCGAGGTCAACATGGTGTTCGATCCGCCCTGGACGCCCGACCGCATGTCGGAGGAGGCGCAGATCGCCGTCGGCTGGTACTGAGCCGGGCTTGCGTGCGGCGCGCCGGCGGCCCATCTTTCGGATTGAGGCCGCAACGCCAAGGGAGAAGACGATGGGCAGATTTGCCGTCATCAGCCTGACCGACGCCGCCGCGCGGCGCGTGCGCGAGATCATGGCGACGCGCGAGCAGGCGGCCGGAATCCGCGTCGGCATCCGCAAGGGCGGCTGCGCCGGCATGGAGTACACGGTCGACCTGGTCAACGCGCCGGACCCCAAAGACGACCACGTCGAGCGCGACGGGGCGCATGTCTACGTCGCGCCGGAGGCCGCGCTGTTCCTGCTCGGCACCGAGATGGACTTCGAGGAGACGAAGCTGCGCACCGGCTTCACCTTCAACAACCCGAACCAGACCTCGGCCTGCGGCTGCGGCGAATCGATCGAGCTCAAGCCGGCCGACCTGAAGGCGCTGGCCGAGGCGCGCGCCGGCCAGGCGTGAGCGGTTTCCCGCGACGCGCCGCGAGGCAGCGCGTCGCGACGACGAACCGGTGCCGACCGGCAGGGCGGTGAACGCCCGGGCGGCGCCACCCCGGCGCCTGGCCGCTCAATCCGCCCAGAGCCCGTGCCGGCGGTGCCACGCCGCGATCGACAGGCGCGGGTAGCCGTCATAGGCCTCGTCCTGCGGCCCGATTGCCGGCACCACCCACGACGCCTTGTCCTTGAGCATCAGATGCACCCGGTGCGGCGGCACCGGCAGCGGGCTGTCGATCGCCGAGGCGAACGGATGCACGAGCTCCGGCCAGTCGGGATCGTAAAGCCACAGGCCGGCGCCGCAGCGGCGGCAGAAGCGGCGCTCGCCGGTCGAGATCCGGCAGCCGCCGTCCTCCTCGATCGCCGCCCGGTAGAGACCGAGTTCGCTCTCCTCGCCTTCCAGCGCCAGCGTGCCGGCGAGGCCGGCCAGGTTGATCGCGTAGCCGCCGCCGCCCTGCTGCTTGCGGCAGATCGAGCAGTAGCAGAGCTGGTAGGGCACCGGCGTGTGGCTGGCGAGCGAGAACGCCAGCGCACCGCAGCGGCACGAACCCTTGAGCGTTTCGGGCATCGGTGGTTTCCTCTCGGCGCGTGTTGCGGGGAGCGAGCCATGACCGACGCCGACATCGCCGACCTCTTCCGCGGCCTCGGGCCGGTCACCGTGCGGCGCATGTTCGGCGGCAAGGGCATCTATCATCAAGGGGTGATCGTCGCCCTTGAGGTCGACGGCGAGGTGCTGCTCAAGGCCGACGCCGAGAGCGCGCCGGCGTTCCGCGCGGCGGGCAGCCGCCAGTGGGTCTATGCCGGAAAGCCCGGCCGCAGGGCGGCGGCGATGCCGTACTGGTCGATCCCCGACGCCGCGCTCGACGATCCCGACGCGATGGCGCAGTGGGCGCAGCGCGCCTTCGCGGCCGGCCTGCGGGCGCGCAGGTAGGGCTCCCGAAAGGCGACAGGCGCCGGCCCGCGTGGCGATGCCGGCTGCCGGCCCTACGCCTTGACCTTGATCTTCATGAAGTCGGGCATGTCGTCGCCGAAGCCGACCGGCGTGTCCTCGCCCTTGCCGCGGCGCCGCTCGGGCTTCGCCGGCTTCGGCCGGTCGCCCTGCGGCGGCTGCTCGGCCGGCGCGCGCTCGCCGGCGGCCTTGCCGTCCGCCCTGTCCTTGCGCGGCTTGCGCCGGGCCGGCTTTTCCGCCGCGGGCTGCTGCTGTGCCTCGTCCTCGGCGGCGGCCGCGACGGGTGCCGGCTCGTCCTTGGCCCTGCCGCCGCGGCGGGAGCGCTCGCCGTCGGAGGCCTTGCCGCGGCTGCGCGTGCGGCCTTCGCCGCCGGAGCGGCGGCCGCCGCGGCGCGGCGGCTCGGCGCCGTCGTCCTCCTCGCTCAGCGTCGACAGGTCGCCGTCGCGCCATTCGATCGACTGGCCGGTCAGCTTCTCGATGGCGTCGACATACTTGCCGTCGCCGCGCGTGACGAGCGTGAAGGCCTTGCCGGAGCGGCCGGCACGGCCGGTGCGGCCGATGCGGTGGACGTAGTCCTCCGAGTGCACGGGCACGTCGAAGTTGAAGATGTGGCTGACGGCCGGGATGTCGAGGCCGCGGGCCGCCACGTCGGAGGCGACCAGCAGGGTGACGGTGCCCTTGCGGAAGCTCTCCAGCGTCGCCATGCGGGCGCGCTGGTCCATGTCGCCGTGCAGCGCGCCGACATTGTACTCGTGGCGCAGCAGCGAGCGGTAGAGCAGGGCGACGTCGGCCTTGCGGTTGCAGAACACGATCGCGTTCTTCAGCTCGTCGCCTTCCCCGTCGATCAGCTCGCGCAGCTTGGCCCGCTTGGCCCACGGCTTGCCGCCGGTCTTGACCAGGCGCTGGGTGATGTTCTGCGCCGTCGACGCCGGCTTCGACACCTCCACGCGCACCGGCGCCTGCAGGAACTGCTGGGTGAGCTTGGTGATCTCCGGCGGCATGGTGGCCGAGAAGAACAGCGTCTGCCGGGTGAAGGGGATCAGCTTGCAGATGCGCTCGATGTCGGGGATGAAGCCCATGTCGAGCATGCGGTCGGCCTCGTCGATGACGAGGATGTCGACGCCGGTCAGAAGCAGCTTGCCGCGCTCGAAATGGTCGAGCAGCCGGCCGGGCGTGGCGATCAGCACGTCGGCGCCGCGCTCGAGCTTGCGCTCCTGGTCGTCGAACGACACGCCGCCGATCAACAGCGCGATGTTGAGCCGGTGGTTCTTGCCGTAGCGGACGAAGTTCTCCTCGACCTGCGCGGCGAGCTCGCGGGTCGGCTCGAGGATCAGCGTGCGCGGCATGCGCGCGCGCGCCCGGCCGCGCTCGAGCCGGGTGAGCATCGGCAGCACGAAGGAGGCGGTCTTGCCGGTGCCGGTCTGGGCGATGCCCAGCACGTCCTTGCCCTGCAGCGCGTGCGGGATGGCGCCGGCCTGGATCGGCGTCGGCGTGGTGTAGCCGGCGTCCTCGACGGCCGACAGCACCTTCGGCGACAGGCCGAGGTCAGCGAATGTTGCGGCGGGCGGCGCGGCTTTGTCTTCTGATGACACGGAGCGGATGATTCACACTTTTGACAGGGCGATAGCGCCCAAGGGCCTGGGGCCCTGCTTCAACAGCGCCAGCGGTTACGGCGCGACGGCGGCCTTGTCAACCGGCGGTGCGCTGGCGGACCGGCGACGGTCATGCCGCGCCTCGGCCTGCGCCTATGTGGGACGAACGGCGCCGCGAATCAAGGGAATTCGCCGTCCCGCCCGCGCGCAGGGCCGCAGACGCCGGCGCCGCCATGGCCTGCGGCAGCGCGCACGGAGGCCGGCCGGGGCGGTTCGGCCCGGTGGAAGGGGCGATTTCGTGGCATTCCTGCAACAGTATCCAGCAAGGTGAAGCCGCGGCGCCTGCTGTGCCATCATCGCCGTTGACTTTGGGCCAGGCCGGATGGACCGTGCATTCGGCGAGGGCACATCTTTTGATCCGGAGGATCCGATGAAGAAGAAGCTTGCAGCGGGGATCGTGCTGGCGTTCGCGGCGTCGCCGGCGCTGGCTGCCGACCCGATCGTGTATGATCCGCCGCCGGTCGCCGCGCCGGCCGTGGAGTTCGATTGGACCGGCGCCTATATCGGCGTCCAGGCCGGCTGGGCGTTCGGCGACATCGATTCGTCGCTCGCCGTGCCGGCGGGCTCCAACATCAACGCCACGGCGACCGGGCTGGCGCTGTTGCTCGGCAACAACGACTTCGACACCAACGGGTTCACCGGCGGCGTGCAGGCCGGCTTCAACTGGCAGCAGGGGTCGTTCGTGTTCGGTGTCGAGGGCGATGTGAACTACATCGACCTGAGCGAGACCAACGTGCGCACCGGCACCTTCGGCGGCGCCAACGGGCGGACGATCGACACGATCGACGCCGACATCCTGGCCACGCTGCGCGCCCGCCTCGGCGTGGCGCACCAGAACTGGATGTTCTACGGCACCGGCGGCATCGCCTTCAGCGACGCGGAATACAGTCGCGCGCTGGAGTGGAGCTTCGCCGACGGCTGCCCGCTCGGCACGACGGGTCTCAACCGCTGCCATGTCGGCAGCGACAAGTTCAACATCGGCTACACGGTCGGCGGCGGCGTCGAATACGCCTTCAACAACCGCTTCTCGATCAAGGCCGAGTATCTCTACACCGACTTCGGCAAGGCCGAGTTCACCACGCGCAATGTCGGCGTGGCGAACCAGCCGCTCAACCACAGCGCCCATTTCGACTTCCACACGGTGCGCCTCGGCGTCAACATGCGCTTCTGACGGACCGACCGTCTCGGGCTCGTTTTCGGCCTCCGGCAGCCGCCGGGGGCCGTCTTTTTGGCGTTTTCAGGCGAGGTGGAAACCGGTTCGCCGCTCGCAGGCGCATCGAGACGACAACTTGCAGCCGATCCGCGATTGCGTGAATGGCAGAGCGGCTCCAGCCGCGCCGCGGGGGCGCGGCCGCGCCGGCACGTCCTCAGTACTTGAACTGCTCCGACAGGATGCGCTCGTCCCACGAGTGGCTCGGATCGAACAGCACGGTCACCGTCTTGTCGCGCGCCTCGCGCACGGTGACCTCGACCACCGACTTCACCTCGGTGTGGTCGGCCACCGCGTTGACCGGCCGCTTGTCCGGCTCGAGAACGTCGAAGCGCACCGTCGCCTGGTTGGGCAGAAGCGCGCCGCGCCAGCGCCGTGGCCGGAACGGGCTCACCGGGGTGAGCGCCAGCAGCGGCGCGTCGAGCGGCAGGATCGGGCCGTGCGCCGACAGGTTGTAGGCGGTCGAGCCGGCCGGCGTGGCGACCATCACGCCGTCGCAGATCAGCTCCTCCAGCCGCACCTTGCCGTCGATGGCGATGCGGATCTTGGCCGCCTGGTAGGACTGGCGCAGCAGCGACACCTCGTTGATGGCGAGCGCCACCGAGCGGTGCCCGGCCGCGTCGGCGGCGTGCATCTCGAGCGGCCGCACGGTCTCCGGCGTCGCCGCGGCGATGCGCTCGCGCAGGCCGTCCTCCTGATACTCGTTCATCAGGAAGCCGATGGTGCCGCGGTTCATGCCGTAGATCTTCTTGCCCGTGCCCATCATCTCGCGCAGCGTCTGCAGCATGAAGCCGTCGCCGCCGAGCGCCACCACCACGTCGGCGTCCTCCGGCCGCTCCTGGCCGTAGAGCGCGGACAGCCGCTTGGCGGCCGCGCGCGCGTCGTCCCATTCGGCCGAGACGAAGGAAAGCGCGACCGGGGTCTCAGACATGGCGGGTGACCGTGCGGGGTTGGGCCGGCGGGGCAGGGGGCGCGAGCATCGGATCGAACGGTGGGCCGGCCTTCGGGCTGTTGCGATGCTCGTCTGCGGGCATGCCGCGGGCGCGCCAGGGCGATCTAGCACGCCGCCCGCGGCGCTGCAAAGTGCCTCGGCGTGGGCCGGCCGCGGCCGGCTTTGCCGTTTTCCCGCCGCGCGCTTTGTGCTAACGCATCGCCCGTGCCCTTGTAGCTCAGTTGGTAGAGCACCTGATTTGTAATCAGGGGGTCGCGGGTTCGAGTCCTGCCGGGGGCACCACAAACCGCTTTGTACGCCCCGCGCGCCGGCGTGGCGGTCGCGCTGGTCATGCCTCCTGCGCGCACAGCCAGTCGCGCACGCGGCGCGCCGGCTCGCTCAGCGTCGTGTCCTTCGGCCAGGCGACGTGGAAGTGCTTGCCGGTGACCAGCACGCCGTCGAGCGGGCGGATCAGCACGCCTTCCTCGACCAGCCGGTCGGTCAGGTGGCGCCAGCCGAGCGCGATGCCCTGGCCGGCGATCACCGACTGGATGACCAGCACGTAGTCGTTGATGCGCAGGCCGCCGAGGCCGTGCCGGGCGTCGACGCCGGCCGCGGCGAGGAAGTCGCGCCAGGTGGTGGCCGGCCGGAACGGCTCCTCGAGATGGATCAGGCTGTGGCCGGCGAGCTCCTCCACGCAGCCCGGCAGGCCGTGCCGGGCGGCGTAGCCCGGGCCGCACACGGCATAGATCTCCTCCGGCGCCAGCGGCTGCAGGGCGTAGTGCGGCCAGTCGGCGGCGCTGCCGCCGCGGATGCCGAGCGAGATGCGCTCGGCCACCAGGTCGAGGTCGCGGTCGGCGGTCTGGATGCGCAGGTCGATGCCCGGCACCTCCTGGCGGAACCGTTCCAGCCGCGGCACCATCCAGTAGGCGGCGAACGCGGTCGAGGCCGACAGCGTCACGTGCACGCCGGTCGCCTGGGCGCGCAGCGCCTCGGCCGACTTGTGGATGTGCGACAGGCCGAGCGCCACGTCGGCCAGGAAACGGCCGCCGGCCTCCGTCAGTCGCACGCGGCGGTGCTCGCGGAAGAACAGCGTCGTCGAGAGCTGCGCCTCCAGCCGGCCGATCGCATAGGACACCGCGGCCTGCGACATGCCGAGCTCGCGCGCCGCCGCGCTGAAGCTCGACAGCCGGCCGGCCGCCTCGAAGACGACGAGGCTGCCGATCGACGGCACGAGGCGACGCAGTGTTTCCATAAGCCGATGTTATCAACTCGATGACTCTTTTCCAGCGTCACAAGTCGTTCGCCGGCGCCTAGACTTGCCGTGCAATAAAGACGGAGCGCGGTCATGGTCCTGGCGGAGCAGACGACGGACGGCGTGACGCCGGCGCGGCGCGAGCGCGGCGGGCGCGGCGCTCGGCGCCAGCAGCGCAGCCAGGCCGGCCACGGGCCCGGCCGCCCCTTCATCCGACGCGCCATCCCGACCTACGACGTGATGTCGGAGGAGAACCTGGTGCGCATCGAGCGGACCGCCGAGCGCATCCTCGCCGAGGTCGGCATCGAGTTCCGCGACGACCCGGTGGCGCTCGACCACTGGCGCCGCGCCGGGGCTGAGGTCGAGGGCCAGCGCGTGCGCTTCGAGCCCGGCCTCCTGCACGCGGTGCTGCGGACCGCGCCGCGCGTCTTCACCCAGCACGCCCGCAACCCGCAGAAATCGGTCGAGATCGGCGGCGACGCGGTGGTCTTCGCGCCGGCCTACGGCTCGCCCTTCGTCATGGACCTCGACCGCGGCCGCCGCTACGGCACGATCGAGGACTTCGAGAACTTCGTGAAGCTGGCGCAGGCCTCGCCCTGGCTGCACCATTCGGGCGGCACGATCTGCGAGCCGGTCGACCTGCCGGTCAACAAGCGCCATCTCGACATGGTCTATGCCCACATCCGCCATTCCGACCGGCCGTTCATGGGCTCGGTGACGGCCGAGGAGCGGGCGGAGGATTCCATCGCCATGGCGCGGCTCGTCTTCGGCGAGGCCTTCGTCGACGACAATTGCGTCATCCTGGGCAACGTCAACGTCAACTCGCCGCTGGTCTGGGATGCGACGATGACGACGGCGCTGCGCGCCTATGCGCGCGCCAACCAGGCGGCCGTCGTCGTGCCCTTCATCCTGGGCGGCGCGATGGGGCCGGTGACCAATGCCGGCGCCATCGCCCAGGCGCTGGCCGAGACGATGGCCGGCTGCGCGCTCGCCCAGCTCGAGCGGCCCGGCGCGCCGGTCGTGTTCGGCAACTTCCTGTCGTCGATGTCGCTGCGCTCCGGCTCGCCGACCTTCGGTACGCCGGAGCCGGCGATCGGCTCGATGGTGGTCGGCCAGCTCGCCCGCCGGCTCGGCCTGCCGCTGCGCTGCTCGGGCAACTTCACCACCTCCAAGCTGCCCGATGCGCAGGCGATGAACGAGGGCACCATGGCGATGCTGGCCGCCGTGCAGTGCGGCGCCAACTTCGTGCTGCATTCGGCCGGCTTCCTCGACGGGCTCCTGTCGATGTCCTACGAGAAGTTCGTCATGGACGCCGATTTCTGCGGCGCGCTGCACAGCTATCTCGACGGCGTGACGGTCGACGACAATGCGCTCGCCCTCGACGCCTTCCGCGAGGTGGGGCCGGGCAACCACTTCTTCGGCTGCGCGCACACCATGGCGAACTATCAGTCCGCCTTCTGGGATTCGGAGATCGCCGACAACGAGCCGTTCGAGAAGTGGCAGGCGGCCGGCTCGACCGACGCCGCGCAGCGCGCCAATGCGCGCTGGAAGAAGACGCTCGCCGAGTTCGAGGCGCCGCCGCTCGACCCGGCGATCGACGAGGCGCTGCGCGATTTCATGGCGCGCCGCAAGGCGGCCGCCGACGACGCCTGGTACTAGACGATGCCGGGACGGGTGCAGCCGTGGCGCGCCATCGTGGCCTGCCGATCGGACCTTTGCGACGGTCTCGCGCCGGGCGGCACCGCTCGGCCGCGGCCGGCGCCTGGAGACGCCGCATGAAGATCACCGCCATCCGCGTGACCCATGTCAACGTGCCCTTCGACGCGCCGTTCTGGTGGACCGCCGGGCTCTACGGCGGCGCCTCGAAGTCGATCATCGAGGTGGAGACGGATGCCGGCGTCGTCGGTCTCGGCGAGGCGCCGTGGTGGCACTTCGGCGCCGTGGTCGAGGCCGAGATCGCGCCGGCGCTGATCGGCGCCGACCCGCTCGACCTGGCCGATTGCGAGAGCCGCGCGGTGCCGCCCTGGCAGATCACCGCCAACACCGGCGAGAACGCGGCCTCCGTCGCCTTCGGCGCGGTCGAGCTGGCGCTGTGGGACATCCGCGGCAAGGTCTTCGACATGCCGCTCTACCGGCTGCTCGGCGGTGCCGTGCGCAAGGACATCCCGTTCTCGGAGTACTTCGCCTTCCGGCCGCGCCAGGGCGAGGCGGGCGGCGAGATGAGCCCGGAGGCGATCGTCGACTACTGCCTGGCGATGCGCGAGGCGCACGGCTCGACCATCTTCGAGGGCAAGCTCATCCTCGGCGATCCGGCGCTCGAGATCCGCACCGTGCGGCTGCTGCGCGAGGCGCTCGGGCCGCAGGCGCAGATCAAGCTCGATTCCAACATGCAGTGGTCGCTGACGACCGCGCGCCGCGTGCTGCGCGAGATCGAGCCCTACGACATCCGCAACTACGAGGACCCGGTCGCCACCTTCGAGGAGATGGCGGCGCTGCGCCAGCATTCCTCGATCCCGTTCTCCACCCATGTGCCGGACCTGCGCCGGGCGGTGGCGCTCGGCGCGCCGGACACCTTCGTGTGCAATTTCGCCGCGCTCGGCGGCCTGTCGAAGGCGCT
The DNA here is from genome assembly GCF_030398335.1 of Aquibium sp. A9E412. GTDB lineage: Bacteria > Pseudomonadota > Alphaproteobacteria > Rhizobiales > Rhizobiaceae > A9E412. The sequence goes on from NZ_JAOAOP010000041.1 coordinate 26,044, forward strand.
CCGGTTCATCGCCGCCTGCGAGGCGATGGGCAAGGGGTTCTGGTGCTACTCCAACGACCTGGGCATCATGACGGCGGCCTATCTGCACGTCGTCGCCGCGACGCCGTGGATCACCGAGGCCTCGCAGTCGCTGTTCCGCTGGCAGGTCGGCGACGTCGTCCGCGACGGCCCGTTCCGCCAGGTCGACGACACGGTGCGGGTGCCCGAGGGGCCGGGCCTCGGCGTCGCGCTCGATCCGGCCGCCATGGCGCGCTGGGCCAGGCACTTCGCCGACAACGGGCCGATCAGCCATTTCGTCGATCCCGCTGAGCCCGGCCGCTATCGCCGGCTGCCGCTCGACTGACTATGCTGGCGGTGCCGGCGCAGGGCGGCAGACGGGCCGTGCGGGAGCCGCGCGCCGCCGCGATCGCGGCGACGCGGCGACGGCCGCCAGCGCACGCGCCGCGCCGGCGCACATGCGATCGCTAGCCGGAGGACCCATGTCGGCCCGTCAACTGAGCCAGGACCCGCTCTTGCAGCCCTACCGGCTGAAGCATTTGACCTTCAAGAACCGGGTGATGTCGACCGCGCACGAGCCGGCCTATTCCGAGGACGGCATGCCGACCGCGCGCTACCGGCTCTACCACGCCGAGAAGGCGAAGGGCGGCATGGCGCTCACCATGACGGCCGGCTCGGCGCTGGTCAGCCGCGACAGCCCGCCCGCCTTCGGCAATCTGCATGCCTGGGACGACGCCATCGTGCCGTGGCTGTCCGAGCTCGCCGAGGCGTGCCACGAGCACGACTGCAAGGTGATGATCCAGCTCACCCATCTCGGCCGCCGCACCGGCTGGAACAAGGGCGACTGGCTGCCGGTCCTGTCGGCCTCGCCGGTGCGCGAGCCGGCCCACCGCGCCTTTCCGAAGGAGGCGGAGGACTGGGACATCGAGCGCATCGTCGCCGACTATGCGGCGGCGGCCGAGCGCTGCCGCGCGGCCGGCCTCGACGGCATCGAGCTCGAGGCCTACGGCCACCTGATGGACAGCTTCTGGTCGCCGCTGACCAACCGGCGCGACGACGCCTTCGGCGGCGCGCTCGACAACCGGCTGCGCTTCACCTTCGCGGTGCTGTCGGCGATCCGCCGCGCCGTCGGGCCGGATTTCGTCGTCGGCGTGCGCATGGTCGCCGACGAGACCGTGGAAAGCGGGCTGACGCGCGCGGAGGGCGTGGAGATCGCCCGCCGGCTGGCCGACAGCGGCCAGGTCGACTTCCTCAACATCATCCGCGGCACGATCGAGACCGACGCCGCGCTCACCCGGGTGATCCCGATCTCCGGCATGGCCAGCGCGCCGCATCTCGACTTCGCCGGCCAGGTGCGGGCGGAGACGAAGTTCCCGGTGTTCCACGCCGCGCGCATCGCCGACGTGGCGACGGCGCGCCACGCCATCGCCGAGGGCAAGCTCGACATGGTGGGCATGACCCGGCCGCACATCGCCGATCCGCACATCGTCGCCAAGGTGATGGCCGGCCAGGAGGACCGCATCCGCCCCTGCGTCGGCGCCACCTACTGCCTCGACCGCATCTACGAGGGCGGCGAGGCGCTGTGCATCCACAACGCGGCGACCGGCCGCGAGGCGACGATCCCGCACGTCGTGGCGCGCAGCGCCGGGCCGGCGCGCCACGTTGTCGTCGTCGGCGCCGGGCCGGCCGGGCTCGAGGCGGCGCGCGTGGCGGCCGAGCGCGGCCATCGTGTCACCGTGCTCGAGGCGGCCTCGCGCGCCGGCGGCCAGGTGGCGCTCGCCGCGCAGAACCCGCGCCGGCGCGAGCTTGTCGGCATCGTCGACTGGCGGCTCGCCGAGCTCGAGCGGCTCGGCGCGACGATCCGCTACGACCACTGGGCGGAGGCCGACGACGTGCTGGCGCTGGCGCCGGACGTCGTCTTCGTGGCGACCGGCGGGCTGCCGCAGACGCCGCCGCTGTCGGCCGGCGACGACCTGGTCACGTCGAGCTGGGACATCGTCGCCGGCAGCGCGCGGCCGGCCGAGACCGTGCTGCTCTACGACGACAATGGCGGCCATCAGGGCATGACGGCGGCCGAGATGATCGCCCGCTCGGGTGCGGCGCTCGAGCTCGTCTCGCCGGAGCGCTTCTTCGCGCCGGAGATGGGCGGCATGAACCACGTGCCCTACATGCGCGCCTTCCACGAGCACGGCGTCACGGTGACCATCAACACGCGGCTCGTCGCGGTGCGCCGCGAGGGCAACGGCCTCATCGCCACGCTCGGCTCGGATTTCGCGCCGGACTGGCGGGCGGAGCGCCGCGTCGACCAGGTGGTGGTCGAGCACGGCACGGCTGCCAACGACGCGCTCTATTTCGCGCTCAAGCCGCATGCGGCGAACCGCGGCGCGCTGGACTACGCGGCGCTGGTCGGGGCGGGCGACATCGCGCCGCCGGTCGACGGCGCGCAGGGCTTCCGTCTCATCCGCATCGGCGACGCGGTCGCCTCGCGCAACATCCACGCCGCCGTCTATGACGGCATCCGGACCGCCATGCGCATCTGACGCGATCTGTGCGCCGGGGGTTGGAGCGCGGCGGCGATTGCCTCTATGACGGCAGCGCGGCGCCACGCGCCGCGCCACGCCGCACGAGGACGGAATGCCATGACCGATACGCTGGACGGAAACGGCGCACAGCGCCGCGTCGAGGACACGATCCGCGCCTGGCCGGCGGCCGCGCTCGCCGCGACGCTGGAGAACGGCTCGCCGGTGCCCGGCGAGGACGGCGCGCTGCCGCCGCTGCGCCACTGGCTGCATTTCCTGCCGATCGAGCCGCTGTCGCGGGCCGGCGCCGACGGCCACGCGGCGACCGGCGGCTTCCTGCCGGACACCGGCCTGCCGCGGCGCATGTGGGCCGGCGGGCGGATCGCCTTCCACCGGCCGCTGCGCGTCGGCGAGCGCGCCGTGCGCACCTCGCGCGTGACCGGCGTCCGGGAGAAGGCCGGGCGCAGCGGGCCGCTCGTCTTCGTCACCGTGGTGCACGAGATCGCCGGACCGGACGGCCCGGCGCTGCGCGAGGAGCAGGACCTGGTCTACCGGGCCGCGCCGCAGGTCGGCGCCGCCGTGCCGCAGGGGCCGGAAGCGCCCGACGACGCAGCCTGGCGCGAGGAGATCGACACCGGCCCGGTGCTGCTCTTCCGCTATTCGGCGCTCACCTTCAACAGCCACCGCATCCATTACGACCATCCCTACGTGACCGGGGTCGAGGGCTATGCCGCCCCGGTGGTGCACGGCCCGCTGATGGCCACGCTGATGGCCGATCTCGCCTGCAAGCAGGCGCCCGGCCGCCGGCTCGCGCGCTTTTCCTTCCGCGGCGTCGCGCCGGCGCTCGCCGGCGAGCCGCTGACGGTGGCCGGCCGGCCGGAGGGCGCCGACGGCGCGGTCTTGTGGACGGCGCAGGGCGGCCGGCTGTGCATGCAGGGCGAGGCGGGCTTCGCCGCGGCGGAGGCCGGCCTGTGACCGTCGGCCGCGCAGTGTTGCGCGAATGCAACGAATCGGCCGGCCCGGCCCACCGTGCCGCCACAATCGGCCGCTAACGCCGGCCTCATGCGCAGCGTGCTCCATCTTCTGACCCTTGCGGTCCTGGCCTTCGGCCTGGTCGTCCACACCGTGGCGGCCGCGCCGGCTGCGCCGGACGGACGCTGCGCCAACCGGGTGGTCGCCGGCCAGCCGGTGCAGCCGATGCTCGCCTCCGAGCCGGCCGGCCTCGCGCAGCCGGCGAGCCTGCCGACGCCCGGCTGCAAGAGCCCGTGGCTGATCGTGTCCGTCGACGTCGTCGCCGGGTCGGCCGACGTGCCGCTCGAGCGCGTCACGGCCTCGCCGCACCCCTCCTGGATGCCCGGCCGCATGCTGCGGCCGCCGATCTTTCTCCGCGTCTGACCGGCCGGCGCCGGCGGCGGGGGCTTTCGGGCCCCGCCACGCCCGGCCGGCCTTGCCACGCAGGTCGCCATGCGGCCCGCGGAACCGGAATCCGACCCGTCGCCGCCGCCCGCGCGGCCGCACGGGCAAGACTCGAGACGAGCATCCATGAGCGAGATCTTCGCACCCGCGCCCGGCGAGGGCGCTCCGAAAGCAGCCCCGTCCAGCAGACCGGCGGCGATCGGCCGCCGCGGCGTCCTTGCCGGCCTCGGCGCGCTGGCGCTGTCGGGCTGCGTGTCGACGCGCCAGCCCGCGCCGCTGCCCGAGCCCAAGCCTGAGCCGAAGCCGGTGGTGCCGGCGATGTACCGGGCGATCCACGACGAGCCGTTTCCGATCCCCGCGGTCGACACGAGCCAGCTCGAGCGCCGCTTCTGGCGCCAGGAGGTCGACTATCCGACCGACGAGGCGGTCGGCACGCTGATCGTCGACACGCCGGCCAAGTATCTCTACCACGTGCGGCCGGGCGGCCGCGCCATGCGCTACGGCATCGGCGTCGGCCGGCAGGGCTTCTCCTGGTCGGGCCGCGCGATCGTCGCCTACAAGCGCGAATGGCCGCGCTGGACGCCGCCCGACGACATGGTCGCGCGCCAGCCCGAGCTCGAGCCCTACAGCATCGACAATGGCGGCATGGACCCGGGACCGCGCAACCCGCTCGGCGCGCGCTCGCTCTACATCCACAAGGACGGCCGCGACACGCTCTACCGCGTGCACGGCACGCCGGAGGCCTGGAGCATCGGCAAGGCGGTGTCGTCGGGCTGCATCCGGCTGATCAACCAGGACATCATCCACCTGCACGACCAGGTGCGCGACGGCAGCACCATCGTGGTCATTCCCGACCCGTCGGCCAACCTGACGGTGTGACGGCACGGCCGGCAGGCGGCGCGGCGCCCGGCGCCCGCCGCCGGCAGGGAGCGGCAGCGTACGCAGGGCCGCGCCGACGGAACCTTCGTCGCCCGGTGGCCATTGACTCCGCGATCGCGGCGCTGCGCGAGGCGCCGGCGCCGTGCGACCGCAAATGTCACCCGAGCGATGGAGGACAGCCGTGAAACATCTGATGCTGCACACCAGCGTGATCGCCCTGCTGATGGGCGGGAGCGCCTTCGCGCAGGACCAGAACCAGACCGGCGAGCAGACCCGGGCCGCCGACACCCAGCAGATGGAGACCCAGGGCGACGGCTCCGGGAACCAGGCCGCCGGCGAGCAGGCGTCCGACCGTCAGGCGACGGGCCAGCAGGCCGCCGACCAGCAGGCAAACGGCGGCCAGAGCCAGGGCGTCGAGGTCATCGCGCTCAATTCCTGGGGCTATGACGATATCTACGCCGAGGGCCTCAGCTACGAGCGCATGATCGACGATGCCGACGTGCTCGGCCCGACCGGCGAGGAGATCGGCGACGTCGAGAACGTGCTGATCGACGACACCGGCCAGGCGGTCGCGCTGATCGCCGAGGTCGGCGGCTTCTGGGACATCGGCGACACCCATGTCAGCGTGCCGTGGTCGGAGATCGAGATCTCCGTCGGCGGCGACGAGATCATGATCCCGGTGCGCGAGGAGACGGTCGACGACTACTGGGTCGGCGACGGCGCGGGCTTCTTCTTCCGCGACGAGGCGCAGAGCGCCCAGGTGGTCGACGACGACCTGCAGACCGGCGCCAATGTGTGGAAGGCGACCGATCTGGTCGGCGACTATGCCTATCTGACCGGCAACGACGCCTATGGCTACGTCAACGACCTGATCTTCACCAGCGACGGCAAGCTCGACGCGGTGGTGGTCAATGCGCGCGGCGCCGGTGCGCCGGGCTACTACGCCTACCCCTACACGGGCTACGGCGTCGGCTGGAACCCCGGTGCGGCCCGCTACGACATGCCCTATGCGCGCGACGACATCGCGGTGATCGAGACCTTCGAGTACGACCGCATGCAGCGCGGCCAGGGCGTCGACACGCAGGCGACCAGCGCCTCGATCGAGGGCAACGCCGATGCCCCCGACATGGAGACCCAGGACATGGGCACGCAGGACATGGACGAGGGCATGGCCGGCGAGGACAGCCGGATCGAGCCGACCAACCAGTAGCCGGGCGTGCGGCCGGCTGCGGTCGCCCCCGCGCGTCGAGCGCCCTGCCGGCTCCCGCCGGCGGGGCGTTTTTTCGCGCGCCGCCCGGTCTGACCGCCGGGTGCCGCCGTCCGGCGGCCCGACCGTGCGGCCCCGAGAGACAGGCCCCGGTGGCGTGCGAGGGGCGCGTCAGCCCTTCGGTGCCGGGCCCGGGCCGCGGTCGAGGTGGCGGCGCGCCACGTGCAGTGCCACGGCCGCAGCGTTCGACACGTTGAGCGAGCGGATGCGGCCGGGCAGCGCCAGGCGCGCCAGCGTGGCGACCGTCTCGCGCGTCTTGTGGCGCAGGCCCTTGCCCTCGGCGCCGAGCACCAGCGCGACGCGCGCGCCGTCCAGCGCGTCTTCGAGATCGTGCGGCGCGTCGGAATCGAGGCCGACGGTCTGGAAGCCGGCCGCCGCCAGCCGCTCCAGCGCCTCGGCCAGGTTGCGCACCTCGAGATGGCCGATCGCCTCCAGCGCGCCGGAGGCGGCCTTGGCCAGCACGCCCGATTCGGCCGGGCTGTGGCGCGCCGTCGTCACCAGCGCGTCGGCGCCGAAGGCGACGGCCGAGCGCATGATGGCGCCGACATTATGCGGGTCGGTCACCTGGTCGAGCACGAGCACCAGCCGCGCCGCGCCGAGCGCGTCGAGCGTCGCCGGCCTGAGCGGCTCGGCCTCGATCGCCACGCCCTGGTGCACGGCCTCGGCGCCGGCGAAGGCGTCGAGCGCGCGCGGCTCGGCGAGCTCGACGGGAAAGGCGAGGGCGGCCGGATCGTCGATCCCGAGCCGGCGGGCGGCGTTGCGCGTCACCAGCATGCGGCGCACCACGCGGGCCGGGTTGTCGAGCGCGGCGCGCACCGTGTGCAGGCCGTAGAGCCGCACCAGCCCGTCGCCTGCTTCGGCGGCCTGCGCGCCGCCGGCACGGCGCTTGCGCACGGGCTGCGGCGGCCCGCCCTTGGCCGCGCGGTGGGCGCGGCGCAGGCGCGCATAGTGGCTGTCCTTGGGGCTGCCCCCGTCTTGGTCGCGGCTCATGGCGCGCCTATATACCGGCTGGCCGGCGCGGTCACCAGCGGCGTGCGGCGGCGGGCGCCGATTTGCCGGAAAATGGCCCGCCGCGCTGTTGACAGCACCAAGGCGCCTCGCCATAAGGCGCAGCGCAGAGACCGCAGTGCCGGTCGCCTGCGCCTCGCGGCCCGGTTCCGTCAGACGGAGGGGTGTCCGAGTGGTTAAAGGAGACGGACTGTAAATCCGTTGGCTATGCCTACGCTGGTTCGAATCCAGCCCCCTCCACCACCGGCCGGACTGCCAGACGCGCGCGGGTATAGCTCAATGGTAGAGCAGCAGCCTTCCAAGCTGAATATGCGGGTTCGATTCCCGCTACCCGCTCCAGCCGGCCGGGCGGCCCGGCGGCACGGCCATTGCGGCCTTGTCTTTTCCCGCCTTTGCCGCTAAGCGCCCCGGCATCGCACACCAACCTGTCACGCCTCCCAAGGGAAGTTGAAATGGCCAAAGGTAAATTTGAGCGCACGAAGCCGCATGTGAACATCGGGACGATTGGTCACGTTGACCACGGCAAGACGTCCCTGACGGCGGCGAT
>NZ_JAOAOP010000042.1 GCF_030398335.1 Aquibium sp. A9E412
CCGGCACCGGCGACGGGCCGCGGCGCGGCGCGCCGCGCGGCGGCCGGACCATCGACCTGGAGGCCGACGAATACGGCGAGGCCGACGGTCGGCCCGACGACGGCTCGCCGTGGCAGCGCGGCGGGCGCGAGTGAGGCGCCGGCGCGCGGCCGGCCGGCGCCTTGTCATGCCATGGGGCGCATGCTAGCGAACGCGCCAACGCACATCCGGCGGCCCGCGCCGCCGCAGCACAGGCAGGAATGAGCTTCATGGCCGACGAGACGACGGGCAACAACCAGGCGCCGGAAGGCGGCGCGGCGCAGCAGGGCAACGGCAAGCAGGCCTCGCTCAACGTGCTGGCGCAGTACATCAAGGACCTGTCCTTCGAGAGCCCGGCCGCCCCGCAGGCGCTGCGCGGCCAGGGCAAGTCGCCGGCGATCAACATCAACGTCAACGTCAATGCCAATCCGCTGGAAGGCAACGAATACGACGTGCTGCTGACGCTCAACGCGCGGGCCGAGAGCGAAGGCAAGGTGCTGTTCAACGCCGAGCTGGTCTATGGCGGCGTGTTCCGCATCGAGGGCTTCCCGCAGGAGCACATGCTGCCGGTGCTGTTCATCGAGTGTCCGCGCATCCTGTTCCCGTTCGCGCGCCAGATCATCGCCGACGCGACGCGCAACGGCGGCTTCCCGCCGCTGATGATCGACCCGATCGACTTCGCGCGCATGTTCCAGCAGCGCATCGCCCAGGACCGCGCCAAGGCGAACGTCCAGACGAGCTAGAGCGTCTCCGGGCGAGAAGCGGACACCGGTTCGCCGTCCGCAAACGCGTCGAGACAGCAGGCTGGAGCCGATCTGCGATTCCGTGAAAAGCAGAACGGCTCTGCCGGCGCGGCCGGCCGGAGGGACGCTCCGCCCCCGTCGCCTGCCTGTCGGTGACGGGCGGGGCGACGGCCGCCGTTCAGCCGGCGGGCGGCCGCTTCAGCCACAGCGCCTCGGCACCGAGCCGGCCGACCAGCGCCTCGTGCGCGGCGCGCTCCGCCTCGCTCAGCCGCGGCTGCAGCGGGCGCGGCCGGCGGCCGATCTCCACCGTCACCGCCGCGGCCTCGCCGCCGGACGCCGCCTCGTCCTCATAGGCCACCTCGAGGCCGAGCGCGGCCTGCTTGCCGCCGATCAGCTCGATATAGACCTCGGCCAGGATCTCCGCGTCGAGCAGCGCGCCGTGCTTGGTGCGGTGGCTGTTGTCGACGTTGTAGCGCTTGCACAGCGCGTCGAGCGAGTTGGGGCCCATCGGGTGCTTGCGCCGGGCGATCGCCAGCGTGTCGACGACGCGGTCCGGCCCGATCGCCACCTGGCCGAGCCGCATCAGCTCCGAATTGACGAAGTTCATGTCGAAATTGGCGTTGTGCGCCACCAGCTTGGCGCCGTCGGCGAACTCGAGGAACTCCTCGGCGATCTGGGCGAAGGTCGGCTTGTCGGCGAGGTCGGCGTTCGAGATGCCGTGCACGGCGAGCGCGTCGGCGTGCACCGCGCGGCCTTCCGGGTTGACGAAATGGTGCAGCACCCGGCCGGTCGGAAACCGGTTGACGAGCTCGAGGCAGCCGATCTCGATGATGCGGTCCTCGCGCGGGTCGAGGCCGGTGGTCTCGGTGTCGAAGACGATCTCGCGCATCGAATCACTCCTTGCCGCTCGCCGTCAGGATGGGCGACGGCGCCGGCCCGTTGCAAGGCGGTGCGGCGGCACTGTCCTCAGTCTTCGCCGCCCGCGGTGAGCTCGTCGACGATGGCGCGCACGGCCGCGCGCGCCGGCTCCAGGCCCCGGCCGGTGTCGATCACGTAGTCGGCGCGGGCCCGCTTCTCGGCGTCGGGCACCTGGTTGGCCAGGATGCGGGCGAACTTCTCCTCCGTCATGCCCGGCCGCCTGAGAACGCGGGCGCGCTGCTCGTCGGCCGGCGCGCTGACCACCGCGATGCGGTCGACGCGGTCTGTGCCGCCGGTCTCGAACAGCAGCGGAATGTCGAGCACGACCAGCGGCGCGCCGCGCGCACGGTGCTCGGCGACGAAGCGGTCGGCATCCGCGCGCACCAGCGGATGCACGATCGCCTCGAGCCGGGCCAGCGCCTCGGGCCGGCCGAGCACCGCTTCGGCGAGGCGGGCGCGGTCGACCACGCCGTCGACAACCGTTCCCGGAAAGGCAGCCTCGACGAGCGGCGCGGCGGCGCCGGCATAGAGCCGGTGAACGGCGGCATCGGAATCGTGCACCGGCACGCCGGCCTCGGCGAACATCCCGGCCGTGGTCGACTTGCCCATGCCGATCGAGCCGGTGAGACCGAGCACGATCACCGCAACGCCTCCAGATCGGCGACGACGAGATCGCGCAGCGCCGCGTCGACCGTGGGACGGACGCCGAACCAGCGTTCGAAGCCCGGCACCGCCTGGTGCAGCAGCATGCCGAGCCCGTCGACGGCGACGAGGCCGCGGCCGCGCGCGGCCGCCAGAAGCGCCGTCTCGAGCGGCGCGTAGACGATGTCGGCAACGATCGCGGCGGCCGGCAGCGGCGCCAGGTCGATGGCGAGCGGCGGCTGGCCCGTCATGCCGAGCGAGCTCGTGTTGACCAGGAGATCGCTGTCGGCGAGCAGCCCGTCGAGCGCCGGCCAGCCGTGCCCGCCGACATGCTCGCCGAAGCGGGCGGCGAGCGCGGCGGCGCGCGCGGCGGTGCGGTTGACGACGCGGATCTCGGCGATGCCCGCTTCGGCGAGCGCATGGACGATGGCGCTCGCCGCGCCGCCGGCGCCGAGCACCGTGGCGCGCCGGGCGGCGCGCCAGGCCGGCGCCTCGGCGTCGAGATGGGCGGCGAAGCCGTAGGCATCGGTGTTACCGCCGACCAGTGCGCCGTCCTCGAACCACAGCGTGTTGACGGCGCCGATCGCCTCCGCCGCGGCGTCGCGGCGCGCGACGAGGGCGGCGGCGGCCTGCTTGTGCGGCACGGTGACGTTGCCGCCGGCATAGCCGGCCCCGGCAAGGCCGGCAAGGAAGCCGGCGAGGTCGTGCGGCGCCACGTCGCGGCGCTCGTAGATGCCGTCGATGCCGTGCAGCGCCAGCCAGTGGCCGTGGATCAGCGGCGAGCGCGAATGCGCCACCGGATGGCCGCATACGAAAGCCTTCAGCGGCGCCTCAGCCATCGATCGCGCCGTGCTCGCGCAGCGCCGCCAGAAGCGGCAGCATCGGCAGGCCGACGATCGTGAAATGATCGCCGCTGATGCGCTCGAAGAGCTGGATGCCCTCGCGCTCGATCTGATAGGCGCCGACGCTGCCGAGCACCCGCTCGCCGGCCTGCGACAGGTGGCGGCCGACGAAGCCGGGGTCGAGGGCGCGCATCGTCATGTGGGCGACCGAGACGTGGCGCCACAGCGTCTCGCCGCCGCGTGCCAGGACCACGGCGCTGTTGAGCGCGTGCGTGCGGCCCGACAGCGCCAGCAGCCGGCGGCGTGCCTCCTCCATGTCGGCCGGCTTGTGCAGCACCTCGTCGCCGAGCGACAGCGTCTGGTCTGCGCCGATCACCAGGGCGTCGGCGAGGCGGCCGGAGACCTCCTGCGCCTTGGCCTCGGCGAGGATCAGCGCGACGTCGTCCGGCCGGGTGCCACTACCCTCGAGCGCGGCCTCCACGGCGCGCTCGTCGATCTGCGGCGCCTCGGCGACGAAGTCGATGCCCGCATCGGCCAGCAGGCGGCGGCGGAACGGGCTGGTCGACGCCAGCACAAGGGTCTCGGCCATCGCGTGTCTCCTTCCGGCGGACGCTCAGCGCTTCTTGGCGCGCAGAGCCATGATGGCGGCCGCGGTCTCCTCGATCGAGCGCCGCGTCACGTCGATCGTCGGCCAGCCGTTGCGTGTACAGATCTGGCGCGCATAGGCAAGCTCGGCGGCGATCGCGGCGCGGTCGGTGTAGCTGCCGGCATCGTAGCCGGCGGCGCCGAGCACGCGGTTCTGGCGCACCAGGGCGATGCGCTCGGCCGAGGCGATCAGCCCGACGATCAGCGGCCCCTCGGCCTTCTCCAGGCTTTCGGGCAGCGGCACGCCGGCGACGATCGGCACGTTGGCCGTCTTGATGCCGCGGTTGGCGAGATAGATGCTGGTCGGCGTCTTCGACGTGCGCGAGATGCCGATCAGCACGATGTCGGCCTCGCTCAGGTCCTGCGGAAGCTGGCCGTCGTCGTGCTCCATGGTGAAGTTGAGCGCGTCGATGCGGCGGAAATAGTCGGCGTCGAGCACGTATTGCGCGCCGACGCGGCGGCCCGCCGGCGTGCCGAGATAGGACTGGAAGACGGCCAGAACCGGCTCCAGCACCGACACGCAGGGCAGCCCCATCGCCTGGCAGCGCTCGTCGATCACCCGGCCGAGCTTCTGGTCGACCATGGTGTAGAGCACGATGCCCGGCGCCTGGTCGATCTCCTCCAGAACCTTGTCGAGCTGCCCCTCGGTGCGCACCAGCGGATAGATGTGCTCGATGGCGCGCGCGTTCTTGTACTGCGCGGCGGCCGCCCGCCCGGCGGCCAGCAGGGTCTCGCCGGTGGCATCGGAGATCAGATGCAGATGGAAGAAGCTCTGCGGTTTTTGCACAGCGGTGTGTCCGGGCTGTGGAGGAGCGTTGATGGCCGGGGACCGATCGTGCCGGTCCGGCGGCGGCGACCTTAACAGATGGCCCGTCATCCACAATCGGCACTGCCGGGAGACGGCACCGCCGGTGTGGAGAAGCCGGTGGAGACGTTGCAGCCATCCCCGTCGCCGTTTCCCACAAGGTGCATTCGGCGCACGCGCAACACCTTGTTCAGCAAGCGCGAATCCGCATCGTCCCCGATCCTCACAGAGGCCTGTCGACAAGGCGCGGCGAAAGCGATGGGCGGAGCTGTCGCACCGCGCGGCTGCGAACGGGATTGAATCCACGCATCAAACAGAGTCTAAGAATCAGAAGACTCTTTGAAAAAGAATTTTGGTTTTTGAATCGGGCGCGACACGGAGCGGGGGATTGAGCGACAGAACGCTGGTCAGGGTGCTCAAGGGCGAAAGCGTGTTCCCGCCTCCGGTCTGGATGCTGCGACAGGCCGGGCGCTATCTGCCCGAGTACCGGGAAACGCGGGCGCGGGCGGGAGGTTTCCTCGACCTGTGCTACAATCCGGACTTCGCCGTCGAGGTGACGCTGCAGCCGATCGAGCGCTACGGCTTCGACGCCTCGATCGTGTTTTCCGACATCCTCGTCGTGCCGCATGCGCTGGGCCGCGATCTCACCTTCGTGCAGGGCGAGGGACCGCGCATGACGCCGATGGAGGCGGGCGACGTGGCGCGGCTCGACGATTCGGCATTCCACGAGCGCCTGGCGCCGGTCTACGAGACGGTGCGGCGGCTGCGCGGCGCGCTGCCCGAGAAAACGGCGCTGATCGGCTTCTGCGGTGCGCCGTGGACCGTGGCGACCTACATGATCGCCGGCCGCGGCACGCCCGACCAGGCGCCGGCGCGGCTGTTCGGCTATCGCCATCGCGAGGCCTTCCTGGCGCTGCTCGACCGGCTGGCCGACTGCTCGGCCGACTATCTGTCGCGCCAGATCGAGGCGGGCGCCGATGCCGTGCAGATCTTCGACACCTGGTCGGGCGTGCTCGACGACGCGTGCTTCGCCGCCTATTGCGAGCGGCCGGTGCGCAAGATGGTCGAGCGCCTGCGCGCCAGGCACGGCGACATCCCGATCGTCGGCTTTCCCAAGGGCGCGGGCGCGCGCTTCTCGCGCTACCGGGCGGCGACCGGCGTGACGGCGCTCGGTCTCGACTGGGCGGTGCCGCTCGACCAGGCGCGCGCGCTGCAGGCCGAGGGCGCGGTGCAGGGCAATCTCGATCCGCAGCGACTGGTGGCCGGCGGCGCGGCGCTCGATGAGGGCGTCGACGCCATCCTCGCCGCGCTCGGCGACGGGCCGCTGGTCTTCAATCTCGGCCATGGCGTGACGCCGGAGACGCCGCCGGAGCATGTCGCGCGCATGGTCGAGCGCGTGCGGGCGGCGGGCGGCCGGCGGTGAGCGACGTCGCCGGCTCGGCACGGGTCGCCGCGCGCCGCGCGGCGGTCTCGATGGCGATCTTCGTCGTCCTGGTGGCGGGGCTGTTCGCCTGGAACCCGGAAGGGCTCTATCTGTGGGCCAAGGCGGTTCACGTGATCGCGGTGATCGCCTGGATGGCGGCGATGCTCTACCTGCCGCGGCTGTTCGTCTATCACGCCGAGATCGGGCCCGGCACGCCGCAGGCGGAAACCTTCAAGGTGATGGAGCGGCGGCTGCTGCGCAGCATCGCCAATCCGGCGATGATCGTCACCTGGGTGATCGGCCTGTGGCTCGCCTGGCGCGGATTCGGCCTGATGGCGGGCTGGCTGCACGCCAAGATCGCGCTGGTGCTTGTCTTGTCGTTCGTGCATGGCTATTTTTCGCGTGCGGTGCGGCATTTCGCCGAGGACCGCAACCGGCGGCCGGCGCGTCACTGGCGCATGATCAACGAGGTGCCGACCGTGCTGATGATCGCCATCGTCATCCTGGTCGTCGTCAAGCCGTTCTGAGAGCCAAAACGCACCTTGCTCTTTGCCCGAGGCGGGGCTAAGAGTAGCCGCCTCCCTCCTATCCGGTCCGGCCGACCGTCGTTCCAACCGGAACCGGCTTGCGCATTCGCACGTCCTGCCGTCGGCAGCCGATCCCCCTCATCCATTCCAGAGTCCAGCCATGCAGGAAATGAAACTCCAAGAGCTCAAGAGCAAGACGCCGACCGATCTGATCGGCTTTGCCGAGTCGCTGGAAGTCGAGAACGCCAGCATCATGCGCAAGCAGGAGCTGATGTTCGCGATCCTCAAGAAGCTCGCCACCCAGGACATCGAGATCATCGGTGAGGGCGTGGTCGAGGTTCTGCAGGACGGATTCGGCTTCCTGCGCTCGGCCAACGCCAACTATCTGCCGGGGCCCGACGACATCTACATCTCGCCCTCGCAGATCCGCCGCTTCTCGCTGAAGACCGGCGATACGGTGGAGGGGCCGATCCGCAGCCCGAAGGAGGGCGAGCGGTACTTCGCGCTGCTCAAGGTCAACACGATCAATTTCGAGGATCCGGAGAAGATCCGGCACAAGATCCACTTCGACAACCTGACGCCGCTCTATCCCGACGAGCGGCTGCGCATGGAGATCGAGAACCCGACGACCAAGGACCTGTCGCCGCGCGTCATCGATCTCGTCGCGCCGCTCGGCAAGGGCCAGCGCGGGCTGATCGTGGCGCCGCCGCGCACCGGCAAGACGGTGCTTCTGCAGAACATCGCCCACTCGATCACCTCCAACCATCCCGAATGCTACCTGATCGTGCTTCTGATCGACGAGCGTCCGGAGGAGGTCACCGACATGCAGCGCTCGGTGAAGGGCGAGGTGGTGTCCTCGACCTTCGACGAGCCGGCCTCGCGGCACGTCCAGGTCGCCGAGATGGTGATCGAGAAGGCCAAGCGGCTGGTCGAGCACGGCCGGGACGTTGTCATCCTGCTCGATTCCATCACCCGCCTGGGGCGCGCCTACAACACCGTGGTGCCGTCGTCGGGCAAGGTGCTGACCGGCGGCGTCGACGCCAATGCGCTGCAGCGGCCGAAGCGCTTCTTCGGCGCGGCGCGCAACATCGAGGAAGGCGGCTCGCTGACGATCATCGCCACGGCGCTGATCGACACCGGAAGCCGTATGGACGAGGTCATCTTCGAGGAGTTCAAGGGCACCGGCAATTCCGAGATCGTGCTCGACCGGAAGGTGGCCGACAAGCGCATCTTCCCGGCGATGGACATCCTCAAGTCCGGCACGCGCAAGGAGGACCTGCTGGTCCAGCGCCAGGATCTGCAGAAGATCTTCGTGCTGCGCCGCATCCTGGCGCCGATGGGCACGACCGATGCGATCGAGTTCCTGATCGACAAGCTCAAGCAGACCAAGTCGAACTCGGACTTCTTCGATTCGATGAACACCTGACGGAGCGGCGCACGGCGCCGCCGGTGTCGGGTAACGGTTGGCTAACCATACGGTTGGCGCCGCTGGTGGGTTCCGGGCGCAGCGGGATTCCGATTCGGCTGCGGTCCGATCCTTACGGAGCCGGTGGTTTCGAGGCCGACGCGCCGCGACGGTCTCGATTCGAATGCGAAACGAATACGGCGCGCAGAGGCGGATGGCGGCACCATGCGCCGCCTTGACCGCCGCCATCACAAGTGACGAGCGCCGTCGACCTTCGAATCGTGACCGAAACGACCTGCGATGACCGCGATTGGGCCCTTCGACGATACGATCTTCGCGCTTTCCTCCGGCGGGCTGCCGAGCGGGGTGGCCGTGGTGCGGTTGTCCGGCCCGGCGGTGCGCGCGACGCTCGAGGCGCTCGCCGGGTGCGTGCCGCCGGCGCGGCGGGCTGCGCTGGCGACCTTCCGCGACGCTGCCGGCCTGCCGCTCGATAGCGGGCTCTGCCTGTTCTTCCCCGGCCCGGCCAGCGCGACCGGCGAGGATTGCGGCGAGCTGCACCTGCACGGCAGCCGGGCGGTCGTGGCGGCCGTTCTGGAGACGCTGTCCGGCCGGCCGGGGCTGCGCGGCGCGGAGCCCGGCGAGTTCACGCGGCGGGCATTCGTCAACGGCAAGATCGATCTGACCGGTGCCGAGGCGCTGGCCGACCTCGTCGCGGCGGAGACCGAGGCGCAGCGCCGCTTCGCGCTGGCGAACGCGCAGGGCGGCCACCGCGCGCTCTATGAAGGCTGGCGGCAACGGCTGTTGTCGGCCCGGGCGCTGATCGAGGCGGAGCTCGACTTCGCGGACGAGGCCGACGTGCCGGGGTCGGTTTCCGACACGGTCTGGGCGGACGTTGCGGCGCTGCGCACCGAGATCGCCGGTCACGCGGCCGGCTACCGGCGGGCGGAGATCATCCGCGAAGGCTATCGCGTCGTCATCCTGGGGCCGCCGAACGCCGGCAAGTCGAGCCTGCTCAACGCGCTGGCGCGCCGCGATGTGGCGATCGTGACCGACGAGCCGGGCACCACGCGCGACGTGCTGGAGGTGACGCTCGACCTCGACGGCGTCAAGGTCATCGTTGCCGACACCGCCGGCCTGCGTGCCGCGGCGGGTCGGGTGGAAGCGCTCGGTATTGCGCGTGCGCTCGAGCGCGCCGGCACGGCCGATCTGATCGTCGCGCTCCACGACGCCACGGCCGGGGAAAGCGCGGGGCTCTCGCTTCCACCGGGCTTTGCCGGCGCGGTGCTGCGCGTCGCGAACAAGCTCGATCGCATGGCCGAAGATGCCGTGCCGGCCGGAACGGACGTCGCCGTTTCGGTGCTGACGGGACGCGGGCTCGATGCGTTGGTGGCGCGAATCGGCTCCCTGGCCCGCGAGGCGGCGGGGCAGGTCGGCGAGATCGCGCCATTTCGCCGTCGCCACGTGGCGCTGCTCGAGGAGGCGCAGGCGCATCTCGGCGCGGCGACGGAGGACGAAACGCTCGCGCTGGAACTGCGTGCGGAAGAGCTGCGGCTGGCGAGCGCGGCGCTGGCAGGCATCGTCGGCGCGATCGGGACGGAGGATCTGCTCGATTCGATCTTCCGGGATTTCTGTATCGGCAAATAGCCGACGTATGATTCACGTGAAACACGACCGACGGCCGGCCGGCGATGATTCACGTGAAACAGTTGGTATCGGGGTCCGCGGATGCCAGGGTAACGTTTCACGTGAAACGCGCAGCGCTTGACGGGCGCGTCCTGCGGGCGCATGTCCTCGTCGGATGATTTGTGCCAGAGTGAACCGGATGCGATCGGATGATCCCGATGGATGAGCGCTACGACGTCATCGTCGTCGGCGGCGGCCATGCCGGCTGCGAAGCTGCGGCTGCGGCCGCGCGGCTCGGCGCGCGGACGGCCCTGGTGACCCTGCGGGCCGACACCATCGGCGCGATGTCGTGCAACCCGGCGATCGGCGGGCTGGGCAAAGGCCATCTCGTGCGCGAGATCGACGCGCTCGACGGCCTCATGGGGCGGGTGGCCGATGCCGCCGGCATCCAGTTCCGCATGCTCAACCGACGCAAGGGACCGGCGGTGCGCGGCCCACGGACCCAGGCCGACCGCAAGCTTTATCGCGAGGCGATGCAGGCCGCGCTGGCGGCGCAGGACGGGCTGACGATTGTCGAGGGGGAGGCCGCGGACTTCGTCCTCGCGGCCGGACGCGTAGCCGGGCTGCGGCTGGCCGACGGCCGGCAACTCGCCTGCGGTGCCCTGGTGCTGACGACCGGCACCTTTCTGCGCGGCATGATCCATATCGGCGACCGGTGCTTCGCCGCGGGCCGCATGAACGAGCGCGCCGCCGAGGCTCTCTCTGGCGCCATGCACGCGGCTGGCTTCGCGCTCGGGCGGCTGAAAACCGGCACGCCGCCGCGGCTCGACGGGCGGACGATCGGCTGGGATCGGCTCGACCGCCAGGAGGCCGACGCCGATCCGGTTCCCTTCTCGCTGCTGACTGCACGGATCACCACGCCGCAGATCGCCTGCGGCATCACCCGCACGACGCCGCAGACCCACGCAATCATCCGCGCCAATCTGCACCGGTCGGCGCTCCATAGCGGCGGCATCAGCGGCGTCGGGCCGCGCTACTGTCCGTCGATCGAGGACAAGATCGAGCGCTTCGGCGATCGCGACGGCCATCAGATCTTCCTCGAACCGGAGGGGCTCGACGACGACACGGTGTATCCCAACGGCATCTCCACCTCGCTGCCGGAGGATGTTCAGGCGGCGCTGCTGCGGACCATTCCCGGCCTGGAGGGAACGCGGATGCGACAGCCGGGCTATGCCATCGAGTACGACCATGTCGACCCGCGCGAGCTCGAGCCGACCTTGGAGACGCGACGCCTGCGCGGGCTGTTTCTCGCCGGACAGATCAACGGCACGACCGGCTACGAGGAAGCGGCGGCGCAGGGGTTGCTCGCCGGCCTCAACGCCGCGCACCGCGCGGCCGGGGCGGAGGGCACGACGTTCGGCCGCGACGAAGCCTATATCGGCGTGATGGTCGACGATCTGGTGACGCGCGGCGTCAGTGAGCCCTATCGCATGTTCACCTCGCGCGCGGAGTTCCGCCTATCGCTGCGTGCCGACAACGCCGACGACCGGCTGACGCCGCGCGGCCTGGCGCTTGGCCTCGTCGGCGAGACGCGCGCGGCACGCTTCGCGCTGCGCCGCGAGCGCCTGGAGGCGGCGCGGGCCCGGCTTCAGGGGCTGTCGCTCACGCCGGATGCGGCCGCACGGCACGGGCTCGCGGTGAACCGCGACGGTGTTCGCCGCACGGCCTACGATCTCCTGGCCTATGCTGAGGTGGACATTGCGCGGCTCGGCGGCATCTGGCCGGAACTCGGCGCGATCGACCGGGCGAGCGCGGCGGCGCTGGAGATCGAGGCGCGCTATGCGGTCTATCTGGAGCGGCAGGCGCGCGACGCGGCGGCGCTGCGCCGCGAGTCGGGCAGCGCGATCCCGGACGATCTCGATTATGGCGCGATTGCCGGGCTGTCGAACGAACTGCGCCAGAAGCTGGCGGCGCGCCGGCCGCGCAATCTTGGCGAGGCGCGATCGATCGACGGCATGACGCCAGCCGCGCTGGCGCTCGTCGCCGCGGCGGCACGGCTTGCCGCCCGGTCTGCGGCATGAGCGGCAGAGACGCGCGGGAGGCGGCGGCGCTCGCCGCGGTGGCGGGCGCGCCTGTTTCACGTGAAACGCTTGCCCGCCTGGTCGCCTATGCCGACGCGCTGCGCCGCTGGTCGCAGCGCATCAATCTCGTCTCGCCGGCCACGCTGCCGGCGCTTTGGCAACGCCATGTCCTGGACAGCGCGCAACTGCTGCCATTCGCCGGCGGCGCGCGCGGCTGGCTCGACATCGGCTCGGGCGGCGGGTTTCCCGGCGCGGTGATGGCGATCCTGCTCGCCGAGCGGCCCGAGACGACCGTCCACCTGGTCGAGAGCAACGCCAAGAAGGCGGCATTTCTGGGCGCCACGCTGGCCGATCTCGGCGTCGCCGCGCGCATCCATCGGCGCCGCATCGAGGCCTGTGCCGGCGAGATCGCCGGAATCACCCATGTCAGCGCACGCGCCGTCGCGGCGCTGCCCGATCTCTTGGCGCTGACCCGGCCGTGGCTCGGCGCCGGCGCGCGCGGTTTCTTTCACAAAGGCCGGGATTACCGGCGCGAGGTGGCAGAAAGCGCTGCCGCGTGGACCTTCGATCTGGTAGAACATGCCAGCAAGATCGATCCCGGCGGGGTCATTCTCGAGGTGGCGGCGCTGCGCCCCCGGGACGACCGCCGCGACGAAAGGCGAAGCCGGACGCAGGGCCCATGACCGACCGC
Source organism: Aquibium sp. A9E412 (assembly GCF_030398335.1). Classification (GTDB taxonomy): domain Bacteria; phylum Pseudomonadota; class Alphaproteobacteria; order Rhizobiales; family Rhizobiaceae; genus A9E412. Next base: position 12,364 of record NZ_JAOAOP010000042.1, read on the forward strand.
ACCCGCATCATCACCGTGGCCAACCAGAAGGGCGGCGTCGGCAAGACCACGACGGCGATCAACCTGGCGACGGCGCTCGCGGCGATCGGCGAGCGTGTGCTGATCGTCGATCTCGACCCGCAAGGCAATGCGAGCACCGGGCTCGGCATCGACCGCCAGGCGCGGCTCACCTCCTCCTACGACGTGCTGACCGGCGCGGCATCGGTCGCCGACGCGGCGATGGAGACCGCCGTGCCGGGGCTGTCGATCGTGCCGTCGACGCTCGACCTTCTGGGCATCGAGATGGAGATCGCCGCGGCGCCGGACCGCGTGCTCAAGCTGCGCAAGGCGTTGCGGGCCGGCGGTTCGGCCGGCATCGGCTATTCCTATGTGCTGATCGACTGTCCGCCCTCGCTCAATCTTCTGACGCTGAACGCGATGGCCGCCGCCGATTCGGTGCTCGTGCCGCTGCAGTGCGAGTTCTTCGCGCTCGAGGGCCTTAGCCAGCTGCTCGAGACGGTCGAGCAGATCCGCGCGGGCATCAACCCGGCGCTGACCATCCAGGGCATCGTGATGACGATGTTCGACGGCCGCAACAATCTCGCCAACCAGGTGGTGGAGGACGTGCGCAGCCATATGGGCGAGGCGGTCTACGACACGGTGATCCCGCGCAACGTGCGCGTGTCGGAGGCGCCGTCCTACGGCAAGCCGGCGATCCTCTACGACCTCAAATGCTCCGGCAGCCAGGCCTATCTGCAGCTGGCCTCGGAGCTGATTCGCCGCGAGCGCCGCTTGCGGGCCGCGTGACAAGCAGGAACGGAAGCGCCATGAGCGAGGATCCCTCCAGAAAGCGCCTCGGACGCGGGCTTGCCGCGCTGATCGGCGAGATGGACAAGCAGCCGGCGCCCGAGGAGGCGCCGGTGAGCGCCGACCGGCGCGTGCCGATCGAGCTGGTGACGCCCAACCCGCGCAACCCGCGGCGCAGCTTCGGCGAGGCGGAGCTCGCCGACCTCGCCCAGTCGATCCGCGAGCACGGCATCGTCCAGCCGGTCGTCGTGCGGCCCGGCGCCACGGCCGACAGCTTCGAGATCGTCGCCGGCGAGCGGCGCTGGCGGGCGGCGCAGCGGGCCGGGCTCACCGAGGTGCCGGTGATCCTGCGCGAGGTCGACGACCGCGCGGCGCTCGAGCTCGCCATCATCGAGAACGTGCAGCGCGCCGACCTCAACCCGATCGAGGAGGCGCACGGCTATCAGCGGCTGATGGACGAGCACGGCTACACGCAGGCCGATCTCGGCCAGGTGATCGGCAAGAGCCGCAGCCATGTGGCCAACACGCTGCGCCTGCTCAAGCTGCCGCAGGTCATCCACGATCTGGTCGCCGACGGGGCGCTGTCGGCCGGCCATGCCCGCACGCTGGTCAATGCGGAGGATCCGGCCGGTCTCGCCCGGCGCATCGTCGAGCAGGGACTTTCGGTGCGCCAGGCCGAGGCGCTGGCCGCCGAGCCCGAGCGCGCAACCGGACGGCCGGCGCGCCGGTCGGCGCCGGAAAAGGATGCCGATACACTGTCGCTGGAACGGCTGCTCAGCGACGTCACCGGCATGCGCGTGAGCATCAATCACGGCGAGCGTGGCGGCGAGCTGCGCATCGCCTACCGCACGCTGGAACAGCTCGACGAGCTCTGCCGGCGTCTCAAACAGTAGCCCAAGGCATAAATTAGCCGGCGAAGCACCGGCGATTCCCGCTCGCGGTGCGGCGGATGGCGTGCGCGCCGCCGCCACGCCGTCTCTGTGACTCCGCGTCCCGGCGGCCGGCAAAAGACAGCGCGGAGGATGGAAGTCCGTCGCGGGCCGCGGCCCCGGTCCGCACACGGCGCGGCCCAGCCTGCCTGTCCGCCCGTCCGGCAACGCCGTTGGCATGAACCCCGGCGCTCCGGTGAACCGCGCGGGTGACAGACGGGGGGAGGCGCCGCAGCGAAAGCGGCAAAGCACCCTTCGCTTGCAAACCGAATCGCGGATCGACGCCGTTTCCTGGTCGTGCCGTTCCCGGAGGGCGGACCGGTGCTCGCGGCGCCTGCGATGTCTTATAGCGTTTCCAGGCGAAGTGGAAACCGGTTCGCCGTTCGGAAACGCGTGAAAACAATGAGTTAGAGCCGATCTGCGCTTCCGTGAAACGCAGAACGGCTCTAGCGGCCGCGGCGGGCGGTGAGCGACAGCGCCATCAACGTCTGGCGGGCGATCGCGGCGGCGAGGTCCGGCCGCTGCCGGGTCTTCAGGATGCCCGCCTGAAGCCGCTCGGCGGCGTGCGCCAGGCCGGCGGCGGGCCAAGCCCTGAGCGCCTTTTCCGCCGCCGGGCGGCGGGCGAAGAAGACCGGCGGGCGGGCCGCGGCGACGGCCGCGGCCGGTGTCTTGCCCTCGGCATCCATGGCGTGGCGCATCGCCTGCAGGGCGTGCAGCCTGCGCTGCGCGGCGGCGAGAAACAGGAAAGGCGCGGTGCCCGCGGCGAGCAAGCGGGCGAAGCTGCGGTCGAAGGCAGCGGTGTCGCCGGTCAGCACCGCATCGACCGTCTCGTCGATGTCGAGGGCGGAAACGTCGCCGCCGAGCGCGCGCACGTCGTCGGCCTCGATGGTGGTGCGCCCGCGGCAATACAGCGTGAGCTTTTCCAGCTCGCCGCGCGTGGCCAGCCTGTCGCCGCCGAGATTGGCCTTGAGAAGCTGGCGCGCTTCCAGGCCGATGCCGAGGCCGGCGGCGGCGAGCTCGCCGTCGATCAGCGCGTCGAGCCCGCGCCCGTCGTCGGCGTAGCAGGGCAGCGCCATCGCCGCGTCGGCCTTTTCCACCGCGCTGCGCAGCGCCGCCCCCTTGCGCAGCTCGCCGGCCTCGACGAGCAACCGCGCATCGGCCGGCGGCGCGGCGCAGAGCTCGGCGATCTCGGCGGCCAGCGCCTTCTGGGTGCCGGCGCCGCGCAGCCAGATCAGGCGGCGTTCGGAGAACATCGGCACGGCACGCGCCTCGTCGAGCAGCCGGCCCGGCTGCTGCTCGACCTCGCCGGCCTCCAGCCGCACGACGGAAAAGGGATCGTCGAGATCGGCGCCGGAACGCTCGGCGAACTGCCGCGCCCGCTCGGCCACCAGGCCGCGGTCGGGACCGTAGATCAGCACCACGGCGACCCGCGGGTCGGGTCGCCGCAGCCAGCCGTCCACCTCGTGCGACTTCTTCTGCGCCATGGCGATGCCATAGCGCATCGCGCGGCCGGTTTGAATCGTCTTGTCGCGCGCCGCCGCAAAACGGCGAAAAGGCCCGGATGTCCGAGCCTGCAAGCCATTGATTGTAGAGAGAAAATGGAGCGGGCGAAGGGATTCGAACCCTCGACCCCAACCTTGGCAAGGTTGTGCTCTACCCCTGAGCTACACCCGCTCGCGCGGCCGTCGGCCGCAGGCCGCGTATATGGCCGAACTCGACAGCGATTGCAACAGGGAAATCGCCTCGCCGGTCGCATGGCCGCCGGGCGCCGGCGGGGTGGCGTGCGCGGTGTCGCGGCCGGACCGCAGCGCCTGCCGCGCGGCGGCTTGAAAAGCGCCGCGATGGCGCTACACAGGACGCGACACGACGCGGAGCCGCGGGCATGGCCAAGACGCCGGAAGAGCTGTTCGCCTATCTCGACCGCCTGGGGATCGAGACCGAGACGCATGCGCACGAGGCGGTCTTCACGGTGGCTGCCTCCGAGGCGCTGCATGCGCGCATACCCGGCGCCCACACCAAGAACCTGTTCGTGCGCGACAGGAAGGGGCGGCATTTCCTGGTCACCGTCGGCGCCCATGCCGAGGTCGACCTGAAGCGCCTGCACGCGCTGATCGGCGCCCAGGGGCGCGTCTCCTTCGGCAAGCCGGAGGCGCTGATGGCGCTGCTCGGCGTGCAGCCGGGCGCGGTGACGGTGTTCGGCGCGCTCAACGACACCGACGGCGCGGTGCAGGTGGTGCTCGACGCGGCGCTGATGGCGCAGCCGCGGATCAACGGGCACCCGCTGGTCAACACCGCGACGACGACGATCGCCAACACCGATCTGCTGCGGTTTCTCGAGGCGACCGGCCACCCGCCGGCCGTCTTGAAAGTGGCCGCGTGATCGCCACATTTCAGGCGACGCGGCGCAGCGGCCGGACCGGGCGGCCACCGCTCGGCCGACCGGCCGAAAGCTGACGAAAGGGGCACGACATGGCCAACCCTGACAATCCCTATGGCGCCGGTGGCGGACAGATGACCGGCACGATCGATCTCGGCGGTGGCGCGCCGGCCGGCGGTGCCGGTGAAGCGGCGAAGGAGACGACCACGGCCGGCTTCAAGGCCGACGTGCTCGACGAATCGCGGCGCCGCACGGTGCTGGTCGACTTCTGGGCGCCGTGGTGCGGGCCGTGCAAGCAGCTGGCGCCGGCGCTGGAAAAGGCGGTGCGCGAGGCCGGCGGCAAGGTCGCCCTGGTCAAGATGAACATCGACCAGCACCCGTCGATTGCCGGCCAGCTCGGCATTCAGTCGATCCCGGCGGTGATCGCCTTCCGCGACGGCCAGCCGGTCGACGGCTTCATGGGCGCGATCCCGGAAAGCCAGATCAAGCAGTTCATCGACAAGGTGGCCGGCGAGGCGGGCGGCGAAGGCGGCGACCAGCTCGCCGAGGCGCTGGCGGCGGCAGGGCAGGCGCGCGAGGCGGGCGATGCGCAGGCGGCCGCGCAGCTCTATTCCGCCGTCCTGCAGCAGGCGCCGGAGAACGCCGAGGCGCTGGCCGGCCTGGCCGAGCTCTATCTCGACGCCGGCCAGACGGACGAGGCGAAGGACCTTCTCGCCCAGGTGCCCGAGGCCGAGCGCGGCGCGCCGGCCGTCGGCCGGGTGCAGGCACGCATCGACCTTGCCGAGGAAACCGCGGCGCTGGGCGACCCGGCCGATCTCGAGCGACGCATCGCCGAGAACCCGCGCGACCACCAGGCGCGCTACGATCTGGCGATGATCCACAATGCGCGCGGCGACCGCGAGGCGGCGGCGGCCGAGCTGCTGGCCATCATCCGCGCCGAGCGGAGCTGGAACGACGAGGCGGCGCGCACCAAGCTGCTGCAGCTCTTCGAGGCGTGGGGGCTCGACGATCCGGCGACGTTGTCGGCGCGCCGGCAGCTCTCCTCGCTGCTGTTCTCCTGAGACTGCCGGCACGGCCGCTTTGCCGCACCGGCATTGAGCTTGCGCGCGGGTGCGCCACATAGCAGGCAGCAGAGCATTTGGAGAGCAGAAACGTGCGAGCGGGGAACGCCCTTTATCGATGCCCGAGCGACGTGGCCGACGTGATCCCCGTCTTTCCGCTGTCGGCAGCGCTGCTGCTGCCCGGCGGCCGGCTGCCGCTCAACGTCTTCGAGCCGCGCTATGTGGCGATGACCGACAGCGCGCTGGCCGGCAGCCGGCTGATCGGCATGATCCAGCCGCGGCTCGACGGCGCGGCGCGGGCCGACGGAGAGCCGGAACTCTGCGCGGTGGGCTGTGCGGGACGCCTCACCTCGCTGACGGAGACGGGCGACGGGCGTTATCTGATCGCGCTGCAGGGCGTGTGCCGCTTCCGCGTCGTCGAGGAGGTGGACGAGAGCACGCCCTTCCGGCAGTGCCGCATCGCGCCCTTCGCCGAGGACCTCGAGGGCGACGCCGGCGCCGGTGAGGTCAACCGCGGAGCGCTCCTCAAGGCCTTCCGCGCCTATCTCGACGCGCACGAGCTCGAGGCGGACTGGGAGAGCGTGCGGCGGGCGGAAAATGGCCCCCTCGTCAACGCGCTGTCGATGATGGCGCCCTATGGCGCGGCGGAGAAACAGGCGCTGCTCGAGGCGCCGGATCTCAAGACGCGGGCCGAAACCCTGATCGCCATCACCGAGATGGTGGTGGCGCGCAAGGAGGACGACCCGGCAGCGCGGCTGCAATAGGCCGCGAGCCGGGCATGCCCGGTGCCCGAGCGGCGGTCCGGCCTCCGCCAGGCGGTCGCATGCGCGGGGACGCCGTGCGGCATGCACCCGGCGGCAGCCGGCGCGGGATCGGCAGCCGGCCGTTCGCGGACGGCATGCAGGCGAGGAGGCAAGCCCCACGATGACGACGGAGCGAACCGGCCGCGACACGCGCGGCGCGATCGACCCCAAACTTCTCGAGCTGCTCGCCTGCCCGCTGAGCAAGGGGCCGCTGCGCTTCGACGCGGCACGCGGCGAGCTGGTCTCCAAGGCGGCGCGGCTCGCCTACCCGGTGCGCGACGGCATCCCCATCATGCTGCCATCCGAGGCGCGGCCGCTGGGCGACGACGAAACCGGCTGAGGCGGCGCGCGGCTTTCCCGTTTTCAGAACCGGTCGCCCTCCGGAAACGCGTGAAAACAATGAGTTAGAGCCGATCTGCGATTCCGTGACACGCACAACGGCTCTAGTGAAAGTTGCGGCCCTTCGGCATGACGTGGCGGGCCGTGCGCGTCGGGTCGCCCTCGTCGCCCGGGGGCCGCCCGGCCCGCGCACCGGCAAGCCGGTGATGCAGCGGCTTGAGTGCTGCCGTGGTGCGCCGGTCCTCGTCGATCGGCCGCCGCACCTCGTCGGCCCGCGACAGCACGTCGATCGCCGCGGCGCCGGTGAACAGCATGTCGAGCCGTCCGGTCAGGTCCTCGATCGTTTCGGCCACGACATGAATGACGCCCGAGGCCGACTGCAGCCGCCCCGTGACGCGCACCAGCCGCGCGCCGAGCACCACCGGGCGGAAGCGCTCGAAGACCTTGGGCCAGACGATGATGTTGGCCACGCCCGTCTCGTCCTCGATCGTCATGAAGATCACCCCCTTGGCCGAGCCCGGCCGCTGGCGGATCAGCACCAGGCCGGCGACCGACAGGCGGCGGCCGCTGCGGCGCTCGGCGAGCGCCGCATTCGGCACCACCCGCTCGCCGGCCAGGCCGGCGCGCAGGAAGGACAGCGGGTGCGCCTTGAGCGACAGGCCGAGCCAGCGATAGTCGTGCACGACATGCTCGCCGAGCGGCATCGCCGGCAGCGCCGTCTCCGGCTCGCGGTCGGCCAGCCGCAGGTCCGGCCGCTCGAACAGCGGCAGCCGCTCGGGCGCGCGGCCGGCATCGAGCGCCTGCGCCGCCCACAGCGCGGCGCGCCGGTCGAGCCCGAGCGAGCCGAAGGCGTCGGCCTCGGCGAGCCGCACGATCGCCGCGCGCGGCAGGCCGGTGCGCAGCCACAGGTCGCGCACCGAATCGTAGCCGCGGCCGCGGCGCGCCAGCAGCACCGCCATGTCGGCCTCGGCCAGGCCCTTGACCTGGCGCAGGCCGAGCCGCACCGCATGGGCCGTGCGGATGGTGCCGCGCATCGTGGCGTGCCGCGCGGCCACCGCGGCGGCGTCGAAGCCGGCCGGCTCCAGCGTGCAGTCCCAGGCCGAATGGTTGACGTCGACGGGACGCACCGCCACGCCGTGCTCGCGCGCGTCGCGCACCAGCTGCGCGGCGCTGTAGAAGCCCATCGGCTGGGCATTGAGGATGGCGGCGCAGAACACGTCGGGATAGACCGCCTTGAACCAGGCCGAGGCATAGACGAGCAGGGCGAAGGAGGCGGCGTGGCTTTCGGGAAAGCCGTATTCGCCGAAGCCCTCGATCTGCTTGAAGCACTGCTCGGCGAAGCCGCGCTCGTAGCCGCGCGCCACCATGCCGTCGATCATCTTGCGGCGCAGCGTGCCGATGGTGCCGACGCGGCGGAAGGTGGCCATGGCGCGGCGCAACTCGTCGGCCTGGCCGCGGCTGAAGCCGCCGGCCTCGACCGCGATGCGCATCGCCTGCTCCTGGAACAGCGGCACGCCGAGCGTGCGCTGCAGGATCGCCCTGAGCTCCGGGCGCGGGTAGTCGACCGTCTCCTTGCCCTCGCGCCGGCGCAGATAGGGGTGCACCATGTCGCCCTGGATCGGGCCCGGCCGCACGATCGCCACCTCGATCACCAGATCGTAGAAATTAGCCGGCTTGAGACGCGGCAGCATGGTCATCTGCGCGCGGCTTTCGATCTGGAAGACGCCGATCGTGTCGGCCCGCTGGATCATCGCGTAGACGGCGGGGTCCTCGGCGGGGAGCGTCGCCAGATCGAGGCGCTGCCCGTAATGGTCCTCCAGCAGGTCGAAGGCGCGGCGCAGGCACGACAGCATGCCGAGCGCCAGGATGTCGATCTTGAGGATGCCGACGGCCTCGAGATCGTCCTTGTCCCACTCGACCATGCGGCGCTCGTCCATCGCGGTGCGGACGATCGGCACGATCTCGTCGAGCCGGTCGCGGGTGATGACGAAGCCGCCGACATGCTGCGACAGGTGGCGCGGGAAATCCATGATCTCGTTGGCGCGCCGCATTACCGCGACGATCAGCGGGTCGTCGGGATCGAGCCCGGCCGCGCGCGCCTCCCGCTCGCCGACCTCGGCGGTCGACCAGCCCCAGATCGAGCCCGACAGCGCCGTCATCACGTCGTCGGAAAGGCCCATCGCCTTGGCCACCTCGCGCAGCGCCGAGCGCGCCCGGTAGGTGACGACGGAGGCGGCGAGCGCGGTGCGCCGGGCGCTGTACTTCTCGTAGATGTAGGCGATCACCTCGTCGCGCCGCTCGTGCTCGAAATCGACGTCGATGTCGGGCGGCTCGTTGCGCTCCCTGGAGATGAAGCGCTCGAACAGGAGGTCGATGATGTCGGGCCCGACATCGGTGATGCGCAGGCAGTAGCAGATGATCGAGTTGGCGGCCGAGCCGCGACCCTGGCACAGGATGCCGCGTGAGCGGGCGAAGCCGACGATGTCGTGCACGGTGAGAAAATAGCGCGCGTAGCCGAGCTCGGCGACGGTGGCAAGCTCGTGCGCGATCATCGCGGCGACGTTGTCGGGCAGGCCGGCGGGATAGCGCCTGCGCGCGCCGGCCCACACCAGCCGCTCGAGCTCGGCCTGCGGCGGCAGGCCGGATTCGGTCGGCTCGTCGGGATAGTTGTAGCGCAGCGCGTCGAGGCTGAAGCCGAGCCGGCCGGCAAAGCGCAGCGTCTCGGCCAGCGCCTGCGGATGGCGGCGGAACAGCCGCGCCATCTCGGCCGGCGGCTTGAGATGGGCCTCGGCATTGGCGGCAAGATGATAGCCGGCTTCGCAAACGCGCAGATTGAGTCGGATCGCCGTCATCACGTCCTGCAGCGGGCGGCGCTCGGGCGCGTGGTGGCGCACGTCGTTGACCGCCATCAGCGGCACGCCGGCGGCCGCCGCCATGGCCTCGGCCTGGGCCAGCCGGAAGCGGTCGTCGCCGTCGTGGCGCGGCGCTGCGGCGAGCCACACGGCGCCGGCAAAGCGTCCGGCGAGCTCGCGCAGCAGCGCCAGCTCGGCGGCCGTCGCGGCGCCGAGCGCCGGCAGCAGGGCGAGCGCCAGGCCGTCGCCCCACGCCATCAGGTCGGCGCGGCGCAGGTCCGGCGCGCCCTTCGCGCCGCGCTCGTTGGCCACCGTCAGCATGCGGCACAGCCGGCCCCAGCCGGCGCGGTCCATCGGATAGGCGAGCATGTCGGGCGTGCCGTCGGAAAAGACGAGCCGGCATCCGGGATGGTAGGCGAGCCCCGCCTCGCGCGCCTGCAGCCAGGCACGCACCACGCCGGCCACGGTGTTGCAGTCGGCCAGGCCGAGCGCGGCCAGGCCGAGCCGGTGCGCGGTGACGGCAAGCTCCTCGGGCTGCGAGGCGCCGCGCAGGAAGGAGAAGCTCGACTGAACGGCGAACTCGGCATAGGCCGGCTCCGCCGACGCCGCGGCCGGGCGCTGCATCGTGCCGGTCATGCGAACAGGCCGTGCAGGAACCAGCGCGGCGCCGGGCCGGCGGTGCCGTAGAGGCCCTCGCGGAACAGCCAGTAGCGCCGGCCGGCGGCGTCCTCGACGCGGAAATAGTCGCGCGTGGCGGCCTCCTCGCCGCTGCGCCACCATTCCGGCGCCAGCCGCTCCGGCCCTTCCGCGCGGGCGACGTCGTAGAGCACGCGGCGCCAGCGGAAGCGCGCCGGCGGGCCGTCGGGCACCGCGGCGGTGACCGCGACGGGCTCGGGCCGGTCGAACAGGCGCAGCGGCCGCGCCATCCCGTCCGGCCGCGCCGCGGGCGCGGCCCCCTGCGCGGTCTTTTGCGTGGCCCTTTGCGCGGCTGCCGGTTTTCCGAGCGCGGCGACCAGCGGCACCCGCAGCACCGCGCGCTCGGGCCAATGGCTCTCCATCGCCTGCGGGCGCATCAGCGCGGCGGCGCCGAGCCGGGCGCCGACGCGCTCGGCGAAGCGCGCCAGGCTCTCGGCTCCGGCGCCGCGGTCGCCGGCGAGATCGGCCTGCGCGGCGCGGAAGGGGGCGGCCAGGCAGACGGAAAGCCGCACCAGATCGAAGCCGCAGCCGGTATCGAGGCCGCCGTCGAGGGCGGCGATGCGCTCGCGGAACAGCCGCTCGACGAGCGCCGGCTCGCGCAGCGGCCGCGCCGTGCCGACGGCAAGCCGGCAGACGGCGCCGTCGACGCGGAACAGCGCGAGCTCGAGCCGGCGGGCGCCCTCGCCGCGCCGTTCCAGCTCGTCCTTCAGCGTGGCGGCGAGCCGGCCGGTCAGCTGCTCGATGTCCTCGGCGCGGCCGACCGGCTCGGCCAGCCGGCGCTCGGCCGACAGCGGTGCCACCGGGCGGCGCGGCGAGACCGGCTCGTCGACGCGGCCGAGCGCCTGGTCGAGGCGGGCGAGCAGGTCCTGCCCGAAACGGCGGGCGAGCGGCGCGCGCGGCGCGGCCAGCACCAGGCCGGCCGTGGTCAGGCCGACGCTTTCCAGCCCGCGCCGCGCCGCCTGGTCGAGGCGCAGCGCGGCGAGCGGCAGCGGCGCCAGCGCCTCGGCCTCCTCGCCGCGGCCGATCGGCGGCAGCGCGAAGCGGGCGCCGGCCCAGGCCGCGCCGGCGGTGGAGGCGAGCCCGGCGCGGGCGTCGAAACCCTGGTGGAAGAGATGCGCCAGCGCGTCGTCGAGCAGCGCCTTCTCGCCGCCGAACAGATGGGCGCAGCCGGTGATGTCGAGAAACAGCCCGTCCGGCGGGTCGAGCGCGACCAGCGGCGTGTAGCGGTCGCACCAGTCGGCCAGGGCGGCGAGCAGCCGGCGGTCGGCCTCCGGCTCGGCCTCGACCGCCTCGAGGCCCGGATGGCGGGCGCGCGCGTCGGCCAGGCCGAGCCCCGGCCGCAGGCCGAGGGCGGCGGCCGCCTCGTCGCAGGCGGCGATGCGCCGGGTGTTGGCCTCGTGCCGGGTGACGACCAGCGGCGGCCGCTCAGCCGGCGCGGCGCAGCGCGCGGCCGCGCGCCAGCCGCGCCCCAGGCGCCGGCGCAGGATGCGGTCGCTCGGCAGGTGCGGGAACCACAGGGCGAGATATCTCTGGCCGTCTTTCCTCGAAGGCGCGTTCATCGGGATTCCAGTGCAGCACGAAGGTGGCGGGGCGGGCGGCCGGGCTCTTGTCGATGGCGACGGCGAAGGCCGGCGGGCCGATCGAGCCCGGCAGCAGCCCGGCGAGCGTGGCGCGTAGCGCCGAAGGGGCGGGCGCCACGGCAAGGCGCAGCGGCGCGGCGGTCGGCTCGGGCGCGGCGGCCTGGCGGACGAGCAGCACCGGCCGCCCGCTCGCCGCGGCACGGCGCTGCAGGCGCCGCGTCGCGGTGAGGCCGAGCCGGGCGGCGCGGCCGTGCAGCTCGACCAGAACGGCGGCGAAGGCGCCGGCGCCGGCCGCCTCCTCCGCTACCCACAGGGCCTCGTCGCGGCGCGCCACCGTGCACAGCGCCAGCCGCTCCGGCGGCAGGGCGAACAGCCGCAAGAGCCCCGGCGCATAGGGCGCGCCCGCCTCGCCGAAGAGATCGGCCGGGCCGATCCACAGCACCGGGAGGGCGGCATCGGGCGCCTGCGCGGCCCGCGCGGCGAGCGCCAGCGCGAAGCCCGCCGCGGCGGCGGCATCGCGCGTGGCGGCCGCACAGATCTCGCTCAGCGCAGCCCGCGGCAGGCCGCCGCCGAGCGCGCCGTCGAAGCCGGCCGCGCCGCTCGAAAGCCGCGCGGATGCCGCGCCGGCCGGCGTCGGCGCATGGCCGGCCCGGCGCAGTACGGTCGCGCCGGACACGCTCTGTGCCGCCGCGCCGGCCGGCGCCGGATGCTCCAGCCAGGCCGGCGGCCGGCCCTCCAGACGGGCGATTTCCTGGCGCAGGGCAAAAACGGTCTGCCGCGCCATGGCGGACGTCGCCATGCCGATCGCTCCCGGTCTCATCTGTTCCTGTTATGTTCTTATCGATTCCAAACCGGGCGCGAAGAGTCAAGCGGGCGTGCGGAAGAATTTATTCCTCTGTCCGGCAGGCTCCGTGCGCGCCGCGCCTCGGCGCGGCCGGTGCGGCGCGTTGCCGGCCGCCGGCCAAGCCCCTCGAAAGGCCGCGCCGAAACCGCTATATGCCGCGCGAGAGGTATCCATGGCACGCATCTACCGCACCCGCGCCTGGCAGGACCAGCTTTCGCCTTCGCTGCAGGAGCTCGAGCTTCTGGCGCTGGAAACCTATGCCAATCTGCCCGAGGAGTTCCGCGCGCTCACCGGCGAGATCGTCATCCAGATCACCGAGTTTCCCAGCGAGGACATCATGGACGATCTGGCGCTCGAGACGCCGTTCGACCTGCTCGGCCTGTTCGAGGGGCGCGGCATCGCCGAGCGCTGGAACCCGCAGACCGGCGAGGGGCCCAACCGCATCACGCTCTACCGCCGCGCGATCCTCGACTACTGGGCGGAGAACGAGGAGACGCTCGGCGACATCGTCGCGCATGTGCTGATCCACGAGATCGGCCACCATTTCGGCCTGTCCGACGACGACATGGAGCGCATCGAGGAGACCGTCGCGTGAAGCGCGCCAGCGCCGGCAGGCGGCGGACTTCGCCGGCCGGCCGGGCCTGTCCGCCCGGGTCCGTCGCGCCTACTGTTCCGACAGCGTGATGTCGGGCGTGTAGTCGGCGCCCTCGACCTCCTTGCAGACCGCCTGGCCGCAGCGCATCGTGCGGCTTTGCGGATCCCAGGCGTAGGTCGGGCCGCCATGCAGCTGCCAGCCGCGGTTGAGCGCCGCCGTCACCTTGTGGCAGAAGCCGGCATCGTCGGGCCCGGTCAGGAAACGGTAGAGCTTCACGAGCCCGCCTCCGCGATGCGCGCCGCCTTGGCCAGCAGCCGCTCGGCCTGCTCCAGATGCAGCCGCTCCACCATGCGGCCCTCCAGCACCACCACGCCGCGGCCGGCATTGTGCGGTCCGGCGAACGCCTCGACCACCGCGCGCGCCTCGGCGAGCGCGGACTGCGACGGCGCGAAGGCGGCATTGGCCGGGGCGATCTGCGCGGGATGGATCAGCGTCTTGCCGTCGAAGCCCATGGCGCGGCCGGCGGCGCATTCGGCGGCAAACGCCGCCGTGTCGCGGAAATCGTTGGACACGCCGTCGAGCGCGTCGAGCCCGCCGGCCCGCGCGGCGAGCACGATCTGCATCAGCCAGGGCACCAGATGACGCCGGTCCGGGCCCGGCTCGATGCCGGTGTCCTTCACCAGATCGTTCGTTCCGGCAACGAGACAATCCAGCCTGGAATGGGGCTCGCGCGCATGCTCGGCGAGGTCGTCGAGGCGCAGCACGGCGCGCGGCGTCTCGACCATCGCCCACAGGCGCAGGCCGGCCGGCGCGTCCGTCTCGTCGAGCGCCTCGGCGGCGTCGGCGATGTCGCGCGCCGATTCGACCTTGGGCAGCAGGATCGCGTCCGGCCGCATGCCGCGCGCGGCGAGCAGGTCTTCCGTGCCCCACGCGCTCGACAGCGCGTTGATGCGCACCACCGTCTCGCAGCCCGGCCGCGCTTCGGCGAAGAGGTCGCGCAGCCGCTCGCGCGCCGCCGCCTTGTCGTCGGGCGCGACCGCATCCTCCAGATCGAGGATGACGGCATCGCAGTCGAGGCGGGCGAGCTTGGCGAGCGCGCGATCGTTGCTCGCCGGGACGTAGAGGACGGAGCGGCGCGGGCGGAAGGGACGGGCGGTCATGGCCCTTTCATGGCGCAGCCGCCGCGTGCGTGCAAGCCCGGCTGCGCCGGCGCCGCGGCGACCGCGAAACGGGCTTGCGGCGACCCGGCGAAGCTGGTTCGCTGGCCGCCGAACGCGACAAGCGGCACTGCGGCAGGGAGCGGCGGCCAGGCCATGCGCCATCACGACATCGTCATCATCGGCGGCGGCATCGTCGGCAGCGCCGTCGCCTGGTCGCTGCGGCGCGAGGGCTTCGTCGGCACGATCGCGCTGATCGAGCCGGACCCGGGTTTCGCCCGCGCCGCCACGACCCTGTCCTGCGCCTCGATCCGGCAGCAGTTCTCCGCGCCCGAGAACATCCGCCTGTCGCAGCACACCCTGCGGCTGTTCCGCGAGCTGAAGACGGTGTTCGGCGCCGAGGCCGACATCGCCTTCCGCGAGAAGGGCTATCTGGTGCTGGCGAGCGCGGCGGGACACGCGCGGCTCGTCGCCAACCACCGCACGCAGCGCGCCGCCGGTGCCGACATCGTGCTCGAGGACGCCGCCGCGCTCAGCGTCCGCTTTCCCTGGCTCGCCACCGACGGGATCGCCGCCGGCGCCTATGGCCGCACCGGCGAAGGCTGGTTCGACGCGCATGCGCTGCTGATGCTGTACCGCAAGGCGCTCAAGGGGATGACGGTTGATTTCGTTACCGAAACGGTTACCGGCATCGCCCGGGCCGGCGACCGTATCGAGGCGGTGACGCTGGGCGACGGCAGCAGGCTCGGCGCCGGCCTGGTGGTGAACGCCGCCGGCGCCTCGGCCGGCCGGGTGGCGGCGCTCGCCGGCCTCGCCCTGCCGGTCGAGCCGCGCAAGCGCTCGGTCTTCGTGTTCGAGGCGCGGCAGCGCTTCGACGACATGCCGCTGACGGTCGACCCGTCGGGCGTCTATGTGCGGCCCGAAGGCAGCGTCTTCATCGCCGGCGGCGCGGAGCAGGCGGCCTCGGAGGGGCCGGCCGACACGGCCGATTTCGAGCCCGACTGGCCGCTGTTCGAGGCGGTGGTGTGGCCGACGCTCGCCGCGCGCGTGCCGGCCTTCGAGGCGGTGCGGCCGGCGGGCGGCTGGGCCGGCCACTACGAGTACAACACGTTCGACCAGAACGCCGTGGTGGGGCCGCACCCCGAGGTGGGCAACTTCCTGTTCGCCAACGGCTTTTCCGGCCATGGCCTGCAGCAGGCGCCGGCCGTCGGCCAGGCGCTGGCCGAGCTCGTCGTGCACGGCGCCTATCGCAGCGTCGACTGCTCCGCCTTCGGCTACGGGCGCATCGCCGAGAACCGGCCGTTCCGCGAGCTCAACGTGATCTGACCGCGGCCGCCGGGCAGCCCGCGCCTCGCCCCGCCCGGCCGGCCATCGACTGGGCCATTGACCGGCCGCCGGCGAATGCCTATCTGAGCGGCCCGGCCCGGGAGGCGCCGGCCGCCCGCAGGCCCCGCGCCATGGTGAAGCTTCCCGACGACGACGCGTTTCCCCTGTCCATGCGACGGCCGAAACGGCAATGCGGGCGCCCGTGACACGACGCCGTTCGCCCAGCAGGAGCGAAACGATGACCCGCACCACCACCACACCGGTCCATCCCACACCGGTTCCTTCCGATCCCAAGGCGCAGGCGCGCCGGCTGCGCAGCGCGCTCGCCGAGGACGGCATCACGCTCGGCCATTCCCGCGCGCTCGAGCTCGTCGCCCGGCTCAACGGGGCGCGCGACTGGAACACCCTCGCCGCCGCCGGCAACGACCGGAGCGCGGCGCCGGCGCGGCCGCAGGCGCCGTTCGGCGTCGGTGACGCGGTGACCGGCCGCTTCAACGGCAAGCCCGCGCGCGGACGGGTGATCGGCCTGGCCGAGACCATCAAGCCCGACCTGTGGCGCGCGACGATCGCCTTCGACCCGCCGGTCGACGTCGTCACCTCCGAGCTGTTCTCCTCGGAGCGGCGGCGGATCACCATGGTGGTCGGCGCCGACGGCCGCTCGCGACGGCTGACCGGCACCGAGACCGGCGTGATGGCGCTCGCCCGCGCGTGAGCGCGTTTCCGGGCGACGCGGACAACGGAAGCAGCGACGAAGGGCGGCCGGACGGGCCGCCCTTTGCGTCGCGGCGCGCGCTTGTGTAAAGCTTCGCGCCCACGTCTTCACAGCGACAGGCATCCCCGACCATGGACAAGTTCACCACGCTCACCGGCGTCGCGGCTCCGCTGCCGATCGTCAATGTCGACACCGACATGATCATCCCCAAGGACTATCTCAAGACGATCAAGCGCACCGGTCTCGGCACCGGCCTGTTCTCCGACATGCGCTATCTGGAGGACGGCTCGGAGAACCCCGATTTCGTGCTGAACAAGCCGGCCTACCGGAACGCCAGGATCCTGGTGGCGGGCGACAATTTCGGCTGCGGCTCGTCGCGCGAGCACGCCCCCTGGGCGCTGCTCGACTTCGGCATCCGCTGCGTCATCTCGACCAGCTTCGCCGACATCTTCTACAACAACTGCTTCAAGAACGGCATCCTGCCGATCCGGGTCAGCCCGCAGGAGCTGGAAAAGCTGATGGATGACGCCGAGCGCGGCGCCAACGCCACGCTGACGGTCGATCTCGAACGCCAGGAGATCACCGGGCCGGACGGCGGCACGATCCGCTTCGACATCGATCCCTTCCGCCGTCACTGCCTGCTCAACGGGCTCGACGACATCGCCCTGACGCTGGAAAAGACCGCCGCCATCGACGGCTTCGAGAAGAAGCTCGCCGAGACGCGGCCCTGGGCGTGAGGAGTTAGACGATGCGCAGACACATCTCCACCGGCTCGCCGCTCGAGAAGACGGTCGGCTATTCGCGCGCCGTGGTCGACGGCGACTGGTGCTTCGTGGCCGGCACCACCGGCTACGACTTCAAGACCATGACGATGCCCGACAGCGTCGAGGAGCAGACGCATGCCTGCCTGGCCAACATCGAGCGCGTGCTCGAGGAGGCCGGCTTCAAGCGGCACGACATCGTGCGCGTGCAGTACTTCGTCACCCACCGCGACTATGTCGAGCCGGTGTTTCCGATCCTCGGCGCCTTCTTCGGCGAGGTGATGCCGGCGGCCACCATGGTGCTGTGCGAGCTGGCCAAGCCGGAGATGAAGATCGAGATCGAGGTGACCGCGCTGCGCCGCGACCGCTGAGCGGCAGAACCCAAAGGCCGTCGCGCGGATGCGCGGCGGCCGCCGTCCGCCCGGCGTCGCCCGCCCGGCGAAAGCGCATTTCCCTTTCCGCTGCGATCGTCTAGCAAGGCGCCGACGGTTGTCCACGCACGAGAGGTCCGACACCCATGCCCACCCGCAAGCTCCTTCTCCTGCCCGGCGACGGGATCGGCCCCGAGGCGATGGCCGAGGTGCGCAAGCTGATCGCGGCGATGAACGCCGATCTTAGCGCCGGCTTCGAGATCGAGGAGGGGCTGGTCGGCGGCGCCGCCTACGACGCGCACGGCCAGTCGATCTCCGAGGACGACATGGCCAGGGCGCTGGCCGCCGACGCGGTGCTGTTCGGCGCGGTCGGCGGGCCGAAGTGGGACGGCGTGGCCTACGAGGTCAGGCCGGAGGCGGGGCTTCTGCGGCTGCGCAAGGAGCTGGCGCTGTTCGCCAATCTGCGGCCGGCGATCTGCTATCCGGCGCTCGCCGATTCCTCCTCGCTCAAGCGCGCGGTGATCGAGGGCCTCGACATCCTGATCGTGCGCGAGCTCACCGGCGGCGTCTATTTCGGCGAGCCGAAGGAGATCGTCGATCTCGGCAACGGCCAGAAGCGGGCGATCGACACCCAGGTCTACGATACCTACGAGATCGAGCGCATCGCCGGGGTCGCCTTCGAGCTGGCGCGCACGCGCGGCAACAAGGTGTGCTCGATGGAAAAGCACAACGTGATGAAGTCGGGCGTGTTCTGGAAGGAGGTCGTCACGGCCACCCACCAGGCGCACTATGCCGATGTCGAGCTCACCCACATGCTGGCCGATGCCGGCGGCATGCAGCTCGTGCGCTGGCCCAAGCAGTTCGACGTCATCGTCACCGACAACCTGTTCGGCGACATGCTGTCGGACGTCGCGGCGATGCTCACCGGCTCGCTCGGCATGCTGCCGTCCGCCTCGCTCGGTGCGCCCGACGCGCGCAGCGGCACGCGCAAGGCGCTCTACGAGCCGGTGCACGGCTCGGCCCCCGACATCGCCGGCCAGGGCGCGGCCAACCCGATCGCCATGATCGCCTCCTTCGCCATGTGCCTGCGCTACTCCTTCGACATGGTGGCGGAGGCCGACCGGCTGGAGGCGGCGATCGCCGGCGTGCTCGACGACGGGCTGCGCACGCGCGACATCGCCGCGGGCGGCGAGGCGGTCGGCACGGCGGCGATGGGCGACGCGGTGCTGGCCAGGTTCCGCGCGCTCGGCTGAGCGTGGCGGTGGCGCGGCGCCCGGCGCGGCCGCGCCGAAGGCGGAGCCGAAGGCCGATGCGAAAGGATGCCCGCGACAGGGTTCCCGCACCGACGCCCGGCCCGGCCGGCGCGCTGCAGCGCCGTGCCCGGCTGTTCGTCGCCAATGTGCGCTCGACGGCGGCCTTCGTGCGCCGGCGCCACCAGGCGCGCGGCGCCGCCCGCGCCTATCGCGCGGCCTGGCGGCGCTTCGCCTTCATCGGCGCCACGTTCACGCTCTACGCGCTGCTCTTCCTCGACCCGATCTTCGGGGCCCAGGGCGTCGACTACGAGCGCACGGTGGTGCGCTACGCCGTCGCGCTGACCGACATCGGCCAGTCGGGCTGGTATCTGGTGCCGCTCGGCCTGTTCCTGATCTTCGCCGGGCTGGTCGACTGGCGGGACTACGCGCCGCGCGCCCGGCTGCTGTTGTTCAACCGGGTCGGCGCGGCGTGGTTCGCCTTTCTGACGATCGGCGGCTCGGGGCTGGCCGCCGCGCTGCTCAAGCAGACGATCGGCCGCGCGCGGCCGCGCCA
>NZ_JAOAOP010000043.1 GCF_030398335.1 Aquibium sp. A9E412
ATCGCCATGGAGGAGAAGCTGCGCTTCGCCATCCGCGAGGGCGGCCGCACCGTCGGCGCCGGCATCGTCGCCTCCATCACCGAGTAAGACGGGCATCAAACGCAACCGCCACGGCGCCGCATGGTGGCCGTGGCGGCCGAAGGAAGTGACATGAACGGACAGAATATCCGCATCCGCCTCAAGGCGTTTGATCACCGGGTGCTCGATGCCTCGACGCGCGAGATCGTGTCGACCGCCAAGCGCACCGGCGCCAACGTCCGCGGTCCGATTCCGCTTCCGACGCGGATCGAGAAGTTCACGGTCAACCGCTCGCCGCACATCGACAAGAAGAGCCGCGAGCAGTTCGAGATGCGCACGCACAAGCGGCTTCTCGACATCGTGGACCCCACGCCGCAGACGGTCGACGCGCTGATGAAGCTCGACCTGGCCGCCGGTGTCGACGTGGAGATCAAGCTCTAGGGCAAGGGGCTTGGCGCCTCGAGCCCGCGCCGGCCGCCCGAGCGGCGGCGGCGCAAGGGAAGCTGAAAAGGAATACGAACCGATGCGTTCAGGTGTAATCGCACAGAAGATCGGCATGACGCGCGTCTACAACGACGCGGGCGAGCATGTGCCCGTCACGGTTCTGCGGATGGAAAACTGCCAGGTGGTCGCGCAGCGCACGCAGGAGAAGAACGGCTACGACGCCGTCCAGCTCGGCGTCGGCCTGGCCAAGGTCAAGAACACGTCGAAGGCCATGCGCGGCAACTTCGCGGCCGCCTCGGTGGAGCCGAAGCGCAAGCTGGCCGAGTTCCGCGTGTCGCCGGAGAACATGCTCGACGTCGGCGCCGAGATCACG
This sequence comes from Aquibium sp. A9E412, assembly GCF_030398335.1. GTDB lineage: Bacteria > Pseudomonadota > Alphaproteobacteria > Rhizobiales > Rhizobiaceae > A9E412. The sequence continues at coordinate 836 of NZ_JAOAOP010000043.1, forward strand.
GTCGACCACTTCGTGGCCGGCCAGAAGGTCGACGTCACCGGCACCTCGATCGGCAAGGGCTTCCAGGGCGTGATGAAGCGGCACAACTTCGGTGGCGGCCGCGCCACGCACGGCAACTCGATCTCGCACCGCACGCACGGTTCGACCGGTCAGCGCCAGGACCCCGGCAAGGTGTTCAAGGGCAAGAAGATGGCCGGCCACATGGGCGACCGGCGCGTGACGACGCAGAACCTCGAGGTGGTGTCGACCGACGCCGAGCGCGGTCTGATCCTGGTGCGCGGTGCGGTGCCCGGCTCCAAGGGCGCGTGGATCATGGTGCGCGACGCCGTCAAGGCGCCGCTGCCGGACGGCGCGCCCAAGCCGGCGGCGATCCGCGCGGTTGAAGGCAATCAGGCTGCCGGCGGCGACGCCGGAGCGGCCAGCGAGGGGGCGGAGTGATGGACCTCAAGATGACCACCCTTGCCGGTAAGGACGCGGGCAAGGTCGAGCTTTCGGACGCGATCTTCGGCCTCGAGCCGCGCCAGGACATCCTGCAGCGGGTCGTGCGCTGGCAGCTCGCCAAGAAGCAGCAGGGCACGCACAAGACCAAGGGACGCTCCGAGATCGCCCGCACCGGCGCCAAGATGTACCGGCAGAAGGGCACCGGCCGGGCGCGGCACTCCTCGGCGCGCGCGCCGCAGTTCCGCGGCGGCGGCAAGGCGCACGGCCCGGTCGTGCGCAGCCACGCGCACGACCTGCCGAAGAAGGTGCGCGCGCTCGGGCTGAAGCATGCGCTGTCGGCCAAGGCGCGGGCGGAGAATTTGATCGTCATCGACGAGCTGGCGCTCGGCGAGGCCAAGACGAAGGCGCTGGTCGAGAGCTTCGCCAAGCTCGGGCTGACGAACGCGCTGATGATCGGCGGCGCGGAGATCGACCAGAACTTCCGCCGCGCGGCCTCCAACATCCCCAATATCGACGTGCTGCCGGTGCACGGCATCAACGTCTACGACATTCTGCGCCGCGGCACGCTGGTCCTGTCCAAGTCGGCTGTCGAGGCCCTCGAGGAGCGCTTCAAATGACGGATCTTCGCCACTATGACGTGATCGTCAGCCCGGCGATCACCGAGAAGTCGACCCTCGCTTCGGAGCAGAACCAGGTCGTCTTCAACGTCGCGCGCAAGGCCAGCAAGCCTGAGATCAAGGCGGCCGTCGAGGCGCTGTTCGGCGTCAAGGTGACGGCGGTCAACACCCTGGTGCGCAAGGGCAAGGTCAAGCGCTTCCGCGGCACGATCGGGCGGCAGAGCGACGCCAAGAAGGCGATCGTGACGCTGGCCGAGGGCCATTCGATCGACATTGCGACGGGTCTCTGACAGGCCGCGAGGATAGGACAATGGCACTCAAGAACTACAAACCGGTGACGCCGGGCCAGCGCCAGCTCGTCATCGTCGACCGCTCGGGCCTCTATAAGGGCAAGCCCGTCAAGGGGCTGACCGAGGGCCTGTCGAGCAAGGGCGGCCGCAACAACCGCGGCCGCGTGACGGCGCGCTTCCAGGGCGGCGGTCACAAGCGCACCTACCGCATGATCGACTTCCGTCGGCGCAAGTTCGACGTGTCGGCGGCGGTCGAGCGCATCGAGTACGACCCCAACCGCAGCGCCTTCATCGCGCTGATCCGCTACGACGACGGCGAGCTCAGCTACATCCTGGCGCCGCAGCGCCTGGCGGTCGGCGACCGGGTGATCTCGGGCGAGAAGGCGATCGACGTGAAGCCGGGCAACGCGATGCCGCTGTCGGCCATGCCGATCGGCACCATCGTGCACAATGTCGAGCTGAAGCCGGGCAAGGGCGGCCAGCTCGCCCGCTCGGCGGGCGCCTACGCCCAGCTCGTCGGTCGCGACCAGGGCCGCGCCATCCTGCGGCTCAACTCGGGCGAGCAGCGCCTGGTGCCGGGCGGCTGCCTGGCCTCGGTCGGTGCGGTGTCCAACCCGGACCACTCGAACATCAATCTGGGCAAGGCGGGCCGCAAGCGCTGGCTCGGCAAGCGCCCGCACAACCGCGGCGTCTCGATGAACCCGGTCGACCACCCGCATGGCGGCGGCGAAGGCCGCAGCTCGGGCGGCCGGCACCCGGTCTCGCCGTGGGGCAAGCCGACCAAGGGCATGCGGACGCGGTCGAACAAATCGACCGACAAGTCGATCATGCGCTCGCGCCACCAGCGCAAGAAGAGCTAACGAGAGGTAGCGCCAAGTGTCCCGTTCAGTCTGGAAAGGTCCTTTCGTCGACGGCTTTCTGCTCAAGAAGGCCGACAAGGCGCGCGAGAGCGGCCGCAACGACGTGATCAAGATCTGGAGCCGCCGCTCCACCATCCTGCCGCAGTTCGTCGGCCTCACCTTCGGCGTTTACAACGGCCAGAAGCACATTCCGGTGTCGGTGAGCGAGGAGATGGTCGGCCACAAATTCGGTGAGTTCGCGCCGACCCGCACCTATTACGGTCACGGCGCCGACAAGAAGGCGAAGAGGAAGTAACGATGGGCAAGGCCAAAGCCCCGCGCCGGCTCGGCGACAACGAGGCGCGCGCGGTCCTGCGCACGATCCGGGTCAGCCCGCAGAAGCTGAACCTCGTTGCCGCGCTGATCCGCGGCAAGAAGGTGGCGACGGCGCTGGCGGAGCTCGAGTTCTCGCGCAAGCGCATCGCCGGCACCGTGCGCAAGACGCTGGAGTCGGCGATCGCCAACGCGGAGAACAACCACGATCTCGACGTCGATTCGCTCGTCGTGGCCGAGGCCTATGTCGGCAAGTCGATCGTCATGAAGCGGTTCCATGCGCGCGGTCGCGGCCGCGCCAGCCGCATCGAGAAGCCGTTCGCGCATCTGACCATCGTCGTGCGCGAAGTGGAAGAGAAGCTGGAGGCGGCCTGATGGGTCACAAAGTCAATCCGATCGGGCTGCGACTCGGCATCAACCGGACGTGGGATTCGCGCTGGTTTGCCAACACCGGCGAGTACAGCAAGCTGCTGCACGAGGATCTGAAGATCCGCCGCTACATCGAGCGCGAGCTCAAGCAGGCGGCGGTCTCGAAGGTGGTCATCGAGCGGCCGCACAAGAAGTGCCGCATCACGATCCACTCGGCCCGCCCCGGCCTGATCATCGGCAAGAAGGGCGCCGACATCGAGAAGCTGCGGCGCAAGCTGACGGCGATGACCCAGGCCGAGACGCATCTCAACATCGTCGAGGTGCGCAAGCCGGAGATCGACGCCACGCTGATCGCGCAGTCGATCGCCCAGCAGCTCGAGCGCCGCGTGGCCTTCCGCCGCGCCATGAAGCGCGCCGTGCAGTCGGCGATGCGGCTCGGCGCCGAGGGCATCCGCATCAACTGCGCGGGCCGGCTCGGTGGCGCGGAGATCGCGCGCATGGAGTGGTACCGCGAGGGCCGCGTGCCGCTGCACACGCTGCGCGCCGACGTCGACTACGGCACGGCCGAGGCGCAGACCGCCTACGGCGCGTGCGGCGTCAAGGTGTGGGTGTTCAAGGGCGAGATCCTCGAGCACGACCCGATGGCGTCTGAGCGCAAGGCGATCGAGGGCGACCATCCCGGCGGCCGCCGCCGCGAGAACGCCTGAGCCGAACGGAGTAGAACGAGATGCTGCAACCGAAGCGCACGAAATTCCGCAAGCAGTTCAAGGGCCGCATCCACGGTGCGGCCAAGGGCGGCACGGCGCTCAATTTCGGCTCCTACGGCCTCAAGGCGCTGGAGCCCGAGCGTGTCACCGCGCGCCAGATCGAGGCCGCGCGTCGCGCCATCACGCGCCAGATGAAGCGCCAGGGCCGGGTGTGGATCCGCATCTTCCCGGACGTGCCGGTGACGTCGAAGCCGACCGAGGTGCGCATGGGCAAGGGCAAGGGCTCCGTCGACTACTGGGCGGCGCGGGTCAAGCCGGGCCGGATCATGTTCGAGATCGACGGCGTGGCGGCCGACGTGGCGCGCGAGGCGCTGCGCCTCGGCGCGGCCAAGCTGCCCGTCAAGACGCGCTTCGTCCAGCGCATCGCAGAGTAGCGGAGACAGGTCATGAAAGCCGCAGACGTCAGGGCCATGTCCCAGGACCAGCTCACCGAGGAGCTCGGCAAGCTGAAGAAGGAGCAGTTCAACCTGCGCTTTCAGAAGGCGACGGGCCAGCTCGAGAAAACCGCGCGCGTCAAGCAGGTCCGCAGGGACATCGCGCGCATCAAGACCATCGCCGCCGAGAAATCGGCCGGCTCCAAGGCGTAAGGGGCGAAGGGCATGCCAAAGCGGGTACTGCAGGGCACCGTCGTCAGCGACAAGAACGACAAGACGGTGGTGGTGCGCGTCGAGCGCCGCTTCACCCATCCGGTGATGAAGAAGACCGTGCGCATGAGCAAGCGCTACAAGGCGCACGACGAGACCAACGCGTGCAAGGTCGGCGACATCGTCACGATCCAGGAATCGAAGCCGATTTCCAAGGACAAGAGCTGGGTCGTGGTGACCGAGGCGCAGGCGCAATAAGGACAGAACGCGCGGGCGGCGCATGACCGCCGCGCAGCGAGAACGAGAAGGCGGCCAGTCATGATTCAGATGCAGACCAACCTCGACGTGGCGGACAATTCCGGCGCCCGTCGTGTCATGTGCATCAAGGTGCTGGGCGGCTCGAAGCGGAAATACGCCTCGGTCGGCGACATCATCGTGGTGTCGGTCAAGGAAGCGATCCCGCGCGGCCGCGTGAAGAAGGGCGACGTGATGAAGGCGGTCGTGGTGCGCACCGCCAAGGACATCCGCCGGCCCGACGGCAGCGTGATCCGCTTCGACAAGAACGCCGCCGTTCTGGTCGACAACAAGAAAGAGCCCGTCGGCACGCGCATCTTCGGCCCGGTTCCGCGCGAGCTTCGCGCCAAGAACCACATGAAGATCATCTCGCTGGCGCCGGAAGTGCTCTGAAGGAGAGCGGACATGCAGAAGATCAGGAAAGGCGACACGGTCGTCGTGCTGACGGGCAAGGACAAGGGGCGCAGCGGCGAGGTCGTGCGCGTCATGCCGAAGGACGACAAGGCGCTGGTGCGCGGCGTCAACCTGGTGCGCCGGCACCAGAAGCAGACGCCGCAGCAGGAAGGCGGCATCATCACCAAGGAAGCGCCGGTTCACCTGTCGAACCTGGCGCTGGCCGATCCCAAGGACGGCAAGCCGACGCGCGTCGGCTTCCAGACGAACAAGGACGGGCGCAAGGTGCGCGTTGCGAAGCGCTCGGGAGAGTTGATCGATGGCTAACGAGCAGTCCCAGCCGCGGCTGAAGGTCAAGTACAACGAGACGATCCGCAAGGAGCTGCGCGAGCGGTTCCAGTACGAGAACGAGATGCAGGTGCCGCGTCTCGACAAGATCGTCATCAACATGGGCATCGGCGAGGCGACGGCGGATTCCAAGAAGCCGAGCTCGGCGGCTGACGACCTGGCGCTGATCGCCGGCCAGAAGCCGGTCGTGACGCGGGCGCGGCGCTCGATCGCCGGCTTCAAGGTGCGCGAGGGCATGCCGATCGGCGCCAAGGTGACGCTGCGCAAGGACCGCATGTACGAGTTCCTCGACCGGCTGATCACCATCGCTCTGCCGCGCGTGCGCGACTTCCGCGGCCTCAACCCGAAGAGCTTCGACGGGCGCGGCAACTTCGCGATGGGCGTCAAGGAGCACATCGTGTTTCCCGAGATCAACTACGACAAGGTCGATCAGATCTGGGGCATGGACATCATCGTGTGTACGACCGCCAAGACGGACGACGAGGCGAGGGCGCTTCTGACGGCCTTCAACTTCCCGTTCCGGCGGTAACGGCAGGCGAGAACAAGGATTTCGCGAAATGGCAAAAGTTAGCGCAGTCGAGAAGAACAAGAAGCGGCGCCAGATGGTCGAGCGCTATGCGGCCCGGCGGGCCGCGCTCAAGGCGATCATCATGGATCAGGACAAGCCGATGGAGGAGCGCTTCCGCGCTCAGCTCAAGCTTGCCGAGCTGCCGCGCAACTCCTCGAAGACGCGCATCCGCAACCGCTGCGGCGTGACCGGGCGCCCGCGCGCCTTCTATCGCAAGCTCAACATGTCGCGCGTGGCGCTGCGTGAGCTTGGCAACAACGGGCTCATCCCGGGCCTGGTCAAGTCGAGCTGGTAAGGAGGGCCGACCATGTCCATGAGCGATCCTCTCGGCGATATGCTGACGCGCATCCGCAACGCCATCGGCCGCAAGAAGACCAAGGTGTCGACGCCGGCCTCGCGGCTGCGCGCGCGCGTGCTCGACGTCCTGAAGGACGAGGGCTACATCCGCGACTACAGCCAGGTCGACTACGGCAACGGCAAGTCGGAGCTCGAGATCGAGCTGAAGTACTACGAAGGCAGCCCGGTGATCCGCGAGATTTCGCGCGTTTCCAAGCCCGGCCGCCGCGTCTATGTCTCGGTGCGCTCGATTCCGCAGGTCGGCAACGGTCTCGGCATCGCCATCCTGTCGACGCCCAAGGGCGTGATGGCCGACCATCAGGCGCGCGAGCAGAACGTCGGCGGCGAAGTTCTCTGCCAGATCTTCTGATCTGAGGCGAACCGGAATAAGACAGCAAGGACAAGACCATGTCTCGTATTGGCAAGAAACCGGTCGCGATTCCCGACGGTGTGACCGCCAGCGTCGACGGCCAGACCGTCACCGCCAAGGGGCCCAAGGGCGAGCTGACCTTCGTCGTCAATGACGAGGTGCTGGTGAAGCTGGAGGACGGCGCGATCGCCGTCGACCCGCGCGACCAGTCGAAGCAGGCGCGCTCCAAGTGGGGAATGTCGCGCACGCAGATCGCCAACATCGTCAACGGCGTGAAGGACGGCTTCGAGAAGCGGCTGGAGATCAGCGGCGTCGGCTATCGCGCGGCGATGCAGGGCCAGAAGCTGCAGCTTTCGCTCGGCTACAGCCACGACGTCGTCTACGACCCGCCGCAGGGCGTGTCGATCGCGGTCACCAAGCCGACGGAGATCGTCGTCAGCGGCATCGACAAGCAGGCCGTCGGCCAGGTGGCGTCGGAGATCCGCAAATTCCGCAGCCCCGAGCCCTACAAGGGCAAGGGCGTGAAGTACGCCGACGAGACGATCGTCCGCAAGGAAGGCAAGAAGAAGTAGGGACCCAAGGCCATGGCCTCGAACGCATCCATCAAGCGACGCGCCGGGCGCGTGCGCCGCAAGGTCAAGGCGGTCGCCGGCGACCGTCCGCGGCTTTCCGTCCATCGCTCGTCGAAGAACATCTACGCGCAGGTCATCGACGACCAGAAGGGTCACACCCTGGCCGCCGCCTCCACGCTGGAGAAGGACCTGAAGTCGCAGCTCAAGACGGGAGCGGACGCCGAGGCGGCGGCTGCCGTGGGCAAGCTGCTCGCCGAGCGCGCCGCCAAGGCGGGGGTGACGACCGTGGTCTTCGACCGCGGCGCCTATCTCTACCACGGCCGCGTCAAGGCGCTCGCCGAGGCCGCGCGCGAGGGCGGCCTCAGCTTCTAGCCGCGGCAGGGCCCGTCGGGCTCCGGCCGCATCCGACATTCGGTGCTACCGGAAAAGAACAAGGACAAGGACAATGGCACAAGACCGCAGGGACGGACGGCGCGACCGCGACGATCGCGACAGCGAGTTCGTCGACAAGCTGGTCCACATCAACCGCGTCGCCAAGGTGGTGAAGGGCGGCCGGCGCTTCGGCTTCGCCGCGCTCGTCGTCGTCGGCGACCAGAAGGGCCGCGTCGGCTTCGGCCACGGCAAGGCGCGCGAGGTGCCCGAGGCGATCCGCAAGGCCACCGAGAGCGCCAAGCGCGACATGGTGTTCGTGCCGCTGCGCTCGGGCCGCACGCTGCATCACGACGTTGCCGGCCGGCACGGCGCGGGCCGCGTGTTTCTGCGCACCGCCAAGCCCGGCACCGGCATCATCGCCGGCGGCCCGATGCGCGCCGTCTTCGAGACGCTCGGCGTGCAGGACGTGGTGGCCAAGTCGCTCGGCTCGTCGAATCCCTACAACATGGTTCGCGCGACCTTCGACGCGCTGAAGCGGCAGATGCATCCCAAGGACGTCGCCGCGCAGCGCAACATCAAGTACTCGACGCTCCAGGCCCGCCGCGGCGCCACCGCCGGCGCGGAAGAGTAGGGATTTCGCACGGCGCGCGGAAGCCGAAGGCTTCGCCGCGCGCCCCTGCGCAAGGATGAACGGACATGGCTGACAAGACGAAGGGCAAGACGCTGACGGTCGAGCAGATCGGCAGCCCGATCCGCCGCCCCGCCAACCAGCGTGCGACGCTAATCGGTCTCGGGCTGAACAAGATTCGCCGTCGCTCGACACTCGAGGACACGCCCGCCGTGCGCGGCATGATCCGCTCGGTGCAGCACCTCGTGCGCATCGTCGACGAAGCGTGAGGAACAGGAGCGGCACGATGAAGCTCAACGAACTCAAGGACAAGGACGGCGCCACGCAGTCGCGCAAGCGCGTCGGCCGCGGCATCGGCTCGGGCCTCGGCAAGACCGGCGGCCGCGGCGTGAAGGGCCAGAAGTCGCGCTCGGGCGTGGCCATCAAGGGCTTCGAGGGCGGCCAGATGCCGATCTACCGCCGGCTGCCCAAGCGCGGCTTCTCCAACCCGTTCGGCAAGACCTTCAACGAGGTCTCCGTCGGCCGGGTGCAGGCGGCCGTCGACGCCAAGAAGCTCGACCCCAAGGAGACCGTCGACACGGCGGCGCTCATCAAGGCCGGCGTCATCCGCCGCGCCCGGGACGGCGTGCGGCTGCTCGGCAACGGCGAGATCAGCGCCAAGCTGACCTTCGACATCGCCGGCGCCTCGAAGTCCGCCGTCGAGAAGGTCGAAAAGGCCGGGGGATCGGTGAAGCTGCCTGAGAAGGCCGCAGCCGAGTGACGGGCCTTGCAGGCGGGGGCGGGGGCCTCCGCTTGCATCCTCATTGGCCGGGGCCTATCTGGAGGCCTTGACGACACGCGCAGGCCACCGCATCGCCCGCATGCCGGGCCGCGGACCAAGCGGAGAATCCTTCATGGCATCGGCAGCCGAACAACTGGCGTCCAACCTCAACTTTGCGGCGTTCGCGAAGGCCGAGGATCTGAAGAAGCGCATCTGGTTCACGCTCGGCGCCCTGCTGGTCTACCGGATCGGCACCTACATCCCGATGCCGGGAATCAATCCCGAGGCCTTCGCGCAGGCCTTCCAGCAGCAGTCGGGCGGCGTGCTCGGCATGTTCAACATGTTCGCCGGCGGCGCGGTCGAGCGCATGGCCATCTTCGCGCTCGGCATCATGCCCTACATCTCGGCCTCCATCATCATGCAGCTCATGACGTCGGTCGTGCCGTCGCTCGAGCAGCTCAAGAAGGAGGGCGAGCAGGGCCGCAAGGTCATCAACCAGTACACGCGCTACGGCACCGTGCTGCTCGCCACGGTGCAGGCCTACGGCATTGCCGTGGGGCTCGAAAGCGGCGCCAACATCGTCACCGATCCGGGCTGGTTCTTCCGCATCTCGGCCGTCATCACGCTGGTTGGCGGCACCATGTTCCTGATGTGGCTCGGCGAGCAGATCACCGCGCGCGGCATCGGCAACGGCATCTCGCTGATCATCTTCGCCGGCATCGTCGCCGGCCTGCCGTCGGCGATCGGCGCGACGCTCGAGCTCGGCCGCACCGGCGCGCTGTCGACCGGCCTGATCCTGGCCATCATCGTGCTCGCGGTGGCGGTGATCGCCGTCATCGTGTTCTTCGAGCGGGCGCAGCGCCGGCTGCTGATCCAGTATCCCAAGCGCCAGGTCGGCAACCGCATGTTCCAGGGCGACACCTCGCACCTGCCGCTCAAGCTCAACACGGCCGGCGTCATCCCGCCGATCTTCGCCTCGTCGCTGCTGCTGCTGCCGGCGACGATCGCGGGCTTCTCCGACACGGCGACGCTGCCGGGCTGGGCCAATGCGGTGCTCGCCTCGCTCGGCCACGGCCAGCCGCTGTTCATGATCCTCTATGCGGCGCTGATCGCCTTCTTCGCCTTCTTCTACACGGCGATCGTGTTCAACCCGAAGGACACGGCCGACCAGCTCAAGAAGCATTCCGGCTTCATTCCGGGCTATCGCCCCGGCGAGCGGACGGCCGAGTACATCGACTACGTCCTGACGCGCATCACCGTTGTCGGCGCCATCTACCTGGTGATCGTCTGTCTCCTTCCGGAGTTTCTGATTTCGGCGACCGGTGTTCCCTTCTATCTCGGCGGCACCTCGCTGCTGATCGTGGTCAGCGTCACCCTCGACACGGTGTCGCAGGTCCAGGGTCACCTGATCGCGCATCAGTATGAGGGGCTGATCAAGAAATCGAAGCTGCGCGGAGGGAAACGGGGACGATGAGACTGATACTGCTCGGCCCGCCGGGGGCAGGCAAGGGAACGCAGGCGCAGCGGCTGGTCGAGAAGCACGGCATCCCGCAGCTGTCCACCGGCGACATGCTGCGCCGCGCCGTCGCCGAGGGGACCGATGTCGGCAAGCGGGCCAAGGCGGTGATGGAGGCCGGCGACCTGGTGTCCGACGAGATCGTCAACCAGATCGTCTCGGACCGCATCGACGCGCCGGACTGCGCCGACGGCTTCATCCTCGACGGCTATCCGCGCACGCTGTTCCAGGCCGACGCGCTCGAACGGATGCTGTCGGACAAGGGGCTGGAACTCGACGCGGTGATCGAGCTCAAGGTCGACGACGAGGTCCTGGTCGACCGCATCGCCGGGCGCTACACCTGCGCCAACTGCGGCGCGGGCTATCACGACGAGAACCTGAAGCCGGCGGTCGAGGGCGTGTGCGACAAGTGCGGCGCGACCGAGTTCAAGCGGCGCGCCGACGACCGGCCGGAAACGGTCAAGGCCCGGCTGTGGGCCTACTACAAGGACACCGCGCCGCTGATCGGCTACTACCACGCCAAGGGCAAGCTCAGCGGCGTGGACGGCATGGCCGAGATCGACACGGTGACCGGCGAGATCGAGGCGATCCTCGACCGGTTGTGAGAGCACGGGAAACGCCCGGGGAGTTGACAATTCCCGGCGATTCCTCCAAAGACGGCGCCAATTCGCTGACAGTCCAAGCGGTCGGTGCCGGTCGGGAAGCAAGAGGCCGGGATCGGGCGCTTTCGCCTTGTCCGGCGCTGGCGCGTTTCCAGGCGAAACGAAACCGGTTCGCCGTCCGGAAACGCGCATAGCAACAGGTTAGAGCCGATCTGCGCGTCAGCGCGATGCCGGGCGGCTCTGGATGCAAGCGCCGGGCTGGCCGGCCAGAACCAAGGAGAGCCGACGTGGCCCGTATCGCTGGCGTCAACATTCCGACCAACAAGCGCGTCGTCATCGCGCTGCAGTACATTCACGGCATCGGCGCGAAGAATGCCGAGAGCATCGTCAAGCGCGTCAACATCCCGCTCGAGCGGCGCGTCAACGAGCTGACGGACGCCGAGGTGATGCAGATCCGCGAGACCATCGATCGCGAGTACCAGGTCGAGGGCGACCTGCGCCGCGAGGTGTCGATGAACGTCAAGCGGCTGATGGATCTCGGCTGCTACCGCGGCCTGCGGCATCGCCGCTCGCTGCCGGTGCGCGGCCAGCGCACGCACACCAACGCGCGCACCCGCAAGGGGCCGGCCAAGCCGATCGCCGGCAAGAGGAAGTAAGTCGGGGTCCCGGAGACGGGGCGCCGGGGCAGGCCGGACGAACGCGCGGCGGCAGCGCCGCCATCGCTCCGACGTGCCGCGGTCGTCCGCGTCGCCGCCCCATTGGTGGAGCCGCTGGCGTTACGGCGGTGTAGAGATCGTTTGAAAGGACAGACATGGCCAAGGAAGCCGCGCGTGTTCGCCGTCGCGAGCGCAAGAACATCTCGTCGGGCGTCGCCCACGTCAGCTCGACGTTCAACAACACGATGATCACCATCACCGACGCGCAGGGCAACGCGATTGCCTGGTCGTCGGCCGGCGCGCAGGGCTTCAAGGGCTCGCGCAAGTCGACCCCCTTCGCCGCCCAGGTAGCGGCCGAGGACTGCGCCCGCAAGGCGGCCGAGCACGGCATGCGCACGCTCGAGGTCGAGGTCAGCGGGCCCGGCTCGGGCCGCGAGTCGGCGTTGCGCGCGCTGCAGGCGGCGGGGTTCACCATCACGTCGATCCGCGACGTGACGCCGATCCCGCACAATGGCTGCCGGCCGCGCAAGAAGCGCCGCGTCTAGGCCTGCGCCTTTTCTCACCGCACGAGCGCGACGCGCTCCTCTGCGGTCTCCAATTCGCCGGTCACGATTGGATGGTGGCCGGGAACGGAAGGAAGACATCATGATCCACAAGAACTGGCAGGAACTGATCAAGCCCAACAAGATCGAGTTCTCGTCGAAGGGCAAGACGGTGACGACGCTCGTCGCCGAGCCGCTCGAGCGCGGCTTCGGCTTGACGCTGGGCAACGCGCTGCGCCGCGTGCTGCTGTCGTCGCTGCGCGGCGCGGCGGTGACCGCGGTGCAGATCGACGGCGTTCTGCACGAGTTCTCCTCGATCGCCGGCGTGCGCGAGGACGTCACCGACATCGTGCTCAACATCAAGGAAATCGCCATCAAGATGGACGGCGACGGGCCGAAGCGCATGGTCGTGCGCAAGCAGGGCCCGGGCACCGTCACGGCCGGCGACATCCAGACCGTCGGCGACGTCGAGATCCTCAATCCCGACCATGCCATCTGCACGCTCGACGAGGGCGCGGAGATCCGCATGGAGTTCACCGTCGACAGCGGCAAGGGCTATGTGCCGGCCGACCGCAACCGGGCCGAGGACGCGCCGATCGGGCTCATCCCGGTCGACAGCCTCTACTCGCCGGTCAAGAAGGTCTCCTACAAGGTCGAGAACACCCGCGAGGGCCAGGTGCTCGACTACGACAAGCTGACCATGACCATCGAGACGGATGGCTCGATCAGCGGCGAGGACGCCGTGGCCTTCGCCGCGCGCATCCTGCAGGACCAGCTCGGCCTGTTCGTCAACTTCGAGGAGCCGCAGAAGGAGCAGCCGAGCGAGCAGGTCACCGAGCTTGCCTTCAACCCGGCGCTGCTCAAGAAGGTCGACGAGCTTGAGCTGTCGGTGCGCTCGGCCAACTGCCTGAAGAACGACAACATCGTCTACATCGGCGACCTGATCCAGAAGACGGAAGCCGAGATGCTGCGCACGCCGAACTTCGGCCGCAAGTCGCTCAACGAGATCAAGGAAGTGCTCGCCTCGATGGGCCTGCATCTGGGCATGGAGGTGCCGGACTGGCCGCCGGACAACATCGAGGAACTGGCCAAGCGCTACGAGGACCAGTACTGATCGTTGCGCGGGCCGCGCGCACCAAGAGTTTGAAGGAGAAGGCCAATGCGCCACGGGAAATCCGGCCGCAAGCTGAACCGCACCGCCAGCCACCGCAAGGCGCTGTTTTCCAACATGGCCGCGTCGCTCATCGAGCATGAGCAGATCGTCACGACGCTGCCCAAGGCCAAGGAGCTGCGCCCGATCGTGGAGAAGCTCGTCACGCTGGGCAAGCGCGGCGATCTGCACGCGCGGCGCCAGGCCGCGTCGACGGTGCGCAACGACAAGCTGGTCCGCCGGCTGTTCGACACCATCGCGCCGCGCTATGCCGAGCGCAACGGCGGCTACACGCGCATCATGAAGGCGGGCTTCCGGCATGGCGACAGCGCGCCGATGGCGGTGATCGAGTTCGTCGACCGCGACGTCGAGGCCAAGGGCGCGGCCGACCGCGCCCGCATGGAGGCCGAGGAGGCGAACGCGGAGACCGAGGCGGCGTGATCGCCAGGTGCCGCGGAACGTTTGTTGCGAAGGGGCCGTCTGGCCCCTTCGTCGTTTCCGGGGCACACTCAAAGCGTTTCCAGGCGAAGTGGACACCGGTTCGCCGTCCGGAAACGCGTCGAGACAACAAGCGTTTCCAGGCGAAGTGGGAACCGGTTCGCCGTCCGGAAACGCGTCGAAACAAGAAGTCGGAGCCGGTCTGTGATTCCGTGAAGGGCAGACCGGCGCCGGCGCTACGGGCGAGAGGGCGGCGGCCATGACGACGCGCAGGAGCCTGATGGCGGCCGCGCTGGCGGCAGCGGCGGCGGTCGCGCTGCCGGCGCCCGGCCGGGCGAGCGAGGTGACGATGACCCTGCATGAGGCGGTTGAGGCGGACGACGCGGCGGCCGTGGCGCGGCTGATCGAGGCCGGCGCGCCGCTCGAGGCGCGCGACGGCGACGGCCGCACGGCGCTGCTCGTGGCCACGCGGCGCGACGCGGTCGCGATCGCGCGGCGGCTGATCGACGCGGGCGCCGACGTCAACGCCAAGGACGCGATCGCCGACACGCCGTTCCTCTATGCCGGCGCGGAGGGGCGCAACGCCATCCTGCGCGCGATCCTTGCCACCGGCCGGGCCGATCTCGCCGACACCAACCGCTATGGCGGCACCGCGCTGATCCCCGCGGCCCATCACGGCCATCCCGAGACGGTTCGCATGCTGCTTGCCGCCGGGGTCGACGTCGACCATGTCAACGATCTCGGCTGGACGGCGCTTCTGGAGGCGGTCATCCTCGGCGATGGCGGCCCGGTCTACCGGGAGATCGTCGGCCTGCTGGTCGATGCGGGCGCCGACCGCGCCATCGCCGACCGCGACGGCGTCACGCCGCTCGAGCACGCGCGCCGGCGCGGCTACGAGGCGATAGCGGCGCGCCTCTCGCAGCCCTGACGCGCGGCCGGGCGAAGCGGATATCGGTTCGCCGTCCGCAAACGCGGCAAGACGACAGATCGGAGCCGGTCTGCCGTTCCGGAGAACGCCGAACGGCTGCGGTTTCGCATCCGCCCGGCGTTGCGGCGCGAAGTCACGGACGGCGCGGGCGCGCCGGGTTGCCGGTGACCGTCGCGCCGGGCGGCACGTCGCGGGTGACGACCGCGCCGGCGCCGACGATCGCGTCGTCGCCCACGCTGACGCCCGGCAGCACCAGCGCGCCGGCGCCGATCCAGGCATTGGCGCCGATGCGCACCGGGCGGCCGAGCTCGAGTCCGGAGCGCCGGCTTGCCGCGTCGCGCGGATGGTCGGCCGTCAGAAGCTGGACGCCCGGACCGATCTGCGCGCCGTCGCCGACCGTCACCGGCGCGACGTCGAGGACGATGCAGCCGAAGTTGAGGAAGGCGTTGCGGCCGAGCGCGATGTTGTAGCCGTAGTCGCAGTGGAAGGGCGGCCGCACGACAGCGCCGTCGCCGACTGCCGCCATGATCTCGGCGAGCAGCGCGGCGAACGCCCCGGCTTCGCGCGCCAGCCGCGCGTTGTAGCGGTCCATCCACGCGGCGGCGCGGGCGCGGTCCGCCACCAGCTCGGGGGCGTCGGCGCGGTAGGGCTCGCCGGCCAGCATCCTGTCCTTCTCGCTGCGCATGGCGCTGTCTCCTGTCGGCGCTGCCGGCGCCGGCCGACGTGCGGCCTTCCAAATTGCACATTCCTCTGGAAAACAGGAAGCAGGCTGACAACACGGATTCGGGCGGCGAGGATCGGGCGATGACGACAGCGTGGCAGCGGATGGTCGCGGCACTGGCCGGCGCGGTGCTGACGGCGGGGCTTCTGACGGCGGCCGCCGCCCAGGGCGGCGGCGAGGGCTTCCTGCGCGAGCTCCTGCCCGACCTGCTGCGCGGGTCGCAGGAGGAGGCGACGGGCAGCGCGCCGTCGGCTGCGACCGGCACGCGGGTGCCGTTCGGCCGCGACGAGATCGAGCTGTCCTTCGCGCCGCTGGTGCGCGAGACCGCGCCGGCGGTGGTCAATGTCTACGCCTCGCAGGAGGTGCGCGGGCGCTCGCCGTTTGCCGGCGACCCGTTCTTCGAGCAGTTCTTCGGCCGGCTGGAGATGCCGCCGCGCGTGCAGTCCTCGCTCGGCTCCGGCGTGCTGGTCGACGCCTCCGGCATCGTCGTGACCAACAACCACGTCATCCGCGGCGCCGATGCGGTGAAGGTGGCGATGTCGGACGGTCGCGAATACGAGAGCGAGGTGCTGCTCAAGGACGAATCGCTCGATCTGGCGGTGCTGCGCATCGCGGCCGACGAGCCGTTTCCCGCCGTCGCCATCGGCGATTCCGACGCGCTCGAGGTCGGCGATCTGGTGCTTGCCATCGGCAACCCGTTCGGTGTCGGCCAGACGACGACGAGCGGCATCGTGTCGGGCCTGGCGCGCTCGCACATCGGCATCTCCGATTTCGGCTTCTTCATCCAGACCGACGCGGCGATCAATCCGGGCAATTCCGGCGGCGCGCTGATCGACATGAAGGGCCGGCTGATCGGCATCAACACGGCGATCTTCAGCCGCTCCGGCGGGTCGATCGGCATCGGCTTCGCGATCCCCTCCAACATGGTGCGCGCGGTGGTCGACGCGGCGAAGAACGGGGCCGAGCGCTTCGAGCGGCCCTATTTCGGTGCCTTCTTCGATCCGGTGACGGCCGACGTCGCCGAGGCGCTCGGCATGGCCCGGCCGGGCGGGGCGATCGTCACCGAGGTGACCGCCGACAGCCCGGCCGCGCGCGCCGGGCTCGCCGCCGGCGATGTGATCGTGGCGCTCAACGGTGCGGCGATCGAGCATCCCGACGCGCTGGAATACCGGCTCGCCACCCAGCCGATCGGCACGAATGCCGCCGTGCGCATCCTGCGCCGGGGCGAGGACCGCACGCTCGACGTGCGGCTCGAGCGCGCGCCGGGCGGGCAGGGCCGCGAACTCGTCATCGAGGGCGGCAGCCCGTTCGCCGGCGCCAGGGTGGCGGCGTTGTCGCCGCGGCTCGCCCAGCGGCTGCGCCTGCCGGGCAATGCGCGCGGCGTCGCGGTGGTCGAGGTCGAGCGCGGCTCGCCGGCCGGCCGGCTCGGCCTGCGGCCGCGCGACATCGTGCGCGAGGTCAATGGCGAGACGATCGACAGCGCCGAGACGCTGAAGCGGCTCGCCGAGGCCGGCGGGCGCTGGTGGCGCTTCACCATCGAGCGGGACGGCCGCCTGCTGCGCCAGACGCTGCGGTTCTAGCCATGGCCGATCTGTTCGACGCACCGGACACGGGCCGCACGCCGGATGCCGGCCGGCCGCGGGCCGCAGCCGGCCGGCCGCTTGCCGACCGGCTGCGGCCGGCGGCGCTGGCCGAGGTGGTCGGCCAGGAGCACCTGACCGGACCCGACGGGGCGCTGACGCGCATGATCCGTGCCGGCTCGCTCGGCTCGCTGGTGTTCTGGGGGCCGCCCGGCACCGGCAAGACCACGGTCGCGCGGCTGCTGGCCGGCGAGACCGATCTCGCCTTCGAGCAGATCTCGGCGATCTTCTCCGGCGTGGCGGAGCTCAAGAAGGTGTTCGAGGCCGCGCGGCTGCGCCGCACGCATGGCCGCCAGACGCTGCTGTTCGTCGACGAGATCCACCGCTTCAACCGGGCACAGCAGGATTCCTTCCTGCCGGTGATGGAGGACGGCACGGTCGTGCTGGTCGGCGCCACCACCGAGAACCCGTCCTTCGAGCTCAACGCCGCGCTCCTGTCGCGCGCCCGCGTGCTGGTCTTCCGGCCGCTCGACGCGGACAGCCTGATGCGGCTCGTCGCGCGTGCCGAGGCGGTCGAGGGGCGGGCGCTGCCGCTGACGGAGGAGGCGCGCGCGGTGCTGGTGCGCATGGCCGACGGCGACGGCCGCGCGGTGCTGACGCTGGCCGAGGAGGTGTGGCGGGCGGCCGGCGCCGACGAGACCTTCGACGCCGAGACGCTGCAGCAGATCGTGCAGCGCCGCGCGCCGGTCTACGACAAGAGCCAGGACGGCCACTACAACCTGATCTCGGCGCTGCACAAGGCGGTGCGCGGCTCGGACCCCGATGCGGCGCTCTACTACCTGGCGCGGATGCTCGATGCCGGCGAGGCGCCGCTCTATATCGGTCGCCGGCTGGTGCGCATGGCGGTCGAGGACATCGGCATGGCCGACCCGCAGGCGCTCCTCGTCGCCAACGCGGCGAAGGACGCCTACGACTATCTCGGCTCGCCGGAGGGCGAACTGGCGCTGGCCCAGGCCTGCGTCCATCTGGCCACCGCGCCGAAGTCGAACGCGCTCTACACGGCCTACAAGGCGGCGATGCGGGCGGCGAAGGAGCACGGGTCGCTGCCGCCGCCCAAGCACATCCTCAACGCGCCCACCAAGCTGATGAAGGGCGAGGGCTACGGCAAGGGCTATCTCTACGATCACGACCAGCCGGACGCCTTCTCCGGCCAGGACTACTTCCCCGAGGCGATGGGCCGGCAGACCTTCTACGACCCGCCCGAGCGCGGCTTCGAGCGCGAGGTGCGCAAGCGGCTCGACCACTGGGCGCGGCTGAGGCGCGAGCGCGGCTGAGAGCGGTCGGTGGCAGCGGCTGCGCGCTTGCGAAGGCCGACGGCGCAGAGGCTCGACGCCTGCCGATCGATTGGCGGACGACGAGCCGTCGCTATCGCCGCGGCGCATGCCGGTGGCCGAGCAGGCGTGCCTGGATCTCGTCGTCGACCCGCATCTGCTCGTCAGCGAGCGCGTCGATGGCACCGAGCGCGCGCCGCAGCCAGCGTCGCAGCGCGAGACCGAGCAGCCATGTGGTCAGCAGGGCAAGGAAACCGGCCATGGTGACGGCTGCGTCCCAGCGCGGATCGAGCAGGCCCGACCGGTCGCCCAGCAACTGCCAGGCAAGGTCCAGACCTCCGACCAGGGTGCAGGCGGCGCCGGTGAAGGCGAGCAGCCGGCGCAGCAGACCGCCGCGCCGCGACGACACATACCGCTCGAACCCCTGTCGCGTTGCGCGCACGCGATCGCCATGTGCCAGAAGCTCGCGATTGCCCAGCCGCGAGAGGTCGGCCGGCAGCCGAAGCTGCACGACGCGCCGCAGCAGCCGGCCGCCGCGCCCGAGCATCGCGCGTCAGTCGCCGAGAAGTTGCCGGCGCTGTTCCTCGTTCGGCGGCCGCTCGCGCTCGGCCGCCCGTTCGAGCCTGCCGCGCGCCTCGCCGGCCAGGGCGCCGATCTCCGCTTCCTGCTTCATGACAAGGCCGAGCAGCCAGATCAGCCCCGCAACCAGGACGACCGAAACGACGAAGGGCACGGCGTCGGAGCGAAACACCGAGCTCGAACCGGCGATCAGAAAGTAGATCCAGCCGCCGGCCAGAACCGCGATCGCGGCGCGATCCCACGGATTGTGGTTGAACGAGAACCTGAGCGCCGCCACGTCCTTGTCGGAGCTTTTCTGCCGAGGCATCGGGTCGGACTCCCTTGCAGCCGGTCGATCGCGAATCTATGCGCCGCCTTTCCGCTCCGCAAGACCGCGCCGGCCCGGGGTGCCGTCCCGGTGCGGCGGGCTTGCCATCGCGGCTGTCGAAGCCGTCGCCACGACGGCGCGGCCGCGCTTCGGCATCTGGCGCGTTGACCTGGGGGCCGGCAATGCGCAATAGGACCGCATGAGCCATCTCCTGATCGTCGCGGCCGGCGGCGCGGCCGGTGCCGCGCTGCGCCATCTCGCCGGCCTGGCGGCGCTCAGGCTGCTCGGACCCGGCTTCCCGTGGGGCACGCTGGCGGTCAACGTGCTGGGCTCGTTCGCCATGGGCCTGTTCGTCGAGTGGCTGAGCCGGCGCAGCGGCACGTCGGCGGAGCTGCGGCTGTTCGTGGCGACGGGCCTGCTCGGCGGCTTCACCACCTTCTCCGCCTTCTCGCTCGAGGTGGCGGTCTTGTGGGAGCGCGGCGCGCTGGCGCTGGCCGCCGGCTATGTGGCGATCAGCGTGGCCGCGGCGCTGGCGGGGCTCGCCGCCGGGCTGTGGCTGATGCGGCTCGCCTGACGGGCGGGCAGGGTGAGGGCGGGCCCGCGGGCCCCGGTGGAGCGTGCGATGCAGGGTGTGCAGCAGATCGAGGTGACGGGCGACGAGGCCGGCATGCGGCTCGACCGCTGGTTCAAGCAGCACTATCCCGGCCTCGCCTTCGGCCGGCTGCAGAAGCTGCTGCGCTCGGGCCAGATCCGCGTCGACGGCGGGCGGGCGAAGTCCGACCTGCGCGTGCAGCCCGGCCAGATGGTGCGCGTGCCGCCGCTCGACGTCGACCGCAAGGCCGAGCAGCCGATGACGGCGCGCACGATCCGCGACCAGGCCGACGCCGACGTGCTGTCCCGCATGCTCTTGCACGAGGACGACGCGCTGCTGGTGTTCAACAAGCCGGCCGGGCTCGCCGTGCAGGGCGGATCGGGCGTCAACCGCCATGTCGACGGCATGCTGGAGGCGTGGCGCAACAGCCGCGGCGAGAAGCCTCGGCTCGTCCACCGGCTCGACCGCGACACCTCGGGCGTTCTGGTGGTGGCGCGCACCCGCCAGGCGGCGGTCCGGCTCGGCGCCGCGTTCCGCGGCCGCGAGACGCAGAAGGTCTACTGGGCGCTCGTCAAGGGCGTGCCAAAGAAGCCGGAGGGCCGCATCTCCACCTGGCTCGTCAAGGAGGCGACGCCGGACGGCGACCGCATGCGGGTGGCCCGGCACGGCGAGCCCGGCGCCGACCACGCGGTGTCGACCTACCAGCTGGTCGAGCAGGCCGGCCAGGCGCTCGCCTGGCTGGAGATGCAGCCGGTCACCGGGCGCACGCACCAGCTTCGCGTGCACGCCGCCGCGCTCGGCTGCCCGATCATCGGCGATCCGAAGTATTTCGAGGCCGACCAGAACTGGAGCCTGCCCGGCGGCATCCAGAACCGGCTGCACCTGCATGCCCGGCGCATCGTCGTGCCGCACCCCCGCGGCGGCACGCTCGACGTCACCGCGCCGCTGCCCGCGCACATGGTGCAGAGCTGGAACCTGCTCGGCTTCGACGAGGCGAGTGCCGGAGAGGCGCCGTGAGCGGCGCGGGTGCCGCCGAGCAGCGCACCGCGATCGACGTCTTCGCCGCGTCGCTGATGATCCTCCTGACCTTCTCCTGGGGCCTCAACCAGGTGGCGATCAAGCTGTCGACTGCGGGCTACAGCCCGATCTTCCTGACCATCGTGCGCTCGTCGATCGCCGCCGTGCTCGTCTACGGCTGGTGCCGCTATCGCGCGATCCCGCTGTTCGCGCGCGACGGCACGCTGGGCGCCGGGCTGCTGGCCGGGGCGATGTTCGGCGGCGAGTTCGCGCTGATCTTCCTCGGCCTCGACCTGACGACGGCGGCGCGCGCCACGCTGATGATCAACACCATGCCGTTCTGGGTGCTGCTCGGCGGCCATTTCCTGCTCGGCGAGCGCATGACGCGGCTCAAGCTCGTCGGCGTCGTGCTCGCCTTTCTCGGCGTGGCGCTGGTGCTGTCGGACGAGCTCAGCCTGCCCGACCCGGCGGCGCTGCGCGGCGACCTGATGTGCCTGGCCGCCGGCGTGCTGTGGGCCGGCACCATCCTCGTGGTCAAGGGCTCGCGGCTCGTCGCCGCGCCGGCGGAAAAGACGCTGCTCTACCAGCTCGTCGTGTCGGCCGTCGTCACGCTGCCGCTGCTGCCGCTCGGCGGTCCGGTGCTGCGCGAGGTCTCGGCGCTGGCGACCGGCGCGCTGCTGTTCCAGGCGGTCTACGTGGTCGCCTTCACCTATGTGCTGTTCTTCTGGCTGATGCGCGTCTATCCGGCCTCCGGCCTGTCGAGCTTCGCCTTCCTCACGCCGGCCTTCGGCGTGCTCGGCGGCGGGTTGATCCTCGGCGAGCCGCTGTCGCTGCGCATTTTCCTGGCGCTCGGCCTGATCGCGGCCGGGCTGCTGCTCGTCAACACTCCGGCGCGCCGCCGCGTGCCGCCGGGCTGAGGCCCGGCGATGCGCCGGGGCCACTGGCAAGCCGGCGCCGCCGATGCCATATGGAAGGGATCATGCGTGACCTGTTGAACGATCTCGAAGCCGGGCCGGCGCTGTCCGACCCAGACCCCGTGGAACGCGCCCGCAAGCAGATGCGCCAGCCGCTGCCGCGGCGCTTCTACGACGCCGTGGCGACCGACCGGCCGGACGGCGAGGCGCATGTCGTGCTGCTCGACGGCAAGCCGGTGCGCACGCCCGCCCGCGCGGTGCTGCGGCTGCCGACGGAGGCGGCCGCCCGGCTGGTGGCCGACGAGTATGCCGCGCAGGCCGCGGTGATCGACCCGATGACCATGCCGGTGACGCGGCTTGCCAACACCGCGCTCGACGGCGTGGCGAGCGACGTCCAGGCCGTGCTCGAGGACGTGCTGCGCTTCGCCTCCTGCGATCTCGTCTGCTACCGGGCCGAGGGGCCCGAGGGGCTGGTCGAGCGTCAGGCCGAAGCGTGGGACCCGGTGCTCGACTGGGCGCGCGCGGCGCTCGGCGCGCGCTTCCTGCTGGCGGAGGGCGTCATGCATGTCGAGCAGCCGCGCGAGGCGGTCGGCGCCGTCGGTATCCATCTGGCGATGCGCCAGGAGCCGATGCGCGTCGCCGCGCTGCACGTGATGACGGCGCTCACCGGCTCGGCGCTGCTGGCGCTCGCCGTCGAGGCGGGCGCGCTCGACGCCCGCGACGCCTGGGCGGCGGCGCATGTCGACGAGGACTGGAACATCCGCCAGTGGGGCGAGGACGCCGAGGCGGCGGCGCGGCGCGCCCAGCGCGAGCGCGACATGATGGGCGCTGCGCGGCTGCTCGCCGCGCTGTAGCGCGGCGGTCGCAACGGCGACGCGGTTTGCCGCAAGGGGCGATCCTTCGCCCGGCAGCGGCCGTGCGCCGGCTCAGTCGAGCGGCGGCACGTCGCGGCCGCGCGCCGGCAGGCGGATGCGGCGCACGAAGGCCTGCCGCGCGGGTCCGGGCGGCGGGGTGAGCAGCGACACGCCGATCGTCGCCAGCAGGCTGGCGGCAAGGCCGACGAGGCCGACGCGCATCGCGTCGATGCCGAACCACGGCGCGCCGCCGATCGCCAGATGATAGAGATAGCCGCCGGCGGCGACCGTGCCGGCAACGAGCCCGGCGAGCGCCCCCGGCCCGTTGGCGCGCCGCCACCACACCCCGAGCACCAGCGGCACGAACAGGCCGGAGGCGGCCAGCGACAGCGCCCACACGGCAAGCGGCAGCGTGCCGGCGATCGCGAGCCCGGCGGCCGGCACGGCGAGCGCGCCGAGCGTGGCGGCGAACAGGCGCACGAGCAGCAGCCGCACGGCCGCGTCGGCGCGCGGATCGAGCATGCGGTGATGCAGGTCGTGGCTGAGCGCGCCGGCCATCGCCATCAGCAGCCCGGCGGCGACGGCGAGCGCGGCGCCGGCCGCGGCGACCAGCGCCAGCGCGCCGGCGGCCGCCGGCAGGCCGGCGAGCGCGGGCAGGGCGATGAACGCCGTGTCCGCCTGCAGCGCCATGCCGGACAGCGCCGCCGCGTCGGGCGTGCCGACTGCGGCGAAGTCGAGGGCGGCGCGTTGCGCGAGCAGCGCCAGCACGGGCAGGACGGTGAACAGCACGACGCCCCACACGAGCGCGTGGCTCGCCGTGCGCCGTGCGGTGCGGCCCGAGGCGGCGGCAAGAAAGCGCAGCAGCACGTGCGGCATGGCGGCGATGCCGCAGGCCGCGCAGAGCGCCGTCGCGGCGAGCGCGAAGGCGTCGGCGGCGCCGGGCAGCGCGGCGCCGGGCCCGGCCGGCGTCGCGGCGGCGCGCGCGGCCGCCTCGCCGAGCGTGAGGTGCGGCACGAAGCCGAGCCCGGCGGCCTCGGTCAGCCAGGCGGCGACCGCGAGCAGGGCGATGATCAGGACGAGCGACAGGGCGGCCTGCGTCCACGTCACCGAGCGCATGCCGCCGGGCACGACGCAGACCAGGACCGCGACCAGGCCGGCCCAGCGCGCAGCGGACGGCGAAAGGCCGAAGACGACCGCGGCGAGCCGGCCAAGCAGGTCGATCTGGACGGTGAGCAGCACGAAGCAGGCGACGAGAAGCACGGCCAGTCCGGCCGGCCGCAGCGCCGCGCCGTAGCGCATGGCGAGAAAGTCCGGCACCGAGACCGCGCCGGCGCGGCGCAGCTGCGGCGCCAGCAGCACGCCCGCCAGCACCAGCCCGGCCGGCAGCCCGAGCGCCAGCCCCGCGGCGAGCGCGGGCTCGCCGGCCGGCCCGCCGGCGAGCGCCACCAGCGTCGCGCCGCCGAGCGCGCCGCCGGCCAGCGCCAGCCCGTTCCAGAAGGCCGGCACGCGCCGGTCGGCCAGCAGCACCCCACCCGGCGTCATGCTGCGCGCGGCCAGCGCGACGGTCGCCACGGCGGCCAGCAGGTAGACGGTCAGGAGAAGCGTGATCGTCTGCGCGCCGACGCCGAGCCGCTCGAGCGCCACGGCGAGCGCGGCGAGGGCGACGAGGCCGACGGCGATGGTGCCGAACAGGCGGCGCGGCCGGGCCGGGAAGCGGCGGCGCGCGGGCAGGCTGTCGAGCGCCGTCATTCGTCGTCGAGGCCGACGCGGTCGTCAAGGCGGTCCTGTCGCCGGTTGTGCGCGGCGACAAGCAGGAGCAGGCCGGCTAGCGCCCCCTGGGCGAGCATCCAGCGGCCGAGCGGCAGGCCGGCGAAGGCAGCGCGGTCGAGCGCGGCGGCGGCGAACGGCAGCACGAGCACCAGCAGGACCCACAGGCCGAGCGTCAGCGCGGCCAACAGCACGCTGGCGCGCCAGTGGCGGCGGCTGGCCCTCGACAGGACGGACATGGGCGGCGTCTCCGGTGAAGGCGCAGGCGGGCGGCCGGCGACGGCGCGTCCGCCTGGCCGGGTTACAGCGTGGCGCAGCCGGGCGAACGCGCCAGGCGTCGCACCCTTGCGGCAAGATCGAACAGATGAACCATGACGTCGTTGCGAAAACCGGTGTCATGCCGTTTGCCGGCATGGTCTAGCCGAAAGCGACGACGGCCGCAATTTCCGCCGCGGCGGCGGCCCGACGCGAAAAGCCCCGCCGGGGGCGGGGCTTCGCGTCGGCGATCGGCGCGGCGGCAGGCCGCCGCACAGGCGGCCGGATCAGACCGAGTAGTACATGTCGTACTCGACCGGATGCGGCGTCATCTCGAAACGCATCACCTCGGCCATCTTGAGCTCGATATAGGCGTCGATCTGGTCGTCGTCGAAGACGCCGCCGGCCTTGAGGAAGCCGCGGTCCTTGTCGAGGCTCATCAGCGCCTCGCGCAGCGAGCCGGCGACGGTCGGCACGCGCTTCAGCTCCTTCGGCGGCAGGTCGTAGAGATCCTTGTCCATCGGCTGGCCGGGATGGATCTTGTTCTTGATGCCGTCGAGGCCGGCCATCAGCATGGCGGCGAAGGCGAGGTAGGGGTTGGCGCCCGGATCGGGAAAGCGCACCTCGACGCGCTTCGATTTCGGCGACGAGCCGAAGGGGATGCGGCACGAGGCGGAGCGGTTGCGCGCCGAATAGGCGAGCAGCACCGGCGCCTCGTAGCCCGGCACCAGGCGCTTGTAGGAGTTGGTCAGCGGGTTGGCGAAGGCGTTGATCGCCTTGGCGTGCTTGATGATGCCGCCGATGAAGTAGAGGCAGCTCTCCGACAGGCCGGCATACTCGTTGCCGGCGAAGGTCGGCTTGCTGTCCTTCCACAGCGACAGGTGCACGTGCATGCCCGAGCCGTTGTCGCCGAACACCGGCTTGGGCATGAAGGTGGCCGACTTGCCGTAGGCATGCGCCACCTGATGCACGACGTACTTGTAGATCTGCATCTTGTCGGCGTTGCGCACCAGCGTGTCGAACTTGATGCCGAGCTCGTGCTGGGCGGCGCCGACCTCGTGGTGGTGCTTCTCGACGACGACGCCCATCTCGGTGAGCACCGACAGCATCTCCGAGCGCATGTCCTGCGCCGAATCGACCGGCGGCACGGGGAAATAGCCCCCCTTCATGCGCGGCCGGTGGCCCAGATTGCCGGTCTCGTAGTCGGTGTCGCTGTTCTCCGGCAGCTCGGTGGAATCGATGACGAAGCCGGTGTTGTAGGGGTCGGAGCGGTACTTGACGTCGTCGAAGACGAAGAACTCGGCCTCCGGGCCAACATAGCAGGTGTCGCCCGCGCCCTCGGACTTCATGTAGGCCTCGGCCTTCTTGGCCGTGCCGCGCGGGTCGCGGTTGTAGGATTCGCCCGACACCGGATCGAGGATGTCGCAGACCACCGCCATGGTCGACTGGGCGAAGAAGGGGTCCATGTGCGCCGTCTCGGGATCGGGCATCAGCACCATGTCGGACTCGTTGATGGCCTTCCAGCCGGCGATGGACGAGCCGTCGAACATGATGCCG
Organism: Aquibium sp. A9E412; assembly: GCF_030398335.1. Taxonomy (GTDB): domain Bacteria; phylum Pseudomonadota; class Alphaproteobacteria; order Rhizobiales; family Rhizobiaceae; genus A9E412. The sequence goes on from NZ_JAOAOP010000043.1 coordinate 27,023, forward strand.
TCGGCAAACATGTCCTCGTCGACAGCAACGGCGTCCATCGTCACGTGCTGCATCTTGCCCTTCGGGTCCGTGAAGCGCAGATCGAGGAACTTCACCTCGTTGTCCTTGATCTGCTTGAGGAGGTCGTTGGCTGATGTCATTTCTGCTTTCCCTGGTTGCGAAAATGCTGGAGGCACGGCGGCGCCGCGGCGATCAGATGGCGTCCGTTCCGGTCTCCCCGGTGCGGATGCGGATGGCTTCCTCGACGTTCGACACGAAGATCTTGCCGTCGCCGATGCGGCCGGTCTGGGCGGCCTTGCGGATCGCCTCGACGGCGGCCTCGACGGTGTCGTCGCCGAGCACCACCTCGATCTTCACCTTGGGCAGGAAATCGACGACGTACTCCGCGCCGCGATAGAGTTCCGTGTGCCCCTTCTGGCGGCCGAACCCCTTGGCCTCGGTCACGGTGATGCCCTGCAGGCCCACCTCCTGGAGCGCCTCCTTCACCTCGTCGAGCTTGAACGGTTTGATGATCGCCTCGATCTTCTTCATGCCTTGGCGGCCTCCGATGCCTTTGAAAGCGGGCGCTTTTCCCGCTTCGCCTCCGATTAAGCACGTTCCGTGCCAGTTTGCTTTTCGTGCCGTGCCGCCAGGCCGTCCGGGCGGTAAGCCGCGCCGCCGGCGGCGGCCGGCTCGATCGGGCGGCGTGCGGACGGGCAGCGGCGGGGTGACTCCATCGCGGCGCAGTCTGGCGGGTGATCAAGGATTGTGCAATACGCCCGCAAAAGAGGCAGCCGTGCCGTTTGCCGCCTGCCGGCCGGCGGCGTAGGCTCGCCCGATCCAGCCCGCCGGAGCATGCCATGCACGAGCTTCTCACTCCTGCCGAAATGGCCGAGGCCGACCGGCTGGCGATCGCGGCCGGGCCGTTTGACGGGGCCGAGCTGATGGCGCGCGCCGGCGCGGCCGTCGCCGATGCCCTGCTGGCGCGCTTCCCCGCGGCCGAGCCGGTCCACGTCGTGTGCGGGCCGGGCAACAATGGCGGCGACGGCTATGTCGTCGCCCGGCTGCTCGCCGCGCGCGGTGTCGCCGTGCGGCTGTGGCGCGAGGACGTGCCGCGGGCGGGCAGCGACGCGGCGGCCGCCGCCGCGCGCTGTCCGCTCGATGCGGAGCCGCTGGCCGATTTCGCCCCGGCGCCGGGCGCCGTGGTGGTCGACGCGCTGTTCGGCGCCGGGCTGTCGAAGCCGCTCGCCGGCCGCTACGCAGCGGCGGTCGAACGCATGGCCGGCACGCGGGTCGTCGCCGTCGACCTGCCGTCCGGCCTCGACGGCGCGCGCGGCACGGTGCTCGGCGCCGCGGCGCAGGCCGCGCTCACCGTCACCTTCTTCCGCAAGAAGCCGGGCCATCTGCTCTATCCCGGCCGGGCGCTGTGCGGCGCGGTGCTGGTGGCCGACATCGGCATCGCCGATCACGTCTTGCCGGCGGTGGCGCCGACGGCCTTCGAGAACGGCCCGGCGCTGTGGCGCGCGGCGCTGCCATGGCCGGCGGCCGACACGCACAAATACCGCCGCGGCCATGTCGCGGTGCTGTCGGGCGGGCCGGACGCGACGGGGGCGGCGCGGCTGGCCGCGCGCGGCGCGGCGCGCGGCGGGGCCGGCGCCGTCACGGTGCTGTCGCCGCCCGAGGCGCTGCTGGTCAATGCCTGCCAGCTTACCGCCATCATGGTGAAGCGGCTCGACGGCCGCGACGACCTGACCGCCTTCCGCGCGGCGCGGCGCGCCGAGGCCTGGGTGCTGGGGCCGGGCTTCGGCGTCGGCGAGACGGCCCGCGTCTATGCCGAGACGCTGCTGGCGCCGCCGGCGGCGGCGGGGCGGCAGACGCTGGTGCTCGACGCCGACGGCATCACAGCCTTCCGCGACGCGCCGGAGCGGCTGTTCGAGGCGGCGCGGGCGGCGCAGGCGGCGGCGCTGGTGCTGACGCCGCATGCCGGCGAGTTCGCCCGGCTGTTCGGCGACCTGGCCGGCGACGCGGCGCTCGGCAAGCTCGAGCGGGCGCGGCTGGCGGCGGCGCGCGCCGGCGCGGTGGTGCTCCTCAAGGGGCCCGACACGGTGGTCGCCGCGCCGGACGGGCGCGCGGCGATCAACGCCAACGGCACGCCGTGGCTGGCGACGGCGGGCGCGGGCGACGTGCTCGCCGGGCTGATCGCCGCGCTGGCCGCGCAGGGCATGCCGGCCTTCGAGGCGGCGGCGGCGGCCGCCTGGCTGCATGCCGAGACGGCGCAGGGCGGCGGGCCGGGGCTGATCGCGGAGGACCTGCCGGAGCGGCTGCCGGCGGTGCTCGGCCGGCTGATGCCGGCGGCCTGACCCGGCACGTCAGGCGGCCGGCAAGGCGAGTCAGGTGGCCGGCGCAAGGGCCTGATTTTCCAGGGGAATCCCGCGCCCCTCACGGGGTGTCGGCGGCGGCCGGTCCGGCGACGCGCTGCTGCAGCGCCCGGGCGGCCTGCGGCGCGCGCAGCTTGCCCTCGTGGATGAAGTAGACGAAGACGTCGCGCGGCCGCCGCTCGGGCACGGTGCCGGGATCGGCGCGCGGCAGGTCGTCGGGCTGGCCGCCGCCGGCCCAGCTCCGCGCGCGCCCGGCCCAGGCGTCGAGGGCGGCCGGCGGGTAGGCGGCCGGCAGCGCGTCGTCGCCCTGCTGCAGCCGGGCATAGACGAAGTCGGCCGTCACGTCGGCGATCTCGGGATAGACGTGGTGATGGGCGTAGCAGATGGCGGCGCCGCGGCGGCGCGCCAGGGCGACGAACTCCGGCACCGCGAAGGAGGCGTGCCGCACCTCCAGCACGTGGCGCAGCGCCAGGCCGGCATGGGCCTGCGGCAAGAGGTCGAGGAAGCGGGCGACGTCGTCCGGCTCGAAGCGCTTGGTCGGCGCGAACTGCCAGACGATCGGGCCGAGCTTGTCGCCCAGCGCCTCGAGCCCCTGGGCGAAGAATTTGTCCAGCGAGTCCGCGGCTTCGGCGAGCACCTTGCGGTTGGTGACGAAGCGGTTGCCCTTCAGCGCGAAGACGAAGCCGGGCGGCGCCTCGGCCGCCCATTTGGCGAAGGTGGCCGGCGTCTGGCCGCGGTAGTAGGTGCCGTTGACCTCGATGGTGGCGAGCTGGCGCGCGGCGTATTCGAGTTGCCGCTTCTTCGGCAGGTCGGCGGGATAGAAGGTGCCCTCCCACGGCGCAAAGGTCCAGCCGCCGATGCCGGCGCGGATCGTTCCCGTCTGCATGCTGTCGTCCTCCGGATGGGCGGCGAGGATGCGGCGCGGCGGCGGGCTTGTCCACCCGGAAGTCGACGTCCGCGGGTGCCGGACCGGCGCACGCGCGGCCGCGCGCCGCCGCCGCCGGAAGCGGACGGGCGGGAACGGGCAGGCGCGGCGGCGGTGGCGGCCGGCCGCCGTCACGAGGTGTCGGGGGCGGCCAGCGCCTCGAAGGCGAGGCCGTGGACGGCGTCGAGGATGACGTGGACGGCATGCGTCGGCCGGCGGTGGCTGGCCAGGCTCTGGCCGGGCGGCAGGCCGGGCCGCAGCGGCCACAGGCGGCGCAGCCGGGCGGCGTCCGGCGCGCGCCCGCGGGCGGGTGCGACGGGCCGGGCGCGCCAGCGGACGAAGCGGCGGGCCTGCGCCGGCAGGTCGTCGAGCGCGGCGGCCAGCGCGGCCAGGCGCAGCGACAGCCGCGTGGCGTCGATCGGGTCGTCGGGCGCCGGCGGAGGGCGCAGCGGCAGCGGCAGGCGCGGGGTGGCGCCGGGCACGGCGATGCGCGGCACGGCGGCGGCGACGAGGCGGCGGCGGCGCGGCCGGCGCGGCGGGTCGACGAGC
>NZ_JAOAOP010000044.1 GCF_030398335.1 Aquibium sp. A9E412
CACCTCCGGCCAGCGCGACACCGCCGCGGCGAAGCGGTCGAGCTCCTCCTCACGCTGGCGCTCCAGCTTGATCGAGGCGAAGGCGCTGATCGGCAGGCCGATCTTCTTCTGGTCGACCACCGCCGTGTAGCCGCGGATGATGCCCGCCTTTTCCAGAAGCCGCACGCGGCGCGCGCAGGGCGACGGCGACAGGCCGACCCGCTCGGCCAGGGCATGGGTGGTCATCTTGCCGTCGACCTGCAGCGCGGCGATGATGCGGCGGTCGATGTCGTCCAGTCGCGCCATTGGCTCGTTCTGCCTTACATTGCTTCATTGTTGGCACTTTTGGCCAAGTCCGGCCGACCGCGCAAGCGCCTTCACCACGAATTGGCCGCCCCGCCCTGCTATAAGCGGGCGAACCGAGGAGGACGCGATGGGCAAGCTGACGAGGGACGACCGCGCCGCGCTGACGGCGCTCGAGCGCAAGGTGCTGTGGCTGGCGACGTGGACGATCCACAACGCCAACCACAACCGCGACAATGGCGACGGGCTCAAGGTGGGCGGCCACCAGGCCTCCTCGGCCTCGCTCGCCACCATCATGACGGCGCTCTACTTCGCGGCGCTCAGGCCGGAGGACCGCGTGGCGGTCAAGCCGCATGCCAGCCCCGTCTTCCACGCCATCCAGTACCTTCTCGGCAACCAGACGCGCGACAAGCTGGAGACCTTTCGCGGCTACCGCGGCGCGCAGTCCTATCCCTCGCGCACCAAGGACAGCGACGACGTCGACTTCTCGACCGGCTCGGTCGGCCTCGGCGCGGCGCAGACGCTGTTCGCCGCCCTGACGCAGGACTATCTGCGCGCCAAGGGGCTCGGCACGCAACGGCCCGAGGGCCGCATGGTGGCGCTGGTCGGCGACGCCGAGATGGACGAGGGCAATATCTTCGAGGCGCTGCTGGAAGGCTGGAAGCAGGGCCTGCGCAACACCTGGTGGGTGGTCGACTACAACCGCCAGAGCCTCGACGCGGTGGTGCGCGAGGGGCTGTGGGAGCGGCTCGAATCGCTGTTCCGCAACTTCGGCTGGGACGTCGTCATCCTCAAGCACGGCGCGCTGCAGCGCGCCGCCTTCGAGGAGCCGGGCGGCGACCGGCTGCGCGAGTGGATCGACGGCTGCCCCAACCAGCTCTATTCCGCCCTCACCTTCCAGGGCGGCGCGGCCTGGCGCAAGCGGCTGACCGACGACCTGGGCGACCAGGGGCCGGTGTCGCGACTGATCGACAGCCGCTCCGACGAGGAGCTGTCGGCGCTGATGGGCAATCTCGGCGGCCACGACCTGCCGACGCTGATCGAGGCGTTCGAGGCGGCGCGCGCGCACGACCGGCCGACCTGCTTCATCGCCTACACGGTCAAGGGATTCGGCCTGCCGCTGGCCGGCCACAAGGACAACCACGCCGGCATCATGACGGTCGAGCAGATGAACGGCTTCAAGGCGGCGATGAACATCCGCGACGGCCACGAATGGGCGCCGTTCGAGGGCCTCGACCTGCCGGCCGAGCGGCTGCGCGGCTTCCTCGAGGCGGTGCCCTTCGCGCAGGCCGGCACGCGCCGCCACACCGCACCCGCGGTGCCGGTGCCGCCGATCGCCGCCAAGCCGCAGGCGGCGATGTCGACGCAGCAGGGATTCGGCCTGCTGATGCAGGAGATCGCCAGGAGCGACAGCGATCTCGCCCGGCGCATCGTCACCACCTCGCCCGACGTCACGGTGTCGACCAATCTCGGCGCCTGGGTCAACCGGCGCGGCCTGTTCGCGCGCGAGGCGATGGCCGACATCTTCCGCGCCGAGCGCATCCCCTCGACCTTCGACTGGACCTTCTCGCCGGACGGCCAGCACATCGAGCTCGGCATCGCCGAGATGAACCTGTTCCTGCTGCTGTCGTCGCTGGGGCTGTCGCATTCGCTGTTCGGCGAGCGGCTGCTGCCGGTCGGCACGCTGTACGACCCGTTCATCGAGCGCGGCCTCGATGCGCTCAACTACGCCTGCTACCAGGACGCCCGCTTCATCGTCGCCGGCACCCCGTCCGGCGTCACGCTGGCGCCGGAGGGCGGCGCGCACCAGTCGATCGCCACGCCGCTGATCGGCCTGTCGCAGGACGGCCTGGCGAGCTTCGAGCCGGCCTTCTTCGACGAGCTGGCGACGATCCTGCAATGGTCGTTCGACTATGTGCAGCGCTCCGGCGAGGCCGAGCCGGACGAGACGAGCTGGCTGCGCGAGGCGACCGGCGGCTCGGTCTATCTCAGGCTGTCGACGCGCAGCATCGAGCAGCCGAAGCGCGCGATGAACGCGGCGCTCGCCGACGACATCATCAAGGGCGGCTACTGGCTGCGGCCGCCGGGGCCGAACCCGCAGGTGGTGGTGGTCGCCTCGGGCGCCATCATGCCGGAGGCAATCCGCGCCGTCGGCCTGATGGGCGAGGACCGGCGCGACGTCGGCCTGCTCGCCGTCACCTCGGCCGACCGGCTCAACGCCGGCTGGACGGCCGCCGCCACCGCCCGCGAGCAGGGGCTGGTGCATGCGCGCAGCCACATCGAACGGCTGCTCGCCGCGGTGCCGGGCAACTGCACGCTGGTCACCGTGATCGACGGCCACCCGGCGACGCTCGGCTGGATCGGCTCCGTGCTCGGCCACCGCACGCGCTCGCTCGGCGTCGAGCATTTCGGCCAGACCGGCACCATGGCGGAGCTGCACCGGCACTACCGCATCGACGCCGAGGCGATCATATCTGCCGCCCAGGCGCTGTCGCCGGGCCGGCCGATCCGGCATCTGCGCGTCGCCTCCTGAGCCCGCGCGGCGCGGGGACGACCCCGCGCCAGCGACCGGCGGCCCCGGCCCCTGCCTGCGCCGCGCCGCCATGGCGGCCGGTTGTGCCGCTTGCGGCGCCGCCGGCAACGCCCGGCGCTGCCGGCCGGGCACCCTGCTCTTGCGCCCGCAACGCTGCACGACCGCCCGCCGCCATCGCGCGGGCGGTCCGGCCGCTCGCCGGGCGTGAAACCGCTTCCCACACCCGACCGTAGCTGGTTTAGAGCGTTTCCAGGCGAAGTCGAAACCGGTTCGCCGTCCGGAACCGCGCCAAGACAACAAGCTGGAGCCGATCCGCGATTCCGTGAAAAGCAGAACGGCTATAGGAAGGCCGGGCAGACAGCGGCCACGGCGACACGCTGGCGATGCGACGTGAGGACCATGACCGACGACTTTTCCCGCCGCGACGTGACGCTCGCCAACTGGCGCACCGCGCCCTACTGCCGCTGGAGCTTCCAGCACGTCGAGGAGCTGGTGCCGGTCGCCACCATCGCGCCGCCGGCGGCCGCGCCGGCCGAAACGGCGCCGCCGCTGGCCGACATCGCGGTGCCGGACGGCAAAGGCGGCCGCATGCCGCTCGCCGCGCGGCTGACGGCCGGCCACGCCGACAGCCTGGTGGCGCTCAAGGACGGCCGGCTGGCCGGCGTCTGGCACGCCGCCGACACCGAGGGCGAGCGGCCGCATCTGCTGTTTTCCGTCAGCAAGTCGGTGACCGGCCTCTTGGCCGGCATCGCCGCCGATGAACGCGTGCTCGACCCCGAGGCGCCGGTCGCCGACTACGTGCCGCTCGATCCGGCCAGCGCCTATGGCAGCGCGCGCGTGCGCCACCTGCTCGACATGACCGTCGATCTGGCCTTCGAGGAGGACTATCTCGACCGGGGCGGCGCCTTCGACCGCTACCGCCGCGCCATGCTGTGGAACCCGGAGCGCGCCGACACCCGGCCCGAGACGCTGCTCGAGGTCCTGGCCAGCCTGGAGCGCGCCGGCGGCCGGCACGGCGAGCGCTTCTACTACGCCTCGCCGAACACCGACATGCTGGGCCTGGTCATCGAGGCGGCGACCGGCCGGCGGCTCGCCGAGCTCATCGCCGAGCGGCTGTGGCGGCCGATGGGCGCTACCGGCGCGGCCTGGATCACCGTCGACCGGGTGGGCACGGCGCGCGCGGCCGGCGGCTTCGCCGCCACGGCGCGCGATCTGGCGCGGCTCGGCCAGCTCGTGCTCGACGGCGGCACGGCGGCCGACGGGAGGCGCGTCGTGCCGGCCGGCTGGATCGACGACATGCGCCGCGCCGGCGACCGCGCCGCCTGGACGGGCAGCGATTTCGCCGCCCTGTTCGCCGACGGCGCCGCCTACCGCGCGTGCTGGTACGAGACGGGCCCCGGCGACGCCGCCCTCTGCGCCCTCGGCATCCACGGCCAGTGGCTGTGGATCGATCCGGCCCGCCGCGTCGTGCTGGCGCTGACCGCCGCGCGGCCGCTGCCGAGCGAGGACACGGAGACGATCGCCGACCGCCAGCTGCTCGAACATCTCGCCGCCGTGCTGTGAGACGGCCGCTGCCCGTCCGGCGCCAGGCGCACGATGCGCGGAGGCCCTGCCGACGAGGCATCGTTGCGGCGCGCCTCGGAGCCGTTTTGCTTGTCACCGAATCGCCGATCGGCTCCAGCTTGTTGTCCTGACGCGTTTGCGGACGGCGAACCGGTTTTCACTTCGCCTGCAACCGCCATGGCACGGCGCACCGGTTCCACCCCGCCTGGAAAGGCGGTAAGGAGCGGCCGACCGACCGTTTCGTCCACCCTGCCGAGAGCCTGCCGATGACCGACCGCCCGCCGCTGACGCCGCTTGCCGCCGCGCTGCCGTCCACCGTGCCCTTCGTCGGCCCGGAGGAGCAGGAGCGCACGCGCGGCCGGCCGTTCCGCGCCCGGCTGGGCGCCAACGAGAACGGCTTCGGCCCCTCGCCGGCTGCCGTGGCGGCGATGGCGGCGGCGGCCCCCGAGATGTGGAAATACGGCGACGCCGACAACCACGACCTCAAGCAGGCGCTGGCCGCGCATCTCGGCGTCGGCAGCCAGAACGTCGCCATCGGCGAGGGCATCGACGGCCTGCTCGGCCTCGTCGTGCGGCTGCACGTGGCGCCGGGCCAGCCCGTCGTCACCTCGCTCGGCGCCTACCCGACCTTCAACTACCACGTCGCCGGCTTCGGCGGCCGGCTCGTCACCGTGCCCTATCGCGACGACCGGGAGGATCTCGACGGCCTGCTGGCGGCCGTGCGCGCGCAGGCCGCGCCGCTGGTCTACGTCTCCAATCCCGACAACCCGATGGGAAGCTGGTGGGAGGCGGCCGAGATCACGCGCTTCGCCGAGGCGCTGCCGGAAACCACGCTGCTGGTGCTCGACGAGGCCTATGGCGAGACGGCGCCGCAAGGCGTGCTGCCGCCGATCGCGCCGCTGCGGCCCAACGTGCTGCGCCTGCGCACCTTCTCCAAGGCCTACGGCCTGGCCGGGCTGCGCTGCGGCTATGCCGTCGGCGAGGCGGAAACCATCCGCGCCTTCGACAAGGTGCGCAACCATTTCGGCATGACGCGGATGAGCCAGGTCGCCGCGCTCGCCGCGCTCAACGACCGGGCGCATCTGGCCGACACGCTGGCGCGCATGGCGCAGAGCCGCACGCGCATCGCCGAGATCGCGTCGGCGGCCGGCTGTCGCGCCCTGCCCTCGGCGACCAACTTCGTCACCATCGACTGCGGCGGCGACGGCGAACGCGCCATGCGGGTGCTGCGGGCACTCGACGCACGCGACGTCTTCGTGCGCAAGCCGATGGCGCCCGGCCTCGACCGCTGCATCCGCGTCAGCGTCGGACCGGCCGAGGAGATCGCGGCGTTCGCCGAGGCCTTCGGCCCGGCGCTGGCCGAGGCGCGGCAGGCGGCCGGCTAGGGTGGTTCCAGGCGGAGCGGAGCCGCTTGCAGAACGAAAGACTTTTCAAATCATTCACTTGGAATCGATTTGTGATTTCCTGAATCATGAAGCCGCAGGGAGGCAGCCGGGCCTCGCGGCGGCGGCTGACGATTGCGGCATGCAAAAGCATTGACAATTGTATACCATCGCGGGCTATCTGCCGCCATGCCTGCGACCGCCGAGACCGCCGCGACAGCCCCGACGCTCAAGCAGTCGACCTTCGACCGGCTGCGCGCGATGATCCTCAGCGGCGCGCTGCGGCCGGGCGAGGCGCTGCGCGAGCGCGAGCTCGCCGTCGCGCTCGGCGTCAGCCGCACGCCGCTGCGCGAGGCGCTCAACAAGCTGGAGATCGAAGGGCTGGTGGAAGGCGCGCCGCATCGCGGCTTCCGCGTCACCGTGGTCGACCTGAAGACGGCGGGCGAGTTGCTCGACCTGCGCAAGATGCTCGACGGCTATGCCGCCGGGCTGGCCGCCGAATCGATCTCGCCGGCCGGCATCGCCGACCTCGAGGCGGTGATGGCCCGCCTCGCCCGCTTCGAGGCGCGCGAGACGCTGTCGCTGGAGGATCTGGCGGAGGAGGTGCGCATCGGCATGCGCATCCACGAGATCATCGCCCGCGAGACCGGGCACGGCTTCCTGATCGACACGCTCACCGCGCTCTACGGCCGGCTGTCGCTGCTCATCTGGGTCGACGTGCTGTGGGTCGACCGCTGGGAGCTGACGCGCGCCGAGCACAAGGAGATCGTCGCCGCGGTCATCGCACGCGACGCGGCGCGCGCGGCGGCGGCCGCCGAGGCGCATGTGACGCGCGCCCGCGCCGCCCTGCAGCGCGTCGTCGACGCGCAGTCGCTGCTGCACGGCAGCGCGCGCGGGCGCACCGGCGATGTCCCGGCCCGGCCGGCACGGCGGCCGTGACAGGCCGCCCGCCGCACCGTTGCCGCCGGGCGCGCGCCGGCCCTCGACCGCGCACGGTCCGGCCGCCGGGCGGACCGGCCGCCCGACCCTTCCTTCTTGAACGACACGAGAGACCCTTCGCCCATGCGTGACTTCCAGGAACCGCGCCGCTCGCTCGTCGCCAGCCGCAACGGCATGGCCGCGACATCGCATCCGCTGGCCACCGGCACCGCGCTCGACGTCATGAAGGCCGGCGGCACGGCGATGGACGCCGCCGTCGCGGCCTGCGCGGTGCAGTGCGTCGTCGAGCCGGGCTCGACCGGCATCGGCGGCGACTGCTTCGCGATGATCGCGCCGGCCGGCAGCGCCGAGCCGATCGCCTACAACGGCTCGGGCCGGGCGCCGGCGGCGGCGACGCCGCAACGGCTGGCGGCCGACGGCGTGACGGCGATCGCACGCCAGTCGGCGCACGCCGTCACGGTGCCCGGCGCGGTCGAGGCCTGGGCGCGGCTCGTCGCCGAGCACGGCCGCATGCCGCTCGGCGAGCTTCTGGCGCCGGCCATCGGGCTGGCCCGCGAGGGTTTCGCGGTGACGCCGCGGGTCGCCTTCGACATCGGCCTGCAGCGCACGCTCCTGGAGGGCGACGCGACGGCGCGCGCCACCTTTCTGCCGGGCGGCGCGCCGCCGGCCGTCGGCAGCGTGCTGCGGCAGCCGCTGCTCGCCGATACGCTGGCGGCGATCGCCGACGGCGGGCCGGACGCCTTCTATCGCGGCGCGATCGCCGACGAGATGGTCGACTTCCTGCGCGGCCTCGGCGGGCTGCACACCGCCGACGACTTCGCCGCCGCCGGCGGCGCCTACGTGCAGCCGGTGTCGGCCGACTATCGCGGCTACACGGTGCACGAATGCCCGCCCAACGGCCAGGGCATCATCGCGCTCGTCATCCTGCGCATCCTCGAGCGCTTCGCGCCCGACCGCGCGCCGCTCGACATCGAGCGGCTGCACCTGATCGTCGAGGCGACACGCCTCGCCTATGCCGCGCGCGATCACTTCGTCGCCGATCCGCAGGCGGCCGACGTGCCGACCGAGCACCTCCTCTCCGACGCCTTCATCGACGGCCTCGTCGCGCGCATCGACCGCACGCGCGCCATGCAGCCGCCGCCGGCGGCCGACGACTTCGAGCACCGCGACACCGTCTACATCGCCGTGGTCGACAAGGCGCGCAACGCCGTCAGCTTCATCAACTCGATCTTCCACCCCTTCGGCGCCGGGCTGATGACGCCGAAGTCGGGCGTGCTGTTCCACAACCGCGGCCAGGGCTTCAGCCTGACGCCCGGCCACCGCAACGCCATCGCGCCGGGCAAGCGGCCGCTGCACACCATCATCCCCGGCATGGTGACGCGCGAGGGGCGCACGGTGATGCCGTTCGGCGTGATGGGCGGCCACTACCAGGCGATGGGCCACGCCTGGTTCCTCAGCAACATGATCGACCACGGCATGGACGTGCAGGCGGCGATCGACGCGCCGCGGCTGTTCCCGCTGCCGGGCGGCGCCACGGTCGAGATCGAGCGTCCGCTGGAGGCCGTTTCCGGCGTGGCGCTCGCCGCACGCGGCTTCGAGCCGCAGGTGCCGGCCGCGCCGATCGGCGGCGCCCAGGCGGTGTGGATCGACTGGCAGAACGGCACGCTGCTGGGCGGCTCCGATCCGCGCAAGGACGGCTGTGCGCTGGGCTACTGAGCCCGGCGCCGCCGTGGCTCACCACACGGGATGCCGAACGGCGCGCGGCGGCCGTCGGCCCCGTGATGCCGCAATGTCGGGAAAAAGGCGGCCGGGCCTCAGAGGTCGGACGTCGCCATCTGCGCGTTGGCGCGCACGCCGCCGAGATGGCGGCGCAGCGCGTTGCGCGCGCTCTCGGCGTTGCGGTCGAGCAGCGCGGCGACGATCGCCTCGTGCTCCTGCTGGTAGACGCGCCACTTCTCCAGGGAGAAGCTGCCCTCCTTGAGGCGCATCCAGCTGCGGCTGTCGCGCATGGCGCTCAGCCGGTGCCCGAGATCGGCGAAGATGCGGTTGTCGGTGGCGTCGAACAGCGCGCGATGGAAGGCGCGGTCGGCCTCCTCGGCCTCCTGCCAGCGGACCACGTCGCGGCCGCGGCGGGCGGTCTGCAGCAGCGCCTCGAGCCGGCTGTCGGTCGCCGTGACGACGATCAGCTCGACGAGCGCGGGCTCGACGACGAGGCGGAACTCCATCAGCTCGGCGGGTCGGAAATCGGTCTGCGCGGCGACCGCCTCGCCGGCGCCCTCCTGCGGCTCGGCGACGAAGGTGCCGCGGCCGACATGGCGCACGATCAGCCCCTCGCGCTCGAGCAGGTCGAAGGCGGCCCGCACCGTCGAGCGCGACAGCCCCGACATCTGCGCGAGCTGCCGCTCGTTGGGCAGCCGCTGGCCGGGCTGCAGCGTGCCGTCGCCCAGCGCCCGCCGACACTGGGCCAGTAATCCGTCGCGCGAATGCGCCGGGGTGATGCTCCAGCCGTCCCTCACAGCACCGCCGCTCCTCTGCTTCGCAACATACCAATCACACCTATTTTTCCGTTTCAAGCCTGAAATTAGACCATTTAGCCCCTTTACAAGCGATTTGTCGCCAGCATAGTCTGAAATTGGTCTGAATGATCTCTACCAATTTCATGCCATAATGGGAGATGGCTCCATGACTGACTCACGCAAGTTCCTGCATCGCTCGGCGACGCGCCGCGATCTGCTGAAGCTCGGCGGCGCCGGTGCCGCCATCATAGCGGCACCCTCGGTGCTGCGCGCCCAGAGCAAGGGCGAGATCGTGTTCTCGTCCTGGGGTGGCTCCTGGGAAGCCGCGATGCGCGAGGCCTGGTTCGATCCCTTCACCGAGAAGACCGGCATCGCCGTGCGCTCGGTGCCCGGCAACAGCTACGGGCGCATCCAGGCGATGGTCGAATCGGGCAACACCGAATGGGACATCGTCGAGGTGCTGCCCGACTTCCAGTGGATCGGCGCCGAGAAGAACCTGCTCGAGCCGATCGACTTTTCCGTCGTCGACCGCGGCCCGATCATGGAGGGCGAGGATCTCGTCACCGAGTATTCGGTGCCGCAGGTGCTGTTCTCGCGGCTGATCGCCTACAACGACCGCCTGGCGCCCGGCCCGCAGAGCTTCGCCGACGTGTTCGACACCGAGAAGTTCCCCGGCAAGCGGGCCTTCTACACCAAGGCCAACGGCGCCTATCTCGAGGCCGCGCTGCTGGCCGACGGCGTCGCCCCGGCCGACCTCTACCCGCTCGACGTCGAGCGCGCACTGGCCAAGCTCAGCACCATCCGCGATGACATCCTGTTCTACGAGACCAACGCGCAGGGCGAGCAGTACATGACCGACGGCCAGGCGGCGATCGGGCTCATTCCCGACGGCCGCGCCCTCAACGCCAAGCGCAACGGGGCGCCGATCGAGATCGCCTACGGCCTGAGCTTCCTCACCTGGTCGTCGATGGTGGTGCCGAAGGGCGCGCCCAACGCCGAGGCGGCGATGCAGTTCCTCGCCTATGCCCTCACCCCGCAGGCGCAGGCGGCGATCGCCAAGGCCTACACCTACGGGCCCGTCGTGCCGGAGGCCTTCGAGATGATCCCGCAGGAGCGGGCCGAGATCCTGTCCGGCGGCCCGCAGATGCGCGACAAGGCGATCCTGCTCGGCGAGAAGTGGTGGGGTTCCAACCTCGCCGCCGTGACCGACAAGCTGAACGCCTGGAAGCTCTCCTAACCGGGCAAGCCAGGCGCAGAAGGGACGGACGCGATGACCGAAAAGTCGTTCACGTGGCGTGCGGGCGGGCTGCTCCTGCCGGGACTGCTATTCCTGGCGGCGCTGTTCGCCTGGCCCGTCGCGCGGCTGGTTGCGACCAGCTTCAGCGACCCGGCCGGCGCGTTCGTCCACTACGAGCGGATCTTCCTCGACCCGGTCTACATCCGGGTCGTGGGCCGCACCATGGCGCTGAGCGCGGAGGTGGCGGTGCTGTGCCTGCTGCTCGGCTATCCCCTCGCCTACCAGCTCAACCGCTCCGGCCCGCTCGGCAAGGCGATCATCCTGTTGTGCGTGCTGATCCCGTTCTGGACCAACCTCCTGGTGCGCTCCTACGGCTGGATCGTGCTGCTCAACCCGCAGGGCATCATCAACGGCCTGCTGCGCGAGGCCGGCCTGATCGAGGGCGCCGTGCCGCTCGTCTACAACACGACGGGGGTGCTGATCGGCATGACCCAGATCATGCTTCCCTATATGGTGCTGCCGCTGGCGGCGGTGATGAGCCGCATCGACCCGACGCTGCCGAGCGCGGCGCGCTCGCTCGGCGCCTCGCCGCTCGCCGCCTTCACCCGCGTCTACCTGCCGCTGACGATGCCCGGCATCCTGGCCGGCCTGCTGCTGGTCTTCATGCTCAGCCTCGGCTTCTTCGTCGTGCCGGCGCTGCTCGGCGGGCCGCGCGACATCCTGCTGGCGCAGCTCATCGACTTCAACATCAACAGCACGCTCAACTGGCCGTTCGCCGCCGCCCTGTCGACGGTGCTGCTCGGCGCGACGCTGGCGCTGTACTGGATCGGCGACCGCTTCTTCGACCTCGGACGCCTGTGGGGCACGCGATGACCGGCCGCATGTCGAGCAGCATCCTGACGGCGGTCGCCGCCGCCATCTGCGTCTTCCTGGTGATGCCGACGCTGGCCGTCGCGCCGATCTCCTTCACCGAGACCGACTTCATCACCTTCCCGCCGCGCGGCTTCACGCTGCGCTGGTACGAGGAGTTCTTCACGCGGCCGGCGTGGATCGGCTCGCTCGGCACCAGCGCCATCGTCGCCGTGCTGACGGCGATCCTGGCCACCACGCTCGGCACGATGATCGCGCTCGGCCTCGGCCAGTTGCCGCGCCGGGTCGGCGGCGCCGTCACCTTCTTCTTCATCCTGCCGATGGTGGTGCCGACCATCATCACGGCGGCCGCCCTCTACACGCCGTTCGCGCGCAGCGGGCTGATCGCCAGCATTCCCGGCCTCGTGCTCGCCCACACGGTGCTGGCGCTGCCCTTCGTCATCATCAACGTGTCGGCGATCCTGCAGAAGCTCGATCACCGCGTGGTCGACGCCGCACGCTCGCTCGGCGCGACGCCCGCGGTCGCCTTCCGCCGCGTGACGCTGCCGATCCTGGCGCCGGGCATCGCGGCGGGCGCGGTGTTCGCCTTCATCACCAGCTTCGACGAGGTCGTCGTCTCGCTGTTCATCGCCGGCGCCAATGCCACCACCCTGCCGGTGCAGATGTGGAGCGGCATCCGCTTCGAGATCAGCCCGATCGTGGCGGCGGCGTCCTGCCTGCTGCTCATCGTGTCGTGCGTGCTGCTCACCATCTTCTGGCTCATCCAACGCAGGTAACCCGATGTCGCAACACCAGATCCCCGCCGAGGAGTTCGCCGAGCGGCGACGGCGCGCCGCGACCGCGGCCAAGGCGCGCGGGCTCGACGCCCTGCTCGTGTGCTCGCGCGGCGGCGGCACGCTCGACCGCTACGCCGACGTGCTCTACCTGACGAATTTCTACACGCACTTCCCCTTCATCCCGGACTTCGCCGACCAGTGGTCGGCGCGCGCCCACACCTTCCTCTTGCTGCCGGCCGACGGCGCGCCGCAGCTCATCGTCGACGTGCCTGACGACGGCCGCATCCGGCTCGCCGACGGCACCGTGACGCGCACCGACCTGGTGCTCGACGGCGTGGTCGACGCGGTGCGCCAGGCGGGGCTCTCCGACGGCCGCATCGGCCTGGTCGGCAGCGACGTGCTGACCTACGGCATGGCCGGGCGGCTGTCATCGGCACTGCCGGCGATGCGGCTCGAGACGGCCGACGACATCGTGGCGGGGTTGCGCGCCATCAAGTCGCCGGGCGAGATCGCGCTGCTGCGCCGCGCCTCCGCGCTCGGCTCGCGCACCATCGAGGCGATGCTGGAGGCCGCGCGGCCCGGCGCCTCGCACGGCGAGATCGTCGCCGCCGGGCTCGACGTCCTGGTGCCGGCCGGCGGCATTCTCTACAACTCCTTCATGGCCTCCGGACGGGGCGGCGAGCCGGCCCGGCTGGCGCGCAGCAACTTTCCGACCTGGGGCAGCCAGACGCGGCTCGAAAGCGGCGACTGGATCCGCTTCGGCATTTCCGGCGCGCTCGACGGCTATGTCTTCGACCTGGCGCGCGCGCGCCCCGTCGGCCCCACCACCAGCCGGCAGGTGGCGCTGTTCGAGGCGGCCATCGCCTGCGTGGAAGAGACCATCGCGGCGGTGCGGCCGGGCGCCACGGCCGGCGATCTCGGCGCCGCCGGCCTCGGCAAGCAGGAGGCGCTCGGCTATCCCGTCGAGGGCGTGTTCTCGGCCATGGGGCACGGCATCGGCCTCGGCTGGGACGACCCGTGGCTGGCGCGCGGCGTGACGCGCGAGATCGTGCCGGGCATGGTGCTGTCGGTCGAGCGCACCATCACCGCCGACGGCTATCTCGGCGATTTCGAGGAATCCATCCTGGTCACGGCGGACGGCCCCGAGCGGCTGACCGACGCGACGCAGCGGTACTGGTAGGGAGCGAGCAACGGGATGCCAGGAGCAGCCGTCCACATTTCGGGACTGAGCAAGCGCTACGGCGACTTCAAGGCGGTCGACGACGTCTCGCTGTCGATCGAGCCGGGCGAGTTCGTCACCCTGCTCGGCCTCAGCGGGTCGGGCAAGACGACGACGCTGATGGCGGTCGCCGGCCTCATCAAGCCCGACAAGGGCACGATCCGCATCAACGACACCGACATCGTCTCGCTGGCGCCGGAACGGCGCGGGCTCGGCGTCGTGTTCCAGAACTACGCGCTGTTTCCGAACATGAACGTGTTCGACAACATCGCCTTCCCGCTGCGCATGCGCAAGCGCTCGACGCAGGAGATCCGCGAGGCGGTGGGCCGCGTCCTGGAGGTTGTGGCGCTCGAGCCGTTCGCCGACCGGCGCATCACCGCCCTGTCGGGCGGCCAGCAGCAGCGCGTCGCGCTCGCCCGCGCGCTCGTCTTCGAGCCGCCGGTGCTGCTGATGGACGAGCCGCTCGGCGCGCTCGACCGCAGCCTGCGCGACCAGCTGCAGACCGAGATCAAGCGCATCCAGCGCGAGTTCGGCGTCACCGTGATCTATGTCACGCACGACCAGGAGGAGGCGCTCGCCCTGTCGGACCGCATCGCGGTGATGTCGGACGGCAAGATCCGCCAGCTCGGCTCGCCCGACGAGATCTACGAGCGGCCGAGCAGCGCCTTCGTGGCCGGCTTCGTCGGCGATTCCAACCGCGTGGCGGTGCGGCTCGGCGAGGCGCGCGGCGAGCTGCGCGTCGTCAAGGCGGAGCAGGCGCCGGAGCTCGAGCTTCTCGCCGGCCCGGCGGAGGGCAGCGCGAGCGGCGCGGAGGCGCTGATGATCGTGCGGCCCGAAGCGATCGAGCTCAGCCTCGAGCGGCCGCAAGCCGAACGCAACGCCGTCGAGGGCCAGATCGAGATGCGCGAGTTCCTCGGCGCCAGCATCCGCTTCACCGTCAGCACGCCGCTCGGCACGATGCATGTGCGCAAGGGACGCACGGTCGCCGCCGCGGCGCTGAAGCCGGGCGCGACCGTGTGGACCTCCTGGCGGCCGTCCGACGGGCTGATCTTTCCGTCCGCAGCCTGACCATCCGCCCTCCCAAGACCGACAGACATGGACCGCACGCGCATGCGCATCATCGACTTCGACCGTGCCGAAAGCGAGCCGACGGAGGCCGCGCCGGCCGCCGAACGCATTCTCTCGGGCGACCCGAAATGGAAAAGCTGGATCTATTTCAGCGAGGGCAGCATGACCAGCGGGCGCTGGGAATCCACGCCGGGCCTCTGGACCATCGCCTACGAGAAGTGGGAGTTCCTGACCGTGCTGGAAGGCCGCGGCCAGATCCGCGGCGAGGACGGCACCACCATCGCGCTGGAGCCGGGCGCGACGGCGCTGATCGCGCCGGGCTTCCGCGGCACGTGGGAGGTCTCCGAGACGATGAGCAAGCACTTCTTCGTGCGGCAGGCCTGAGGCGATGAGCGAGACGCGCGACGCCGGCGAGGCAGCGCAGGGGCTGTGGGCGGCCAGCGCGGCGACGCCGCCCTTTGAGGCGCCGGCGCTGAGCGGCGAGCGCAGCGTCGAGGTGGCCGTCGTCGGCGGCGGCTTCACCGGCCTTTCGGTGGCGCTGCATCTGGCCGAGCGCGGCGTCTCGGTCGCGCTGGTGGAGGCGCAGGAATTCGGCCACGGTGCCAGCGGGCGCAACGGCGGCCAGGTCAACCCGGGGCTGAAATACGGCGAGGCGGCCCTGGCGGCACGCTTCGGCGATGCCGGCCGCGGGCTCTACCGGCTCGGCCAGGAGGCCCCCGACTTCCTCGGCGAGACGATCGCCGCCAAGCGCCTGCAATGCGACTGGCAGCAGCCGGGGCTGATCCGCCTGGCGCACAACGGCAAGGCGCTCGAAAGGCTGCGGGCGGACGCGGCCACGCTGCGCGCCCAGGGCGTCGCGGCGGTCGACCTCGACGCGGCGGCGGTGGCGGCGCGCGTCGGCAGCCGGCGCTACCCCGGCGGGCTCTACGACCCGCGCGGCGCCAGCGTGCAGCCGCTCGACCTGGCGCGCGAACTCGCCCGCGCGGCGCATGCCGCCGGTGCGGCGCTGTTCGCCGGCACGCCGGCGACCGCGCTCGCGCAGCGCGCCGGACGCTGGCAGCTCGACACGCCCGGCGGGCGGCTGACGGCGCGCCGGGTGGTGGTGGCGACCAACGCCTACAGCGACGCGCTGGTGCCGCGGCTGGCGCGCTCGCTGCTGCCCGTCAACAGCTTCCAGGTCGCCACAGCGCCGCTCGACGCGCGCCATGCGACCGTTCTGCCGGGCGGCGAGACCGTCTACGACAGCCGCCGGCTGGTGCTCTACTTCCGGCGCAGCCCGGACGGCCGCCTGGTGCTCGGCGGTCGCGCGTCGTTCTCCTCGGCGCAGACGCAGCGGGCGGACGCACCCGACTACGGCGTGCTGGAAACGGTGCTGCGCGGCATCTTCCCCGTCCTCGACGACCTGCCGATCACGCATCGCTGGACCGGGCTGGTCGGCATCACGCCGGACTTCCTGCCGCACTACCACGCGCTCGACGACGGGCTGCACGTGCTGGTCGGCTTCAACGGCCGCGGCGTCGCGCTGTCGCACCGCCTCGGCGCCCATCTGGCGGCGATGCTGGCCGGCGACGACGTCGCGCCGGCGCTGCCGGCCATGCCGTTACGCCCGTTCCCGCTGCACCGCTTCCGCGCGCCGGTGCTCAACCTCGGCATGCGCTGGAACCACCTGCTCGACCGCTTCGGGCTGTAGCGGCCCGGCCCCGCCGCGCACACCGTTCGACCGGCACGCCGTGCCGGCCACCGCCGGCCGCGCGTCAGTCCTCGCTGCCGACCGGGCCGAAGCGCGGCTGCAGCAGGTCGACCAGATGCGCCGTGCGGCCCTTGGGCAGCGGCCGCAGATCGTTGATCAGCGCCTCGTCGTCGACCACCCAGGCATAGGCCTCGGCGAGTTCGCCCTCGCTGGCGCCGGTGGCGACGAGCTCGGCGGCGAGCGTGTGGTCGACCGGCCCCAGAATGCGCGTCACGGCCTGCCTCGTCAGTGTCGTCATGGCGACCTCCCTTGATCGAGTCCCGTCAACGGGCGAGCCGGCCCGGCGATCCGTGGCCCGGCCCGCATCCCTTGCGCAGCTAAGCGCTCGCGCGCCGCGGTCAAGGCCGCCGGCGACGCGGCAGATTGCTGTTGAATTAAGTGAACGTTCGTTTTAATAATAGCCGGACGGGAGGAACGCAATGGCGCGCACCACGGGGTCCGACGGCGAGCGCACGGCGGCGGCGATCCGCGAGGCGGCGCTGAGCCTGATGGCGCGCTACGGCTACGAGGCGGTGTCGATGCGCCGGCTCGCCGCCGAGGTCGGCGTGCAGGCGGCCGCGCTCTACCGCTACTTCCCCACCAAGGAGGCGCTGCTCGAGGCGCTGATGCGCGAGCACATGGACGCGCTGATCGCCGCCTGGCAGGCGGCGCGGCCGGCCACGGCCGACCCGGCGACGCGGCTTTCGGCCTTCGTGCGCAACCACATCGCATTCCACGTGGCGCGGCGCCATTCGACCCATGTCAACAACATGGAGCTGCGCAGCCTGTCGCCGCAGCGGCTGACCGAGATCCTCAGGCTGCGCGGCAGCTACGAGAAGGAGCTGCGCCGGATCCTGCGCGACGGCGCGGAGTGCGGCCAGTTCCGCATCGACGACACCGCGCTGACGGCGATGGCCATCATCCAGATGATCACCGGCGTGATCGTCTGGTTCCGCCCCGACGAGCGGCTGTCGGTGGCGGAAGTCGCGGAGACCTATCACACACTGACCATGCGCCTGGTCGGGGCGCAGGCGCTTGCGGAGGAAACGCATGTTCACGCAGACGATGAACTTCGGGCTCGGTGAGGAGATCGACGCGCTGCGCGAGACCGTCTCGCGCTTCGCGCAGGAGCGCATCGCACCGCAGGCCGCCGAGATCGACGCCTCGAACACTTTTCCGCCAGCGCTGTGGCGCGAGATGGGCGCGCTCGGCCTGCTCGGCATCACCGCCGACCCAGAGCACGGCGGCTCGGGCATGGGCTATCTGGCGCATGTCGTGGCGATGGAGGAGATCAGCCGCGCCTCGGCCTCGGTCGGCCTGTCCTACGGCGCCCACTCCAACCTGTGCGTCAACCAGATCAACCGCTGGGGCACGGCCGAGCAGAAGGCGAAATACCTGCCCGCGCTGTGCGCCGGCGAGGCGGTCGGCGCGCTCGCCATGTCGGAATCGGGCGCCGGCTCCGACGTCGTGTCGATGCGCCTGAAGGCGGACAAGAAGAACGACCGCTTCGTGCTCAACGGCACCAAGATGTGGATCACCAACGGGCCGGAGGCCGACACGCTGGTGGTCTATGCCAAGACCGAGCCGGAGCGCCAGTCGCGCGGCATCACCGCCTTCATCGTCGAAAAGACGATGGCCGGCTTCTCGGTGGCGCAGAAGCTCGACAAGCTCGGCATGCGCGGCTCCGACACCGGCGAGCTGGTCTTCGAGGACGTCGAGGTGCCGTTCGACAACGTGCTCGGCGAGGAAGGCCAGGGCGTCGAGGTGCTGATGTCGGGGCTCGACTACGAGCGCACCGTGCTGGCCGCCGGGCCGGTCGGCATCATGGCCGCGGCGCTCGACGCGACGGTGCCCTATGTGCACGAGCGCAAGCAGTTCGGCCAGCCGATCGGCGCCTTCCAGCTCGTGCAGGGCAAGCTCGCCGACATGTACACCACCCTCAACGCATGCCGCGCCTATGTCTACGCCGTGGCGGCGGCGTGCGACCGCGGCGAGACGGCGCGCAAGGACGCGGCCGGCTGCATCCTCTACGCCGCCGAGCGCGGCACCCAGGTGGCGCTCGACGCCATCCAGCTGCTTGGCGGCAACGGCTACATCAACGAGTATCCCACCGGCCGGCTGCTGCGCGACGCCAAGCTCTACGAGATCGGCGCCGGCACCAGCGAGATCCGCCGCTGGCTGATCGGCCGCGAGATCGTCGAGGAGACCGCCTGAGCCGCCGCAGGCGGCGCAACCGGACGCAAGGGAGGACGCCATGCCGCTCGACGACCGGCAGATCGCACTGACCGAGGCGCAGGGCTTCGACTTCACCGGCCTCAGGGCGCTGTTCGTCAACTGCACGCTGAAGGCCAGCACGCAAGGGCCGTCGCACACCGAGACGCTGATGCGCGACAGCATCGAGATCATGGAGCGCTGCGGCGTCGAGGTCGCCTATCTGCGCGCCGCCGACCAGCGCATCGCCTTCGGCGTCCAGCCCGACATGCGCGCGGCGGGCGCGGCCGTCGACGACTGGCCGGACGTGGTCTGGCCCAAGGTGCGGGCGGCCGACATCCTGGTGATCGGCACGCCGATCTGGCTCGGCGAGGAATCGTCGATCTGCCGCATGCTGATCGAGCGGCTCTACGCCCACTCCGCCGAGCTCGCCGACAACGGCCAGCCGCTCTACTACGGCAAGGCCGGCGGCTGCGTGGTGACCGGCAACGAGGACGGCATCAAGCACGTCGCGATGAGCGTGCTCTACGCGCTGCAGCATGTCGGCTACACGATCCCGCCGCAGGCCGACTGCGGCTGGATCGGCGAGGCCGGCCCCGGCCCGTCCTACGGCGACACGCTGGACGACGGGCGGCAGGCCGGGTTCGACAACGCCTTCACCCGGCGCAACCTGACGACCATGACGTGGAACCTGATGCACACCGCGCGCATGATGGCCGAGCTCGGCGGCCTGCCGGCGCACGGCAACACGCGGTAGGTAACAATGGTTTTGTCAAGAAGCAAAGAAATTGACTTCAGAGACCAATGCGACAAACATGTTTGGTTGTGCCGGAAATGAGGATCACGTCATGACTGCGCTTCCGACGCATCGAATGCAGGAGGTCATCGCCGATCTGGAAACCGTCTCGGACAAGATTCGCGCCCTCGACGAGGCCGGGTTCCAGCGTGCCGAGATCGCCCGGTTCCTCAACAAGCGATATCAACACGTCCGCAACGTGCTGGTCGCCCCGCCCAAGAAGGGCCGCGGTGGACGGGCGGGCGCGGCCGGCCGCGGCACGGCTCGGAAACCGCCCATGGCGGCCCATATCCAGGTCGGGGCCGGCGGTCGCGTGGTGATTCCCGCCGACCTACGCGCTGCTCTGGAGATCGGCGAGGGCGATATCTTGTCGGCGCGCCTGGTCGATGGGGAATTGCGGCTTCTTTCGCCCCGGGCGGCGGTCCGCAAGGCGCAAGACCTCGTCCGGCGACACGTTCCGCCCAACGTCAGCCTCGTCGATCAACTGTTTGAAGATCGCCGACGCGAGGCCGAAGCGGAAGCCGACCGTTGACGCACATCCTCGACGCATCGGCCGTGCTGGCCATCCTTCATGACGAGCAAGGCGCCGATGTCGCGATCGAGCACCTGCCTGGGTCTATGATGAGTTCGGTGAACGCGATCGAGGTCGGAACCAGGCTGGTCGACAACGGCATGAGTGCCGACGACGCCTGGACCGCGCTCGATTTGCTGAACATAACGATACGCGACTTCGACAGCGAGCTCGCGCAGACCGCGATCGCACTGCGCACGGTCACGCGTGCGAAGAGCCTTTCGCTCGGCGACCGCGCCTGCATCGCGCTCGCACTCAGAGAAGGACGACCTGCTCTCACGACGGACAGGTCGTGGGGCGACCTCGACGTCGGCTGCCCCATCGAGATCATCCGCTAGGCCATGCGGCGGCGGGGCGACGCGGCATTCGGACGCCACCACGGCCCGCCCCGTTGACTTTGCCGTGCCCATGCGACTGCAAGTGAGACCACTCGGCTGCAACGTGTTTCAGGACCAGACATGACCGTCATCCGCTCCGACATCGCCCCGTCCTCCGACACCTTCCGCGCCAATGCCGAGCGCATGCGCGCGCTGCTCGCCGCGCTCGGCGAGACCGCCGCGACGGTCGAGCGCGGCGGCTCGGAGGACGCGCGCGAGAGGCACGTGGCGCGCGGCAAGCTGCTGCCGCGCGACAGGCTGGCGCAGCTTCTCGACCCGGGCGCGCCGTTTCTCGAGATCGGCCAGTTTGCCGCCTGGGACATGTATGGCGGCGACATCGCCTCGGCCGGGCTGATCGCCGGCATCGGCCGCGTCGAGGGCCGCGAGGTGATGATCGTCGTCAACGACGCCACGGTGAAGGGCGGCACCTACTATCCGATCACCGTCAAGAAGCATCTGCGCGCCCAGGAGATCGCGCTGCAGAACCGGCTGCCGTGCATCTATCTGGTGGATTCGGGCGGCGCCAACCTGCCCAACCAGAACGAGGTGTTCCCCGACCGCGAGCATTTCGGCCGCATCTTCTACAACCAGGCCAACATGTCGGCCGCCGGCATCCCGCAGATCGCCTGCGTGATGGGCTCGTGCACGGCCGGCGGCGCCTATGTGCCGGCGATGTCGGACGAGACGATCATGGTGCGCAAGCAGGCGACGATCTTTCTCGGCGGGCCGCCGCTGGTCAAGGCGGCGACCGGCGAGGAGGTGACGGCCGAGGAGCTCGGCGGCGCCGACGTGCACACCCGCGAATCCGGCGTCGCCGACCACTACGCGCTCGACGACCGGCACGCGCTCGCCATGGTGCGGCGCATCGTGCGCAACCTGAACGGCGGCAAGACCCACCCGCTGCAATGCAGCGAGCCGGCGCCGCCGGCCTACGACCCGCGCGAGATCCACGGCATCGTGCCGGCCGACACGCGCCAGCCCTACGACGCGCGCGAGGTGATCGCGCGCATCGTCGACCGCTCCGAGCTCGACGAGTTCAAGCAGAACTACGGCACCACGCTGGTCACCGGCTTCGCCCGCATCCACGGCATGCCGGTCGGCATCCTGGCCAACAACGGCGTGCTGTTTTCCGAAAGCGCGCTCAAGGGGGCGCATTTCATCGAGCTGTGCTGCCAGCGCAAGATCCCGCTCGTCTTCCTGCAGAACATCTCCGGCTTCATGGTCGGCCGCAAATACGAGGCCGGCGGCATCGCCCGCGACGGCGCCAAGCTGGTGACCGCGGTGGCGACCGCGCGGGTGCCCAAGATGACCGTGATCACCGGCGGCTCGTTCGGTGCCGGCAATTACGGCATGTGCGGCCGCGCCTACTCGCCGCGCTTTTTGTGGATGTGGCCCAATGCGCGCATCTCGGTGATGGGCGGCGAGCAGGCCGCCACCGTGCTGTCGATCGTCAAGCGCGAGGGCATCGAGCGCAAGGGCGGCACCTGGTCGGCCGAGGAGGAGGCGGCGTTCCGCAAACCGATCCTGGAGAAGTTCGAGCACGAGGGCCAGCCGCTCTACTCCTCCGCGCGGCTGTGGGACGACGGCATCATCGACCCGGCCAGGACGCGCGACGTGCTTGCGCTGTCGCTATCGGCGGCGCTCAACGCGCCGATCGAGGACACGCGCTTCGGCGTCTTCAGGATGTGACGGCGATGCCCGTGTCCGACCGCCTGTCGGTCGTGGTGGCCGACATCACCACCCTCGACGTCGACGCCATCGTCAACGCGGCCAACGAAGCGCTGCTCGGCGGCGGCGGCGTCGACGGCGCCATCCACCGCGCCGCCGGTCCGCAGCTCCTGGCCGAGTGCCGCACGCTCGGCGGCTGCGCCACCGGCGCGGCGAAGCTGACCAGCGGCTACGCGCTGCCGGCGCGCCACGTCATCCACACCGTCGGCCCGGTCTGGGCGGGCGGGACCAGGGGCGAAGCGGCGCTGCTTGCCTCGTGCTACCGGGCGAGCCTGGAGATCGCCGCCGACCAGCGCTTCGCCACCGTCGCCTTCCCGTCGATCTCGACCGGCGTCTACGGCTATCCGGCGGACGCGGCGGCGCGCGTGGCGGTGGCAACCGTCGCCGCCTTCCTGAGCGCGCACGACTGGCCGCGCGCGGTCATCTTCTGCTGTTTCGATGCGCAGGCCGCGGCGCTGCACCGCGCCGCGCTGGAGGAGACGTAAGCCATGTTTTCCAAGATCCTGATCGCCAATCGCGGCGAGATCGCCTGCCGCGTCATCCGCACCGCCCGGCGGCTCGGGGTGGCGACCGTCGCCGTCCACTCCGACGCCGACGCCGGCGCGCTGCACGTGGCGATGGCCGACGAGGCGGTGGCGATCGGCCCGGCGCCGGCGGCCGACAGCTATCTCGTCGGCGAGCGCATCGTCGAGGCGGCGCTGAAGACCGGCGCCGAGGCGATCCATCCCGGCTACGGCTTCCTGTCGGAGAACCCCGACTTCGTCGCGGCCGTCGAGGCGGCGGGGCTGGTCTTCGTCGGACCGTCGGCCAAGGCGATCCGCGCCATGGGGCTGAAGGACGCCGCCAAGCGGCTGATGGAGAAGGCCGGCGTGCCGGTGGTGCCGGGCTATCACGGCGAGGCGCAGGAGCTGGTCGTGCTGGCCACCAAGGCGCGCGAGATCGGCTACCCGGTGCTCATCAAGGCGCGCGCGGGCGGCGGCGGCAAGGGCATGCGCCGGGTCGACGATCCCGACGCCTTCGCCGAGGCGCTGGCCGGCGCACGGCGCGAGGCCAAGGCCGCCTTCGGCGACGAGCGGGTGCTGGTGGAGAAGTTCGTCGACAAGCCGCGCCACATCGAGGTGCAGGTATTCGGCGACACGCACGGCAACGCGGTGCACCTGTTCGAGCGCGACTGCTCGGCGCAGCGCCGCCACCAGAAGGTGATCGAGGAGGCGCCGGCGCCGGGCATGACGGCGAAGATGCGCGCGGCGATGACCGAGGCCGCCGTCAAGGCGGCGCGCGCCATCGACTATGCCGGCGCCGGCACCATCGAGTTCATCGTCGACGCCTCCGACGGGCTCAGGCCCGACCGCTTCTGGTTCATGGAGATGAACACGCGCCTGCAGGTCGAGCATCCGGTGAGCGAGATGGTGACCGGCATCGACCTGGTGGAATGGCAGCTGCGGGTGGCGGCCGGCGAGCCGCTGCCGCTGACGCAGGACGCGATTGCCCTGACCGGCCATGCGGTGGAGGCGCGCGTCTATGCCGAGGACGCGGCGCGCGGCTTCCTGCCGGCGACCGGCACGCTGCACCACCTGCGCTTCCCCGACACGGTGGCGGAAGGCACGCTCCGGGTCGAGACGGGCGTGCGCGCCGGCGACGTCGTCTCGCCCTACTACGATCCGATGATCGCCAAGCTGGTCGTGCATGCGGCCGACCGGACGACCGCGCTGAGCGCGCTCGGCGACGCGCTGGCGGCGACCGAGATCGCCGGTTCGACCGTCAACACCGCCTTTCTGGCGGCGCTTGCGCGCGACCCCGACTTCGCCGGCGGCAATCTCGACACCGGGCTGATCGAGCGCAAGCAGGCCGAACTCACCGCCCTGCCCGCGCCCGCCGCTTCGGCGATCGCGGCCGCGGCACTGGCCGTCGCCGGCGCCGACCGGCCCGTCGATCCGGCCGAGCCGTGGAGCGCCATCGCCGGCTACGCGCATTTCCACCCGCTTTCCCACACGACGACGCTCCATCGCGGCGAGACGGCGATCGAGGCGCGCATCGCCGCCGACAACGGCGCCTTCGCCGTCACGCTTTCGGGCGACGGGATGCCGGCCCGCACCGTGCGGGCGGCGCCGGAGACGGGGCCGCGGGTGGCGCGCTGGCCGGGCCATGTCACCGTCTTCACCGGCACGGCCCAGCACAGCTTCCGGCTGCACGACCCGCTCGAGGCGGCCGAGGAGGCGGCCGCCGGCGGCGACAGCCTGCGCGCGCCGATGCCGGGACTGGTCAAGCTGGTGCGTGTGGCGGCCGGCGAAACGGTGCGCAAGGGCCAGGCGCTGCTCGTGCTGGAGGCGATGAAGATGGAGCACACCATCGCCGCGCCGCATGACGGCCAGGTGGCGGAGATCGCGGCGGAGGGCGCGCAGGTCACCGACGGCACGGTGCTGGTGCGCTTCGAGGAGGCGGCGACCGGCTGACGCGGTCCCGCAGCGCGCGGCCGCGGCCGACGCACGGGCCGGCCGCGGCGCGAGCGGCGGCGCCCCTGGAGGTGCGGACGCCGGCCGCTGTGTGCTTCCTCGCGCCGCTCCTGGGGTCCCTCACCCGCGGAGCGGCCTTGTCGGTCCGTCCCGACGCGCTTGCCGACGGCCAACCGATGGCCGCTTCGCCTGCAAACGGCTCATTTCAAACGCGTTTCCGGACGGCGAACCGGGGTCCGCTTCGCCTGGAAACGGCTCATTTCAGATGCGTTTCCGGACGGCGAACCGGGGTCCACTTCGCCTGGAAACGCTTGTTCTTGCCGCGTTTCCGGACGGCGAACCGGGGTCCGCTTCGCCTGGAAACGCTCGAGACCCGCGCGCGTCAGTGCGTCGTCATCCACTCGCGCGCCTCGCGCAGGGCGCGGGCGATCTCGGGCTTCGACATCGTCTCGGCCAGCTCGGCGCGCAGCGCGGCGGCGCGGGCCGAGCCCTTGATGGCGGCGATGTTGAACCATTTGTGCGCGGCGACCATGTCGACTTCGCAGTCGCGGCCGGTGGCGTACATCATGCCGAGCTCGAACAGAATGTCGGCCTTGGCGTTGGCGCCCGCAGCGCCGGCATCGGCCTCGATGATCTCATAGCGTGCCATTGCGACGTTCCCTGTGCTTCTCCCGAAAGCCGCCTTCCGGCCGTCTTCGGTGGTTGGCATTTCGATGGGCACAGGATGCCGGGGAGCCTTGAATCCGCCGTTAAATCACAAGCTTAATTTGCCGAAAACAAAGTTCAAATGTTCCGTAAATCTTTGAATTCGTTAAGCATGAAAAGCCCGGCAAAGTGCGGCTTCGACGCCGGCGCGAGGGTCTTGCGGCGTGCCGCGCGAAAACCCTTCGCTAACCACGCGCAGCGGCGGCGCGGCCAAAAAAACGGCGCGTCTTCCGCTGCGGCACGGACTTTCCGCGCCGCCGCGACTGGTTTACGCTTACGTTCGCGTCAACATGGCGGAACCGGCCGGCCGCGCGCGCCGTTTTGCCGACGCCATTCAAGGGAGGACGACGACCATGCGCGCACTCATTCTCGCCGCCGCCGCCACGCTTGCCGTGACCGGTGCGGCCTTCGCCGACCCGATCGAGGGCAACTGGCGCACCAAGTCGGGCGAGACGGCCAAGATCGTGCCGTGCAGCGGCGGCTACTGCATCACGCTCACGACCGGCGAGCATGCCGGCCGGCGGATCGGCAAGATGGCGCCGTCGGGCGCCAACAGCTATGCCGGCGAGATCACCGATCCGGGCGAGGACAAGACCTACAAGGGCAAGGCGTCGCTGTCGGGCGGCGCGCTGACCATGAAGGGCTGCGTTCTCGGCGGGCTCATCTGCCGCGGCGAGACCTGGTCGCGGCTCTGACACGAGGCCCCTGCCCGCTACGCGCGTGCCGCGATCGGCCGGCCGCCGATTGCAGTCGACGGTAAGAGCCGCCGGGTCTCGGCAGCCGCGCGGGACGTGAAGCAGGACGTGTAATGAACGGCCGTGACGCCGGACCGGCGTCACGGCCTTCCTTTTCGCGCGACGGGCTCGCCGGGAGCCGCCCTGCCTCTCGCGCAATGGCAGATCGGCCCCGCGCATCGTCTTGCCGCCTTTGCCGAAGGCGAACGGTCTCCCGCTTGGCCGGCAAACGTCAGCGCGCGCGCTGGCCGAACAGCACCTTCTGCGCGTCCTTGTCCTCGGCCAGGTTGCGCCGGTGCTCCTGGCCGACGGCGATGCCGCGCTCGACGGCCGGGCGCGCCATCAGCGTGTCGAACCAGCGCTTGAGGTGCGGGAACTCGGCGATGTCCTGCCCCTGGTTCTTGTAGGACCGGGTCCAGCCGACGCAGGCCATGTCGGCGATGGAATAGTCGCCGGCGAGGAACTCGCGGTCGGCGAGCCGCCGGTTCATGACGCCGTACAGGCGATGGCACTCGTTGGTGTAGCGCTCGATCGCGTAGGGCACCGTCTCCGGCGCGTACTGGCGGAAATGGTGCGCCTGGCCGGCCATCGGCCCGAGCCCGCCCATCTGCCAGAACAGCCACTGCTCGACCTCGACGCGGGCGCGCTCGTCGGCCGGGTAGAAGCGGCCGAACTTGCGGCCGAGATATTGCAGGATGGCGCCCGATTCGAACACCGAGATCGGCGCCCCGTCCGGCCCCTGCGGATCGACGATGGCGGGCATGCGGTTGTTCGGCGCGATCTTCAGGAACGTGGGATCGAACTGCTCGCCCTTGCCGATGTTGACGTATTTCACCGTATAGGGCGCGCCGAGTTCCTCCAGCAGGATGGTGACCTTCCAGCCGTTCGGCGTCGGCCAGTAGTGGAGCTCGATCGGTTCGCTCTGCATCGTCATAGGGTCGGGTCCTCTGTCATGGAGCGGCGAACAAACCACAACGGCCGCGCCGCGCCAATCGCTGAGGCGGCCGGGTTCACCTCACGTTAACGTGTCTGAACGGCGGCTGAACGACGCCCTCAGCCGTGGTTCAGCGCGATTGCGGCATTGTGGCGGCGAAAACAGGGGGACGCAGCGATGAGCCTTCGCCGTTTTGCCGTCACGGGTGTCGCGGTCACGCTGGCCGGCATGCTGGCGGCGGCTCTGGTGGCCGAGCTCAGCCGGCCGGCCGGGTCGTGGAGCATCGGCGTGGTCATCCCCTGCGTCTTCGAGGAAGGCCGCACCTGCGCGCCGCCGCTGCGGCGCTGAGCGGGTGCCGGACGGGGCCGCAGCGCGCGGCGCCGCAAGAACGGAACACACACGATGCGGATCACCGAAGCCACCCCCGGCGCGACGCTGCGCCAGCTGCCCAAGGCGCTGCTGATCGCCGCCCTCATCGCCGCGCCGCTGACGGCGGTCGGCCAGGTGCGCGGCGGCGAGACCGCCGGCATCATCGTCGGCGAGCACGAGAAATCGAGCGGCGCCGGACTCGTCATCATCCACAGCCTCAAGCGGGCCCGCTAGCGCCGCCGGCGCCGGCGCGCGGGCGGCGTGCGCGAATCGCCCGCACCATGTCTCGAAACCGCGGCGGCATCGCCATATAAGGGGACATGGAAAAGCGAATCTATGCCCAGCCGATCGCGACCGTGGCCAGCCCCGAGCCGGTCGCCCGCCGCGAGTTCACCGACGGCCGCGCCGCCGTCGCCGCGCTCGAGGCGCTCTACCAGCGCAACATCGCCTTCCTGCGCGACAGCTTCACGGAGCTGGCCGAGACGGGCGACGCCTCGCGCCGCTTCCGCGCCTTCTACCCCGAGATCGCGGTGTCGACCGCCTCCTTCGCGCAGATCGATTCGCGCCTCGCCTACGGCCACGTGCCGGCGCCCGGCCTCTACGCGACGACGATCACCCGGCCCGACCTCTTCGAGGCCTACCTGGTCGAGCAGATCGGCCTGCTGACGCGCAACCACGGCGTGCCGGTGACGGTCGGCGAATCCGACACGCCGATCCCGCTGCACTTCGCCTTCCTCGAGGAGACCTATGTCGACGCGTCGGTCGCCGACCGCATCCAGCGGCCGCTGCGCGACCTGTTCGACGTGCCCGACCTCAACGCCACCGACGACCACATCGTCAACGGCACGCACGAGGCGATCCCCGGCGAGCCGATGCCGCTGGCGCCGTTCACCGCGCAGCGCATCGACTACTCGCTGCACCGGCTGGCGCACTACACCGCCACGCGGCCCGACCACTTCCAGAACTTCGTTCTGTTCACCAACTACCAGTTCTACATCGACGAGTTCTGCGCCATGGCGCGGCAGATGATGGCCGACGGCGGCAACGGCTACGAGGCGTTCGTCGAGCCCGGCAATCTGGTGACGCGGGCCGGCGAGGCGACGCCGACCGGCGGGGCGACGCCGCCGCGCATGCCGCAGATGCCGGCCTACCACCTGAGGAAGGCCGACCACAGCGGCATCACCATGGTCAACATCGGCGTCGGCCCGTCGAACGCCAAGACGATCACCGACCACATCGCCGTGCTGCGGCCGCACGCCTGGCTGATGCTCGGCCACTGCGCCGGGCTGCGCCACACCCAGGCGCTCGGCGACTACGTGCTGGCGCACGCCTATGTGCGCGAGGACCACGTGCTCGACGACGACCTGCCGGTGTGGGTGCCGCTGCCGGCGCTGGCCGAGGTGCAGGTCGCGCTGCAGGAGGCGGTGGCCGAGATCACCGGGCTGACCGGCTACGACCTCAAGCGCATCATGCGCACCGGCACGGTGGCCACCATCGACAACCGCAACTGGGAGCTGCGCGAGCAGCGCGGGCCGGTGCAGCGGCTGTCGCAGTCGCGCGCCATCGCGCTCGACATGGAATCGGCCACCATCGCGGCCAACGGCTTCCGCTTCCGCGTGCCCTACGGCACGCTGCTGTGCGTGTCGGACAAGCCGCTGCACGGCGAACTCAAGCTGCCCGGCATGGCGACCGACTTCTACAAGCGGCAGGTCGCCCAGCACCTGAAGATCGGCATCCGCGCGGTGGAGAAGCTCGCCGACATGCCGCTCGAAAGGCTGCATTCGCGCAAGCTCAGAAGCTTCTCGGAGACCGCCTTCCAGTAGCGCGCATCGCCGCGCCCGCCGTCCGTGCCCGCCCGCGGCAAGACCGGCGCGGCGGACGCGCGGCCCGCTCAGCGGCCGCCGCCGAAGAACGGCAGGAAGGCGTCGAGCACGGCCTGCGGGTTCTCCTCGGCGACGAAGTGGCCGGCGCCGGAGACCGCCTCCCCGGTCACGTAGTGCGCCCAGTCGCGCCACAGGCCGAGCGGGTCGCCGGTGCGGGCGGGAAAGCCGTCGTCCGACCACACGAAATGCAGCGGCGCCTCGATGCGGCGCGCCTCGCGCCGGTCGGCCTCGTCGAGCGTGCGGTCGATGCCGGCGCCGGCGCGATAGTCCTCGCAATAGGCGCGGATGCGCGCCGGCTCGGCATAGGCGCGGCGATAGTCGGCGAGCGCGTCGGCGTGGAAGTCGGCGAGCGAGCCCTTGTGCGACCAGGCGGCCAGCGTCCACTCGAGATAGCCGACCGGGTCGGGCGCGATCATGCGTTCGGGCAGCGGGTGCGGCTGGGCGAGAAAGGTCCAGTGATAGGCCTTGAGCGCCATCTCGGCGGCGAAGTGGCGCCACATCACCGCCGTCGGCACCACCTCGAGGATGCCGAGACGCTCGACCGCCTCGGGGCTGTCGAGCGCCAGCCGGTAGGCGACGCGGGCGCCGCGGTCGTGGCCGAGCAGCGCGAAGCGCGCATGGCCGAGGCCGGCCATCGCCGCCACCACGTCGCGCGCCATGGCGCGCTTGGAGTAGACGGCGTGGCCGTCGTCGGGATCGGGCACCGCGCTGGCGCCATAGCCACGCAG
The DNA here is from genome assembly GCF_030398335.1 of Aquibium sp. A9E412. Classification (GTDB taxonomy): domain Bacteria; phylum Pseudomonadota; class Alphaproteobacteria; order Rhizobiales; family Rhizobiaceae; genus A9E412. Next base: position 29,604 of record NZ_JAOAOP010000044.1, read on the forward strand.
GTCGAACAGGACGACGGTGAAATGGCGGGCGAGCTCCGGCGCCACGCGGTGCCAGGCGGCGTGCGTCTGCGGATAGCCGTGCAGCAGCACGAGCGGCGGCCCCTCGCCGCCGACCAGGCCGAACAGCTCGGCGCCGTCGCCTTGAAACCGGCCGGCCCGGAAGCCGGGAAAAAGCGCTTGTGTGGTCATCGGGCCCCTTTGCCGCTGTGTCGGCGCCCAGCCAAGCCGATCGCCGCGGCGCTGGCAAGACGGCATGGCGGCGGCGCGTGCGCCGGCGCCGCAATTCGGCCACGAGGGCGGGCTTGCCTGCGGCCCCGCAGCGGCGCAAACGAGACGCATGACACGAACCGATCCCCTGCTCGCGGCCGCCGGGCTGGCGCTCTCGGCGCTGCTCGGGCTGTCCTTCCTCGGCGCCTGGCACGGCGCGTTCGACGCGCTGGCGCATTTCCGGGTGCATCTGGCGGCGGTTCTCGGCCTGGCGGCGCTGGCGCTCCTGGCGCGCGGCCGCACGGCGCCGGCGG
>NZ_JAOAOP010000045.1 GCF_030398335.1 Aquibium sp. A9E412
CGCGCGCCCTCGGGCGCCGCGCGGGAGAGGATGGCATGACGGAGCATTCGGTCCGCAACTTCAACATCAACTTCGGCCCGCAACATCCGGCCGCGCATGGCGTTCTGCGTCTCGTGCTCGAGCTCGACGGCGAGGTGGTCGAGCGCGTCGATCCGCATATCGGCCTGCTGCACCGCGGCACCGAGAAGCTGATCGAGCACAAGACCTATCTCCAGGCGGTGCCGTATTTCGACCGCCTCGACTACGTCGCGCCGATGAACCAGGAGCATGCCTTCGCGCTCGCCGTGGAGAAGCTGCTCGACATCGAGGTGCCGATCCGCGGCCAGCTCGTCCGCGTGCTCTTCTGCGAGATCGGCCGCATCCTCAACCATCTGCTCAACGTCACCACGCAGGCCCTGGACGTCGGCGCCCTGACGCCGCCGCTGTGGGGCTTCGAGGAGCGCGAGAAGCTGATGGTGTTCTACGAGCGGGCGTCGGGCTCGCGCATGCATGCCGCCTATTTCCGGCCCGGCGGCGTGCACCAGGACCTGCCCGACCGGCTGGTCGAGGACATCGGCCGGTGGATCGACCCGTTCCTCAAGACGGTCGACGACCTCGACGAGCTCCTGACCGGCAACCGCATCTTCAAGCAGCGCAACGTCGACATCGGCGTCGTCAGGCTCGACGACGCCTGGGCGTGGGGCTTTTCCGGCGTCATGGTGCGCGGCTCGGGCGCCGCCTGGGACCTGCGCAAGAGCCAGCCCTACGAGTGCTATCCGCAGATGGAGTTCGACATTCCGGTCGGCAAGAACGGCGACTGCTACGACCGCTATCTGATCCGCATGGAGGAGATGCGCCAGTCGGCGCGGATCATGCGCCAGTGCGTCGACCGGCTGCTCGGCAAGGAGCGTCTCGGCCCGGTCTCCAACACCGACGGCAAGGTGGTACCGCCCAAGCGGCCGGCGATGAAGCGCTCGATGGAGGCGCTCATCCATCACTTCAAGCTCTACACCGAGGGCTACCGCGTGCCGCCCGGCGAGGTCTACGCCGCGGTCGAGGCGCCGAAGGGCGAGTTCGGCGTCTATCTGGTGTCCGACGGCACCAACAAGCCCTACCGCTGCAAGCTGCGCGCGCCGGGCTTCGCCCACCTGCAGGCGATGGACTTCCTGTGCCAGGGCCATCTCCTGGCCGACGTCGCCGCCGTGCTCGGCTCGCTCGACATCGTCTTCGGCGAGGTCGACCGGTGATGGGCGCCCTGTCCGAAGCCACCGCGATGACGGCCGCGCGCTTCCTGGAATGGACGGCGGCGAGCGACGGGCGCTTCGAGCTCGAGGCCGGCGCTGTGCGCGAGATGGCGGCCGAGCAGGCCCGCCACGCGCGCACCAAGTTCGCGGCAGCCAAGGCTCTTGAGCAGGGCATCGCGACGGCCGGGCTCGACTGCGAGGTCTTCCCCGACGGCATGCTCGTGGTCATCGACGACACGACGGTGCGTCAGCCGGACGCCGCAGTGCAGTGCGCGCCGGTGGCCGACGAGAGCAAGGTGCTCGACACGCCGGTCATCGTCGTGGAGGTGTCGTCGCCGTCGAGCGTCAGTCGCGACGAGACCTACAAGCTGGTCGAGTATTTCTCGCTTCCATCGGTCATGCACTACCTCCTGCTGTCGCCGGACAGGCGCATCGTGGTGCATTTCCGGCGCACGGCGGCCGGCGGTGCGATCGAGACGACGATCCTCTCGCAGGGCGAGCTGGATCTGACGCCGCCGGGGTTTCGCGTGACCGTCGAAGCGTTGCTCGGAGCCGTGCAATGAGCGTCGCGACGGCCCTCCCGGCGCGCCGCACTGGCCGCGCCGCCGCTCCGCTGCCGGACCGTCCGGCCGCCTTCCGCCCCTTTGTCGCAAAAAGCCTGGCAGATCAGTAAGAATGTCCGTTCGCCGACTTGCCGATGACGCCGTCCAGCCCGCCGCCTTCGCCTTCAGCAAGGCGAATGCGGCCTGGGCCAGGGAGACGATCAGAAAGTATCCCAAGGGGCGCCAGCACTCCGCCGTCATCCCGCTGCTCATGCGCGCGCAGGAGCAGGAGGGCTGGGTGACGCGCCCGGCCGTCGAGCACGTCGCCGAGATGCTCGACATGCCGCTCATCCGCGTGCTCGAGGTGGCGACCTTCTACACCCAGTTCCAGCTCGCGCCGGTCGGCACCAGGGCGCATGTCCAGGTCTGCGGCACGACACCGTGCATGCTGCGCGGCGCCGGCGACCTGGTCGAGCTGTGCAAGCGGAAGATCCACCCCGAGCCGCTCACCCCCAACGAGGCGGGCACGCTGTCGTGGGAGGAGGTCGAGTGCCAGGGCGCCTGCGTCAACGCGCCGATGGTGATGATCTTCAAGGACACCTACGAAGACCTGACGGCCGAGCGGCTGGAGGAGATCATCGACGCCTTCGAGGCGGGCAGGGGCGACAGCATCGACCCCGGCCCGCAGATCGACCGGCTGTATTCCGCGCCCGCCTCGGGGCCGACCACGCTGACCGACGAGGCGGCGATCCTCAGGTCCGACCGCGACAAGGGCGCCGGCCGCCGGGCGCGCCGCGAAAGCCCGGAAGAGCAGGTGCCGCCGTCGCGCGCGGCCAAGCCGAAGACCGCGGCGCGCGAGACCGAGGAGGCGCTGAAGTCGCCCTCCGAGGTCAAGGCCAGCAGCAACGGCGAGAAGCGGGCGAGCGTGGCGCCGCCCGAGCACGACGAGGCGGCCGCCGACAAGGCGGCCGGCAGGCCGCGCCACCACGCCGGCCGGCCGAGCGGCGATCCGAGCCATCGCGCGCCCGAGCTCAAGCACGACGCGCCGGTCGACCAGCCGGCCAAGCAGGCCGCGCCCGACGTGCGGCTCGACGACCGGGACCGGCCCGAGGCGATGCGCCGGCCGGCGCGGCCCGACGATCTCAAGCTGATCTCCGGCGTCGGCCCGAAGATCGAGGGCCTGCTCAACGAGCTCGGCATCTACACCTTCGAGCAGGTCGCCGGCTGGAAGAAGGCCGAGCGCGCGTGGGTCGATTCCTACCTGCGCTTCCGCGGCCGCATCGAGCGCGACGACTGGGTTCGCCAGGCCAAGGCGCTCGCCAAGGGCGGGGCGGCCGAATACGAACGCGTGTTCGGCAAGAAGCCGCGCTGAGGGCGAGGATGATGGCACGGGCCAGCACAAACCACGGGCGTGCACGCGTCGACCGGCGCGGCACGCGGATCGGGCGGCGGCTCGACAGACACGATCAGCCGGCGGAGTAGGGCGATGCTAGCCGACAAGGACCGCATTTTCACCAATCTCTACGGCCAGTTCGACCGGTCGCTGAAGGGCGCCATGGCGCGCGGCCACTGGGACGACACCCGGGCGCTCATCGACAAGGGCCGCGACTGGATCCTCAACGAGATGAAGGCGTCCGGCCTGCGCGGGCGCGGCGGCGCCGGCTTCCCGACCGGGCTCAAATGGTCGTTCATGCCCAAGGAGCCGTCCGAGCGGCCGCACTATCTGGTCGTCAACGCCGACGAATCGGAGCCCGGCACCTGCAAGGACCGCGAGATCATGCGCCACGACCCGCACACGCTGGTCGAGGGTTGCCTGGTCGCCGGTTTCGCGATGGGCGCCCACACCGCCTACATCTACATCCGCGGCGAGTTCATCCGCGAGCGCGAGGCGCTGCAGCGCGCCATCGACGAGGCCTACGAGGCGCGGCTGCTCGGCAAGGACAACAAGACCGGCTGGGATTTCGACGTTTACGTCCACCACGGCGCCGGCGCCTACATCTGCGGCGAGGAGACGGCGTTGCTGGAGAGCCTGGAAGGCAAGAAGGGCCAGCCGCGCCTCAAGCCGCCGTTCCCGGCCAATGTCGGCCTGTACGGCTGCCCGACCACGGTCAACAACGTCGAATCGATCGCCGTCGCGCCGACCATCCTGCGCCGCGGCGCGGCCTGGTTCACCTCCTTCGGGCGGCAGAACAACGCCGGCACCAAGCTGTTCTGCATCTCCGGCCACGTGGAGAACCCGTGCACGGTGGAAGAGGCGATGTCGATCCCCTTCCGCGAGCTGATCGAGACCCATTGCGGCGGCATCCGCGGCGGCTGGGACAACCTTTTGGCGGTGATCCCCGGCGGCTCGTCGGTGCCGCTCGTGCCAGCCGACGAGATCATCGACTGCCCGATGGATTTCGACGGCCTGCGCGACCTGAAGTCGGGCCTTGGCACCGCGGCGGTGATCGTCATGGACAAGTCGACCGACATCGTGAAGGCGATCGCCCGCATCTCCTATTTCTACAAGCACGAGAGCTGCGGCCAGTGCACGCCGTGCCGCGAGGGCACCGGCTGGATGTGGCGGGTGATGGAGCGCATGGTGCGCGGCGAGGCGAAGAAGCGCGAGATCGACATGCTGCTCGAGGTCTCCAAGCAGGTCGAGGGCCACACGATCTGCGCGCTCGGCGACGCCGCGGCCTGGCCGATCCAGGGCCTGATCCGGCATTTCCGGCCGGAGATCGAGCGCCGCATCGGCGAGTTCAGCCGCAACGCCCACCGCGCCGAGCCGGCGCTCGCGGCGGCGGAGTAGGGCAGGCGGCACGGGACACGCACAGGAGGCGATGACGATGGCCACCAAGCCGACCGACGGCGGCAGCGCGCACCCGCTGGGCGCGACGGCGTTCGCGCATGCCGCGGTGCCGCCGGCCGGCGCCGCTTTTCTGCTGGCGCCGATGGCCGGCGCGGCCGCCGCCGGCACGGCGCTCGGCTTCGGCCTCGCCGCGCATGCCTTCGGTCTGTGGACCGGCACGCTCGCCGGCGCGGCGGAGGCCGCCGAGCGGCTGTTCGACGAGCATGTCAGCGACGCCGCCTTCGCGGTGCGCTTCGATCCGCCGGAGGGCGTGCGGGCGGCGGTCGGCGCGCTGGTCGCCGATGCCGAGAGCGCGGCGCGCCGCACGCGGCGCCGGGCCGAGGCGGCGGCGGACGACGACCTGAAGGCGATCTCCGGCATCGGACCGAAGATCGAGCGGGCCTTGAAGGCGCGCGGCATCACCCGCTATGCCGACATCGCCGCATGGCGCGCGGCCGACGTCGCGCGCATCGACGCCGCGCTCGCCTTCAAGGGGCGGATCGCGCGCGAGCGCTGGGTCGAGCAGGCCGCCGCGCTGGCGCGAGGCGGCGCGTAGTTCGGGCCGCCGCCATGCCCGCAGGGGCGGGCGGCCGGCCATAGGGTTCTTGATCGTGGGCGGGGCCGCCGGGCCGCCGTCCGGCCCGTGAAGGGCCGCACTGGGGTATGACATGGCAAAGCTGAAAGTCGACGGCACCGAGATCGAGGTTCCCGACCACTACACGCTCTTGCAGGCGGCGGAGGAGGCGGGCGCGGAGATCCCGCGCTTCTGCTTCCACGAGCGGCTGTCGATCGCCGGCAACTGCCGCATGTGCCTGATCGAGGTGAAGGGCGGGCCGCCCAAGCCGGCCGCCTCCTGCGCCATGGGCGTGCGCGATCTCAGGCCGGGGCCGGAGGGCCAGCTCCCAGAGATCTTCACCAACACGCCGATGGTCAAGAAGGCGCGCGAGGGGGTGATGGAGTTCCTGCTCATCAACCACCCGCTCGACTGCCCGATCTGCGACCAGGGCGGCGAGTGCGACCTGCAGGACCAGGCGATGGCCTACGGCGTCGACGCCTCGCGCTTCCACGAGAACAAGCGCGCCGTCGAGGACAAGTACATCGGCCCGCTGGTCAAGACGATCATGACGCGCTGCATCCACTGCACGCGCTGCGTGCGCTTCACCACCGAGGTCGCCGGCATCTCCGAGCTCGGCGCCACGGGGCGCGGCGAGGACATGGAGATCACCACCTATCTCGAGCAGGCGATGACCTCGGAGCTGCAGGGCAACGTCATCGACCTGTGCCCGGTCGGCGCGCTGACCTCCAAGCCCTACGCCTTCCAGGCGCGCCCCTGGGAGCTGACCAAGACCGAATCGATCGACGTGATGGACGCCGTCGGCTCGGCGATCCGCGTCGACACCCGCGGCCGCGAGGTGATGCGCATCCTGCCGCGCGTCAACGAGTGGGTGAACGAGGAGTGGATCTCCGACAAGACCCGCTTCGTGTGGGACGGCCTGCGCACGCAGCGCCTCGACCGGCCCTATGTGCGCCGCGACGGCCGGCTGCAGCCGGCGACGTGGGGCGAGGCCTTCGCCGCCGTGCGCGACGCCGTCGCCGCGGCCGAGCCGGAGGCGATCGGCGCCATCGCCGGCGACCTGGCGAGCGTCGAGGAGATGTATGCGCTCAAGGGCCTGATGGCGTCGCTCGGCTCGGCCAGCCTCGACTGCCGCCAGGACGGCAGCCGGCTCGACCCGGCGCTCGGCCGGGCGAGCTATGTCTTCAACCCGACCATCGAGGGCATCGAGCAGGCCGACGCGCTGCTCATCGTCGGCGCCAATCCGCGCTTCGAGGCGTCGGTGCTCAACGCGCGCATCCGTAAGCGCTGGCGCATGGGCGCCTTCCCGATCGGCGTGATCGGCGAGATGGGCGACCTGCGCTACGACTGCGAGACGCTCGGCGCCGGTCCCGAGACGCTCGAGGAGCTGGCCGGCGGCAAGGGCAAGTTCGCGTCGGTTCTCAAGAAGGCCAAGCGGCCGATGGTGATCGTCGGCCAGGGCGCGCTGGCGCGGCCCGACGGGCTGGCGGTGCTGTCGCACGCCGCGCGCGTGGCGGTCGCCGCCGGCGCGCTGACCGCCGACTGGAACGGCTTTGCCGTGCTGCATCACGCCGCCGCGCGCGTCGGCGGCCTCGACATCGGCTTCGTGCCGGGCGAGGGCGGCAAGGACGTCGCCGGCATGATGGGCACCAGCCGGGTGCTCTTCCTGCTCGGCGCCGACGAGATCGCCATGGAGCGCATCGGCGACGCCTTCACCGTCTATATCGGCACGCATGGCGATGCCGGCGCGCATCGTGCCGACGTCATCCTGCCGGGCGCGACCTATACCGAGAAGTCGGCCACCTACGTCAACACCGAGGGCCGCGTGCAGATGACCGCGCGCGCCGGCTTCGCGCCGGGCGAGGCCAAGGAGGACTGGGCCGTGCTGCGCGCGCTGTCGGAGGTGCTCGGCCACAAGCTGCCCTACGATTCGCTGGCCGCCCTGCGCGCCGCGCTCTATGCCGACCACCCGCATCTGGCGGCCGTCGACGCGGTGGAGCGGGGCGACCCGGCCGCCGTCGACGCGCTGGGCAAGAAGGGCGGCCGGCTCGGCAAGGCGCCGTTCGTCTCGGCCGTCACCGATTTCTATCTCACCAACCCGATCGCCCGCGCCTCGGCCGTGATGGCCGAATGCTCGGCCCTGGCGCGCGGCGCGGTGCAGCAGGCGGCGGAGTAGAGCCTCGTCATGGAAACCTTCTTCACCATCTACGTGCTGCCGGCGCTGATCATCCTCCTGAAGTCGGTGGTGCTGGTCGTCGCGCTGCTGATTCTCGTCGCCTATCTGCTTTATGCCGACCGCAAGGTGTGGGCCGCCGTGCAGCTTCGCCGCGGCCCCAATGTCGTCGGGCCGTGGGGCCTGTTCCAGCCCTTCGCCGACCTGTTGAAGTTCGTCTTCAAGGAGCCGGTGATTCCCTCGGGCGCCAACAAGGGCATCTTCCTGCTGGCGCCGATCGTCACCGCCGTCCTGGCGCTGTCGGCCTGGGCGGTGATCCCGGTCGACGCCGGCTGGGCGATCGCCGACATCAATGTCGGCATCCTGTTCGTCTTCGCGGTCGCCTCGCTCGAGGTCTACGGCGTCATCATGGCCGGCTGGGCCTCGAACTCGAAATATCCCTTTCTCGGCGCGCTGCGCTCGGCCGCGCAGATGGTCTCCTACGAGGTCTCGATCGGCTTCGTCATCGTCACCGTGCTGCTCGCCGTCGGCTCGCTCAACCTGACCGACATCGTGCTGTCGCAGCAGGACGGCATCGGCACCAGCCTCGGCCTGCCTGCAAGCTTCCTCGACTGGCACTGGCTGGCGCTGCTGCCGATGTTCGTCGTGTTCTTCATCTCCGCGCTGGCCGAGACCAACCGGCCGCCCTTCGACCTGGTGGAGGCCGAATCGGAGCTCGTCGCCGGGCACATGATCGAGTACTCCTCGACGCCGTTCCTGCTGTTCTTCCTCGGCGAGTACGTCGCCATCGTGCTGATGTGCGCGCTGACCACGGTGCTGTTCCTCGGCGGCTGGCTGCCGCCCTTCGATTTCGCCCCCTTCACCTGGGTTCCGGGCGTCGTGTGGTTCGTGCTCAAGCTGGCCATGGTGTTCTTCATGTTCGCCATGGTGAAGGCCTTCGTGCCGCGCTATCGCTACGACCAGCTCATGCGCCTCGGCTGGAAGGTGTTCCTGCCGCTGTCGCTGTTCATGGTGGTGGCGACCGCCGCCTTCCTGAAGTTCACGGGCCTGGTGGCGTGATGGGTGCCGGCCTGATCGGCGCCCTGGTGGGCCTCGTGCTGGCGGCGGTCGACTACGCGCTGCTGCGCATGCTGGCCGGCCGCGTCGAGATGGCCGAGACCAAGCGCGTGCTCCACGTCACCGGCCTGGTGCAGTTCGTGCTGCTGCCGGTCGTCGGCTTCGTGGTCGCCCCCTATCTTGTCGGAGAATGACGATGTCAGCTCTCGCCCAAGCCGCCAAATCGCTGCTCCTCAAGGAGTTCGTCGGCGCGTTCTTCCTGTCGATGCGGCAGTTCTTCTCGCCCAAGGCGACGCTCAACTACCCGCACGAGAAGGGGCCGGTCAGCCCGCGCTTCCGCGGCGAGCACGCGCTGCGCCGCTATCCCAACGGCGAGGAGCGCTGCATCGCCTGCAAGCTGTGCGAGGCGATCTGCCCGGCCCAGGCGATCACCATCGAGGCCGGCCCGCGCCGCAACGACGGCACGCGGCGCACGGTGCGCTACGACATCGACATGGTGAAGTGCATCTATTGCGGCTTCTGCCAGGAGGCCTGTCCGGTCGACGCCATCGTCGAGGGGCCGAATTTCGAGTTCGCGACGGAGACGCGCGAGGAGCTCTATTACGACAAGGAAAAGCTGCTGGCCAACGGCGATCGCTGGGAGCGCGAGCTCGCCCGCAACATCGCTCTGGACGCACCCTATCGCTAGGGCGACGACGGTAGACGCGCGCGAGGCGCTCGTCTAAGAGACACGCGGCCCGCCCGGCCCGCACAGCGCGGGAACCCGGCCGGCCGGCGGCGGGGCGCAAGGCCCCGCCTCGCTGATGGAACTCCGGGGGAACCCATGCTCACAGGACTCGAGGCGGTCTTCTTCTATGTCTTCGCCTTCGTTGCCGTCGCCGCGGGCTTCATGGTCATCTCGGCGCGCAACCCGGTGCATTCGGTCCTCTACCTGATCCTCACCTTCTTCAACGCGGCCGCGCTGTTCCTGCTCACCGGCGCGGAGTTCCTGGCGATGATCATGCTCATCGTCTATGTCGGCGCCGTCGCGGTGCTGTTCCTGTTCGTCGTCATGATGCTCGACGTCGACTTCGCCTCGCTGAAGCACGGCGCGCTGCAATACGCGCCGGTCGGCGCGATGGTCGGCATCATCCTGGCGGCCGAGCTGATCGTCGTGCTGGGCGGCTACGCGCTGGCGCCGGAGGTCGGCGCGACGGTGGCCCAGCCGACGCCGCCGCCCGAGGTGCGCCACAACACCGCCGCGCTCGGCGACCTGCTCTACACCCAGTACATCTACTTCTTCCAGATCGCCGGTCTCGTGCTGCTGGTCGCCATGATCGGCGCCATCGTGCTGACGCTCCGCCACAAGGAGAACGTCAAGCGCCAGAACATCCCCACCCAGGTGGCGCGCACGCCCGAGACGGCGATCGAGGTCCGCAAGGTCGAGACGGGCGAGGGAATCTAGGCATCATGGAAGTCGGCATCGCGCACTATCTCACCGTTTCGGCGATCCTGTTCACGCTCGGCGTGTTCGGCATCTTCCTCAACCGCAAGAACGTCATCATCATCCTGATGTCGGTCGAGCTCATCCTGCTCGCCGTCAATCTCAACTTCATCGCCTTCTCCGCCACGCTCGGCGATCTCGTCGGCCAGGTCTTCGCGCTGTTCGTGCTGACCGTCGCGGCGGCGGAGGCGGCCATCGGGCTTGCCATCCTGGTCGTGTTCTTCCGCAACCGCGGCTCGATCGCGGTGGAAGACATCAATGCGATGAAGGGCTGAGGAAGGGGCGCCGCCGGCCATGTATCACGCTATCGTCTTTCTGCCGCTGATCGGCTTCCTGATCTCCGGGCTGATGGGCCGCCAGATCGGCGCCCGCGGCGCGGAGTGGATCACCTCCGGCCTGCTGGTGATCGCCGCCATCCTGTCGTGGATCGCCTTCTTCACCGTCGGCTTCGGCCAGGGCGAGGTCTTCACCGTGCCGGTGATGACCTTCATCCAGGCCGGCGGCGTCGACGTCGACTGGGCCTTCCGCATCGACACGCTGACGGTCGTCATGCTGGTCGTCGTCAACACCGTGTCGGCGCTGGTGCACGTCTACTCGATCGGCTACATGCACCACGATCCGCACCGGCCGCGCTTCTTCGCCTATCTGTCGCTGTTCACCTTCGCCATGCTTCTGCTGGTGACGGCCGACAACCTGGTACAGATGTTCGTCGGCTGGGAGGGCGTCGGCCTCGCCTCCTATCTGCTGATCGGCTTCTGGTACAAGAAGCCGTCGGCCAACGCCGCCGCCATCAAGGCCTTCGTCGTCAACCGCGTCGGCGACTTCGGCTTCATCCTCGGCATCTTCGGCGTCTTCGTGCTGTTCGGCTCGATCAATCTCGGCACCATCTTTGCCAATGCCGAGGGCTTCCTGCCGGGCGAGGGGGCGGCCGACGCCGAGACGGTGCTCACCTTCCTCGGCCTGTCGCTCGACAAGGGGGCTGCGCTCACCGTCGTCTGCCTGCTGCTGTTCCTCGGCGCGATGGGCAAGTCGGCCCAGGTGCCGCTGCACACCTGGCTGCCGGACGCCATGGAGGGACCGACGCCGGTCTCCGCGCTGATCCACGCCGCCACCATGGTGACGGCCGGCGTGTTCATGGTCGCGCGACTGTCGCCGATCTTCGAGCTGTCGGCCACCGCGCTCACCGTGGTCACGATCGTCGGCGCCTTCACCGCCTTCTTCGCCGCCACCGTCGGCCTGGTGCAGAACGACATCAAGCGCGTGATCGCCTATTCGACCTGCTCGCAGCTCGGCTACATGTTCGTCGCGCTCGGCACCGGCTTCTACGGCGCGGCGATCTTCCACCTGTTCACGCACGCCTTCTTCAAGGCGCTGCTGTTCCTCGGCGCCGGCTCGGTCATCCACGCCGTGTCGGACGAGCAGGACATGCGCCGCATGGGCGGCCTGCGCAAGCTGATCCCGCAGACCTACTGGATGATGATCATCGGCACCCTGGCGCTGACCGGCGTCGGCATTCCCGGCACCATCATCGGCACCGCCGGCTTCTTCTCCAAGGACGCCATCATCGAGGGCACCTTCGTCGCCCACAACGCGGCCGCCGGCATCGCCTTCGCGCTGCTCGTCGTGGCCGCCGCCTTCACCAGCTTCTATTCGTGGCGGCTGATCTTCATGACCTTCCACGGCAAGCCGCGCGCCGCCGCCGACGTGATGCACCACGTCCACGAATCGCCGCCCGTCATGCTGGTGCCGCTGTTCATCCTGGCCGCCGGCGCGCTGTTCGCGGGCCTCGCCTTCTCCGAGTTCTTCATCGGCCACGACTACACGCAGTTCTGGAAGCAGGCGCTGTTCACGCTGCCCGACAACCGCATCCTCGAGGAGTTCCACGAGGTGCCGTATCTGGTGAAGTTCGCGCCGGTCTTGGCCATGCTGTCGGGGCTGTTCGTCGCCTGGCTGTTCTACATCCGCAACCCGGCGCGCCCGCGCGAGCTGGCCGAGCGGCACCGCGGCCTCTACGCCTTCCTGCTCAACAAGTGGTACTTCGACCAGGCCTACGACTTCCTGTTCGTGCGTCCGGCCATGCGGCTCGGCCGCTTCCTGTGGAAGAAGGGCGACGGCTGGCTGATCGACGGCTTCGGCCCGGACGGCGTGTCGGCGCGCGTGATCGACGTGACGGCGCGCGTGGTCAAGCTGCAGAGCGGCTATCTCTACCACTACGCCTTCGCGATGCTGATCGGCATCGCCGCTCTCGTGACCTGGATGATGCTGGGGAGCTCGTTCTAGACCATGACCGACTGGCCCATCCTCTCCACGGTCACCTTCCTGCCGCTGGTCGGCGCGTTCCTGATCCTGCTGATCCGGGACGACGGGCCGAACGCGCGGCGCAACATCCGCAACGTGGCGCTGCTGACGACGGTCTTCACCTTCGTGCTGTCGCTGTTCGTGTGGATCGGCTTCGATCCCAACGTCAGCGGCTTCCAGATGGTGGAGAAGCGCGAGTGGCTCGACTCCGGCATCTCCTACCACATGGGCGTCGACGGCATCTCGATGCTGTTCGTCATCCTGACGACCTTCCTGATGCCGCTGTGCATCCTGGCGAGCTGGTCGGTGGAGCGCCGCGTCAAGGAGTACATGATCGCGTTCCTGGTGCTCGAGACGCTGATGATCGGCGTCTTCTGCGCGCTCGACATCGTGCTGTTCTACGTCTTCTTCGAGGCCGGCCTGATCCCGATGTTCATCATCATCGGCGTGTGGGGCGGCAAGCGGCGGGTCTACGCGAGCTTCAAGTTCTTTCTCTACACGCTGCTCGGCTCGGTGCTGATGATGCTGGCCATCATGGCCATGTTCTGGCAGTCCGGCACCACCGACATCCCGACGCTGCTCACCCACGCCTTCCCGGTGCAGATGCAGTTCTGGCTGTGGTTCGCCTTCTTCGCCTCCTTCGCGGTGAAGATGCCGATGTGGCCGGTGCACACCTGGCTGCCCGACGCCCACGTCGAGGCGCCGACGGCCGGCTCGGTGATCCTCGCCGGCATCCTGCTGAAGATGGGCGGCTACGGTTTCCTGCGCTTCTCGCTGCCGATGTTCCCGGTCGCCTCCGCCGACCTCGCGCCGCTCGTCTTCACGCTGTCGGTGGTCGCCATCATCTACACCTCGCTGGTGGCGCTGATGCAGGAGGACATCAAGAAGCTGATCGCCTACTCCTCGGTCGCCCACATGGGCTTCGTCACCATGGGCATCTTCGCCATGAACGAGGAGGGGGTGCAGGGCGCCATCTTCCAGATGCTCAGCCACGGCCTGGTGTCGGGCGCGCTGTTCCTGTGCGTCGGCGTCGTCTATGACCGCATGCACACCCGCGAGATCGCCGCCTATGGCGGCCTGGTCAACAACATGCCGAAATACGCGGTGGCCTTCATGGTCTTCACCATGGCCAATGTCGGCCTGCCCGGCACCAGCGGCTTCGTCGGCGAGTTCCTGACGCTGATGGGCGCCTTCAAGGTCAACACCTGGGTGGCGCTGTTCGCCGCCACCGGCGTCATCCTGTCGGCCGGCTACGCGCTGTGGCTCTACCGGAGGGTGATCTTCGGGCCGCTCAAGAAGGAGAGCCTCAAGGGGCTGCTCGACCTGTCGGCGCGCGAGAAGGCGGTGCTCTACCCGCTGATCGCGCTGGTCATCTTCTTCGGCGTCTATCCGACGCCGGTCTTCACCGTCACGACCGCCTCGGTCGAGGCGCTGGTCAACAACATCACCATCTCGCTCGACATGGCGGGTGCCGTGACCGCGGCGCAGCAATAGGGGCGCATGAGCACACCATGACCTTCGATCTCGCGCAGAGCCTGCTCCTCGTCTCGCCCGAGCTCATCATGGCGGTCGGCGCCATGGCGCTCCTGATGATCGGCGTCTTCTCCGGTCCGCGCGCCAACGCCACCGTCACCGGCATCGCGGTGGCGCTGCTCCTGTTCGTCGCGGTGTGGATGCTGATCTTCCCGCGCGACGGCGTCGCCTTCGGCGGCGCCTTCGTCAACGATCCGTTCGCCCGGCTGCTCAAGATCCTGACGCTGCTCGGCGCGCTGGTCACGCTGGTCATGTCGGTCGGCTTCGCCAAGGCCGAGAAGTTCGACAAGTTCGAGTTCCCGGTGCTCATCGTGCTGGCGACGCTCGGCATGCTGCTGATGATCTCGGCCAACGACATGCTGTCGCTCTATCTCGGGCTCGAGCTGCAGTCGCTGGCGCTCTACGTGGTCGCCGCCATCAACCGCGACAGCGTGCGCTCCACCGAGGCGGGCCTGAAGTACTTCGTGCTCGGCGCGCTGTCGTCGGGCATGCTGCTCTACGGCATCACGCTGGTCTACGGCTACACCGGCAACACCGGCTTCGAGGCGATCGCGGCGGCGCTTGCCGACGGCGAGCGCTCGCTCGGCTTCGTCTTCGGCATGGTCTTCGTGCTGGCCGGCCTCGCCTTCAAGATCTCGGCCGTGCCGTTCCACATGTGGACGCCCGACGTCTACGAGGGCGCGCCGACGCCGGTGACGGCCTATTTCGCCGCCGCGCCCAAGCTCGCCGCCATGGCGCTGCTGGTGCGCGTGACGATGGACGCCTTCCAGCCGGTCGCGCCCGACTGGCAGCAGATCATCGTCTTCGTCTCGATCGCCTCGATGCTGCTCGGCGCCTTCGCCGCCATCGGCCAGCGCAACATCAAGCGGCTGATGGCCTATTCCTCGATCGGTCATATGGGTTACGCGCTGGTCGGCCTGGCGGCCAACTCGCCGGCCGGCGTGCGCGGCGTCGTGCTGTACATGCTGATCTATGTCGCCATGTCGCTCGGCACCTTCGCCTTCATCCTGGCGATGCGCCGCGACGACGGCAATGTCGAGCAGATCGACGACATGGCCGGGCTGGCCTCGACCAACCCGATGATGGCCACGGTGATGACCATCCTGATGTTCTCGCTCGCCGGCATCCCGCCGCTCGCCGGCTTCTGGGCCAAGTGGTACGTCTTCCTCGCCGCCATCAACGCCGAGCTCTACGCCCTTGCCGTGATCGGCGTCCTGGCCTCGGTGGTCGGCGCCTACTATTACCTGCGCATCATCAAGATCATGTGGTTCGACGAGGCGGCCGGCGGCTTCGCGCCGATGGCCACCGAGCTGCGCCTGGTGCTGCTCAGCTCGGGCGCCTTCGTGCTGTTCTACGTCCTGATCGGCGGGCCCGTCGGCCGACTGGCCGAGGCCGCGGCGATGACGTTCTTCTGAGACCGATGGCCTTCGCCCTGGCTCCGTCGGCCGCAGCCGGCGGCTACCGTCTCGAGGCGCACGACACCATCGGCTCGACCAACGCCACCGCGCTCGAGCGGGCGCGGGCGGGCGATCCGGGCGGGCTGTGGGTCGTCGCGCGGCGCCAGGAGACGGGGCGCGGCCGGCGCGGCCGCGCCTGGGCCACGCCGCACGGCAACCTCGCCGCCACCCAGCTCTATGTCGGCCGCGTCGGCGTGGCGACGGCGGCCACGCTCGGCTTCGTCGCCGGCCTGGCGCTCGGCGAGGCGCTGCGCGCCGTGGTGCCCGAGGCCGGCGTGGCGATCGGCGTCGACGGCGCCGACGGCAGCCGCCGGCGCGACCGCTTCGAGCTCAAATGGCCGAACGACGTGCTTGCCGACAGCGCCAAGCTCGCCGGCATCCTGCTCGAATCGGCGATGCTCGGCGACGGCCGCTGCGCGGTCGCGGTGGGAATCGGCGTCAACGTGGTGGCGCATCCCGAGGACCTGCCGTACCCGGCGACCTCGCTCGCCGCGCTGGGCAGCGCCTGCGACGCCGAGCGGCTGTTCCTCGCGCTGTCCGACGCCTGGGTCGACCTGATGGCGCTGTGGGGCGAGGGACGGGGGCTGCCGGTGATCCGCGAGCGCTGGCTGGCGCAGGCCGCCGGCCTCGGTGCCGAGGTGGCGGTGCGGCTCGACGGGCGCGTCGTCAGCGGCACCTTCGAGACGATCGACGAGGCGTGCCGCTTCGTCATCCGCGAGGCCGACGGCACGCGCCACGCGGTGACGGCGGGCGACGTGCATTTCGGCGCCGTCGCGTCCGCGGCGGCGGTCTGAGGCAGGAGAAGGGGCAAGGCATGGCACGCAACGCGCAACCGGAGCTCGTCTTCTGCCCGCTCGGCGGCGTCGGCGAGATCGGCATGAACCTGGCGCTCTATGGCTACGGGCCGCCCGGTGCGCGCGAGTGGATGGTGGTCGACTGCGGCGTCACCTTCCCCGATGCCGGCCTGCCGGGGGTCGACCTGGTGCTGCCCGACATCCGCTTCCTCGAACAGGAGGTCGAGCGGCTGCGCGGCATCGTCATCACCCATGCGCACGAGGACCACTACGGCGCGCTGCTCGACCTGTGGCCGCGCCTCAAGGCCGACGTGTGGATGACGCCGTTCGCCGCCGGTCTGCTGGAGGCCAAGCGCCAGTCCGAGAGCGGCGCGCCCGACGTGCCGCTGACGATCTACCGCGCCGGCGAGCGCTTCACCGTCGGGCCGTTCGCCATCGAGGCGATCGGCGTGACCCATTCCATCCCCGAGCCGGTGTCGCTCGCCATCACCACGCCGGCCGGCACCGTCATCCACACCGGCGACTGGAAGATCGATCCCGAGCCGATGCTGGGCGGCACCACGGACGAGGCGCGCTTCCGCGCGCTCGGCGATGCCGGCGTGCTGGCGCTGATCTGCGATTCCACCAACGCCATGCGCGACGGCGACTCGCCGTCCGAGCGGGCGGTCGCGCAGGGGCTGCGCGAGGTCATCGAGGCCGCGCCCGGGCGCGTCGCCGTCACCACCTTCTCGTCCAATGTCGGGCGCATCCGCGCCGTGGCGGAGGCCGCGCGCGACGCCGGGCGCCAGGTCGTCGTGCTCGGCCGCTCGCTCAAGCGGGTGATCGACGTCGCCGACGAGCTCGGCTATCTCGACGGCCTGCCGGAGTTCGTCGACGAGGAGGACTACGGCTTCATCCCGCGCGAGAACATGGTCGTGCTGTGCACCGGCAGCCAGGGCGAGCCGCGCGCCGCGCTCGCCAAGCTGGCGCGCGACGAGATGCGCGACGTGGCGCTGTCGCCGGGCGACACGGTCGTCTATTCCTCGCGCGTCATCCCCGGCAACGAGAAGGCCATCCTGGAGACGCGCAACCGGCTGATCGAGCAGGGCATCCGCATCATCGACGACGACGATGCGCTGGTGCACGTGTCGGGCCACCCGCGGCGCGACGAGCTCAGGCGCATGTACGAGTGGACGCGGCCGCGCATCCTGGTGCCGGTGCACGGCGAGGCGGCCCATCTGGTGGCGCATGGCGCGCTCGCCGCGGCCGCCGGCGTGCCGGAGGTCGCCCAGGTGCGCAACGGCGACATGCTGCGGCTGGCGCCCGGCGCGACCGAGATCGTCGACGAGGTGCCGCACGGCCGCATGTTCAAGGACGGCAAGCTGATCGGCGACGACGAGGAGATGGGCATCCGCGGCCGGCGCCGGCTCTCCTTCGCCGGCCATGTGGCGGTCAACGTCGTGCTCGACGACCGGCACGACCTGGCCGGCGATCCCGACCTCGTGGCGATCGGCGTCGCCGAGACCGCGCGCGACGGCACGCCGCTCGAGGACGTGATGCTCGACGCGGCCGTCGGCGCGGTGCGCAGCATCACCCGCGCGCGCCGCCGCGACCCCGACCTGGTGGCCGAGGCGGTGCGCCGCGCCGTGCGCGCGGCCGCCAACGACGCCTGGGGCAAGAAGCCGCTGGTCACCGTGTTCGTGACGCTGTGAGAGGAAGGCAGGCAACATGCTGGGACGACTGAACCACGTGGCGATCGCGGTGCCGGACCTGGCGGCGGCGACGGCGACCTATCGCGACACGCTGGGCGCCCAGGTCTCGCAGCCCCAGGCGCTGCCCGAGCACGGCGTCACCGTCGTCTTCGTCGACCTCGGCAACACCAAGGTCGAGCTGCTCGAGCCGCTCGGCGAGGGCTCGCCGATCGCCGCCTATCTGGAGCGCAATCCGGCCGGCGGCATGCATCATCTGTGCTACGAGGTGGCCGACATCCGGGCCGCGCGCGACCGCCTCGCCGCGGCCGGCGCGCGCGTGCTGGGCGACGGCGAGCCGCGCACCGGCGCACACGGCAAGCCGGTGCTCTTCCTGCATCCCAAGGACTTTGCCGGAACCCTCGTCGAACTCGAGCAGGCCTAGGCCGGGACGCCGCGCGGCCGGAGAAATGCCATGAGCTGGATCTCGATCGTCGCCATTTTCTTCATCATCTGGTGGGTCGTGCTGTTCGCCACGCTGCCCTTCGGCCTGCGCACCCAGGACGAGGACCGGAACGTCACGCTTGGCACCACGCCGAGCGCGCCGCACGGGCCGCACATGCTCAAGGTGGTGGTGCGCACGACGATCGTCTCGATCGTCATCTTCGCCGTCTTCTACGTGCTGACGGCCGTGCTCGGCTACCGCTTCCAGGACATCCCGCTCATCATCCCGAGCGCCGCCTGAGCGGGCCGCCGCGCCGCACGACGCGGCCCGGCTGCACGCGCGGCCGGCAGGGCATGGCTGGATTCCGGGCAAAAAAAAGCAAGGCCTTGGAGCCTTGCAGTTGAACGCGTTCGATCCTTTGCCGTTCAAGCGGCGGCTGCGGGTAACCGCGCCTGGATCGCATCCTCCCAAGACTTTGACCGCGTAGGAGGACAGATTGGCCTCTGCCCTCTTGTTATGGCGACCAATCTAGACCAAGCGGCGCGGCAATGTCACGAAGAATTTTGCCCTGTAAGCGGCATTGATGTTGTGCGCTGCACAGTGAATGTGCAGCGCCGGACAGTCGTCGAGGGCCGAAGAGGACGGCCTGCGGCGGGGCCGCGCGGCGCCTGGCGCTCGGGTTTGCAAGCTGCCACGAAATGGCTATGAAGCGCGTGCAATCCGAGCCTGCCGCGCCGCGATTCCGCCCGCGCGTTCCTCCTTGACGGATCCCTTGCATGCGACTGTCGCACTACTTCCTGCCCATCCTGAAAGAGAACCCCCGCGAGGCCGAGATCGTCTCGCACCGGCTGATGCTGCGCGCCGGCATGATCCGCCAGCAGGGCGCCGGCAGCTTCTCCTGGCTGCCGCTCGGCAAGCGCGTGCTTGACAAGGTCAACCGCATCATCCGCGAGGAGCAGGACCGCGCCGGCGGGCAGGAGATCATCATGCCGACCATCCAGTCGGCCGACCTGTGGATCGAGAGCGGCCGCTACAACGACTACGGCCGCGAGATGCTGCGCATCCGCGACCGGCAGGACCGCGCGATGCTCTACGGCCCGACCAACGAGGAGATGGTCACCGACATCTTCCGCGGCTACGTCAAGTCGTACAAGGATCTGCCGCTCAACCTCTACCACATCCAGTGGAAGTTCCGCGACGAGGTGCGGCCGCGCTTCGGGGTGATGCGCAGCAGGGAGTTCCTGATGAAGGACGCCTACTCCTTCGACCTCGACTACGAGGGCGCCAAGGCGGCCTACAACCGCATGTTCGTCGCCTATCTGCGCACCTTCGCGCGCATGGGCCTGCAGGCGATCCCGATGCGCGCGGAGACCGGCCCGATCGGCGGCAATCTCAGCCACGAGTTCATCATCCTGGCCTCGACCGGCGAGAGCGAGGTGTTCTGCCACCGCCGCTTCCTCGACCTGCCGGTGCCCGGCGCCGACATCGACTTTTCCGACGACGCGGCGATCGCCGGCGTCGTCGACACCTGGACCGAGCCCTACGCGGCGACCGACGACATGCACGACGAGGCGGCGTGGAACGCGCTGGCCGAGGCCGACCGGCTGTCGGCGCGCGGCATCGAGGTCGGCCACATCTTCCACTTCGGCACCAAGTATTCCGAGCCGATGGGCGCTGCCGTGCAGGGCCCCGACGGCAAGGAGCACTTCGTCTCGATGGGCTCCTACGGCATCGGCCCGACGCGGCTGGTGGCCGCCATCATCGAGGCGAGCCACGACGAGGCCGGCATCGTGTGGCCGGCGGCGATCGCGCCCTTCGACGTCGCGCTGGTCAACATGAAGGTGGGCGACGCGGCCTGCGATCGCGTCTGCGCGGACCTTTACGACCGGCTGCGCGCGGCCGGGCTCGACGTTCTCTACGACGACACCGACCAGCGCGCCGGCGGCAAGTTCGCCACCGCCGACCTGATCGGCCTGCCGTTCCAGGTGATCGTCGGCCCGCGCGGCGTGGCGGCCGGCGAGGTGGAGCTCAAGGACCGCGCCACCGGCGCCCGCGAGAGCCTGTCGCCGGAGGCGGCCGTCGCGCGGCTCGGCGCCCGGCCATGACGGCGGCGAGCCAGCCCGCACCGAGCAGCGCGGGGGCGGGGCCGTTCTCGCGCTTCGAGCGGCTGGTCGCCTGGCGCTATCTGCGCTCGCGCCGCAAGGAGACGGTGATCTCCGTCATCTCGCTGATCTCCTTCGTCGGCATCATGCTCGGCGTCGCCACGCTGATCGTCGTGATGGCGGTGATGAACGGCTTCCGCGACGAGCTGCTCACCCGCATCCTCGGCGTCAACGGCCATCTGATCGTGCAGCCGGTCGACATGCCGCTCGGCGACTACGAGAGCGTCGCCGCCCGGCTCGCCGAGGTCGACGGGGTGGAGCTCGCCATTCCGCTGCTCGAGGGCCAGGTGTTCGCCTCCGGCCGCATCGGCGCGGGCACCGGCGCGCTGGTGCGCGGCATCCGGCCGGACGACCTGTCCGCGCTCGACCTCGTCTCCGACAATGTGCGCGACGGCTCGCTGGTCGGCTTCGCCGCCGGGGACGGCGTGGCGATCGGCTCGCGCATGGCGCAGAATCTCGGCCTGGCGCTCGGCGACGCCGTCACGCTGATCGCGCCGGAGGGCGACGTCACGCCGTTCGGCACGACGCCGCGGCGCAAGGCCTATCCGGTGACCGCGATCTTCGAGGTCGGCATGTCGGAATACGACGCGGCAATCATCTTCATGCCGCTGTCGGAGGCGCAGCTCTTCTTCAACTCGGAAGGGCTGGCGCGCACCATCGAGCTGTTCGTCAGCGATCCCGACGCCGTCGACGCGCTGCGCCCGGCGATCGAGGAGGCGGCGCGGCGGCCGATCTTCATCACCGACTGGCGCCAGCGCAACCAGACCTTCTTCTCCGCCCTGCAGGTCGAGCGCAACGTCATGTTCATGATCCTGACGATGATCGTGCTCGTCGCCGCGCTCAACATCATCTCGGGCCTGGTCATGCTGGTGAAGGACAAGGGGCACGACATCGCCATCCTGCGCACCATGGGCGCGACCAGCGGCGCGGTGATGCGCATCTTCCTGATGACCGGCTCGGCGATCGGCGTGGCCGGCACGCTGGCCGGCGTGGTGCTCGGCGTCGTCATCTGCCTCAACGTCGAATCGATCCGCCAGTTCTTCTCCTGGCTGTCGGGCACGACGCTGTTCGACCCCGAGCTCTATTTCCTGTCGCAGCTTCCCGCCAAGATGGACTTTTCCGAAACCCTGTCGGTGATCGTGATGGCGCTGGTGCTGTCGTTCTTCGCCACGCTCCTGCCGGCCTGGCGCGCCTCGAAGCTCGATCCGGTCGAAGCGCTGAGGTACGAGTGATGGGCGGCGCCGTCCTGGAGCTGCGCAGCGTCGAACGGCATTACCTGCAGGGCGACCGCAAGCTCACCATTCTGAGCGGCACCGACTTCACACTGTCGTCGGGCGAGATGGTGGCGCTGGTGGCGCCGTCGGGCGCCGGCAAGTCGACGCTCTTGCAGATCGCCGGCCTGCTCGAGCGGCCCGACGCCGGCGACGTGATCGTCGCCGGCCAGGCCTGCGGCCGGCTGTCCGACGACCGGCGCACCGCCATCCGGCGCAACGAGATCGGCTTCGTCTACCAGTTCCACCACCTGCTGCCGGAGTTCTCCGCGCTCGAGAACGTGATGATGCCGCAGATGATCGCCGGTCTGCCGGTCGAGGAGGCGCGCGCGCGCGCCGCCCAGCTTCTCGGCTACATGAAGATCGGCGATCGCGCCGAGCACCGGCCGCCGGAGCTGTCGGGCGGCGAGCAGCAGCGCGTGGCGATCGCGCGTGCGGTGGCCAACGCGCCGATGGTGCTTCTGGCGGACGAACCGACCGGCAATCTCGATCCGGCCACCGCGTCCTACGTGTTCGACGCGCTCGAGGCGCTGGTGCGCCAGTCGGGCCTCGCCGCGCTGATCGCCACGCACAACCACGAGCTGGCCGGGCGCATGGACCGGCGCGTGACGCTCGACGCCGGCAAGGTGGTTCCGCTGCCCGAATGAGCGGCCGCGGCGGCCGATAGCGTTTTCAGGCGAAGTGGACGCCGGTTCGCCATCCGCAAACGCGTCAAGACAATAGGTCAGGGCCGATCTGCGATGCCACGATAGGCAGAACGGCTGCAGGCGCGCGCCGCCGGGTCCGCGCATGTCCGGATCGCCATGTGCCGAGCGCAGCCGCGCGCGGCACCGCCGCCAGCGCTCGCCTGCGGCCGCGCGGCCTGCGCTGAGCCGGGCCGCCCGCCGGCCGCCGAGGCGCCGAGGCGCCGGCGCGGCCGGACGCGGCGTGCCGGCACGCGTCCCCCGACGCCCCGACGGACATCTTCCCCGACATGGCCCGACGCCGCGTCATGGCGCCGCCCGGCCGCCTTAACGCGCGCTTAACCTTGCGTCAGGTGTCGGCTTGACCAACGAACAAAAATAGAACATAAAAGGTCCATAAAGAGATCAGGAGGATGATATGACCAATTTCGTCCAGGACGTCGCCTCGCTCGTCGCCGTCAGCTCCTTCATCGTCGCCGCCGCGGTTCTGATCGGCGCGGTCTGACCCGTGCGCGCGGCGCGGCGCGGCGCGTCGATATAGGCGCCGGGTGCGCGCCGGCGCGGGAGAGACGGGATCGGTCGGGTGGTGGCGGGCTGCCGCCGGAGGCCGCGGCGGTCCCGGCTCGCGCCGGGGCGAGGGCCGCGCCGTGTTCGCTGCACCGTGCTGCCCGATGATCCGGCCTTGCCGGCCGCCGCGATGACGCGGCCGGGTCGCCGCCGCCATCTCCCCGCTGGCGGGGAGATCGTGCGCCGAAGGCGCGGACGAGGGCAGCGCCGGCATCGGCCGCCGCCGACCACCCGCGTCGGCGGCGCGACGCTACTCGCCGCGCACGACGCCCTCGCGCCGCGGGTCGGCGCCGCCCGTCAGGCCGTCGGCCGTCACGGTGATGCCGTGCAGGCCGGAGTTGAGGTCGCGCAGCAGCACGGGAAAGCCGAGCGCCTGCAGCTCGGGCGCCAGGGCCGCGGCCGGCGTGCCGGCCTCGATCTCGTAGGTGCCGAAACGGTTGCTCAGATGCGGCAGGTCGATCGCCTGCTGCATGTCCATCTCCCAGTCGATCAGCGCGATCAGCGTCTTGGCGACATAGGGAATGATGTTGCTGCCGCCGGGCGAGCCGAGCGCGTGCAGCGGCCGGCCGTCCTCGAGCACGATGGTCGGCGCCATCGACGAGCGCGGCCGCTTGCCGGGCTCCACCCGGTTGGCCACCGCCGCGTCGCCGTCGCGCGGCCGGAAGGCGAAGTCGGTGAGCTGGTTGTTGAGCAGGAAGCCCTCGACCATCAGACGCGCGCCGAAGGCGTTCTCGATCGACGAGGTCATCGAGGCGACGTTGCCGGCCGCGTCGACGATGACGAAATGCGAGGTCGACCGCTGTTCGAACGACAGGCCGTCGAGCCGCAGCTCGGCCTTCTCCCAGGGCGGTTCGCCGGCCGTCACCTGGTCTTCGCCGAGCGCGTCCGGCCGGCGGATCAGCGCCGCCCGGCTTTCCAGGTAGTCGGCGTCGAGCAGGCCCTCGGGCAGCCGCACGAAGTCGCTGTCGGCCATGTAGCGGCCGCGGTCGGCGAAGGCGAGGCGGGTGGCGTCGCCGATGATCCGCCAGGCCTGCGGGTCGTCGGGGCCGAGGCCGGCGAGGTCGAAATGCGAGACCATGCCGAGGATCTGGCCGACCGTCAGCGCGCCGGAGGAGGGCGGCCCCATGCCGCAGACCGACAGGCCGCGATAGGGCGCGCAGACCGCCGGCCGCTCCTTCGCCGCGTAGGCGCGGAAGTCCTCGAGGCTGAGGAGCCCGGGATTGTCGGCGTGCCCGCGCACCGCCGCGACGATCGCCTGGGCGATCGGCCCGTCGTAGAAGGCCTCCGCGCCGCCGTCCGCGATGCGGCGCAGCGTCTCGGCATAGGCCGGGTTCGTCAGCGTCGCGCCGACGGCGAGCGGCGCGCCGGCCGCATCGAGGAAGTAGGCGCGCGTCGCGGCCTGGCCGGCCAGCCGCTCGCGGTCGCCGGCGATCAGCGCGTTGAGCCGCGGCGACACCGCGAAGCCGGTCTCGGCGAGCCCGATCGCCAGCGCGAAGAGCTCGGCCCAGGCGAGCCGGCCGTGCCGGTCGTGCACCATGTCCATCAGCGCCACGACGCCCGGCACGCCGACCGAGCGGCCGCCGACGACGGCGTCGAAGAAGGCGAGCGGTTCGCCGTCGGCGTCGAGGAACAGCGTCCCGTCGGCCGCCGCCGGCGCCGTCTCGCGCCCGTCATAGGTCGTCAGGCTGCCGCTTTCGGCGTCGTACCACACGAGGAAGGCGCCGCCGCCGATGCCCGACGACTGCGGCTCGACCAGGCCGAGCACGGCCTGCACGGCGACCAGCGCGTCGGCCGCCGAGCCGCCGGCCTGCAGGATCGCGAGCCCGGCCTCCGCGGCGTGCGGGTTGGCCGCCGCGACCATCATGCGCGTCGCGCTGACGGCGGCCTTGTCGGTGCTGTCGACCGCCGCCTCGGGCGCCACCGTGTCGGCCGCCTGCTGCGCGGCGAGCGGCGCGACGGTCAGCGCCAGCGCGGCGAGCCCGGCAAGCCCGCGCCGCACCTGCCGCGCCAGTGTCGTGTGCCCGGCCATCTCAGGCCGTCTCCGCAAGCGCCGGTGAAGCCGGCGCGACGGGGCCGAACACGGTCTCGAAGGCGCCCTTCAGCGCCACGTCCATGTCGGCCATGGTGACCGGCAGCCCGAGATCGACCAGGCTGGTGACGCCGTGCCCGCTGATGCCGCACGGCACGATGCCGGAAAAGTGCGACAGGTCCGGCTCGACGTTGATGGCGATGCCGTGAAAGCTGACCCAGCGGCGCAGGCGGATGCCGATCGCCGCGATCTTGTCCTCCGCCGGCCGCCCGTCGGCCAGCGCCGGCCGGTCGGGCCGCACCACCCACACGCCGACGCGGTCGTCGCGCCGCTCGCCGCGCACGTTGAAGCGCGCCAGCGCGTCGATGATCCAGTCCTCCAGCGCCGCGACGAAGGCGCGCACGTCCTCGCGCCGCCGCTTGAGGTCGAGCATCACATAGGCGACCCGCTGGCCGGGGCCGTGATAGGTGTACTCGCCGCCGCGGCCGGCCGCGTAGACGGGAAAGCGGTCGGCCTGCAGCAGGTCCTGCGGCGTCGCGCTGGTGCCGGCGGTGTAGAGCGGCGGGTGCTCGACCAGCCACACCTCCTCGTCCGCCTCGCCGGCGCGGATCGCCGCGGCCAGCCGCTCCATGCGCGCCAGCGCCTGCCGATAGTCGGTCAGCCCCGGCGCCGTGCGCCAGACGACCGGCGGGCCGGGCGTGCGCGGGGTGAAGGGGGTGCGGATCTGGCTGCGCTGGCTCATGGCGGTCCCGTCGTTGCGGCGGTCACTCTACTGCCGATCGTCGGCCGGGGAAACCGGTCCGGCCCGCACCGCAGCGTGCCGAAAACCGGTTTTCGGTTTGCGGGTCGATGCGCTAGCATGCGCCGCCGTCTGCGGAGGAGCCATGCTGCAGGTTCACAAGGTTCCCGTCGATTCCATCCAGGTGCCGGCCGGCCGGCGCGACACGCTGCATCCCGCAACGGTGCGCTGGCTGGCCGAGGACATTCTGAAGAACGGCATGAAGAGCCCGATCGAGGTGCGCCGCGACGAAACCGGCTACGTGCTCGTCGAGGGGCTGCACCGGCTCGAGGCGACGAAGTGGCTCGGCGAGCGCGAGATCGCCGCCCATCTCGTGCCGGACCGGCCGCACTGATGGCGCGGCGCGGTGCAGCGGCCGATGCCGCCGCGGTCGAGGCGCTCGCCGGCCTGCTGCTCGACGCGCTGGAGGCCGGCCGCCAGGTGCCGCCGCTGACGGCCGAGCGCCCGGCGCTCAGCATGGCCGAGGCCTATGCCGTGCAAGGCCGCATCCTCGCCCGCCGCGCCGCCCATGGCGAGACGGTGGTGGGCTGGAAGATCGGCTTCACCAACCGTCTGATCTGGCCGGAATACGGCGTCGACGCGCCGATCTGGGGTCCGGTCTACGACAGCACGCTGGTCGCCGCCGGCAGCCCCGCGGCGCCGGCCGAGCTGCCGCTCGGTCTCATGCCGGAGCCGCGCATCGAGCCGGAGCTGGTGCTGCGCCTGGCGCGCACGCCGGCGCCCGGCATGGACGAGGCGGCGCTGCTGGCCTGCGTCGACGCCGTGGCGCTCGGTTTCGAGGTCGTGCAGTCGGTGTTTCCCGGCTGGCGCTTCGCCGCCGCCGACACCGCCGCCGCCTTCGCCCTGCACGGCCGGCTCGCGCCGGGCCACCTGCTGCCGCTCGCCGAGGGCCCGGCCGGCGCCTGGCGCGACCGGCTGACACGCTTCACGGTCGGCCTGGCGCGCGACGGCGAGACCGTCGCCGAGGGTCGCGCGGAAAACGTGCTGGGCGGGCCGCTCGCCGCGCTCGCCCATCTCGTCGCCGGGTTCGATCCCGCGCCCTTCGCGCGCGGCCTGGAGGCGGGCGATCTGATCAGCACCGGCACGCTGACGCCCGCCTTTCCCGTGGCGCCGGGCGAGACCTGGACGGTGCGCGCAGACGGCCTGCCGCTGGCGCCGATCGGCGTGCGGCTCGCGTGACGGCGGACCGGCGCGCCGCCGGTCGCGCCGCCGGCTGCCGCGCCGGTCGCCGCGTCGCCGGAATTCGCCGCATGAGCCTTGTCTTGCCGGGGGCGATTTGCTACATGCGCCCCGGTCCGGCGAGCCGGATCTTCGCCGACGTGCGGTCGTGGCGGAATTGGTAGACGCGCAGCGTTGAGGTCGCTGTGGGGCAACCCGTGGAAGTTCGAGTCTTCTCGACCGCACCATTTTCTCAGACAATCACCGCAAGCGCGTGAATCGCCCGGATTTTTTCGGGCGGCGGCCCGTCCGGTCCTCAGGCCGCGTCCCACCGCGGCGAGAAGGCGTAGTCGCACAGCCGGTCGGCCGCGCGCGACAGCCCGCCGATCGCCGCCATCTCCGCCTGCGACAGCGCGAAATCGGACACGGCGAGGTTTTCGGCCAGTCGCTCCGCCCTGGTGGTGCGCGGAATCGCCACCACGCCGTCCTGCTGCACGTGCCAGCGCAGCACGATCTGCGCCGGGCTGCGGCCGTGCCGCGCGGCAGCCTCGCGCACCGCCGGCTCGTCGAACAGCGGCCCGCCGCGGTGCAGCGGGCAGTAGGCGATCATCGCCATGCCGGCCGCGCGGCAGGCCGAATGGACCGCCGTCTGGTCGAGATAGGGGTGATACTCCACCTGGTTGGCGACCAGCGGCGCCGGCGACAGGCGGAGCGCCTCGGCAAGCAGCGCGGTCGGGAAGTTCGACACGCCGATGTGCCGGGCGAGCCCCGCCTCGCGCACGGCGTTGAGCGCGCCGATCGTCTCTTCGAGCGGCACGGCCGGGTTGGGCCAGTGCACGAGCAGCAGGTCGACCGCCTCCAGGCCGAGCCGCGCCAGGCTCGCCTCGGCCGATTCGCGCAGCGCCCGCGCCGCCAGGTCCGTCCACCACACCTTGGTGGTGACGAACAGCGATTCGCGCGCCACGCCGGCCGCGCGCAGGCCTTCGCCCACCGCGGTCTCGTTGTCGTACATCGCGGCGGTGTCGACGTGGCGGTAGCCGGCCTCGATGGCGCGCGCCACCAGCGTGCTGCACTGCGCTCCGGTCAGCGTCCAGGTGCCCATGCCGATGGCCGGGATCGACGCGCCGTTCGCCTCGACGTGATGCATCGCTTCTCCTCTCGTGACGCGGCGCGCCGGCTGCGGCCGAATCGCGCGGCCGGCTTGCGTCGCGCCGCGTTTTCCGGGACACACACCTAATGCAGCGCGCGCTCGTCGACAAACCCTCCCGCTTCGAGGCCATCGATCTCGCCCGCGGCCTCGCGCTGGTGGCGATGGCCGTCTACCATCTCGGCTGGGACTTCGAGTTCTTCGGCTACATGGACCCCGGCACCACGGTGACCGGCGGCTGGCGCCTGTTCGCCCGCTCGATCGCCTCGTCCTTCCTGTTCCTGGTCGGCGTCAGCCTGGTCCTGGCGCATGGCCGGGGCATCCGCTGGCGCGCCTTCGCCCGGCGGCTGGCGGTGGTCGCGGCGGCGGCCGGCGCGATCACGCTCGCCACCTGGCTCGTCATGCCGGGCGGCTTCATCTTCTTCGGCATCCTGCACCACATCGCCGTGGCGAGCCTCGTCGGCCTCGCCTTCCTGCGCCTGCCGGTGGCGCTGGTGCTCGCGGCGGCCGTCGTCGTCGCCGTGCTGCCCAATGTCTGGCGCGCCGCGATCTTCGATCAGCCCTGGCTGTGGTGGGTCGGCCTGTCGGTCCACCCGCCGACGGCCAACGACTACGTGCCGCTGTTTCCCTGGTTCGCCGCCGTCCTGGCGGGCATCGCGGCGACCCGGCTGGCGCTGCGCGCGCGGCTGATGGAGCGGCTCGGCGCCTGGCGCTTCTCGGCCTGGGCGGTGCCGTTCCGCTTCTTCGGCCGCCACAGCCTGACCTTCTACCTGCTGCACCAGCCGGTGCTGATCGCCGGCGTGTGGCTGTTCGCGCAGGTCTGGCCGGCCGCGGAGCGGCCGCCGGAGACCGCCTTCATGCTGTCGTGCCAGGCGCAGTGCGAACGCACGCGCGAGGCCGCCTTCTGCACCGCCTACTGTGCCTGCGTGCTCGACGTCGTCGACGCGGAGGGCCGGCTGGAGACGCTCTTGTCGGGCGGCGGCGGCGCCGCCTCCAGCCGGCGCATCAGGGAGATCGCCAACCAGTGCACCGCCGAGGTCGAGTTCGGCGGCAACCGCGACGGAGGACGCGATGAGTGAGCGCAAGGACCGGCCGAGCGGCTTTCCCTGGCCGCCGGTGCTCTATCTGTCGGCCATCGCGCTGAGCGTGCTGCTCGGCTACACCGTGCCGCTGCCGTGGTTCGTGCCGCCGATGTCGGACCTGCTGTTCGCCATCGGCTGGCTGATGATCGCCGCGGTGGTGGCGATCGACCTGTCGGCGATGCGCACGCTGCGCCGGGCGAAGACGACGATCTGGCCGACGCGCGGCAGCGATCATCTGGTGACCGGCGGCCCCTACGCGTTCACCCGCAACCCGATCTATCTGGCCAACACCATGCTGATGTTCGGGCTCGGGCTCGTCAGCGGCTTCGTCTGGTTCTTCGTGCTCGGGCTGGCCGCCGCTTTCGCCACCCAGAAGCTCGCCATCGAGCCGGAGGAGAAGCACCTCGAGCTGCGCTTCGGCCGCAAGTACCGCGACTACCGCAAGAAGGTGCGGCGCTGGCTGTGATCCGCGCCGGCCGGCGCGCGAGACGGCGCGCGGGCGAGGCGGGGGAGAGGCAAGACGGCCGGACCCGGCGCGGCCGCCGCGCGCCGCTCAGGTGTTGACGCCGAGCTCAGCCAGCCGCTCCACGCAGGATTCCTCGGCCTGGTCGAGCTCGTCGATCGTCTCTTCCAGGTCGCGCCGCTTCTGGCGCAGCTCCTCGCGCTTCTCCTCGATGCGCTGGATCATCAGCTTGAGCTGGCCGACCTCGCCGGGCGGCGTCTTGTACATCTGGATGATCTCGCGGATTTCCGCGATCGAGAAGCCGAGCCGCCGGCCGCGCAGGATCTGGCGCACCAGATGGCGGTCCGACGGCCGGAAGAGCCGCGTGCGGCCGCGCCGCATGGGGTGCACCAGGCCTTCGTCCTCGTAGAAGCGCAGGGTCCGCGTCGAGATGTCGAACTCGCGGGTCAGCTCCGTGATCGAATAGAATTCCCGCATGAAAGGGCACAAACCTTCCCGATTCCGTCGCGGAAGCTTCGCACGGCGTTTACGTAAAAGTCAATTGCGCGCGCCGCGCGGCGGGCGGGGCGGAGC
>NZ_JAOAOP010000046.1 GCF_030398335.1 Aquibium sp. A9E412
AGCCGCAGCGTCCCGGCGGCCAGGTCGAGCGCCGCCGAGACCGGCACCCGCGCGCTCTGGGCGAACGGCGTCTGCGGCCAGCCGCCGGCCGGATCGGCGAGCGCCGCCTCGCCGTAGAGCAGCGCGACCGCCGGCCACAGATCGAGCGTGCCGAGGTTGAGCGAGCCGGTGACATGCGGCCGGCCGTCCTTCTGCTGGCCGTTGAGGTCGCCGTCGACCGGCGTGCCGGCGACGCTGCCGGTCAGCGCCGACAGCACCAGAAGGCCGTCGGAATACTCGCTCTCGGCGGCCAGCTCGGCCGGCAGGCCGAGACCGAAGCCCGGCAGCGCCAGGCCGGCGGTCGCCAGCCACGGCTCGACGTCGTCGC
Organism: Aquibium sp. A9E412; assembly: GCF_030398335.1. Taxonomy (GTDB): domain Bacteria; phylum Pseudomonadota; class Alphaproteobacteria; order Rhizobiales; family Rhizobiaceae; genus A9E412. The sequence goes on from NZ_JAOAOP010000046.1 coordinate 368, forward strand.
TTTCCAGCGTGCTGCTGCCGGCCACCGACCAGCCGTCCGGCCCGCGCCTGGCGGCGCCCTCGAAGGTCGCCTCCAGGCCCTCGCCGCGCAGCCCGAAGCGGGTCTCGAAGCCGTCCTGCCGCGAGCCGGCGACGGTCAGCTCGCCCTGCGCCGCGCCGGCAAGGCCGATCGGCAGCGCCGGCAGGCCGATCAGCCCGTAGAGGTCGGCCGCCTCGCCGCTCCTGGCCGACAGCTCGAGCCGCAGCGGCGCCTCGGCATCGGGCGCGATCAGCCCGCGCCCGGAGCCGGCGAGCGAGAAGGCGATGCCGCCGGCCGCCCCCTGCGCGCTGAGCGCGGCGCCGTTGCTGCCGTCGCCATTGTCGGCGACGCTCGCCACCAGGTCGATCTCGGCATTGTCGAGCAGGCCGGGATAGGCCTGCGCGCGCCGGTCGAGCCCGGCGATCAGCCGGCTGTCGGGAAAGCGCCCGGCCAGGGTCGCCACCAGCGGCGCCAGGTCGACCGCCAGCACGGTCGCGTCGATCTGGCCGCGCGGCGCGACGGGGAAGCCCTCGACCGTGCCGGTGGCGCTGACGGTGGCGCCCGACAGGCCCTCGATGGTCAGCCGGTCGATCTCCAGCGTGCCGGCGCGCAGCCGCATGGCGGTGTCGACCGCCTCGGCGGTCAGCCCGGCCGCCGTCACCGGCCCCGCCGCGATGTCGAAGTCGAGGTCGTGGTCGGCCAGCCGGTTGGTGCCGGCGTCGCTGACGAACAGCGAGGCGAAGGCGGCCATGCCCTCGACGTCGAGCCGGTCGCCCGACAGGGCCAGGCTCATCGACGGCCGCGCCTCGCGCGGGGTGCGCCGCTCGATGCGGCCGGTGAAGCGCGCGTCGCCGAGGATCAGCTCGAGGTCGGAGAACGCCTGACGGTGCGGCCCGAGCGCGACCTCGGCGCTGAAGCCGGCCGACGGCAGCCGCCGGATCGCGTCGTCGACGTCGCGCGCCAGCCAGGCGGCGAAGCCCGACGGCTGGCCGACGGCGAGCAGCAGCTCGCCGTCGAACTCCGGCGTGTCGCCGGTCGTCAGCAGGCCCGAGGCCTCGAGCGTCGCGCGGCCGGGCAGCACCGCCGACAGCGACGCCACGCGCCAGCCCTCGGCCTGCGGCGCGGCCGACAGGCCGATGTCGCGCACCATGGTGTCGCCGGCGACGATGGCCGGCAGCTTGAGCTCGACGGTGCCGGGGATCGCCGGCTTCGGCAGGTCGCGCACGAAGCCGGCGAAGGCGGCGAAGCGCTCGCCGATCGGCCGTCCCTCGCCGACCGCCTCGGTGCCGTTCTCCGGAAGCCGGATCTGCGCGCCGTCGGCCATGATCGAGAAGCGCGGATCGGCGCCGAGGTCGAGAAAGGCGCTGCCGGTCGCCATGTAGGGATCGTCGACCGGGCCGGTCTCGAAGCGGAACTCCTCGACCGCCAGCCGCCGGTGATCGAGCCGGAAGCGGCCGGTCACGCGGTTGTCGTCCTCGGCGATCTCGGGAAACGTCGCCGCGGCGGGCGCCGTGCCGGAGGGCTCCTCCAGCGTGTCGATGCGGAAATCGCCGGAATAGACCGCCCGGCCCTCCTCGAACCGCGCCTCGCCGTCGGCCGACAGCGCCACCGGATACCAGGCGGGCTCGGCCTCCAGCCGCACGCGCATGCCGCCGTCGGCGTCAAGGCGGCCGGTCGAGACCGACAGCGCCGTGCGCACGCCGTCGACGCGGAGCTGGCCGTCGATGCGCCACGGCCCGGCAAGCGTGCCGGCCGACAGCACCGCATCGATGTCGGACAGCGCGTGCGTGCGGCCGCTCGCGGCATGGCGCAGCATCAGCCGGCCGTCGCTCACCGTCACCTGCTCGAGCGTCACCTGGCCGGCGTCGAACCGCGTCTCCGGGCGCACCGCCCAGTCGATGGCGCCGGTCTCGCCGATCTCGACGACGACGCGCGGCCGCTCGAGCCGCATGTCGAAGATCAGCACCTCGCCGCGCAGGAACGGCGCCAGCTCGGCGTCCATCGAGAAGGTCTCGACGGTGACGGCCGGCGCGTCGGGCGCGTCGCCGGCCACCGTGACGTCGGAGAAGGTGACGGAGGGAAACGGCAGCAGCCGGGCGCGCGCCGCGCCGTTGACGGACACCTGGCGGCCGAGGATGCGGCTCGCCTCGCGCTCGAAGTCGGCGCGGTAGCTGGTCCAGTCGATGAAATAGGGAGCCACCAGCGCCGCGGTGAGCGCCAGGACGATCAGTCCCCCGACGATGACGAACAGACGCGCCAGATCACTTCTCCTGGTGCTGCGGACGGGATCGCCGGCAGCTTTCGCCCATCAGCGTGTCGATAAAGTGGCGAATCGTCTTGAAACAATGGCGTTATCCGCCCGGCGTGACCAGCATCTTGCCCGGATTCATGATGTTGTGCGGGTCGAGCGCCCGCTTGATCGCCCGCATCACGTCGACGCCCGGGCCGATCTCGCTGCCGAGAAAGCGCATCTTGCCCTGGCCGATGCCGTGCTCGCCGGTGCAGGTGCCGTCCATGGCGATGGCGCGCATGTTGAGCCGCGCCACGAAGGCCTCCGCCCGCGCCACCTCGTCGGCGTCCTCCATATCCATCAGCACCAGCACGTGGAAGTTGCCGTCGCCGACATGGCCGACGATCGGCGCCGGCATGCCGAGCTCGGCGATGTCGGCCTCGGTCTCCACGATGCATTCGGCGAGCCGCGAGATCGGCACGCACACGTCGGTCGACAGCGCCTTGGCGCCCGGCCGCATCGCCAGACCCGCCCAGTAGGCGTCGTGCCGCGCCTTCCACAGCTTCGTCCGCTCTTCCGCCACGCTGGTCCAGCGGAACGGGCCGCCGTCGAACTCGGCGGCGATCTCGCCGAACATCTGCGACTGCTCCTGCACGCCGGCGTCGGTGCCGTGGAACTCGAGGAACAGGCACGGGCCTTCCGGGTAGTCGAGCTTGGAATAGGCGTTGATCGAGCGCATGCCGAGCGCGTTGATGAACTCGATGCGCGCCACCGGGATGCCCATCTGGATGGTCATGATGACCGCCTGGCAGGCCGCCTCGACGCTGGGGAACGGGCACACCCCGCCGGCGATCGCCTGCGGGATGCCGTAGAGCCTGAGCGTCATCGCGGTGATGATGCCGAGCGTGCCCTCCGAGCCGACCATGAGCCGGGTGAGGTCGTAGCCGGCCGACGACTTGCGCGCCCGCCTGGCCGTCGTCACCGCGCGGCCGTCGGCCATCACCGCCGTCAGCGACAGGACGTTCTCGCGCATCGTGCCGTAGCGCACCGCATTGGTGCCCGAGGCGCGCGTCGCCGCCATGCCGCCGAGGCTGGCATTGGCGCCGGGGTCGATGGGGAAGAACAGGCCGGTGTCGCGCAGGTGGTGGTTGAGGTCGTCGCGCGTCACCCCCGGCTCGACCGTGCAGTCGAGGTCCTCGGCATGCACGGCGAGCACCCGGTTCATGCGCGTCGTGTCGATCGACAGCCCGCCGCCCGGCGCGTTGACGTGGCCTTCGAGCGAGGTGCCGGTGCCGTAGGGCACGATCGGCACGCGGTGCTCCGCGCACACCCGCACGGCCTCCTGCACCTCCTCCTGCGTGTCGGGAAACAACACGGCGTCCGGCGGCTGGCCGGGAATGTAGGTGGTGGTGTGGGCGTGCTGCTCGCGCACCGACGCGCCGCTCTGCAGCCGCTCGCCGAACCGCTGCTTGAGCACGCCGAGCGCGGCGGCGATGCCCTCCTCGTTGCGTGCCACCGCCTCAAGATCCGACAGGGCCATGGCGTCCTCCCCTGCGGCGCGGCGGCCGGACCTTGTGGCGCGCGCCGGTTTCCGTTTCTATCGCCCCTGTTTAGTGCGCGCCGCGCAGGAAGGAAACAGGCGCGGCCGCCGGCGGCCGTGCCGAACATGCGAGACAGCCGATGCCCGATGCCGCCCCGTTCGTGTCCAGCGCGATGTCCGTCGAACCCGCGTGGATCGACTACAACGGTCACCTGAACATGGCCTATTACAACGTGCTGTTCGACCGCTGCTCGGACGAGGCCTTCGAGGTGCTGGGCATGGGGCCGGACTATGCGCGCGGCCGCAAGCTGACGATCTACACGGCCGAGATCCACGTCTGCTATCTGCGCGAGCTGCACGAGGGCGACCGCGTCACCTGCACCTTCCACCTGGTCGACCACGACGCCAAGCGGCTGCACGTCTACCAGGAGCTGCGCCACACCGACGGCTGGACGGCGGCGACGGCGGAGGTGCTGTCGCTGCACATCGACATGGCCGGCCCGCGCGTCGCCCCCTTCCCGCCCGACGTGATGCAGCGGGTCGAGGCGATGGCGGCCGCCCATTCCGGCCTCGAACGGCCGGCGCGCACCGGCCGCGCGATCGGCATCGCACGCAAGGCGGCCTGACGCGAAAGGTCGCGGTCAAGGCGATCTCGTGCCCTTTTCGCGACTTTTTTTGGGACGAGGTGCGGCAAAGGGTTGTCATCTCGGCCATGCAGTCTAGGTCTGGAGCGACAAAGGTCGCCGGCAACCCGGTCCGAACGGGAGATCGGAGCAGGTCTATACGGGTCCGGACGACCGCATAAGGGGAACATCGCCAGGCATTTTGCCGCGATCCGCAGGTCGAGCCCGCGGATCGGTCTGATCATGTTCGTACCGGATGCCATGTCTTCCAAGATCATTGCCAAGAACGTCTACAAGATATTCGGCGAGCAGCCGGAAACCGCTCTGGAGATGCTGCGCCAGGGCCGCTCCAAGGACGAGATCCTGCGCGAGACGGGAATGACCGTCGGCGTGCGCGACACCTCCTTCACCGTCGAGGAGGCGCAGATCTTCGTCGTCATGGGGCTGTCGGGCTCCGGCAAGTCGACGCTGGTGCGCATGATCAACGGGCTGATCCCGCCGACCGCCGGCGAGATCCTGATCGACGGCGACGACGTCGCGGCGGCCGACGCCCAGAAGCTGCGCCAAATCCGCCGCGACAAGGTGGCGATGGTGTTCCAGCACTTCGCCCTGTTCCCGCACAAGACGGTCGCCGACAACGTCGCCTACGGCCTGAAGATCAAGGGCATGAAAGCGGCCGAGCGGCGCCAGCGCGCCGAGCAGGCGCTCGCCCAGGTCGGGCTCGAGGCCTATGCCGACAGCTACCCCGAGGAGCTGTCGGGCGGCATGCAGCAGCGCGTGGGGCTGGCCCGCGGGCTCGCCGCCGAGCCCGAGATCCTGTTGATGGACGAGCCGTTCTCGGCGCTCGACCCGCTGATCCGCCGCGACATGCAGGAGGAGCTGCTCGAGCTGCAGCGCTCGATGAAGAAGACGATCGTCTTCATCACCCACGATCTCAACGAGGCGCTGATCCTCGGCGACCAGATCGCCATCATGAAGGACGGCCGCTTCGTCCAGGTCGGCACCGCCGAGGAGATCGTCGGCGCGCCGGCCGACGACTACGTCGCCGCCTTCACCCAGGACATCGACCGCTCGCGCGTGTTCACGGCCGGCAGCGTCGCCCAGCCGGCCGAGCCCGTCGAGCTCGGCAAGGACACCGTGGCCGTCGCGCTGGAGCGCATGGAGAGGCTCGGCCGCGACGCGCTCTACGTCGTCGACGGCAAGCGCATCGCCGGCGCCGTCGCCTACCGCGACCTGGCCCCGCTGGCGCGCGAGGACGGCAGCCTGGAATCGGCGCTGATCACCGACTACCCGAAGGCGACGCGCACGACCCAGCTCAACGAGCTCTACCCGCTCGCCCAGAGCGGCCTGCCGATCGCGCTCGTCAGTCGCCGCGGCGCGCTCGAGGGCGTCGTGGCGCCGCAGGATGTCTTCGGCAAGCTCGCCGGCACCGACGAGCCGCCGACCGAACCGGCGTCCGCCTGAACCGCCGCATCACTGCCGACAGGAGACCGCGATGCCGAGTCCCGCCGATCTTTTCACCATTCCGCTCGACGACTGGATCAACACCTTCGTGCGCGACTGGCTGGTGCCGAACTTCCGGCCCGCCTTCCGCGCCATGCAGTGGCCGGTCACCCAGGTCCTCAACGGGCTCGAGGCCTTTCTGCAGGCCGTGCCGATGGCCGTCTTCACCGTCGTCCTGGCCGCCATCGCCTGGCGCACGGCGGGCCGCGGCGTGGCGCTGTTCACGCTCGTCTCGCTCATCTTCATCGACCTGATCGAACTGTGGCCGGAGACGATGACGACGCTCGCCATGATCGTCACGGCGGTGCTGTTCTGCACCGTCATCGGCGTGCCGGTCGGCATCGCCGCGGCGCGCAGCGACCGCTTCCTGGCGGTGCTGCGCCCGGTGCTCGACATCATGCAGACGATCCCGCCCTTCGTCTATCTGGTGCCGATCGTCATGCTGTTCGGCGTCGGCATGGTGCCGGGCATCATCGCCACCATCGTCTTCGCGCTGCCGCCGATCATCCGGCTGACCAACCTCGGCATCCGCAACGTGCGCGGCGACCTGATCGAGGCCGGCCACGCCTTCGGCTCGACGCCGTGGCAGATGCTGTGGGAGATCCAGTTCCCGCTCGCCCTGCGCACCATCATGGCCGGCCTCAACCAGACGCTGATGCTGGCGCTGTCGATGGTGGTGATCGCTGCGCTGATCGGCGCCGGCGGGCTCGGCCTCGTCGTGTTCACCGGCCTCGGCCGCCTCGACGTCGGCAACGCGACGGCCGGCGGCATCGGCATCGTCATCATCGCCATCATCCTCGACCGCATCACCCAGGCGCTCGGCGAGCGCCGGCAGGTCGGCGGCACGTCGCTGTGGTCGACGCTCAAGGGGCTGTTCCGCCCGGCCGCCGCACCGACGGTCGAGGCGCCCGAACGGCAGGCCGACCGGCCTGCCTGAGATCCGTCGCGCAAGGCGACGGCCGTACCCCGCTTCCCCGAGGCGGGCCCATGCAACGAGACAGAGGAGACTTCACATGAGAAGGTCGAATCTCGCACGCTTTCTCGCCGTCGGCGTATCCGCCGCGGCGCTGCTCAGCGTCCCGCTGACCACCGCCGGCGCGCAGGACATGCCCGGCGACGGCACCACGATCAACATGGCGCGCGCCACCTGGGACACCGGCTGGTTCCACACCGAGGTCTACAAGCAGCTTCTCGAGGAGCTCGGCTACGCGGTCGAGGGTCCGCAGACGCTCGACAACCCGCCCTTCTACCAGGCGGTCTCGCAGGGCGACGTCGACCTGTGGGTCAACGGCTGGTTCCCGCTGCACAACAGCTACGAGAGCACCATCGAGCAGGGTGCGGAGATCGTCGGCTACGTCGCCAAGGGCGGCGCGCTGCAGGGCTATCTCGTCGATTCCGACTCGGTCGAGGAGTTCAACATCACCTCGCTCGAGGACTTCAAGCGCGACGAGGTCAAGGAAGCCTTCGACCGCAATGGCGACGGCAAGGCGGACATGGTCGCCTGCCCGCCCGGCTGGGGCTGCGAGCTGGTGATCGAGCATCACCTCGACGCCTATGATCTGCGCGATCACGTCAACCCGATCAAGGCCGGCTACGCCGCCTCGATGGCCGACGCGATCGCCGCCGAGCAGCAGGGCGAGCCGATCCTGTTCTACACCTGGACGCCGAACTGGACGGTCAGCGAGCTGGCGCCCGGCGAACAGGTGATGTGGATCCAGGTGCCCGAGGTGAGCCTGCCGGAAGACCAGGCCGACCTCGCCGACGCCGCCACCATGGAAGGCGTCGCCGGCTGCGTCGCCGACCCGTGCATGCTCGGCTTCCCGGCCAACGACATCCGCTCGGTCGCCAACGCCGCCTTCCTGGAGGAGAACCCGGCGGCGCGCGCGCTGCTCGAGCAGGCCAGCATCCCGCTGCAGGACATCTACGACCAGAACGCGAAGATGCAGGCCGGCGAGGACGACGCCGAGGACATCGAGCGGCACGCCAGCGAGTGGATCGAGAACAACCGCGAGATGGTCGACGGCTGGCTCGAGGCGGCGCGCGACGCGGCCTCCTGATCCGGCCCCAACCGGCGCATGAGGAAGGGCGGGCCCGCGGGTCCGCCCTTTTTTCGTGCGGCCGGCGCCGCGCGGGCGGCCTGCGGCCGAAGGACGCCCCGCCCTGCACGGCGCGCCGCGCCGCGCGGCTGGCCTTTCGGCGCCGAATCGCTACAGTCCGCGGGCGAAAGGGGTCGACGGCCGGCGCCGCCGCGCTGCGGCCACGGCACGTGCCGGGCGGCCCGCTCGCCAGCCGCCGGGACCCGATGCCGATCACGATGCTCAAGCGCCTGCCGAAGGTCCTCGCCACCTGGATCGAGCCCAATCTGCGCAGCTTCGTGGAATCCCGGCAGCCGACGATCTGGCTGCTGTCGCTGCTGGTCGGCCTCGCCGTCGCGGTCGCCGCCATCCTCTTCCGCGAGGGGATCGGCCTGGTGCAGCTCCTGTGGCTCGGCACCCGCTCCGAGCGCGTCTTCTCCACCGCCCAGCACCTGCCCTGGTACTGGGTGATGGCCGGCCCGACGCTGGGCGGCCTCGTCGTCGGCCTGCTGCTCTACCGGCTGCAGGCGCGCCGCACCGGCGCGGTGGCCGACGTCATCGAGGCGCGCGCCATCTCCGGGCGCAAGCTGTCGCTGCGCAACGGCCTGCTGTCGGCGGTCGTCACCGTCATCTCGCTCGGCGCCGGCGCCTCGGCCGGCCGCGAGGGGCCGGTGGTGCATCTCGGCGCCGTGCTCGCCACCGCCATCGCCTGGCGCGCCCGGCTGCCCGAATGGTGCCGCCGCACGCTGCTCGCCGCCGGCGTGGCGAGCGCCATCTCGGCCTCCTTCAACGCGCCGATCGCCGGCGTGCTGTTCGCCCACGAGGTGATCCTCGGCCACTACGCCATGCGCTCCTTCGTGCCGATCGTCATCGCCTCGACGGCCGGCGGCGTCGCCTCGCGGCTGTGGTTCGGCGACGTCGCCGCCTTCCTGGTGCCCGACCACCAGATCACCTCGTTCTGGGAGTATCCGGCCTTCGCGCTGCTCGGCGTCACGGCGGCGGTGGTGGCGGTGCTGTTCCAGTTCGCCCTGTTCGCCGCCGACTACGTGGCGCGCGGCATCGAGGTGCCGCTGTGGCTGCGGCCGGTGACCGGCGGGCTGATGGTCGGCGCCATCGCGCTGGTCTTCCCGCAGGTGCTGGGCGTCGGCTACGAGGTGACCGACATGGCGCTGTGGAACCGGCTGCCGCTCGGCATCATGCTGATCCTGATCGTCGTCAAGACGGTCGCCACGGCGATCACGCTGGCCTCGCGCTTCGGCGGCGGCATCTTCTCGCCGGCGCTCTATCTCGGCGCGCTGACCGGCGGCGCCTTCGGCATCATCGCCGCCGAGGTCTTTCCCGACCTCGCCTCCAGCGAGGGCCTCTATGCCATCCTCGGCATGGGCGCGGTGGCCGGCGCGGTGCTCGGCGCGCCGATCTCGACCACCGTCATCGTCTTCGAACTGACCGGCGGCTACGCACTGTCGATCGCGCTGCTGCTCAGCGTCGCCGTCGCGCACGGCATCAACCAGGCGATCCACGGCCACTCCTGGTTCCACTGGCAGCTCGAGATGCGCGGCCTGTTCCTGCAGGAGGGGCCGCATCGCGCGCTCGGCCAGATCACCCGAGTGATGGACTTCATGGAGCCGCTGCCCGACGACGCCGAGCCGGTCGCCTACGACGCCGAGCGCGGCGTGCCGGCGCTCAAGCCGACCGACACGCTGGAAACGGCGCTGCGCGCCTTCGACACGGGCGGCCACGACCGCCTGCCGGTGGTCGACCCGCGCGACGCCACCCGCATCATCGCCTGGGCGAGCCACGTGCGGGCGCTGCGCTACTTCAACCGCGCGCTCGTGCAGGCGAGCGAGGAGGAGCACCGCTAGGCGTCCCGGCCGCGCGGCCGGACTGCGGCATGCCGGGGCGCCGCGCCCACGCAGGGCGTTTCCATCGCCGCGGCGACGCGGTATGCTCGGTGCGTCCTCAACCGCCGCCGGTCGTGCCATGACGGCATTCGTGACCGAGACCGTGCTCAAGCGCGACGTCTTCTCGGAGACGCGCAAGGGACATTTCGCCCAGACACCCGATGCGCCGGTGGTCCGCCGCCTCGTCTCGGCCGCGCCGTGGTGGTCGCGCCCGCTCGCCCGGCTGCTCGCCCGGCGCGAGGTGCGCGGCCTCCAGGCGGTCGGCGGCATTGCCGGCACGCCGGCGCTGATCGCCGTCGATCGCGACGGGCTTTTCCGGCACTGGAGCGACGGCACGCCGCTGCATCTCGCCCGGCCGGCCGATCCGTTCTGGTACCGCGACGCCGCCCGGCTGCTGCGCGACATGCGGCGCGCCGGCATCACCCACAACGATCTCGCCAAGCCGCAGAACTGGCTGGTGCGGCCGGACGGCTCGGCCGCCGTCATCGACTTCCAGCTCGCCTCGCGCCACCGCCGGCGCGGGCTGTGGTACCGGCTGCTCGCCTACGAGGACCGGCGCCATCTCGCCAAGCAGAAGCGCGCCTTCGCGCCGCAGCTCCTGACGGCGGGCGAGCGGCGCATCCTGGCCCGCCGCTCGCTGCCCTCGCGGCTGTGGCGAGCGACCGGCAAGCGGCTCTACAACGCCCTGACCCGCGGCGTGCTGCGCTGGTCCGACGGCGAAGGCACGGGCGACAGGCTGGAGCGCGAGGCGGCGGCGATCCTCGCCGCGCTGAAGCGCCACCCCGCCGTCGCGGACGTCGCGCTCGCCGTCTTCCCGCTGCCGCGCAGGGGCACCGGCATCTACGCCTTCGTGGAAACCCGCGAGCCGCTGACCGGCGCGGCGCTCGCCGCGCTGCGCCGGACGCCCGGCATGACCGCCGATCTCGTGCAGCCGGTCGCCCGGCTGCCGCGCGGCGACGACGGCCGCCTGCGCGAGGACGTGCTCTGCCTGATCGCCATGAACCGGGTGGCCGAGCTCGACGGGCTGACCGCCGGCGACGCGGCGCTGGCGGCCGGCGCGCGCGCCATCGCGGCCGCCCGGCTCAACCTCGGCGACCGCCGCCTGGCCGGCGCCGAGCGCTGAGTTGCCGCGCGCGGCTGGCCTTTCCCCCCCGAATCACTACATTCGGGCATGATGTCCGGCGCGCCCGACGATATTCCGTTCTTCGACGACGACGAGCCCGCCCGCCCCGCGGCGGCCGGCGGCGGCATCGCCGCGCGCGCCATGGCCGCGCGCCAGCGCAGCGCGCCCGACTATCTCGCCGGCCTCAACCCCGAGCAGCGCCAGGCGGTGGAGACGACCGAGGGGCCGGTTCTGGTGCTGGCCGGCGCCGGCACCGGCAAGACGCGGGTGCTGACGACGCGCATCGCCCACATCCTGGCGACCGGCCGCGCCTTTCCCGGCCAGATCCTCGCCGTCACCTTCACCAACAAGGCGGCGCGCGAGATGAAGGCGCGCGTCGGCGTGCTGGTCGGCCAGGCGGTCGAGGGCATGCCGTGGCTCGGCACCTTCCACTCGATCGGCGTCAAGCTGCTGCGCCGCCATGCCGAGCTCGCCGGCCTGCGCTCCGACTTCACCATCCTCGACACCGACGACCAGATCCGGCTGCTCAAGCAGCTCATCCAGGCCGAGGGGCTGGACGACAAGCGCTGGCCGGCGCGCCAGTTCGCGCAGATGATCGACGGCTGGAAGAACAAGGGCCTGGCGCCGCACGAGATTCCCGAAGGCGACGCGCGCGCCTTCGCCAACGGCCGAGGCCGCGCCCTGTTCGCCGCCTATCAGGAGCGGCTGAAGACGCTCAACGCGGTCGATTTCGGCGACCTTCTGTGCCACCCGATCCGCATTCTGCGCGACCACCCCGACGTGCTCGCCGAGTATCACCGCAAGTTCAAGTACATCCTGGTCGACGAGTACCAGGACACCAACACCGCGCAGTATCTGTGGCTGCGGCTTCTGGCGCAGCGCAGCCGGGCGAAGGACGCCGCGCAGCCCACCGTCAACATCTGCTGCGTCGGCGACGACGACCAGTCGATCTACGGCTGGCGCGGCGCCGAGGTCGACAACATCCTGCGCTTCGAGAAGGACTTTCCCGGCGCCACCGTGATCCGGCTCGAGCGCAACTACCGCTCGACCGCCCACATCCTGGGCGCGGCCTCGCACCTGATCGCCCACAACGAGGGCCGGCTCGGCAAGACGCTGTTCACCGAGGCCGACGACGTCGACGACGCCAAGGTCAAGGTGCACGCCGCCTGGGATTCGGAGGAGGAGGCGCGCGCCGTCGGCGAGGAGATCGAATCGCTGCAGCGCAAGGGCCACGCGCTCAACGACATGGCGATCCTGGTGCGCGCCTCGTTCCAGATGCGCGAGTTCGAGGACCGCTTCGTCACGCTCGGCCTCAACTACCGGGTGATCGGCGGGCCGCGCTTCTACGAGCGCCAGGAGATCCGCGACGCGATGGCCTATTTCCGCGTCGTCGCCCAGGGCGCCGACGACCTCGCCTTCGAGCGCATCGTCAACGTGCCCAAGCGCGGCCTCGGCGAGGCGACCGTGCGGCTGATCCACGACACCGCGCGCCGGCTCGGCGTGCCGATGCTGCAGGCCGCGCGCGACCTGGTCGGCACGGAGGAGCTGAAGCCCAAGCCGCGCGCCTCGCTGCGCACGGTGGTGGAGAACTTTGCCCGCTGGCAGGGCCTGCTCGACGACACGCCGCACACCGAGCTCGCCGAGACGATCCTCGAGGAGTCGGGCTACACCGACATGTGGAAGAACGACCGCTCGGCCGACGCGCCGGGCCGGCTCGACAACCTCAAGGAGCTGATCCGCTCCATGGAGGAGTACGAATCGCTGCGCGGCTTCCTCGAGCATGTCGCGCTGGTGATGGACGCCGAGCAGCAGGAGGATCTCGACGCGGTCAGCCTGATGACGCTGCACTCGGCCAAGGGGCTGGAGTTCGAGACCGTCTTCCTGCCCGGCTGGGAGGAAGGCCTGTTCCCACACCAGCGCGCGCTCGACGAGGGCGGCCGCTCCGGCCTCGAGGAGGAGCGCCGGCTGGCCTATGTCGGCCTGACGCGCGCCAAGCAGCGGCTGCACCTGTGGTTCACCTCCAACCGGCGCATCCACGGCCTGTGGCAGACGACCATCCCCTCGCGCTTTCTCGACGAGCTGCCGGAGACGCATGTCGAGGTGGCCGAGGACGGCGCGTCCTACGGCGGCTACGGCCGCGGCTTCGGCGACGGCTTCGCCGGACGGCCCAACCCGTACGGCCGCTCGCGCTTCGACGAGATGGACCGCTCGAGCTTCTCCAACACCTATGCCACGCCCGGCTGGCAGCGCGCGCAGAAGAACCGCACCGAGGCGACCGACCGCAACTGGGGCACGCGCTCGGGCGTGGCGGTCGAGCGGATCGGCTACGGCGAGCCGGATTCGGGCTACGGCGCCGGCCGCGGCGCGGTCAAGGGCCGGGTCATCGAGGGCGAGCTGGTGGCCCGCTCGGTGGCCGACGCGCCGTCCGACTTCGCCGTCGGCGACCGCGTCTTCCACCAGAAATTCGGCAACGGCAACATCGCCGCGATCGACGGCAACAAGCTGACCATCGACTTCGACAAGGCGGGCCAGAAGCGCGTGCTGGACGGCTTCGTCAGGCCGGCGTGACGGCGCGCGCGGCCACCGCCGGCGCGCCGCTGCCCTCCTGCTACCGGTATTTTTCCGCCAGGCGCTCGTATTCCTGACAGGCCGGCGTGCCGTTGGCGTCCATCGCCTCGAGCTCGGCGCACGACAGCGCGGCCATCGAATTGAGGCAGGCGACCGCCGGGTCGTAGAGCTCGTGATACTGCGCCACGGCGGCGAAGTTCTCCTCCATCGCCACGCACATGGAATCGAGCCCCTGGGTGATCTGCGCCTTGACCGCCTCGCTCATGCCCTCGGCGCCTTCCATCTCCTGCAGCGCGCAGCTCTTGGCCTGCGCGCACATCGCCTGCGAGGCCTCGCTCAGCGGATCGGCCGTGGCGGGCGCGGCGGCGGCAAGGGCGAGGCCGAGGGCGGCGGCGAACGGTCGGATCATCGGGCAGGTTCCTTTCGAGCATCGAATCGCGATGCCGGCGAGGCTAGAGGGTTTCCAGGCGAAGTGGAAACGCTATAGACCACGCGGGCGGCGGTCGGGGACCGCCATGCGGCGGGCGCAAGCCGGCGCCGGCGCGCGCGCCGCGTCAGCCGCGCTCTTGCGCCTCGGCTTCCTCCAGGAAGCGCTTCAGCGCCACCGCCTGGTTGTGCGCCTCGTCGCGCGCCGAATAGAGCAGCGTCAGCCGCCCCCGCCGCGCCGCCGCCCGCAGGCCGTCGAAGGCGGCCGCGGCCGCCGCGTCGTCGCGAAGCTCGGCCCGGTAGCGCGCGAGGAACTCCGGCCAGCGCTCGGCGCGGTGGCCGAACCAGCGGCGCAGCGCGCCGGACGGCGCGGCCGCCTTCGCCCAGTCGTCGAGCGCCGCCCTCGCCTTGGAGACGCCGCGCGGCCACACCCGGTCGACCAGCACGCGCCGCCCGTCGTCTTCGGCGGCCGGCGCGTAGATGCGCTTGGTCGCGATCGCTGCCATCCGTTTCCCTTCGGCCGATGCGCCAGCGTGCGGGACATCGCGGCCCGGCGTCAAGCCGTCGCCCCCGGCGCCCGGGAACGGCTGGCCGGCGGCGGCGTTGAAGCCGTGACGCCACGCGCGGCCGCGCTGCCTGCCCCGGCCGCCAACGAACGGAGCGACGACATGGAACGCAAGACCACCGAGGAATTCCGCAAGGACCTGAAGGATTTCGACACCTGCATGCTGGTCACGCGCGACGGCCCGCACCTGCGCTCGCGGCCGATGGCGCCGAAATTCGAGGAGCGCGACGGCACGCTGCGCTTCCTGACCTCGAAGAAGACGCACAAGATCGACGAGGTTCGCGACGAGCCGCAGGCCAACGCGGTGTTCTCCGACGACGACGACACCTTCATCTCGGTCTCCGGCCGCGTGCGCCTGTCGGACGATCCCGCCGTGGTCGACGACCTGTGGTCGGCCGCCGCCGCGCCGTGGTTCGAGGACGGCAAGAGCGAGGCGGTGGCGCTCATCATGGAGCCGGAGATCGCCGAGTACTGGGACAATTCCGACAACCGGCTGAAGGCCGGCTGGGAGATGGTCAAGGGCACGCTGACCGGCGAGACGCCGGACGTCGGCGCGCACGGCAAGCTCGACCTTTAGGCCTGCGCCGGCCGCGCGCCGGCGCCGCGCGCGGCCACAAACCGCAGCCGCGACAAGGCCTTGCCGGACCGGCCTGAATCGATCTCTCAGGCCGCGGCGGCGCCGGCGGCGGCACGTCTCAGCCGTCGTTGCGGCGCTTGTCCGCCCGGTCCTGCAGCGACACCCACCACAGGACACCCAGGCCGATGAACATGATGCCAAGTCCGGCAAAGAAGATGCCGATGCTGAAAAGGCCGCTCATGGCGTCCTCCCCTGGTTGAACCCGCGCGAGTGGGGCACGGCGCGGCGGCCGGCGCGTTGAGCGGGCTCAAGCGGCCGGCGGTGCGCCGCGCGCCTCCCACTTGTCGAGAAAGGCCTCCGGCGCCAGCCGCTGCATGTCGGGCACCGCCTCGAACAGCCAGTCGTCCGGCCAGTCCCACCAGGCGAGCGCCATCAGCCGCTCGGCGACCGGCCCGGCAAAGCGCGGCCGCAGGAGCCGCGCCGGCGCGCCGGCGACGATGGCATAGGGCGCGACGTCGCGCGTCACCACCGCGTTGGCGCCGATCACCGCGCCGTGGCCGATCGTCACGCCGGGCATGACGACGGCGCCGTGGCCGACCCACACGTCGTGGCCGAGCCTGACCGGCTTGCCGCGCCGCCGGTCGCGGAAATCGCCGTCGACGCCGAGATAGCGGAAATACTCGTTCGGCCGGTAGCTGAGCTTGTGCGTGGTGACCCGCTCCAGCGGGTGCTCCAGCGCGTTGAGCCGCGTGTTGGCGGCGATCGAGCAGAAGCGGCCGATCGTGGCATAGATCGCCTCGCCGCCGCGCTCGACATAGGAGAAGGCGCCGAGCTCGACGTCGCGCAGCAGACAGCGCGGGCCGACCGCGGCATAGCGGCCGAGCCGGCAGCCCTTGAGCTCCGCGCTCGGGTGGATGCGCGGCGCCGGATCGGTGAAGCGGGCGTCGTCCACTATTGCGGTTCGCCGTTCTCCCAGACC
Organism: Aquibium sp. A9E412; assembly: GCF_030398335.1. Classification (GTDB taxonomy): domain Bacteria; phylum Pseudomonadota; class Alphaproteobacteria; order Rhizobiales; family Rhizobiaceae; genus A9E412. The sequence continues at coordinate 16,496 of NZ_JAOAOP010000046.1, forward strand.
ACCTCCTGGCCGTAGAGCGGCACGGTGGAGATCGCCATCTTGGCCGAGCCGTCCTGCACCTGGCGCGAATGCGACAGGTAGACCAGCGTGCGGTTCTGCCGGTCGTAGATGCGGTTCACCACCTGCTTCTTCCAGATCAGGCTGATGCCCTGCTTGAAGACCTCCTCGCCGTCGGCGCTGAGGTCGATGTCGCCGATGCGGATCGGCCCGGTCTGGCGGCAGGCGATCGACGAGTTGGACGGGTCCTCGAACCAGTTGCCCTTCTGCAGCCGGTCGACCAGCCCGCGCTCGAAATAGGCGACATGGCAGGTCACGCCCTCGACCTGCGGGTCGGCGATCGCCTCGATGATGATGTCGTTGCCGAGCCAGTCGACGCCGACCTCGCCGACCTCCTCGGCTGCGAGCGGCGCGGCGGCGAGCGTGGCGGCCAGGGCAAGGGCGGGAACGAGCGGTTTCATGGCGGGCCTTTCGCGGACGATCGAACGTGTTGCGCCATTTGGGGTGGCGCAACGCCGAGCGCAAGCCGCAGCGGCGCTGACCGCCGCGGCGCTTGCGGCAGTTTGCCCCTGTGAAGCCGGCGGCGGAAGGCTTATGGTCCGGCCATGACATCCGTCCGTCTCACGCGCCCGGCCGCGATCGCGCTCGCCAGCCTCGGCGGCGCGGCGCTTCTCGGCCTCGCCTTCGCCGCCTGGCTCGACCTCGGTCCGCGCATGCTCGCGGCGCTGGCGGCCGGCGGCAAGCTCGCCTGGTGCTTCTGAGGACGGACGGCCACAGCCAATCCCGGTGCGAACGATGATGCGAACGATCCTGATCGGTATCCTGGTGCTGATGGCGGCCGGCGTCGGCCTGCTCACCTTCGAGTGGTACCGCGACCGCAATTCGGTCGAGCCCTATGGCGGCCCCTTCGCGCTGGTCGACCAGACCGGCGCGCCGATCACCGAGGCGGCCCTGCGCGGCCGGCCCACGGCGCTGTTCTTCGGCTTCACGCACTGCCCCGAGGTCTGCCCGACGACGCTCTACGAGCTCGACGGCTGGCTGCGCCAGCTCGGCCCCGAGGGCGAGGCGATCCAGGCCTATTTCGTCTCCGTCGATCCCGAGCGCGACACGCCCGAGGTGATGGACGCCTACATCTCCAACGTCTCCGAGCGCATCACCGGCATCACCGGCTCGCCCGCGGAGATCGCCGAGATGGCCAAGGCCTTCGGCATCTATGCGCGCAAGGTCGAGCTCGAGGACGGCGACTACACGATGGACCACACGGCCTCGGTGCTGCTGCTCGACGCGCGCGGCGCCTTTGCCGGCACCATCGCCTATGGCGAGAACGCCGAGACCGCGCTGGCCAAGCTCGAGCGGCTGGCGGCCGGCGGCTGAGCGCCGGGCGCCGCATGGCCCAGACCCGCTTCTTCCTGACCGCGCCGGGCGCGCGCGCGCGCGCCCTGTCCGACCGGCTCGAGGCCGCCTTCGAGGACGACGGCCTGCCGATCGCGCTCACCGAGGTCGACGAGGAGCGCGGCCTCAAGGAGGTCTCGCTCTACGCGCCGGCGGCCGAGGCCGACGCCGTCGCCGCCCGGCTCGACGCGCTGCTCGCCGCCGACGCGGCGGCCGGCCTGCCCGGTTTTGCGTGCGAGCCGGTGCCCGACATCGACTGGGTGGCGCGATCCCTGGAAGGGCTGAGCGCGGTGCGCGCCGGCCGCGTGCTGGTGCACGGCGCGCACGAGCGCCACCGCCGCCGGCCCGGCGACGTCGCCATCGAGATCGAGGCCGGGCTCGCCTTCGGCACCGGCCATCACGGCACCACGGCGGGCTGCCTGGAGGCGATCCAGGCCGTGCTGCGCGCCGGGCGCCCGGCCAACGCGCTCGACCTGGGCACCGGCAGCGGCGTGCTCGCCATCGCCGTCGCCCGCCTCGCCCGCATCCCGGTGCTGGCCACCGACATCGATCCTGTGGCGACCGCCGTGGCGCGCGCCAATGTGCGGGCGAACCGCGCCGCAGGCCTCGTCGAGACGGCGACGGCGACCGGCTTCCACCACCGCCTGTTCGCCGCGCGCGGCCCTTTCGACCTCGTCGTCGCCAACATCCTGGCCGGACCGCTGATGCGCCTCGCCCCGGCGCTTGCCCGCCACACCGCGCCGGGCGGCGCCGTCATCCTGTCGGGCCTGCTTGCGCGCCAGCAGCCGGCCGTGCGCGCCGCCTATGTCGGCCAGGGCCTGCGCCACGTGCGCACCATCGCACGCGACGGCTGGGCGACGGTGCTGCTGCGCCGCTGAGGCGGCGTGCGGCCACGAAAAAGGGCGGCCCCGGAGGAACCGCCCGTTTTGCCCGGCGCCCGCAGGCGCGGAGCCGGCTGCCGCAAGGCAGCTTAGAACATGTAGTGCACCGCACCGCGCTTCTTGAGCTCGTCGCGGTTGTAGCCGTGCGCCTTCAGCGTCTCGTCGTCGAGCATGAGAAGCGCGCCGTTGACGTAGCGGCTGACCTGCCGCTGGCGGGCGGCGACCAGGGTGTCGACGGCGCCGCGGAAGAAGCCGCGTCCCTTGTGTGCCATGGAAATCTCTCCTGTCCTTGTGGAAGCCCGTGCTTCCATGGGCTGAAAGGTAAGCACGGTTGACCCATTCAGCCAGAGACGATTGTGCATGGCACCTATTCGATTTTGCATGTGCGAAGAAACGCTACGAAATCCCGGAACTCCGGGCTTCTTGCCGATATTGCAGCGCAAAATCCGCTGCCTCGCCCCAGCGATGCGCGAGCGCCTGCCGCGGCCGGGCGCGCGACCGGCTGCGCGTCCGCGCGGGCGGATCGGCCGGACGGGCCGTGGCCGCGTCGGAAAACCGCTTCCCGCGCCTCGCCGTCATGGTCTAGACCGGGGCTCGCCGCCCATCACGCCTAGCGAGGTCGCTTCATGTTCCAGTCGTTCGACACCCCCTCCGAGCCGGCCCAGGCCGCGCCGCGCATCGCCCGGCTGCGCGCCTGGCTCGCCGCCGAGGGGCTTGACGGCTTTCTCGTGCCGCGCGCCGACGAGCACCAGGGCGAGTACGTGCCGGCGCGCGCCGAGCGGCTGCGCTGGCTGACCGGCTTTTCCGGCTCGGCCGGCGTGGCGCTGGTGCTGGCCGACGGCGCCCATCTGTTCGTCGACGGCCGCTACACGCTGCAGGCGCGCCAGCAGACCGATCCCGCCGTGTTTTCCGTCGAGAGCCTGATCGACAAGCCGCCGCGCGTCTGGCTGGCCGAGAACGCCGCGCCCGGCGCGCGCATCGGCTTCGACCCGTGGCTGCACACGGTCGCCGAGGCCGGCCGGCTGCGCGCCGCGCTGGACAGGGCGCAGGGCACGCTGGTGGCGCTCGACACCAATCCGGTCGACCTGATCTGGGACGACCAGCCGGCGCCGCCGGCCGCGACGGCGCGCGTGCACCCGCCGCGCCACGCCGGCCAGCCGGCCGACGAGAAGCTCGCCGCCATGCAGGCGCTTCTGCAACGCGAGACGCTCGCCTGCACGGTGCTCACCGATCCCGCCTCGCTCGCCTGGACCTTCAACCTGCGCGGCGCCGACGTGCCGCACACGCCGCTGCTGCTCGGCTTCGCGCTGATCCGCGCGGAAGGCCGCCACGCGCTCTATCTCGAGCCGCGCGCGCTCGGCGCCGAGGTCGAGGCCCATCTCGCGCCGCTCGCCGAGGTCCGGCCGCGCGCGGAACTGGAGGACGCGCTGGCCGCGCTGGCGGCCGGCGGCGGCCGTGTCGGCCTCGACCCCGACCTGGCGGCCGAGCGGCTCCGGCTGGTGGTCGAGGCGACCGGCGGCACGGTCGTCCCGCTGCCCGATCCCGCCCGGCTGCCGCGCGCCACGAAGAACGCGGCCGAGCTCGCCGGCGCGCGCGACGCGCACCGGCGCGACGGCGTCGCCCTTGCCCGCTTCCTGTGCTGGCTCGACGCCCAGCCGCCCGGCACGACCGACGAGATCGCCGCCGTCACCCGGCTCGAGGCGCTGCGCGCCGAGGTCGGCAAGGCGGCGCAGATGCCGCTGCGCGACGTCGCCTTCGACACGATCTCCGGTTCCGGGCCGCACGGCGCGATCATCCACTACCGGGTGAGCGAGACGACCAACCGGACGCTCGCGGCGGGCGAGCTGTTCCTGGTCGATTCGGGCGCCCAGTACGAGGACGGCACCACCGACGTCACCCGCACCGTGCCGGTCGGCGCGCCGACGGGCGAGATGCGGCGCCACTACACGATCGTGCTCAAGGGGCTGATCGGGCTTTCGCAGATGCGCTTCCCGCCCGGCACGCGCGGCATGGACCTCGACCCGATCGCGCGCCAGAACCACTGGCGCGCCGGCCTCGACTACGGCCACGGCACCGGCCACGGCGTCGGCGCCTACCTGTCGGTGCACGAGGGTCCGCAGCGCATCGCGCGCACCGGCAGCGAGCCGCTTCTGCCCGGCATGATCCTGTCCAACGAGCCCGGCTACTACCGCGAGGGCCACTACGGCATCCGGCTGGAAAACCTGATCGTGGTGCGGCCGGAGGAGCCGGTGCCGGGCGGCGACCTGCCGATGCACGCCTTCGAGACGCTGACGCTGGCGCCGTTCGACCGCCGGCTGATCGACGTCGACCTGCTGGCGCCCGGCGAGCGGGCCTGGCTCGACGCCTATCACGCGCGCGTCCTGGCCGAGATCGGGCCGCAGCTCGACGATGCCGTCAGGGCCTGGCTGGAGGCCGCCTGCGCGCCGCTGTGAGGGATCAGCCGATCAGGTGGCGCAACAGGATGAGCACCGCCGCGCCGGTCAGGAACATCGGCATCATGCCGCCGCCGAGCGCCACCACGCCGGCGACCGCCAGCGCCGCGATCTCGGCCGGCCCGCCGGTGTAGGCGGCCGGCGCCACCAGCGTCGTCAGCACCGCCGCCGGCACCGCGTTGAGCCCCGCCTCGACGCGCGGATGGATGCGCGAGAAGCGCGACAGCACGAGGTGGCCGCCGGCGCGCGCCAGGTAGGTCAGCACCGCGCCGGCCAGGATGGTCGCCGTCACCGCGCTCATCGCGCGTCCCCGTCCTTCGGCACCGGCGCCAGCGCGGCGACGGCGATGCCGGCCAGCGCGCCGATCGACACGTGCCAGGGCGAGCCGACGAGCTCGAACGCGGCGACCGAGACCAGCGCGCTCGCCACGACCACCGGCAGGAACAGCGGCCGCCGGCGGAAGCCCATCACGAGGCCGAGGAAGTAGATCGGCAGCAGGAAGTCGAGGCCCAGCGCGTCGGTGTCGGGAATCAGCCGGCCGAACAGCGCGCCGAGCGCGGAATTGACGATCCAGAACACGTAGATGGTCATCGCCATGGCCATGTACCAGCCGAAGCCGAGCGGCGTGCCCGACAGCGCCCGGCGCTCCGATTCGGCGTATTGCGGATCGACCAGGAAGAAGAAGCCGACCGCCTTCTGCAGCGCCGACCAGTGGCGCACGCGGCGCCCCACGGCGGCCGAGTAGAGCACGTGGCGGAAGTTGACGGCGAAGATCGACAGCACGATCAGCCACGGCGCCACCGCCTGGCCGAACAGGTCGAGCCCGACCATCTGGCTGGCGCCGGCATAGACCGTCGCGCTCATCAGCACCACCTGGAAGACGCTGAAGCCGTTCTCCACCGCCAGCGTGCCGAACAGGATGCCGAACGGGGCGGCCGCCACCATCACCGGGAAGCCGGTGCGCGCGCCCGCCGCCAGTTCGCTGCCGATGCTCGCCTTCGCCTCGGTGTGCGCCGTCATGCCTTCGCCGTGCCGGCGAGATGCGCTCGCCGCGTCGCGCGGCGCCGCCCTTCGTTGTCGCACGCCTGCACGCGTGCCGGTCTCGCGCGGCCTCGCGGGCCGCCGGATCATCCCCCGAAAATAGGTCAGGAAAGCTGACCTGTCACATCAATTCCGTTGAGCCAAGCCGCCAAGGCCGTTGATCCATCGCCGCGCGGCCGGCGCCTATAGCGTTTCCAGGCGAAGTGGAAACCGGTTCGCCGTTCGGAAACGCTTGAAAACAATGAGTTAGAGCCGATCTGCGATTCCGTGAAACGCAGAACGGCTCTAGGGCGCGTCGCGCGTCAGGCCGAAGGCGGCGAGGATGCCGTGATGGTCGGCGAAGAAGGCGTCCGGCCCGCGCAGCGCGTCGAGCGGCACCCAGCTCGCCTCGGCGGCGTCGCCGCCGCCGCGCACCGGCACGTCGCCGGCCGCCCGCCCGAGCCGGAAGAGATGCGCCACCGAGACGATGCGCGCCCGCGGATCGCGGTCGGGCTGGTCGCGCACCACCGTGACGTCGGGCTCGGCGGTGCCGCCGGCGCCGAGCGTCACGTCGAGGCCGGTCTCCTCGACGAGCTCGCGCAGCGCGGCCTGCAGGAAGGTCTCGTCGGCGACGACGAAGCCGCCGGGCAAGGCAAGCAGGCCGCGGCCGGGCGGCCGCGCGCGGCGCACCAGCAGGACCGCGCCGTCGCTCGACACGACCACGGCATCGGCCGCCAGGAACGGCCCGCTGCCGCGGCTGCGCCGGTAGGCCTCGACCGCCTCGCGGTCCTCCTCGGTAAGCTTCATGGCGCCTCCCCCGCGCACCTCATCACGTGCCGGCCACACGCGCAAACCATGCCGCCTCGTCGATCACCTCGATGCCGAGCTCCTGCGCCTTCTTCAGCTTGGAGCCGGCGCCGGGACCGGCGACGACCAGATCGGTCCTGGCCGACACCGAGCCGGCCACCTTGGCGCCGAGCTTCTCGGCCATCGCCTTGGCCTCGTCGCGCGACATCTGCTCCAGCGCGCCGGTGAAGACCACCGTCTTGCCGGCGACCGGCGAATCGCCGGCCGGTTTCTCCTGGTCGAGAACGGTGACCTGCTCGGCCAGTTCCTCCACCAGCTTCCGGTTGTGCGGCTCGCCGAAATAGCGCGCCAGCGATTCGATCACCGCGTCGCCGATGTCCTCCAGCGCATCCATCTCCTCGCGCACCGTCTGCTCGCCGCCGGCCACGGCCAGCGCCGCGTCGTGAAAATCCTGCCACGTGCCATAGGCGCGCGCCAGTGTCAGCGCCGTACGCTCGCCGACATGGCGGATGCCGAGCGCATAGATCATGCGGTGCAGCGGGATGCTGCGGCGCGCCTCGATGGCGGCGAACAAATTGGCCGCCGAGACGCTGCCCCAGCCCTCCTTGTCCTTCAGCTTCTTGACGTTGCCGGCGTCGCGCGCGGCCAGCGTGAAGATGTCGCCGGGGCCTTTGACCGGCAGGTCGGGATCGCGGAAGAAGAACTCGATCTGCTTGTCGCCCAGCCCCTCGATGTCGAAGGCGCGGCGCGACACGAACAGGCGCAGGTGCTCGATGCGCTGGAACGGACAGGCGAACTCGCCCGAGCAGCGCCGCACCACGCCGGCCGCGCCGCCGGCCGTCTCCTCGCGCACCACCGGCGTCGCGAGCTCGCACGGACAGGTCTCGGGAAAGCGGAACGGCGCGGCATCGGCCGGCCGGCGCTCGGCGACCACGCCGAGGATCTGCGGGATCACGTCGCCGGCGCGCTGCACGGTCACCGTGTCGCCGATCATCACGCCGAGCCGCTCGATCTCCTCGGCGTTGTGCAGCGTCGCGTTGGTGACGACCACGCCGCCGACCGTCACCGGCTCGAGCCGCGCCACCGGCGTCAGCGCCCCGGTGCGGCCGACCTGGATGTCGATGCCGGTCAGCACCGTCGTCGCCTTCTCGGCGGGAAACTTGTGCGCGATCGCCCAGCGCGGGCTGCGCGAGACGTAGCCGAGCCGCTCCTGCAGCGCCAGGTCGTCGACCTTGTAGACGACCCCGTCGATGTCGTAGGCGAGCCGGCCACGCTCGGTCTCGATCGCCGCATAATGGGCGAGCAGCGCCTCGGCGCTCTCGCAGCGCCTCATCAGCGGGTTGGTGGGAAAGCCGTAGCCGGCCAGCGCGGCGACCATGCCCATCTGCGTGTCGGCCGGCAGCGCGCTGACCTCGCCCCAGGCATAGGCGAAGAACTTGAGCGGTCGCGCCGCCGTCACCGCCGGGTCGAGCTGGCGCAGCGAGCCGGCCGCCGTGTTGCGCGGGTTGACGTAGGTCGGCTTGCCGGCCGCCTCCTGCCGCGCGTTGAGCGCCAGGAAGTCGGCATGCGTCATGTAGACCTCGCCGCGCACCTCCAGCACCTGCGGCGCGTCGCCGGTCAGCACGTTGGGAATGTCGGCGACCGAGCGCGCGTTGGCGGTGACGTTCTCGCCGACCGCGCCGTCGCCGCGCGTGGCGGCCTGGACCAGCCGTCCGTCCTCGTAGCGCAGCGACAGCGACAGGCCGTCGATCTTCGGCTCGGCGGTCATCGCCACCGGCGCCTGCGGATCGAGCTTGAGGAAGCGGCGGATGCGGCCGACGAAGTCGATCACCTCCTGCGCGTCGAAGGCATTGTCGAGCGACAGCATCGGCACGCGGTGGCGCACCTTGTCGAACTTCTCCGACACCGGCGCACCGATGCGGCGCGACGGCGAATCGGCGCGCACCAGGTCGGGAAAGCGCTGCTCGATCGCCAGGTTGCGACGCTGCAGCGCGTCGTAGGCCGCGTCGCTGATGGTCGGCGCGTCCTCGCCATGGTAGCGCCGGTCGTGCTCGGCGATCTCGGCGGCAAGCCGGGCGAGCTCGGCCTCCGCCTCGGCCGGGCTGAGCGCGTCGACGGGCTTTGCGGTATCGGTCATCGCTCCGGCTCCGGCGAAACGGCGCGGCACACGAGGCCGGCGCGGCGCGCGGGCATCCGGCCGCGCCTCAAGACGCCACCGCCCGGGTCTCGCCGAGCAGCCGGCGGGCCGCCGCACGCGCCTCATCGGTGATGGTGGCACCGGCCAGCATGCGGGCGATCTCCTCCTGGCGCTCGTCCTCCTCGATGCGGCTGACGCCGGTCGACACGCGGTCGCTGCCGCCGCTCTTGGAGATCAGATAGTGGCAGCCGGCGCGCGCGGCGACCTGCGGCGCGTGCGTCACCGACAGCACCTGGATGCGCTCGGCCAGCCGGCCGAGCCGCTGGCCGATGGCGTCGGCCACCGCGCCGCCGACGCCGGTGTCGATCTCGTCGAAGACCAGCGTCGGGGCCGAGCCGCGGTCGGCCAGCACCACCTTGAGGGCGAGCAGGAAGCGCGACAGCTCGCCGCCCGAAGCGACCTTCATCATCGGCCCGGCACGCGTGCCGGGATTGGTCTGCACCCAGAACTCCACCGTGTCGACGCCCTCGGCGGCGCGGTCCTCCGGCTCGCTGGCGATCTCCACCAGGAAGCGGGCGCGCTCGAGCTTGAGCGCCGGCAGCTCGGCCATCACCGCGCGCGCCAGCGTCTCGGCGGTGGCGTGGCGGCCTTCCGACAGCCTGAGCGCGGCCGCGTCGTAGGCCGACCGCGCGGCCGCCGCCTGGCCGGCCAGCGCCGCCACGCGCTCCTCGCCGGCATCGAGATCGGCCAGCTCGGTCGCCATGCGGTCGCGCAGCTCGGCCAGCGCGTCGACGGCCACGTTGTGCTTGCGCGCCGCCGCGCGCAGCGCGAACAGCCGCTCCTCGGCGCGCTCCAGCCGCTGCGGGTCGAACTCGGCCGCGCGCATCGCCGCCTCGGCCGCCTCCTGCGCGGCGTCGAGCGACAGCAGCGCCTCGTCGAGCGGCGCGATGATGGGATCGAGCAGCCCCGGCGCCTCGGCCGCCTTGCGCTGCAGGCGCCGCAGCAGGCTTGAGAGCTGCGGCACCGGCGAGCCGTTGCCCGACAGCACCTCCTGCGCGTCGGCGATCTCGCCGGCGGTCTTCTCCGCGCGCATCAGCGCGGCGCGCTCCTCGGCGAGCGCCGTCTCCTCGTCGGGCATCGGCTCGAGCGCGGTCAGCTCCTCGACCGAGGCGCGCAGATAGTCGGCCTCGCGCGCGGCCGCCTCCATGGCGGCGCGGTGGCGCGACAGCGCCTGCTCGGCGCGCCGCCAGTCGCGCCACAGCCCGGCCACCTCGCCGGCGAGCCCGGCCAGCCCGCCGAAGGCGTCGAGCAGGTCGCGGTGCATGGCCGCGTCGACCAGCGCGCGCTCGTCGTGCTGGCCGTGGATCTCGACCAGCGCACGGCCGAGCGAGCGCATCAGCGCCACGCTGGCCGGCTGGTCGTTGATGAAGACGCGGGTGCGCCCGTCGGCCGACTGGGTGCGCCGCAGGATGACGTCGCCCTCCTCGTCGATGGCGTTGTCGACGAGCAGCGCGCGTGCGGGATGGTTGGGCGGCAGATCGAACACGGCGATCACCTGTCCCTGGCTGGCGCCGTGGCGCACCAGGGACGCGTCGCCGCGCGCGCCGAGCGCCAGCGACAGCGCGTCGAGCAGGATCGACTTGCCGGCGCCGGTCTCGCCGGTCAGCACCGAAAGGCCTGCCGTGAAATCGATGTCGAGCCGGTCTATCAGCACGATGTCGCGGATCGACAGGTGCGTGAGCATGGGCCGTGACGCGTGTCAGGTGCCGAGGATCAGCGCACCGGCCTTCGAAATCCACGACCCCGGATTCTCGCGCGGCTCGAGCCCGCCCGACTGCAGCAGGGCGTAGGAATCCTTGTACCACTGGCTGTCGGGGAAGTTGTGGCCGAGCACGGCGGTCGCCGTCTGCGCCTCCGATTCGAGCCCCATGGCCATGTAGGATTCGGTCAGCCGCGCCAGCGCCTCCTCGATGTGGCGGGTGTTGGAGTAGAACTCCACCACGTTGCGGAAGCGCTTGATGGCGGCGATGTACTCGCGGCGCTCGAGGTAGTAGCGGCCGATCTGCATCTCCTTGCCGGCGAGCTGGTCGCGGGCGAAGCGGATCTTGGCGTTGGCGTCCTCGACATACTCCGATTCGGGCCAGCGCTGGACGACCTCCTCCATCGCCTCGATGGTGCGGCGCGCCTCCTTCTGGTCGCGCGTCACGTCGCGCACCTGGCGGAAGTAGCTGAGGCCGACGAGATACTGCGCGTAGGCGGCGTCCTCGGTCGTCGGATAGAGCGAGACGTAGCGCTTGCCGGAGTTGATCGCGTCCTCGTAGTTGCCCTGGCGGTAGTTGGCGAAGGTGCTCATCACCATCGCCTTGCGGGCGAACTCCGAATAGGGATGCTGCCGGTCGAGCGCCTCGAACTTGGCGATCGCCTCCTTCATGCGCCCGGCATCGAGGTTGGCGAGGCCCTGGTTGTAGAGGACGTCGGCCTCCTCGGTCTGCTCCACATAGGTGGCGAGGTCGATGTCGTCGTCCGATGCGCAGGCCGCCAGCGCCAGCGACAGCGCGGCGATCGCAACGATGCCGGCCCTGCGGCCGTGTCCGCGCGCTCGTCTGTGATCCATGCTCGCTTCCGCCCTCTCGGCCCGATCAACGCAGGCCGCTGTCATAAATCGAAATGCCCCGAACGGGCAACGTCATCGCCGCCCATTGGCGCATTTTTGTGGCGGCGCCCGGCGCAGCGGCTGTGCCGGCGTCCGGCCGCACGCGCGGCGGCGTCAGATCATCCAGGGAGCGTAGACCGCGGCGTTGACCGCCACCATCTCGGCCACGCGGCCGCGCTCACGGTGGGTGGTCTCGACGATCTCGAAGGCCGAGCGGTCCGACAACAGGCCGCGCAGCGCGGCGGCGTTGAGCCGGTGGCCGCCGCGATAGGAGCGGAAGCAGCCGATGAAGCGCGCGCCGGCCAGCGCCAGGTCGCCCATCGCGTCGAGCATCTTGTGGCGCACGAACTCGTTGTCGTAGCGCAGGCCTTCCATGTTGATGACCGAATCGCCCTCGCCGATCACCACCGAGTTTTCCAGCGACGAGCCGAGCGCGTAGCCGGCCGCCCACAGGTGCTCCACGTCGCGCATGAAGCCGAAGGTGCGCGCCCGCGCGATGTCGCGGCGGAAGACGTCGGCATCGACGTCCGCAGCATAGTGCTGGCGGCCGATCGCCGGGCTGTCGAAGTCGATCTCCACCTCGAAGCGCGTGCCGTCGTGCGGCCGGAACTCGGCCCACGAGCCGCGGTTCTCGATGCGCACCGGCTTGAGCACGCGGATGTAGCGCCGCTTGGTGTCGAGCCGCTGGATGCCCACCTGGTCGATCGCCTCGACGAAGGCGGCCGCGCTGCCGTCCATGATCGGCACTTCGTTGCCGTCGACCTCGATCGCCACGTTGTCGACGCCGAGCGCCGACAGCGTCGCCATCAGATGCTCGACGGTGGCGACGTGGTCGCCGGCCGGATCGCCCAGCGCGGTGCACAGATCCGTGCCGCCGATCTCCGAGACCAGCGCCCGGATCTCGCGCCCGCCCGTGCGGTCGACGCGCTGGAAGACGATGCCGGTGTCCGAATCGGCCGGATGGAAATGGATGGTGACCGGTTTGCCGCTGTGCACGCCAATGCCCGACAAGGTCACGCGCGACCCGAGCGTATTTTGATATTCGTGCAACTCGACCCCCAAATGTGCCCGTCCCGTCCCGCTCGGCGCACCCCGCAGCGCCATGTGCGGCAATCGACGAGGCCAGACCGGCTTACCCCCGCGCGGCGACTGGCCACCCGCCTCGATTTTGATCAGGAAGATAACGGCGCGCGCGGGAGAGTCCAAATCACGGTTTCTTTCTCCGTGTTACGACACCCCGGCCGCCGTCATCATCCACAACCTGTTGATTTCACTACTGTTTCCCATGCGAATGGACGGGCCGTCGCGACCCGTCCATTACAATCCGACATGTTTCGTGACCCGCTCAGTTGGCCTGCCTGCGCAGGAAGGCGGGAATCTCGAGCTGGTCCTCCTCGGAGGGATTCGCCGTCTGCGGCGCAAGCCGGCCGTGCTGGTCGAGCTGGCCGCGGCGCGGCGCGTAGAGCTGGCTGTCCGAGCCGACGGCGCGGCGCGCCTCGGGCGCCGGCTGCCGCAGCTTCGGCTCGCGCGGCGCGCTCGCCTGCGCCTCGTGCTCCTCCTCGCGCCGCGACAGCCCGGTGGTCAGCCGCTTGAGCAGCCCCATCGGCCCGCGCTCCTCGTGCTCGCCGTGGTGGCGCGGCCGCGCCGCCTCGAGCTCGGCCTGAACGACCGGCGGGAAGTCCTCGACGCGCGGCATGCGCGGCTGCG
>NZ_JAOAOP010000047.1 GCF_030398335.1 Aquibium sp. A9E412
ACGCCAGCCGGTGGCGGCGGCGGCCGGCCGGTCTATCTCGTCGACGGCGCGCGCACGCCCTTCCTGCGGGCGCGCGGCAAGCCCGGCCCGTTCACCCCGGTCGACCTCGCCGTGCAGTGCGGCCGGCCGCTGCTGATGCGCCAGCCCTTCGCGCCGAACGCCTTCGACGGCGTCGTGCTCGGCTGCGTCAACGTCATCGCCGACGAGATGAACCCGGCCCGCGTCGCCGCGCTGCGGCTCGGCATGGGCGCGGCGATGCCGGCCTACACCGTGCAGATCAACTGCGGCTCCGGCATGCAGTCGATCGACAGCGCCTTTCGCACCATCGAGTCCGGCAAGGCCGACCTGCTGCTGGCCGGCGGCGCGGAATCGCTGTCGCACGCGCCGCTCGTGCTGCGCCAGGAGGCGGTCGAGTGGTTCGGCCGCTTCGCCACCGCCAAGTCGGCCTGGCAGAAGACCTCGGCGCTCGGCGACCTGCGGCCCGGCATGGCGCGGCCGGTGGTCGGCCTGGAGCGCGGCCTGACCGACCCGATCACCGACCTCAACATGGGCCAGACGGCCGAGGTGATCGGCCATCTGTTCGGCATCAGCCGCGAGGCGGCCGACGGCTATGCGCTGGAGAGCCACCGCCGGCTGGCCCGCGCCCAGGACGAGGGCTGGCTCGCCGGCGAGGTGATCCCGGCGATCGCCCGCGACGGCACGCTCTACGAGGCCGACGACGGCGTGCGGCGCGAGACGACGCTGGACAAGCTCGCCGGCCTCAAGCCGGTGTTCGAGCGGCCCTACGGCAAGGTGACGCCGGGCAACTCCTCGCAGATCACCGACGGCGCGAGCTGGGTGGTGCTCGCCTCGGAGGCGGCGGTCGAGCGGCACGGGCTGGAGCCGCTGGCGCGCATCGTCGACAGCGAATGGTCGGCGCTCGACCCCGAGATCATGGGGCTCGGCCCGACGCTGTGCGCCACCGCGCTGCTCAAACGCCGGGCGCTCGGCTGCGCCGACGTCGACCTGTGGGAGCTCAACGAGGCCTTCGCCGCCCAGGTGCTGGCCTGCCTGGCCGCCTGGCAGGACGCCGACTACTGCCGCGACGTGCTCGGCCTCGACGCGCCGTTCGGCGCCGTCGCGCACGACCGGCTCAACGTCGACGGCGGCGCCATCAGCCTCGGCCATCCCGTCGGCACGAGCGGCAACCGCATCGTGCTGCATCTGGTCAACGCGATGCGCCGCCTCGGCCACCGCCGCGGGCTGGCCACCGAGTGCATCGGCGGCGGGCAGGGCGGCGCGATGCTTGTGGAGACGGTGTGATGCCGCTGACCGACACCCCCGTCTGGAACGCGCTCGCCGACCGCTCGATGGCGCTCGGGCCGGACGACGGCGGGCTGAAGACGCTCGAGCACTGGCGCCTGTCGCAGGGCGGGGACGGCCTGCTGTGGCTGGTGCTCGACCGCGCCGGCGAGAGCGCCAACACGCTTTCCGAAGCGGTGCTCGAGGAGCTCGACACCATGCTCGGCGAGGTCGAGGCGCTGGCCGCCTCGGACCAGGCGCGCGGCCTCATCGTGCGCTCGGCCAAGCGGTCGGGCTTCGCCGCCGGCGCCGACGTGCGCGACTTCCGCGGCATCGACGACGCGGCGACGGTGCACACGCGCATGCAGCGCGCGCACGGCGTCATCGACCGGCTGGCCGGCCTCGCCGTGCCGACGGTCGCGGTCGTGCACGGCCACTGCCTCGGCGGCGGCCTCGAGCTGGCGCTCGCCTGTCGCCACCGCATCGCCATCGCCGGCGCCTCGCTCGGCTTTCCCGAGGTCATGCTCGGCCTGCACCCCGGCCTCGGCGGCACCTTCCGCCTGCCGGCGCTGATCGACCCGCTCGAGGCGATGACGATGATGCTGACGGGCAAGCCCGCGCATGCCCGCAAGGCCAAGCGGCTCGGCCTGGTCGACGCGGTGATCGAGGAGCGCCACGTCGACAACGCGGTGCGCGACGCCGTCGGCGGCGGGCTGGCGGCCGACCGCGGAAGCTGGAAGAGCTCGGTCTTGTCGCTCGGCCCGGCGCGCCAGGTCGCCGCCCGGCAGATGCGCGCGCGCGTCGAGGACCGGGCGCCGAAGGCGCACTATCCCGCGCCCTACCGGCTGATCGACCTGTGGGAGGAGCACGGCGCCGACGCCGAGGAGATGCAGTCGGCCGAGATCGCCTCCTTTTCCGAGCTGCTCGTCTCCGACACCGCGCAGAACCTGATCCGCGTCTTCTTCCTGCGCGAGCGCCTGCGCGCCGACGGTCGCGGCGACAGCGGCGTCGGCCACGTCCACGTCGTCGGCGCCGGCACGATGGGCGGCGACATCGCCGCATGGTGCGCCTCGCGCGGGCTGACCGTCACGCTCGCCGACCTCGACCCGGCGGCCATCGCCCGGGCGGTAGGCCGGGCGGCGGCCTTCTACGACAAGAAGCTGCGCTCGCGCCTCGACCGGCGCGACGCGCTCGACCGGCTGATCCCCGATTTCAGCGGCGCCGGCGCGGCCAAGGCCGATCTCGTCATCGAGGCGGTGGCCGAGAAGGCCGACGTCAAGAAGGCGGTCTATGCCGATCTCGCCAAGCGCATGAAGCCGGGCGCGCTGCTGGCCACCAACACCTCGAGCATCCCGCTCGAGACCCTGCGCGAGGGGCTGCCGGCGCCCGAGCGGCTGGTCGGGCTGCACTTCTTCAACCCCGTCACGCGCATGGAGCTCGTCGAGGTCGTCGGCCACGACAAGGCCGCGCCGGAGACGCTGGCGCGGGCGCGCGCCTTCTGCGGTGCCATCGGCCGGCTGCCGGCGCCGGTGAAGAGCGCGCCGGGCTTTCTCGTCAACCGGGCGCTGACGCCCTATCTCGCCGAGGCCTTCGTCATGCTCGACGAGGGGCTGGCCAAGGAGACGATCGACCGCGCGGCCGAGCGCTTCGGCATGCCGATGGGGCCGGTCGAGCTGGCCGACCGGGTCGGCCTCGACATCGGGCTCGAGGTGGCGCGCATGCTGGCCGAGCGCACCGACGATCCGCTGCCCGACATTCCGCAATGGCTGGTCGACAAGGTCGACAAGGGCGAGACCGGCCGCAAGGCGGGCAAGGGCTTCTACGACTACGGCGACGACGGCAAGCCGAGGAAGGGCACGCCGGGCGCCGAGCCCGACCAGGCGATGATCGACCGGCTGGTGCTGCCGATGGTCAACGCCTGCATGCGCTGCCTGCGCGAGGGGGTGGTGGCCGATGCCGAGACGCTCGACGCGGCGATGATCTTCGCCACCGGCTTCGCGCCGTTCCGCGGCGGGCCGATGCACTACGCCCGCACGCGCGGCAGCGGCGAGGTGGCGGCGGCGCTGAAGCGCCTGCAGGAGGCGCATGGCGCGCGCTTCGCGCCCGATCCCGGCTGGGACCGGCCGGACGCCGCCGGGTGAGCGGCGCGCCGCACATCCACGACAGCGCCGAGCGCCTGGCCGACCGCATCATCGAGACGCTCGACGGCCGCATCGTGCTGGCCCTGCCGCTCGGGCTCGGCAAGGCGGTGCGCGTGGCCAACGCGCTCTATGCGCGCGCCGAGGCGGATCGGGCGATCTCGCTCGACATCTTCACCGCGCTGACGCTGGAGCCGCCCGGCTGGTCGAGCGATCTCGAGCGGCGCTTCGTCGAGCCGCTCAACCGGCGGCTCTACGCCGGCTACACCGGTCTCGCCTATGCCGGGCCGCGGCGCGCCGACCGCCTGCCCGACAACGTGCGGGTGAGCGAGTTCTTCCTGCTGGCCGGCCGCCTGCTCGGCGCCCGCGAGGCGCAGCAGGACTACGTGTCGGCCAACTACACGCACGCCGCGCGCTACGTCCTGGCGCGCGGCATCAACGTCATCGCCCAGCTCGTCGCGCGGCGCGGCGCGGCGCGGGCGCGGCGGCCCGCTACAGCCTGTCGTGCAACACCGACATCACGCTCGACATCCTGCCGGCGCTGCGCGCCCGCTCCGCGCCGTTTTTGATGGTCGGCGAGGTGAGCGACGCGCTGCCCTACATGCCGGGACCGGCCGAGCTCGAGGCGGACGCCTTCGACCACGTGCTCGACGGCGAGGGGCGCGACGACCCGCTGTTCGTCGTGCCGCGCCAGCCGGTCTCGGCCGCCGACCATGCGGTGGGGCTGCACGCGGCCAGCCTGGTCAAGGACGGCGGCACGCTGCAGATCGGCATCGGCTCGCTGGGCGACGCGTTTGCCGCCGGGCTGGTGCTGCGCCAGCGCGCGCCCGAGCGCTTCGCCGCCGCGCTCGACCGGCTGACGCCGGAGCGCGAGGGCCCGCCGGCCGAGACCGGCCGCTTCGAGACCGGGCTCTACGGCGCCAGCGAGATGCTGGTCGACGGCTTCATGGAGCTCTACCGCGAGGGCATCCTCACGCGGCCGGCCGCCGACGGGGCGCTGCTGCATGCCGGCTTCTTCGTCGGCTGCGCGGCGTTCTACCGCTTCCTGCGCGAGCTCTCCGACGCCGAGCGGGCGCGCTTCCAGATGCGCGCGATCTCCTTCGTCAACGCGCTCTACGGCGAGGAGGCGGCTAAGCGGGCCGACCGGCGCGACGCGCGCTTCGTCAACAACGCGATGATGGTCACGCTGCTCGGCGCCACCGTCTCCGACGGGCTGGAGGACGGCCGCGTCGTGTCGGGCGTCGGCGGGCAGTACAATTTCGTCTCGCAGGCCTTTGCGCTCGACGACGCGCGCTCGCTGATCACCCTCAACGCCACGCGGCGCAAGGACGGCCGCGACCGCTCGCGCATCGTGTGGTCCTACGGCCACGAGACGATCCCGCGCCATCTGCGCGACATCGTCGTCACCGAATACGGCATCGCCGACCTGCGCGGCCGCTCCGACCGCGAGTGCATCGCCGCGCTGCTCAACGTGACGGATTCGGCCTTTCAGGACGAGCTGCTCGACCAGGCCAAGAAGGCCGGCAAGATCGAGCGCGACTACCGCATTCCCGCCGCCTTCCGCGACAACCGTCCGGCTCGCGTCGCGGCCGCGCTGGCGCCGCTGCGCCAGGAAGGCTGGTGCCGGCCGTTCCCCTTCGACACCGAGTTCACCCCGGTCGAGCAGCGGCTGTTGCCGGCGCTCGGCCGGCTGCGCGACGTCGCCGCCTCGCGCCCGCGGCTGGCCCGCGCGGCGCTTGCCGCGCTGTGGCAGGACGCGGCCGACGGGGCGGAGCGCGAGGCGCTGGAGCGCATGGATCTGGCGTCGCCGGCGGGCTGGCGCGAGCGGCTCTATGCCCGGCTGCTGCTCGCAATGCTGCGCGAGACCGGCTGACCGGTCGACGCGGACGGCGAACCGGTCTCCACTTCGCCGGAAACGCTTCATCCGCCGCCGTTGAAGAAGGCCTTGGTGCCGTGTGCCTCGATGGCCGTGACGATGCGCTGCAGCGCGTGCACGTAGGCCGCCTTGCGCAGCGTGATGGCGCTGGCGTCCGCGACGCCGCACAGCCGGCCGGCCTCGCGCTCCATCGCCTCTTTCAGCCGCGCCGTCACCTCGTGGTCGCTCCAGCGCAGGCCGGTGCGGTTCTGCACCCATTCGTAGTAGGACACCGTCACGCCGCCGGAATTGGCGAAGATGTCGGGGATCACCGTCACGCCGCGCGCGTCGAGCGCGGCGTCGGCCTCGGCGTCGACCGGCCCGTTGGCGAGCTCGAGGATGACGCGCGTGTCGATGCGGTCGGCGTTGCCGCCGTGGATCTGGCCGGCCACGGCGGCCGGCACCAGGATGTCGCTCGGCCGCTCGAGCAGCGCGGCGTTGCTCATCGTCTCGGCGTCGCTCGAGCCGTCGAGCTCGGCGATCTTGCCGCCCTCGGCCTTGTGCGCGGCGACGCGGGCGGGGTCGATGCCGGCCGGGTCGTAGCGCGCGCCCGACGAATCCGACACGCCGACGATGGTGTGGCCGCGGCGCTGCAGCAGGCTTGCCACGTGCGAGCCGGCATTGCCGAAGCCGACCACCGACACGCGCGCGCCTTCCGGATCGATGGCGAGACGCGAGGTGAGCGCGTCGAGCGCGTAGACGCCGCCGAGCGCGGTGGCGCGCGTGCGCCCCGGCGAGCCGCCGAGGCAGACCGGCTTGCCGGTGATGACGGCCGGCGCGTGGTGGCCGACGATCGCCTCGTACTCGTCGGCCATCCAGCCCATCACCATGGCGTCGGTGCCCATGTCGGGGCCGGGGATGTCGCGGTCGGGATGCAGGAAGCGCGCGAACGCCTTGACATAGGCGCGCGCCACCCGCTCGGGCTCCTTCGTCGACAGGTTCGCGGGATCGACGCAGACGGCCCCCTTGCCGCCGCCATAGGGCAGGTCGGCGACCGCGCACTTGAAGGTCATCCAGAAGGCCAGCGTCATGACCTCGTCCATGCAGGCATCGGCGGAAAACCGGATGCCGCCCTTGGTCGGCCCGCGCGAGGCGTCGTAGCGGCAGCGCCAGGCCTTGAAGCTGGCGCGCCGGCCGTCGTCCATGCGCACGAACAGCGAGGCCGACAGCGTCTCCTCGGGATAGGTCAGCTTCTCCAGCGCCTCCTCGGCGGCCGGCACGTGGCGCGCCGCCTCGTCGAGCCGCTTCTTCGCGCCCTTGAAGACCGAAGCCATCGCTCCGCCCGATGCCCGATGCCGGACGGCGGCTCAGCCGCCGACCAGCGTGCCGCCGTTGGGATGCAGCACCTGGCCGGTCATGTAGGAGGAATCCTCGCAGGCCAGGAACAGCATCGCCGGCGCCACCTCGTTGGGCTGGCCGGGCCGGCCGAGCGGCGTGTTCTGGCCGAACTCGGCCACCGTGTCGGCGGGGAAGGAGGCCGGAATGAGCGGCGTCCAGATCGGCCCCGGCGCGACGCCGTTGACGCGGATGCCCTTGCTGGCCAGGTTGCCCGACAGGGCGCGCACGAAGGCGAGCAGCGCGCCCTTTGTGGTCGCGTAGTCCATCAGCAGGTCCTGGCCCTTGAAGGCGGTCACCGAGGTGGTGCACACGATCGCCGCGCCGCGTCTCAAATGCGGCAGGGCGGCCTGCGTCAGGTAGAAGGTGCCGAACACGTTGGTCGCATAGGTGCGGTGGAGCTGCGCGTCGGAGATGTCGGCGAAGTCGCCGACGGCGTGCTGCTCGGCGGCGTTGTTGACGAGCACGTCGATCTTGCCGAAGCGCTCGACGGTCTCGGCCACCAGGCGCTCGGCGGTCGCCCGCTCGCCGATGTCGCCGGCCATCGCCAGCACCTCGCCGCCCTCCGCCTCGACGAGGCGCACGGTCTCGGCCGCGTCGTCGTCCTCGTCCTTGTAGAGAAAGGCGAGCTGCGCGCCCTCGCGGGCGAACAGCACGGCGGTCGACCGGCCGATGCCCGAATCGCCGCCGCTGATGACGGCGACCTTGCCGGCCAGCCGGCCGGAGCCGGGATAGCGCGGGCGGTGGTCGGGCTTCGGCCGCATCTCGGTCTCGGAGCCCGGCTGGTGGTGCTGGTGCTGCGGCGGCAGGCCGTCGCTGGCGCTCATGGCAATTTCCCCTTGTTCGCGGTCAGTCGCCCAACGCGCGGGGCAGGGGGGCGTTCCCGCCGGCGCCGGCTCACGCGGCGGCGGCGTCGTCCTCCATCGCGGCGAGGAAGCCGTCGAGCCAGGCCTTGGCGTCGTGCCGGCGGATGCGGCGCATCAGCGCGGCCTGGCGCTCCTGGCGCTCGTCGCGGGCCATGGTCAGGCCGCGATGCAGGCTCCGGGCCATGTCGTCGACGTCATAGGGATTGACGATCAGCGCCTCGCGCAGGTCCTCGGCCGCCCCGGCGAACTTCGACAGGACGAGCACGCCGGGGTCGTCCGGGTCCTGCGCGGCGACGTACTCCTTGGCGACCAGGTTCATGCCGTCGCGCAGCGGCGTGACGAAGCCGACCTGGCTGGCGCGGAACAGCGCCGCCAGCGCCTCGCGCGGCACCGCGCGGTGGATGTAGCGCACCGGCGTCCAGTTGAAGTCGGCGAAGCGGCCGTTGATCTTGCCCGACAGCGCCTCGAGCTCGGCGCGGATCTCGGCATAGGCGTCGACGTCCTGGCGTGTCGGCGTGGCGATCTGCATCAGCGCCACGGTCTTGCGCATGTCGGGGTAGAGCTCGAGCAGGCGCTCGAAGGCGCGCAGCCGGTCGGGCAGCCCCTTGGTGTAGTCGAGCCGGTCGACGCCGATGATCTGCTTGCGGCCGAGGATCTTGCGCCGCATCTGCTCGATCTGCACGGCTTCCACCGGCGTCTCGGCCATGGCGACGAAGGCGTCGACGTCGATGCCGATGGGAAAGCAGCCGGTGACCACCGTGCGGTCGCGAAAGCGCAGCGTGCTCTCGTCGGCGAGCGCGATGCCCAGATGGTCCTCCGCATAGCGGTGCAGGTTACCGAGGTCGGTGTGCGTCTGGAAGCCGATCACGTCGAACTCGAGCAGGCTTTCGACCAGCCAGCGGTGGCGCGGCACGGCGGCCAGGATGTCCGGCGAGGGGAAGGGAATGTGCAGGAAGAAGCCGGTGCGCTGCCGGCAGCCGCGCTTGCGCAGCTCGGCGGCGAGCGGCAGCAGGTGGTAGTCGTGCACCCACACCAGGTCGTCGGGCCGCAGCAGCGGCGTCAGCGCGTCGGCGAACTTGGCGTTGACCCGCCGGTAGCCCTCCATGAAGGCGGTGCGGTACTCGACCAGGTCGAGGCGGTAGTGGAAGAGCGGCCACAGCACCGAGTTCGAGAAGCCGAGATAGTATTCCTGATAGTCCTCCTCGGTGAGCGGGATGGTCACCGAGGTGACGTCGCCGAAGGTCTGCGTGCGCGGCTCGAGCGGCGCCTCCGCGTCGCTCGCGCGCGCGCCGTCCCAGCCGACCCACACGCCGCCGCGGCTCTTCAGCGAATCGGCGAGCCCGACCGCGAGGCCGCCCGACTGGGTGGTCTTCGAAAGGTCTGCGACCCGGTTCGACACCACCACGAGCCGTCTCACACCACGCTCTCCCAGGGTTTCGACAGCCTCCTGGCGCCGTTGATGATGCCGACCATGGAGTAGGTCTGCGGGAAGTTGCCCCACATCTCGCCGCTCGCCGGATCGGTGTCCTCCGACAGGAGGCCGAGCGGGTTGCGCGTCGCCAGCAGCGTCTCGAAGATCTCGCGCGCCTCCTCGTGCCGGCCGATGCGGGCGAGCGCGTCGAGCCGCCAGAAGGCGCAGATGTTGAAGGCCACTTCGGGCTTGCCGAAATCGTCGGGCGCCTCGTAGCGCATCATGTGCGGGCCGATCGCCAGCGTGCGCTCGATCTGGTCCACGGTGCTGACGAAGCGCGGGTCGCGCGGGTCGAGGAAGCCCACCTCGGCCATCAGCAGCACGCTGGCGTCGAGCGTCTCGCCGCCGAAGCTTTCCACGAAGGCCTTGCGCTTGTCCGACCAGGCCTCCGCCAGGATCCGCTGCTTGATGATGTCGGCGCGTTCTCTCCAGAAGCCGGCACGTTGGCGCTCCCCGAGCTGGTTGGCTATGTGCGCCAGCCGGTCGCAGGCGGCCCAGCACATCAGGCTTGAGGAGGTGTGAACGCGCGATCGGGAGCGCAGTTCCCACATGCCGGCGTCGGGCTGGTCGTGCAGCCGGAAGGCCTGTTCGCCGGCCGCCTCGAGGTGGCGGAAGTCGGTCAGCCCGGCCGCCATCTTGATGCGCCGGTCGAAGAAGATCTGCGCGGCGCCGAGGATGACGTTGCCGTAGACGTCGTGCTGGTAGTGCTCGTAGGCCTGGTTGCCGCGACGCACCGGACCCATGCCGCGATAGCCGGCGAACGCCTCGAGCGGCCGCTCGACCAGCGCCGCCTCGCGGCCGACGCCGTAGACCGGCTGCAGATGGCCGCTGTCGGCGTCGGCGACGACGTCCATCAGGAAGCGGAAGTAGTTCTCCATCGTGTGGATGGCGCCGAGGCTGTTGAGCGCGCGCACCACGAAGAAGGCGTCGCGCAGCCAGCAGAAGCGGTAGTCCCAGTTGCGGCCGCTGTTCGGCGCTTCGGGAATCGAGGTGGTCATCGCCGCGACGATGGCGCCGGTCTGCTCGTAGGTGCACAGCTTGAGCGTGATGGCGGCGCGGATCACCGCCTCCTGCCACTCGAAGGGCAGGGCCAGGCGGCCGACCCAGTCGCGCCAGTAGTTGCAGGTGCGCTCCTCGAAGTCGCGCGCGATGTCGCCGACATTGCCGTCGAGCGTCTCGTCGGGGCCGAGGATGAGGTCGATCGGCGTCGCCAGGTTGAAGCGCGTCTCGTTGACGATGTAGTCGACCGGCGCGTTGGTCGCCAGGCGGACGCTGAAGTCCGGCCCGGCGTAGCGGATGTGGTTGGAGCCGCGGCCGAGCGTCGGCTTCACCGTTCCGTCGCCGAACTCCGGGCGCAGCCTGATGGTGATGCGCGGCGTGCCGGACACCGGCCTGACGCGGCGGACCAGCGTCTGCGGCCGGAACATGCGGTCGCGCCACATGAAGCGCGGCGCGCAGTCGGTGATCTCGACCGAGCCGTCGCGGCCGTGCAGCCGCGTCGTCAGCACCGCGGTGTTGTGCTCGTAGTACTGGTCGCTGTGCGTCAGGCCCTCGAGCTCGACGGTGAAGGCGCCGTCGTTGTGGCCGTCGCCGTTGTTGCGCAGCAGCGCGTTGAACACGGGGTCGCCGTCGAAGCGCGGCAGGCAGCACCACACGATGCGGCCCACCCGGTCGATCAGGGCGGCGTAGGAGCAGTTGCCGATGGTGCCGAGGTCGAGGCTGGTCACGCGGTCTCCGCCTTTTCCGGTTCGAAGCTGTCGGCCAGCGCGACGAGCCAGCGGCGCAGCTCGGCCGGGCCCGCCGCGCGCAGCCCGGCGACGGTCTCGCCGGGGCCGATCTTGACGGTCACGCCGCCGCGCGCGGCCGCCTCGCGAAAGGCGTCCTCGTCGGTCACGTCGTCGCCGCAGACGACCGGCAGGCGGCCGGCGAACGGCGGCTCGTCCATGAACTGGGCCACCGCGTCGGCCTTGGTGGCGCTGCCGAGCTTGACCTCGACGACCATCTTGCCGTTGAGCACGTGCACGCCCTCGAGCCCCTCGACCGCGGCATGCGCCGCCGCGATGGCGGCCTCGGCGCGCTCCGGCGCCTGGCGGTAGTGCAGCGCCAGCGAGCCCGGCTTGGCCTCGACCAGGGTGCCGGGCATCTCGGCGGCGGCGGCCTCCAGGCTGGCGCGCACGCGCGCGGCGGCCGCCTCGTCGATCGCCGCGCCGAGGCGGGCGCCGTCGGCGGTGCGCCGCTCGAGCCCGTGCACGCCCGCCACGGCCAGCCGCAGCGGCGCCAGGAAGCCGTCGATGTCGCCGATGGCGCGGCCGGTGACGATGGCCAGCGCGCCGCCGGTGGCGCGCTCGAGGCGCGCCAGCATGGCGCGCGTCTCGGCATCGACGCGCACCGCGTCGGGCCGCTCGGTGATCTCGGCCAGCGTGCCGTCGAAGTCGAGGAACAGCGCCACGCGCCCCGGCACCAGCCGGGGGTCGTCATAGGAGAGCAGCGGAACGGGGCCGGACATGGAATGCGCTTGGGCTGTGAGTCCGCGGGAGCGATTCGCTGGCGACATTAGACCACGACGGCGGCGCAGACCACGACGGCGAAACGCGAGACGCGGTTTCCACAGGGCGCCAGGGCTTGTCTCATGGATCTTGCCGCATCGGTGCGAGCCGCCGCCTCAGCCCGTCGCGCGCCGGTCCTGCGCCGCGTAGCGGCCGATGAAGGCGGCGATGCGCCGGGCCGCCTCGACCAGCACGTCCTCCTCCTGGGTCATGCTGATGCGGATATGGCCCTCGGCGGCCTGGCCGAAGCTGGCGCCCGGCAGCACGGCGACCTTCTCCGCCTCGAGCAGCGCCCAGGCGAAGGCCTCGCTGTCGGGCTCGACGGCGCGGATGTCGAGAATGACGTACATGCCGCCCTGCGAGCCGCGCACGGTGACGGCGTTGAGGCCGCGGATCGCCTCCAGGAAGGCCTTGCGGCGGGCGCCGTAGCGTGCGGCGATCTCGGCCACGCCGTTGGCCTTCTCGATCGCCTCGGCGGCGGCGTGCGAGACGAAGTCGGCCAGGCCGTAGGTGGAGACCAGGTTGAGGCTGGTGAGATGACGCACCAGCTCGGCCGGCGCCGTCAGCCAGCCGATGCGCCAGCCGGTCATGCCGTGGCTCTTCGACAGCGAGTTGATGACCAGCGTGCGCTCGGCCATGCCGGGCAGGGCGCGCGGCGAGACGTGCGGCGCCTCGGCGCGGATCGTCCAGTAGACCTCGTCGGACAACAGCCACAGGTCGTGCCGGCGGCACAGCTCGGCGATCGCCTCGATGGTCTCGCGCCGGTAGACCGCGCCGGTCGGGTTGTTGGGCGAGTTGATGAGGATGGCGCGGGTCTCGGGGCGGATCGCCGCGGCGATCGCCTCCGGCCGCGGCTCGAAGCCGTCGTCGGCCTCGGCCACAACCTCGGTGACGCTGGCGCCGGCGGCGCGCAGCGTGCCGGGATAGGTGGCGTAGTAGGGCGCCACGATGATGGCGTGGCTGCCGGGGTCGAGCACCGCCTGGGCGGCGGCGTAGAGCGCGCCCTGGCCGCCCGGCGTGGCGATCACCTCGTCGGGCGCCGTCGGCACGCCGGTGCATTCGCTCGACAGCGCCGCCATCGCGGCGCGCAGGCGCGGCAGGCCGGGAAGCTGGATGTAGTGGTGGCGGCCGCCGCGCACCGCCTCCACGCAGGCTTCCACGGTGGCGGCCGGCGTGTCGAAGTCGTGGTCGCCGACCGACAGCATCAGGATGTCCTCGCCGGCCTCCCTGCGGGTCAGCGCGGCGAAGTGCACCTCCCAGCCGTCCTTGCCGGAGGGAATGATGCCGAGAACGCGATCGGACGGTCGGGGCATGGCGTCGGCCTTTCGCTGAAGGGGATCGGGCCCCGGATTGGCAGGCCGCGGCGGCGCTGTCAATCGCCGCGCGGGCGCGGCCTCAAAGCGCCGGCGGCGAGACGATCCACACCGCGACGGCCGGTTCGCCGCCGGGGTTGTGCCAGCGCACCGCCTTGCCGCGGAAGCGGAAGCTGTCGCCGGCCTCCAGCCGGTGCCAGATGCCGTCGATCTCGAGCGCCAGCGTGCCGGCGATCAGGTGGCCGGCCTCCTCGCACGGGCGCAGCCGCGGCTCCGCGCGCCGCGCGCCCGGCGCGAAGGAGCAGCGCACCACCTGGAAGCCGCCGCCGAGATCGGGCGTCAGAAGCTCCTCGGTCAGCCCGGCCTCGCTGTCGGCCAGGCGGCGCCGGGCGGCGGCGCGCACCACCACGTCGCGCTCGGTCTCGACGGGCTCGCCCTGGGCGAAGAACAGGCTGACGGGCACGCGCAGCGAGCCGGCAAGCGCCTTGAGGTCGCCGAGCGAGGGCAGCGAGATGCCGCGCTCGACCTGGCTCAGCCAGCCGACCGAGCGGCCGAGCTTGTCGGCCAGCGCCGTCAGCGTCAGGCCGCGCGCCTTGCGCAGGGCGCGGATGTCCTGCGTCAGCAGGCGGCGCGCCTGGTCCTTGGCGGACGCAGCGATGTCTGCGGTGTCCGACAGCGGAGCCTCCGTGAAAATATGCTCTGGAACTTCATCAAAGCGGGTGCTATGAAAAAATCAAGAGAAATTTCACGAGCCCGCCGCGCCGCATCGTCCGGCGTGCCGGGCGCGGGCAGCCTAGACCGAAGCGTCGGGACGCGCCAGCGCCGTTGCCCGCACAGCCAGGGGATCCGTTTCATGCTTGCATCGGAAGACAACCGGGCGGCCGGCGAGGGCGAGAGCGACGCGGCGGCGATCGTCGACGAGGCGATGACCTCGCGGCGCTCGGTGCGCGCCTTCCTGCCCGATCCCGTCGACGAGCAGACGGTGCGCGACATCCTGGCGGTCGCCGCGCGCGCGCCGTCGGGCACCAACATGCAGCCGTGGAAGGTCTACGTCGCCACCGGCCGGGCCAAGCAGCAGATCAGCGACGCCATCCTCACCTCCGGCATCCGCGCCGAAAAGGCGGAGTGGGACGAGTACAAATACTATCCCGACAAGTTCTTCGAGCCCTATCTGGCGCGCCGCCGCGCCGTCGGCTACGCGCTCTACGGCCTGCTCGGCATCGGCCGGCGCGACGTCGAGCGCATGCGCGCCCAGCACGACCGCAACTTCGTCTTCTTCGACGCCCCGGTGGGGCTGATCTTCACCATCGACCGGCGGCTCAACACCGGCTCGTGGGTCGATCTCGGCATGTTCATCCAGTCGGTGATGATCGCGGCGCGCGGGCGCGGGCTGCACACCTGCCCGCAGGCCGCCTTCGCGCCCTATCACCGGCAGATCCGCCCGGTCCTCGGCATCCCCGAGGAGGAGGTCGTGGTGTGCGGCATGGCGCTCGGCCGCGAGGACGCCTCGAAGCCGGAGAACGCGCTGCGCACCGAGCGCGCGCCGCTCGAGGAGTTCGTCTCCTTCGTGCGCTGACGCCCGGCCGCGCCGCCGCGCCGCGCAAGCGCCGCCCGCGCCTCACAGCACCTCGTAGCCGACCTCCTCGGCCGCCGCGCACAGGCCGGCCCAGAAGGCGCGGGCGAAGGAGCGGAAGACGCAGACGTCGAAGGCGTCGCCGGCGCTGCGCTGGATCTGCGCGGCGATGTCGTGATGCGCCGTCGCCCGGCCGGCGCCGACGGCAAAGGCGTGCGCCGCGAAATCGATCGCGAACAGCTTGCCGAGCACCCATTCGGCGCGCGGGCCGGCGATGCGCATCACCGTGCGGCCGTGCGACAGGTCGGTCACCGTGCCAGTGTCGGCCGGCACCGCGGCGGCGAGCGCGGCGACGAGCCCGTCGTGCCGGCCGGTCACCAGGAAGCGGCCGGGACCGATGCCGAAGGCGGCGGCCTCCGCGCTCCGCGCGCCGGCGCCCGGCGTCGCGTCGAGGCCGAGCCCGGTCGTCGCGCCGATCGCCTCGGCGAGTGCCGCCTCGGCGCCCGGCCAGGCGGCCGCCTCGCAGATCGCGGCCGGCGTCACCTCGGCGAGCCGCACCCCCGGCGCGCCGCGGCTGTGGCCGTGCCGGCCGGGCCGGCGCAGCGGCCCGAGCGGCGAGTCGCGCTCAACCATACATGCGGCTCCCCTCGGGATCGAAGAAGTGGTGGCTGACGATCTCGACCGGCCCGAAGCGGCCGCGCAGCGGATCGGAGACGTGCGCCCGGCTGCCGTGGCGCGCCTTGCCGCCGCGCACCAGCGCCAGGCCGATGTGTCTTTGCAGCGCCGGCGAGTAGCAGCAGGCGGTGATGTGGCCGATGCTTTCGCCGAGCGCTTCGGCCGTGCCGCGCTCGACGATGTGGGCGCCGCCGCCGAGCGGCCGGCCGTCGAGCGCGACGACACCGACGAGCCGGTGCCGGTCGGCACCCGTCAGGCCCTCGCGGTCCATCATCGCGGCGCCGACGAAGGGCTTCTTCTTCGACAGCATCCAGTCGAGATGAAGGTCGCGGGCGGTGGTGCGGCCGTCGATCTCGGCGCCGGTCACGTGGCCCTTCTCGATGCGCAGCGCGCCGAGCGCCTCCAGGCCGTAGGGCACGATGCCGTGCGCCGCGCCGGCCTCCATCAGCGCCTCCCACACGGCCAGGCCGTGGCCGGCGCCGCAATAGACCTCGTAGGCGCGCTCGCCGGAGAACGACAGCCGGCAGATCGTCACCGGCGCGCCGTCGATCGCGCCGCGCACGATGCCCATGAAGGGCAGGGTCTCGTTGTCGACGGCCGTGCCGGTCACGCAGGCGGCGAGCACCGCGCGGCTCTGCGGCCCGGCGAGCGCGGCGCCGGCCCACTGGTCGGTGACCGAGGTCAGGTGCACCTTCATGTCCGGCCACGCGACGTCGAGCAGATACTCCAGATGCTGCATCACCTTGCCGGCATTGGCCGTCGTCGTGGTCATCAGGAAGTCGTCCTGGCCGAGCCGCCAGGTGGTGCCGTCGTCCATCGCCAGCCCGTCCTCGCGCAGCATCAGGCCGTAGCGCGCCTTGCCGACCGGCAGGGTGGAGAAGGTGTTGGTGTAGACGCGGTCGAGGAAGGCGGCCGCGTCCGGCCCCTTGACCGCGATCTTGCCGAGCGTCGAGACGTCGATGATGCCGACGGCCGCGCGCACCCGGCCGGCCTCGCGCACATAGGCCTGCGCGACGGTCTCGCCGGGCTGGCCGTAGATCATCGGCCGTTTCCACAGCCCGGCGTCCTCCATCCGCGCGCCGTTGTCGACGTGCCAGTCGTGCATCGGCGTCAGCCGCTCGGGCCGCAGGTGGCCGTAGCGCTCGGCCGCCAGCGCGCCGAGCGAGACGGGCGCGTAGGGCGGCCGGAAGCGCGTCGTGCCGAGCGCGCCGAGCGGCTTGCCGCGGGCGGCCGCCAGCACGGCCAGGCCCGGCACGTTCGACGTCTTGCCCTGGTCGGTCGCCATGCCGAGCGTGGTGTAGCGCTTGACGTGCTCGGCCGCGACGAAGCCCTCGCGGTGGGCAAGCCGGATGTCCTCCACGGTGACGTCGTGCTGCAGGTCGACGAAGGCCTTGCCGGGCGCCGGGATGGCGATGACTTCGGCCGGATGGGGATCGAGCGCCGGCGCGGCGACGGCCGGCACGCGGCTGCGGGCGGCGCGCTGGCCGGCGGCCCTGCGTCCGGCCATGCGGCCTTCGGCGAGCGCCTCGGCGGTGCCGGCGGTGCCCAGCACCGCGCCGGCGGCGAGCCAGCCGCGGCCGGACGGCTGCGGCGGCAGGAAGGCCTGGCGCGTCTCGTCCCACACCGGTGCGGCGCCGGCCTGGCTTGCCAGATGCAGCGCCGGCGACCAGCCGCCCGACACCGCCAGACCGTCGACGGCGATCGCCCGGCGCGGGCCGCTCAGCCGGCCGCCGGCCGCCTCGAAGGCCTGCACGGTGATGCCCGACAGCGCGCGCCGGCCGGCCGTCGCCACCACCGCATGGCCGGAAAGCAGCTCCGCGCCGGTCTCCGCGGCGAGCGCCCGGGCGGCGTCGGACAGCGTCGAACGGGTGTCGACGATCGCCGCCACCTCGGCGCCGGCGCGGGCGAGCGCGGCGGCCGCGCGATAGGCGCCGTCATTGTTGGTGAAGACGGCCAGCCGGGCGGCCGGCAGGACGCCGTACTGGACGGCATAGCGCTCGGCCGCGCCGGCCAGCATGACGCCCGGCCGGTCGTTGCCGGGAAACACCAGCGGCCGCTCCAGCGCGCCGGTGGCCAGCACCACCCGGCCGGCGCGCACCGTCCAGTGCCGGTGGCGCGGCTCGCCCGGCGCGGCGGCCGGGCCGTGGTCGCCGACGCGCTCCAGCGCGGCCAGCACGTTGTTGTCGTAATAGCCCCACACGGTGGTGCGGGTGAGCAGCCGGACGTTGTCCATGGCGGCCAGCCGCGCGGCGCGCTCCTGCGCCCATCGGGCGGCCGGCGTGCCGCCGATCGTCTCGCCCGACCAAAGCGCGCTGCCGCCGGCGGCCGGCTCCGTCTCGGCCAGGATCACCCGCTTGCCGGCCTTCGCCGCCGCCTCGGCGGCCTCCAGCCCCGCCGGGCCGGCGCCGACGACGAGCACGTCGCAGAACGCGTTCATGCGCTCGTAGCGCGCCGGATCGGGCTCGCGGCCGGCGCGGCCGAGCCCGGCGGCGCGGCGGATCGCCTTCTCGCACAGCATCCAGAAGCGGGTGCCGCGCAGCGGCCCGACCACCGGCCCCATGAAGGTCTTGTAGTAGAAGCCGGCGGCGAGCAGCGGCCCGCCGAGCTGGTTCACCGCGCCGACGTCGTAGGCGAGCGAGGGGTAGCGGTTCTGGCTCTCGACGCGCAGGCCGGGATGGATCTCGATCTGCGTCGCCGGCACGTTGGGCTCGCGCACGGCGCCGCGCAGCACGGTGACCAGCGCGTTGGGCTCGTCGAGGCCGGCGGCGAAGACGCCGCGCGGGCGGTGGTACTTGAAGGAGCGGCCGCAGAGCGTCACACCGCTGGCGAGCAGCGCGGAGGCGAGCGTGTCGCCGGCAAAGCCCGTGTAGGGTCGGCCGTCGAAGGTGAAGCGCACCGGCCGGTCGCGGTCGACCAGCCCGCCGGCGGCGGCGCGGCGCGGGCTCACGACGGTTCTCCCGCGCGCGCCGGCGCCACCGCCAGCACGGCGTGGCTCACCGTGTCGCGGGTGACCACGAGATGGGCGCGGCAGCCGCCCGCGTGCTGCCAGTGCTCGCGGTGCGGGCCGGCCGGGTTGGCGCGTTCGTAGACATAGGCGTTCCAGGCCGCCTGGCCGGCCGTCGCCGGATCGGGGCGGGCGCGCGTGGCGTCGCCCTGGTAGGTGTATTCGGCGAGGTCGCGGGGGCCGCAATAGGGGCAGGGGATCAGCATCGGCCGGACACCCCTCAGTGCAGCCGGGGCGTGGCGCCCTGGCCCTTCTCGTCGATCAGCGCGCCGCGCTGGAAGCGGTCGAGGGTGAAGGGCGCGTTGAGGGCGTGCGGCGCGTCGCGGGCGATCGTCCAGGCGAAGGTCCAGCCCGAGGCCGGCGTCGCCTTGAAGCCGCCGTAGCACCAGCCGCAGTTGAGGTAGAGGCCGGGCAGCGGCCCGGTGGTGATGATCGGCGAGCCGTCCATCGACATGTCCATCACGCCGCCCCACGAGCGCAGCAGCCGCACCCGCGCCAGGCTCGGGAACATCGCCACCATCTCGCTCATCACCTCCTCGACCACCGGCAGGTTGCCGCGCTGGGCATAG
Source organism: Aquibium sp. A9E412 (assembly GCF_030398335.1). Lineage (GTDB taxonomy): Bacteria > Pseudomonadota > Alphaproteobacteria > Rhizobiales > Rhizobiaceae > A9E412. The sequence goes on from NZ_JAOAOP010000047.1 coordinate 18,687, forward strand.
GAGTTGTAGCCGTCGATGTCGCCGCCGAACACCAGCCCGCCCTTGTCGGACTGCGACATGTAGAGATGGCCGGCACCGAAGGTGACGACGCAGTCGACGAACGGCTTCAGCGCCTCGCTGACGAAGGCCTGCAGGACGTGGCTCTCGATCGGCAGGCGCTCGATGCCGGCGAGCGCCATCACCCGGCTGGTGCTGCCGGCGACCGCCACGGCGACCTTGCCGGCGCGGATCGTGCCGCGGCTCGTCTCCACGCCGCAGATGCGGCCGCCCTCGCGCAGGAAGCCGGTCACCTCGCAGTTCTCCAGGATGTCGACGCCGCGCCGGTCGGCCGCGCGCGCGTAGCCCCAGGCGACGGCGTCGTGCCGGGCGGTGCCGGCGCGCGCCTGCAACAGCCCGCCGACGACGGGAAAGCGCGCCGAGCCCGACAGGTCGAGGCCCGGCACCTTGCGCGCGATCGCCGCCGGCGTCAGCCATTCCGCGTCGCCGCCGCCGTGCCGCATCGCGTTGCCGCGGCGCATGTAGTCGTCGGCCTGGGCCGGCGAATGGGCGAGATTGAGCACGCCGCGCTGCGAGAACATCACGTTGTAGTTGAGCGCGTGCGACAGCTCCTCCCACAGCTTCACCGAGAAGTCGTAGAAGCGGATCGATTCGGGCAGCAGGTAGTTGGAGCGCACGATCGTCGTGTTGCGGCCGATGTTGCCGGAGCCGAGCCAGCCCTTCTCCAGCACCGCGACATTGGTGATGCCGTGCTCCTTGGCCAGGTAGTAGGCGGTGGCCAGGCCGTGGCCGCCGCCGCCGACGATCACCACGTCGTAGGCGGGCTTCGGCTCGGGCTTGCGCCAGGCCGGCTTCCAGCCGCGATGGCCACCGAGCGCGTTCTTCAAGAGCGCGAGCGCCGAATACTCCGCCATGGACTCCCTGCCGCCTTTTGCCGCTGGCCCGCGACCCTATAGGGCGGTCTCGCGCGGCAAGGCAAATTTTGCGCCATCGCCTGTCGCCGCGCCGACTTCGCCCGCGGCGCCGCGCGGCTTGCCGGCCGGCCGGGCGGACACTATCAATGGCTCGCATCCGAAGCCACAGGGGCGCCGTTGCTTTCTCGCTTGCACCTTCCGACGCACCGACCGGCCGCGCTCGCGCTGGCCGCGCTGCTGTTGCTCGTCCTGGCGCTTCCCGCCGCGCTGGCGCAGCAGGCCGACACGGTGATCGCCGAGCAGGAGCGGGTGATCGACGAGATCAGGAACCGCGTCGAGGCGCTCGAGGCGGCGACCGAGGCGGCGGCCGAGGACGATGCGCAGCTCGTCGAGATCCGACTCGAGCTCGAGGAGGTGGCCGACAGCCTGCTGCAGGCCGGGCTCGCCTTCCGGCCGCATCTGGCCGAGGTCAACGCCCGGCTCGAGCAGCTCGGCCCGCCGCCCGAGGAGGGCCAGCCGGCCGAGCCCGACATCGTCACCGAGGAGCGGCTGCGGCTGCTCGCCCAGAAGGGGCAGATCAACGCGCTGATCGGCGAGGCGGAGGCGCTGTCGATCACCGCCAGCCGGCTCATCGAGCAGATCACCGCCATGCGGCGCGACCTGTTCGCGCGCACCCTGTCGAAGCGCTACGAGATCAGCTTCACGCTGATCGGCGAGGTGGTGCGCGACTTCGGCGTCGAGGCGCAGGAGCTCTACAACACGGTCGCCTCGTGGCTGCGCTTCGCCGTCGCCTTCAAGCTCACCTCGCTGCTCGTCGCCACCTTGCTGGCGCTGATCGCCGCCGCCATCATCTTCCTCGGCGGCAAGCGGCTGTTCGGCAGCCTGATCGTGGCCGAGCCGGAGGCCGAGGACCCGTCCTATCTCAGCCGGCTTTCGGTCGCCTTCTGGTCGACCCTGCTGCCGTCGATCGCGCTCGCGGTGTTCCTGTCGGCGACCTACTTCCTCTACGTCTCCTACGGCGTTCTCAGGCCCGACATCGCGCGCATCATGCTGACGCTGTTCAACGTGCTCGCCGTCGTCTACTTCGTGCATCGGCTGTCGCGCGCGGCGCTGTCGCCGCGCCTGCCCAACTGGCGGCTGATGCCGGTCGGCTCGCGCGCCGCCCGCACGCTGGTCTGGCTGGTCTTTGCCACCGCGGCGATCAACGGCCTCGACTACGTCCTGACCACCATCAACGAGGTGCTCGACGCGCCGCTGGCGCTGACCGTCGGGCAGAGCCTGGCCGCCACCGTGGCGGTCGGCCTGCTGGTCATCCTGATCGGCACGGTCAAGCCCTTCACCGGCGACAGCGGCGAGGCCGGGCAGGAGGAGGCGGCTGCGCCGGCCGCCCCGGCGGCGGCGCGCCCGTGGCCGACCTGGCTGCGCTACCTGCTCTACCTGCTCGGCGGCGCCACCATCGTGTCGGCCGTGCTCGGCTATATCGGGCTCGCCCGCTTCCTGTCGCAGCAGATCGTGGTGACCGGCGCCATCCTGGTGACCATGTATATCGGCTTCCTGTCGGCGCGCGCGCTGTCGGAGGCCGACGCCTTCACCCACACCGCGCTCGCCCAGCGGCTGAAGCGCCGCTTCGCCTTCGACGACGGCACGCTCGACAAGCTCGGCCTGGCGACGTCGATCGCCGTCAACCTGCTCGTGCTCGTGTGGGGCGTGCCGCTGATCCTGTTCCAGTGGGGCTTCCAGTGGGGCGACATCCGCGGCTGGGTGACGCGGCTCGTCACCGAGGTGCACATCGGCTCGGTCACCATCTCGCTGGTCGGTATCCTCACAGGCATCGTCGTCTTCGCCATCGGCTACTTCCTGACCCGCTGGTTCCAGAGCTGGGTCGACGGTTCGGTGATGGCGCGCGGGCGCATGGACGTCGGCGTGCGCAACTCGATCAAGACCGCGATCGGCTATGCCGGCCTCGCCGTGGCGGCGCTGATCGGCATCTCGGCCGCCGGCATCGACCTGTCCAACCTGGCGCTGGTCGCCGGCGCGCTGTCGCTCGGCATCGGCTTCGGCCTGCAGAACATCGTGTCGAACTTCGTGTCCGGCCTGATCCTGCTCGCCGAGCGGCCGTTCAAGGCGGGCGACTGGATCGTCGCCGGCCAGGTGTCGGGCACGGTGAAGAAGATCAGCGTGCGCGCCACCGAGATCGAGACCTTCCAGCGCCAGACGATCATCCTGCCCAATTCGGAGCTGATCAACGCGGCGGTCGGCAACTGGACGCACAAGAACAGCCTCGGCCGGCTCGAGATCCCCGTCGGCGTCGCCTACGGCTCCGACGTGCGCAAGGTGCACGACATCCTGATGGAGATCGCCCGCGGCCACCCGCTGGTGCTGAAGAACCCGGAGCCCTTCATCCTGTTCGCCGGCTTCGGCGAATCCTCGCTCGATTTCGAGATCCGCGTCTATCTCGCCGACATCCTGACGCAGCTCGAGGTGCTCAACGACATCCGCTTCGCCGTCGTCGAGGCGTTCGAGCGCGAGGCCATCGAGATCCCGTTCCCGCAGCGCGACATCCACATCAAGTCCGGCCGCATCACCGCCGCCGAGCCCGACGCGGCGGCGTCCGCGCCGATGGCGCGCGGCGCGGCGCCGCTCGAGGGGCCGGACGCGGAATGACGCCATTCAGTTGCGGTTCAGCTTGCCGGCCCTATAACCTCGGCATGAGACGCGACTTCACGAGAGGCGGTGGCAACACCGGACGCACGGGTATGAAGACAATTGCGATTGCCGCCGCGGCGCTGCTTCTGGCCGGCGGTGCCGCCTTTGCCGCGAGCGCGGTCAACCGCGACGAGGAGCCGCGCACGCTGGTGGTCACCGAAGGCGGCAGCCAGTCGGAGCTCACCGTCGGCCCCGGCGAGACCGTCGAGTTCTGCGCCAACGGCTGCTTCGTCACCATGCCCGACGGCGATCGCGGCGTGCTGACCGGCGCCGAGACGATCGAGATCATGGAAGGCCGCGCCAACATCCGCTGACGCGGCCCGCCGGCCGATCCACGGCATTCGAGCGATCGCGGTAAGCTGCGGTTAAACCTGTCGCGAGAAACCCCCCGGCCGCACGGCCTTGGCGGCCGCGCGTTCAGGGTTCGGCATCCCTTTCGAGCTATAGCCGGTTGCAGGAAACAGGCGACCAACAGGCTGGCTCGACACATGGATGCGCGGTCCGAAAGCACTGCCGTACCGCTTGCCGTCGACCTCGACGGCACGCTGATTGCGACCGATCTCTTGTGGGAAGGGCTCTTCCTGCTGCTCAGGAAGAATCCGCTCTATCTGTTCATGCTGCCGGTGTGGCTGGCCGGCGGCAAGGCGCATCTCAAATGCGAGATCGCCGCGCGCATCGATCTCGACCCCGCCGCGCTGCCCTACCGCGCCGCCCTCGTCGAGCGGCTCGAGCAGGAGCGGGCGGCCGGCCGGCGCATCGTGCTGGCCACCGCCGCGCCGAAGCGCTTCGCCGAGGCGATCGCCGCCCATCTCGGCGTCTTCGACAGCGTGATCTCGACCGACCGCGGCTGCAACATGGCGGCCGGCCGCAAGCGCGCCGCGCTGATCGAGGCCTTCGGCGACGGCGGCTTCGACTATGCCGGCAACGCACGGCCCGACATCGCCGTGTTCGACGCCGCGCGCGCCGCGCTGGTGGTGGCGCCCGACCGGCATGCCGCGCGCTGGCAGGCCGCGCACGACGCCGAGCTGCTGCCGGCGCCGAAGCCGACCTGGCGCACCATCCTCAAGATGCTGCGCGTCCACCAGTGGCTGAAGAACTCGCTGATCGCCGTGCCGGTCATCCTGTCGCACGAATATCTCGACGTCGGCATGCTGCTGGCCTGCGCGCTCGCCTTCGTGTCGTTCAGCGCCGCGGCCTCGGCGATCTACGTCCTCAACGACTTCTTCGACCTGGCGCTCGACCGCCGCCATCCGACCAAGCGCAACCGGCCGTTCGCCAGCGGCGTGCTGTCGATGCCGTTCGGACTCGGCGCCATCGCGGTGCTGCTGACGGTCAGCGCGCTCACCGCGCTGTTCCTGCCGCCGCTGTTCTGGCTGGTGCTGGGCGGCTATCTGGTCGCCACCACGGCCTACTCGCTGTCGCTCAAGCGCATGCTGCTCGTCGACGTGCTGACGCTGGCCGGTCTCTACACCATGCGCATCCTGGCCGGCGCGGCGGCGACCGGCGTCGACGTGTCGTTCTGGCTGCTCGCCTTCTCGATCTTCTTCTTCCTGTCGCTGGCGCTGGTGAAGCGCTACGTCGAGCTGCGCACCACCGCGCTGCCGGCCGGCGAGCGCATCGCCGGGCGCGGCTACCGCGCCGAGGACCAGGAGATCGTCGGCCAGGCCGGCATGGCGTCGGCCTTCGCCTCGGCGCTGGTGCTGGCGCTCTACATCGACAGCGAGGCGGTGCGCGAGCTCTACGCCCATCCGTGGCTGGTCTGGCCGCTCGGGCCGATCGTCCTCTACCTGACCATGCGGCTGTGGATCCTGGCGCGCCGCGACGAGATGCACGACGACCCGATCGTCTTCATCATCCGCGACTGGCGCAGCCAGCTCGTCGCCGGGCTCGGCGCGGTGCTGCTCGTCGTGGCGGGGATGTAGCCGATGGCCGCGCCTCTGCAGAGCTTCGGCCGGGTGTCGCCGCCGGCCGCGCGCGCGGTGCCGGGCGTCGAGGCGGCGGCGCTCCTGACCTCGCGGCGGGCGCTGCGCGGCGCGCTGCTCGCCTATGGCAACGGCCGCAGCTATGGCGACAGCTGCCTCAACACCGGCGGCACGCTGGCCGACATGCGCGGCATGAACCGCATCCTCGCCTTCGACGGCGAGCGCGGCGTCGTTACCGCCCAGGCGGGCGTGCTCCTGCGCGACCTGATCGCCCATGTCGCGCCGCACGGCTTCTTCCTGCCGGTGGTGCCCGGCACCGAGCTGGTGACGCTCGGCGGCGCCATCGCCAACGACGTGCACGGCAAGAACCATCATCGCCGCGGCACCTTCGGGCGGCACGTCGAGCGGCTGTCGCTGCTGCGCTCCGACGGGGCGGTGCACGAGGCGAGCCCGCGCGTGGAGAAGGCGCTGTTTTCCGCCACCATCGGCGGCATGGGGCTGACCGGCATGATCACCGAGGCGACGATCCGGCTGATGCGCGTCGGCTCGCCGGACGTCGTCGAGGAGGTCACGCCGTTCGCCGCCCTCGACGGCTTCTTCGAGCTGGCCGCGCAGGCCGACGCCGACAACGAGTACGCCGTCGCCTGGATCGACCAGCTCGCCGGCGGGCGGCGTGCCGGCCGCGGCCTGATGCTGACGGCGAACCACGCAGACGAACCGGCCGCCGCACCGGCCCGGCCGGGCCGCCGGCTCGCCGTGCCCTTCACGCCGCCGGTCACCGTCCTCAACCGGCCCTTCCTGAGGCTGTTCAACGCCGCCTACCGCACCGCCAAGGGGCGCGCGGGCAAGCCGCGCCGCACGCCCTATCGCAGCTTCTTCTTCCCGCTCGACGGCGTGCGCGACTGGAACCGGCTGTACGGCCCGCGCGGGCTGTTCCAGCACCAGAGCGTGGTGCCGGAGGAGACGGCGCGCCGCGCGCTGCCGGCGCTGCTGGCGGCCGCGCGCGAGGCGGGGCAGGCGTCCTTCCTCACCGTGCTCAAGCGCTTCGGCCCGCTCGCCTCGCCGGGGCTCCTGTCGTTCCCGCGGCCGGGCTACACGCTGACGCTCGACTTTCCCAACCGCGGCCGCGCCACGCTCGAGCTGCTCGCCCGTCTCGACCGCATCACCGTGGACGCCGGCGGCGCGGTCAATCCCTACAAGGACGCGCGCATGGGCGCGCCGGTGTTCGCCGCCTCCTTTCCCGACTGGCCGGCGCTCGAGCGGCTGCGCGATCCCGCCTTCATGTCGGACTTCTGGCGCCGCACGGCGCTGTGCCTGCCGGCCCGCAACGCGGAGCACCGCCATGCCGCCGAATGACGGCCGCCGGGCGCACCGGCCGTTCGAATGCGAGCGGTCCGATTCACGGTTTCTTCTTGCCGGCCTGCTAGGCCGGAGCAGGGTGGGATAAGATGAAGTACTTGCCTTTCATACTGTTCACGGTGATGACCAACGCCGCGGCCCAGCTCATGCTGAAATACGGCATGATGCAGCTCGGCGCGCTCAGCTTCGCCGGCGTCAATCCGGTCTTCAAGATGCTGCAGATCGTCTTCAGCCCGTGGGTCTTCCTCGGCCTGACGACCTTCGTGGTATCGATGGCCTCGCATCTCTACGTCTTGTCGAAGGTCGAGCTGTCCTTCGCCTATCCCTTCCTCAGCCTCGCCTATGTGGCGGTCGCGGTGTTCGCCTATTTCGTCTTCCGCGAGGACCTGAACGCCTACCGCATCGCCGGCATCGCGCTGATCTGCGTCGGCACCGTGCTGATCGCCCAGAGCGGCCGGCATGCCGGCGAGGACGACGGCGCCCTTTCCAACCAGACGCTCCATTCGCAGAGGTCCATGATCCAATGAAGCACATCATCTTCGGCGGCGACGGCTTCGTCGGCCGGCATCTCGCTCCCAAGCTCCTCGCCGACGGCGAGGAGGTGGTGGTGGCCGACATCGCGAAGAGCGACCTGCCGCACTACCGCAACGTCCGCTTCGTCACCTGCGACGTCACCGATCCCGCCTCGGTGGCCGCCGTCGGCATCGGCGCCGACGACATGGTCTACAACCTGTCGGCCAAGATGCTGTCGCCGATCCAGGTGCGCGCCAAGCGGCACGACTTCTTCTGGCCGGTCAACTATCACGGCACGGTCAACATCATCGAGGCGATGGACCGTGCCGGCGCCGACCGGCTGGTGCACTACACCACCGACATGATCTACGGCCACACGGTCGCCTATCCGATGACCGAGGACCATCCGGTCGCGCCGCTCGGCGAGTACGGCCTGTCGAAGCTGGAGACCGAGACGCTGGCCGCCGGCTGGCGCGAGCGCGGCATGCGCATCGCGCTGTTCCGGCCGCGCCTGATCATCGGTCCGGGCCGCCTCGGCATCCTGGAGAAGCTGTTCAAGCTGATCGACTGGAACCTGCCGGTGCCGATGATCGGCGCGGGGCGCAATCCCTACCAGTTCATCTCGGTGTTCGACTGCGCCGAGGCGGCGCGGCTCGCCTGGAAGGCGGGCGTGCCGAACGAGGCCTACAATCTCGGCTCGCTCAACCCGCCGCCGGTGCGCCGGCTGCTCGGCGACCTGATCCGCCACGCCGGCTCGCGCTCGATCCTGCTGCCGACGCCGGGCTGGGCGGTCAAGCGCACGCTCGACCTGCTCGACCGCGTCAACCTGCCGCTGATGGACCCCGAGCAGTACCTGATCGCCGACGAGATGTGCGTGCTCGACGTCTCGAAGGGCGAGCGCCAGCTCGGCTGGGTGCCGCAGTACCGCGACGCGGACATGCTGATCGCCGCCTACGACGAATACCGCGCCAAGAAGGCCGCCGGCAGCGCGCCGGCCGCCGAGCACGTGCCGGCCGAATAGGAGAGACCGATGACCGTCCTGAGCAAGACCGATACCCGCCAGGCGCGCCCCGTGATGGCCGCGCCCGCGCTCGCCCCGTCCTCGATCGCCAGGCCCGACCTGATGACGGTGGACGACGCCAAGGCGCTCGACGTGGCGCGCATGACCGAGCTGTTCAAGGCGCATCTCAACCCCGGCCAGCTCCACTTCATGAAGCTGCTCGGCTTCCACAAGGTGAAGATCGAGCGCGCCGAGGGCATGTACTACATCGACCAGAACGGCCGCCGCATCCTCGACTTCTTCGGCGGCTTCGGCTCGCTCGCCTTCGGCCACAACCACCCCCGCATCCTCGAGGCCAGGCGCAGGTTCCAGGAGGAGAAGCGGCACGAGATCGCCATCGCCTTCATGTCGCAATACGCCACCGCGCTGGCGCACAACCTGGCCGCCTGCAGCCCCGGCGATCTCGACATGGTGTTCCTCGGCTCGACCGGCTCGGAGGCGATGGAGGCGGCGATCAAGGTGGCCGAGCGCGCCGCCGGGCCGAAGCGCTCGAAGATCGTCTATGCCGAGAACTCGTTCCACGGCAAGACCAAGGGCACGCTGTCGCTGACCGACAGCCCGCTCTACCGCGGCGAGTTCCGGCTGGTCGACAACACCGTGCGCGTGCCGTTCGGCGACATCGCCGCGGTGGAGAACGCCTTCCGCGCCGACCCGGAGATCGGCGTCATCGTCCTGGAGACGGTGCAGGGCGGCGGCGGCATCGTCTCGGCGCCGGCCGAATACTGGCAGGCGCTGCGCGCGCTGTGCGACCGCTACGGCGTGCTGTGGGTCGCCGACGAGGTGCAGTGCGGCTTCGGCCGCACCGGCCGCTTCTACGCCTTCGAGCACTACGGCGTCGTGCCCGACGTCACCGCGCTCGCCAAGTCGCTGGGCGGCGGCAAGGCCGCCGTCGGCGCCATGATCGCCAGGCGCGAGGTCTACATGAAGGCGTACGGCTCGCCCAAGACGGCGATGATCCACGCCGCCGCCACCTTCGGCGGCATCGGCGAGGCGAGCGTCACCTCGATCGAGGCGATCAACGTGCTCTACGACGAGCAGCTGATGGAGAACGCCGAGACGACCGGCGCCTATCTCATCGAGCGGCTGGACGGGCTGAAGGCGAAATATCCCAACATCATCAAGGACGTGCGCGGCCGCGGCTTGATGGTCGGGCTGGAGTTCCAGGACTTCAGCCGCACGCTGCCGGCGGTGCTCAGGCCGATGGTCGGCATGCTCGACGACAAGCTCAAGGGCTCGCTGTCGGGCTTCGTCGGCGCGCTCCTCTTGCGCGACCACGGCGTGCTGGTGGCCTTCACCGAGTACAACCGCAACGTTATCCGGCTGGAGCCGCCGCTGATCTGCCAGCGCGAGCATGTCGACGCCTTCGTCGACGCGCTCGACGCGCTGCTGGGCCGCGGCGTCGTCGCCATCGTGCGCGACTTCGTCAAGAGCCAGATGGGCTAGGACACCCCGCCCGGTCTCCCGCTTGCGGGAAGGGTCGCCGACCGCTGATCTCCCCTCCTTTGAGGATGAGATGTCGGCGCAGCCGACAGAGGGGGCGCCAGAGGGGACGGCCGCCGAAGACGCGCGCAACCTCACCCTCTCCCCGCTTGCGGGGAGAGGGCAGGGTGAGGGGCAGCGTCGACCTGGCGGCGGGGCGCGCCATTCGCAGCGATGGCGGTGCACGCGCGGCTGCTGCCGGCGCGGCCCCTCATCCGCCCCTGCGGGGCACCTTCTCCCCGCAGGCGGGGAGAAGGGGGCGCCCCGGTCTCGCAAGTCTCGGCACGGCGGCCGGCCGCAAACGCCGACCCGATCTCCCCCCCTTGAGGAGGAGATGTCGGAGCAGCCGACAGAGGGGGGTGCCAGAGGGGACGGCCGCCGAAGACGCGCGCAACCTCACCCTCTCCCCGCCTGCGGGGAGAGGGCAGGGTGAGGGGCAGCGCCGACCTGGCGGCGGGGCGCGGCATTCGCAGCGATGGCGGTGCACGCGCCGCGGGTGCCGGCGCCGCCCCTCATCCGCCCCTGCGGGGAGAGGGCAGGGTGAGGGGCAGCGTCGACCTGGCGGCGGGGCGCGGCATTCGGAGCGATGGCGGTGCACGCGCGGCGGATGCCGGCGCGGCCCCTCATCCGCCCCTGCGGGGCACCTTCTCCCCGCAGGCGGGGAGAAGGGGGCGCCCCGGTCTCGCAGGTCCCGCACGGCGGCCGGCCGCAAACGCCAGCCCGATCTCCCCCCTTGAGGAGGAGATGTCGGCGCAGCCGACAGAGGGGTGCCAGATGGGACGGCCGCCGAAGCCGTGCGCGACCTCACCCTCTCCCCGCTAGCGGGGAGAGGGCAGGGTGAGGG
>NZ_JAOAOP010000048.1 GCF_030398335.1 Aquibium sp. A9E412
GCGCAGCGCGACGTCGGAGCCGCGCCACCAGCCGCGAAGCGTCGGCAGGTCGTGCGTCGACAGGCAGGCGAGCGCCTGGCGCGGATAGGCGCGCGCGGCGCGGAAGCCGGCGCCGGCCGCCTTCTCGAAATAGAACACGCGGTAGGACAGGATGCCCGCCTCGCGCATCACCCCGCGAAAGCCGGCCGGCACCAGGCCGAGGTCCTCGCCGATCAGCGTCACCCGCGCGGCGTGCGACTGCGCGGCCAGCCGCTCGAGGATGCGGGCGATCGGAAAGCGCACATAGGCGCCGTCGGCCGGCCGGGCGCCGGCCGGGATGAAGAAGAGCTGCCACAGCGCCATCACGTGGTCGATGCGCAGCGCGCCGGCATGGCGCGCCGCGCGGGCCACCAGCTCCGCCCAGGCCGCGCCGTCGTCCTCGACGAGCGCGAGCGGCGACAGGCCGGCGACGCCCCAGTCCTGGCCACCGCTGGTGAAATAGTCGGGCGGAGCGCCGACCGTCGCGCCGGTCAGGTGCTGGTGGCGGGCGCCCCAGACCGCCGAACCGTCCGGCGCCTCGCCGACGGCGAGATCGAGATACAGCCCGACGCGCATGCCGGCGGCGGCGAGCCGGTCGGCGGCGCGGGCGAGCTGGCTGTCGGCCAGCCACTGCAGCCAGGCGTGAAACGACACCGCATCGGCATGCTCGCGCGCGAAGGCGGCCGCCGCCGCGCCGTCGGGGTCGTGCAGGCGCTCGGGCCAGCCATGCCAGCCCGCCCCCGCGCCCGTCTCGGCCATGCGCGCGGAGATCGCCTCGAACAGCGCGTGCCGCTCGAGCGCGCGGCCGCCCTCCTCGCGGAACCGGGCGAAGGCGCTCGCCAGCTCCGGCCGCGCGGCGGCGAGATCGTCGCGCCAGCGCCGCCACAGCGCGGCGAGGACGGGCCGCTTGACCGCCGCGACCGCGGCGTAGTCGACCAGTTCGGCCGCGCGCAGGCGCTCGAGCGGCAGCGCCGCGGCGAGATCGCCGGTGTAGCCGGGCACGCGGTCGATCGCGATGTAGAGCGGGTTGAGGAAGCGGCGGTTGGACGGCGAGAACGGGCTGCAGCGCTCCGGCGCGGCCAGGAACGGCGCATGCAGCGGCGTCAGGCCGATAAAGTCGGCGCCGGCGCGCGCCGCCAGTTCGCCGAGCACGGCGAGATCCTCGAAATCGCCAATGCCCCAGTTGCGCGCCGAGCGCAGCTCGTAGAGCTGCAGCGTGATGCCCCAGGCCGGGTGGGCGGCGAGGTCGTCGGGGACGTGGCACGGCGGCGCGGCCGACCGGCCGAGCCGCGGCGCGGCGGCCGGCGCCGCCGCGAGCGCGGCGGCGAGCGCCGCCTCGTCGTCGACGTCGAGCCCGAGGCCGGCGAGCAGCCGGCGCCGGCTGTCGCGCGGGACATGCACCGGCTCGCCGTCGAAGCCGGTGTAGCGGGCGACGATGCCGTAGCGCCTTGCGAGCTGATCGACGAGGGACTGCGGCATCGGTCTCGGCTTCACCATCGGTCGAACGCGGGCGCCAGCGCCCGGCGCCGCCGACGGCAAGGATGCGCCGGAAGCGGCCGCCGCACAATCGCCCGACGAAACGCGCCGCCGCGCGGCCATCTTCCGCCGGCTCGAGCCTGAAGCCCGCAGGCGGCGCTTTGTTCCGCGGCTCTGAACCCCGCGCGGCGAGCGGCGGCCGCCCACGGCAGGCAAAAAAAGAGGGGCCCGGGCCGTGCGGCCCGCGCCCCCAGGTGAAGGGAGGACGAAGAACGCGTCAGTCGCAGAGGGCGCGCAGCGCCGGCTCGCGCAGGATCTCCACCGTGCGTGCGTTGGGCAGGCGGATGATGCCGCGCTGCTTGAAGCGCGACAGGATGCGCGACACCGTCTCGATGGTCAGGCCGAGATAGTCGCCGATGTCGGTGCGCGACATGGCGAGCTCGACCTGCGCGCGGCCGCCCTGGCGCGCCATCATGTCGAGCAGGAAGGTGGCGACCCGCTCGTCGGCGCTCTGCCGGCCGATGACGACGAGATGCTGCTGGGCGCGCACCAGCGATTCGAGCGCGACCGGCAGGATCTCGGCCGCCGCGCGCGGCTCGATGGGCAGCCGGTAGGCGCGGATGGCGCAGTTCGACACGGCCTCGGCGAAGAAGCGGTGCTGGCCCTCGGCCTCGAAGCCGAAAACCTCGCCGGCGACATGGAAGGCGGTGATCTGGCGACGGCCGTCGGCCAGCAGCCGGTAGACGCGCACGGCGCCGAACTCGACCTGGTAGAGCGCGGTGGCCGTCTCGCCCTGGGCGTAGATCTCGCTGCGCGCGTCGTGGAAGAGCACCTGATGCGGGCCGAGCCCGACGGGCTTGGCCTGGGGGCGCGCCTCCGCGAGCGGGCGGCGGGCGAGCGGCAGGTCGTGGGCCTGTTGCGCGAGCATTGCGGCGTCTCAAAGGTTGCGGTCGTCTCGGAGACAGTGATGCCGCACGGCGCGCGCGGCCGAAATCCGGTTTGTCCCTACGGGATTCTACGTAGTGCGGGGGCGTCCGGCATGGCCGGGCAGGCTGGCGCTCACCGCGTCGACCAGCGTGCGGCCGAGCAGCGGCTTCTCGACCAGCGACAGGCCGGCGGCGGCCGGTCCGTTCTTGATCCGGTCGACCAGAAGCACCACCGGCCGACCGCCCTCGGTCAGCCGGGCGAGCGGCACGCCGTCGACCTCGAGCGCCTTCTCGTCGACCACCGCGCAGCACGCGCCGTCGACCCACACGCCGGCGGCCGGCAGGTGGTCGAAGAGCCGGATGCGGTAGCCCTCCGCCTCGAGCACGAAGCCGAGCGAGCGGCGAAAGGCCTCGTCCGGCGCGACAACCACGACCGTCGTGTCGGGCAGGCTGATCGAGTGCGCAGGCAAGGTCAAAAGCAACCCTCTGAACCGGGCCGGCATGCGCGCCGCCCGCAGTTAGGAGTCGCTTCTAGCCTGTCCGGCGCGCGTCGCCTTTGCGATGGATCAAGACGCGCGCGTTCGGCGCCCTCAGCGCTGACGGGTGCCGTCGGCCAGAACCATGCGCACCAGATCGGGCAGGTTGCGCGCGCCCATCTTGGCCATCACGCTGGCGCGGTGCACCTCGACGGTGCGCGGGCTGATGTCGAGATCGAAGGCGATCGTCTTGTTGGGCAGGCCGGCGACGATGCCGTCCATCACCTGGCGCTCGCGCTCGGTGAGCTGGCCGATGCGGCCGCGGATCGCCTCGACGTCGCCGATGCCGACATTGCGCCGGTCGAGCTCCTCGGCGGCGTGCCGCACCGCCTCGAGCAGCACCTCGTCCTCGAACGGCTTCTCGATGAAGTCGAGCGCGCCCGCCTTCATCGCCTCGACCGCCATCGGCACGTCGCCATGGCCGGTGATCACGATGGTGGGCAGCATCGCGCCGGCCTCGCGCAGGCGGTGCAGCAGCTCGACGCCGCTCATGTCGGGCATGCGCAGGTCGGTGACGAGGCAGGCGCGCTCCAGCTGCGGCGCGACCTTCAGGAAGGCGGTGGCCGATTCGTGCGCGCGCGCGGCATAGCCGGTCATCGACAGCAGGAAGGCGAGCGACTTGCGAACCGGCTCCTCGTCGTCGACGATGTGAACGACCACGTCAGCGCTCATGCTGCAGCTCCTGCCTGGCGATGCCGGGCAGCGCGAAGCGGAAGGTCGCCCCACCCATGTCGTTGCGCTGCATCGTCAGGCTGCCGCCATGCGCCTCGACGATGCGTTTGGAAATCGACAGGCCGACGCCCATGCCGCCCGGCTTGGTGGTGACGAACGGCTTGAACAGGCGCTGGGCGACCTCGTCGGGGACGCCGGGGCCGGAATCCGCCACCTCGACGAAGATGTCGCCGTTCTCGCCCTCGCCGGTGCGCACGACCAGCTCGCGCCGGTCCGTGTCGCGCATGGCGTCGACGGCGTTGCGCATCAGGTTGATGAGCACCTGCTGGATCTGCACCGGCACCACCATCACCGCATCCTCGCCGGGCGCGAAGTCGAACACCGTGTGCACGCCGAGCTCGCGCGAGCCGACCAGCGCCAGCGCGCCCGATTCCTCGACCAGCTTGCGCATGCTCTGCGGCTGCTTCTCGGTCTCGCCGCGGGTGACGAACTCGCGCAGGTGGCGGATGATCTCGCCGGCGCGCAGCGACTGCCGGCCGGCCTCGTCGAGCGCCTCGCGCATGCGCTCGGAAAGCGCGTCGTCCATGTTCTTGAGCAGCCGCGAGCAGCCCTGCACGTAGTTGGCGACGGCGGCCAGCGGCTGGTTGAGCTCGTGCGCCAGCGTCGAGGCCATCTCGCCGAGCTCGTTGAGGCGCGCCAGACGGGCCAGCTCGCTCTGCACCTCCTCGAGGCGCTCCTCCGATTCGGCGCGCTCGGTCAGGTCGCGGATGAAGCCGGTGAAGAAGACGTCCTCGCCGGTGCGCATCTCGCCGACGGCGAGCTTCATGGGGAAAGTCGAGCCGTCGCGGCGCCGGCCGACCACCACCCGGTCGATGCCGATGATGCGGCGCTCACCGGTCGTCAGATAGCGCTCGATGTAGCCGTCGTGCTCCTGCCGGTAGGGCTCGGGCATCAGGATGTGCACGTTGCGGCCGACCGCCTCGGCCTCGGAATAGCCGAACTGGCGCACCGCGGCGCGGTTGAAGGAGATGATGGTCGCGGTGCTGTCGATCACCACGGTGGCGTCGGGCACGGTGTCGAGGATCGAGCGCAGATGCGCGTCGCGCGTGTCGAGCCGCTCCTGGGCGGCGCGGGCGCGGCGCGACAGGACGCGGTGGCGCACGCCGAGATGCGCGAGCAGCGCGGCGGCGACGAGCGACAGGGCGGCCGCGGCGAGCCCCGGCGCCGGCTCTATGCCGGCGGCCGCGGCGAGCAGGAAGACGCCGATGGCGAGCAGCAGGCCGACGAGCGCGGCAAAGGCCCCGCCGACGAGCGCCGCGCCGAGCACGGCGGCCGGCGCCAGCAGGACCAGCAGCGGCGCGCCCGCCGCCTCGGCGAGCACCGCCTGCGCCAGGAAGCCGAGCGCCAGGCCGGCGACCGCCACCGCCAGGCCGCGCAGCGCATCGCCGGTGCTTGTGTCGAGCGCGCTAGCCAAATTCCCGTTCCGTGTTGCGGTATCGCCGCCGACGGCATGACCCCGCATCGCTCCCCTAAGAAAGCCTGACGACGCGGCGATCAATGCGGCCGAAAGCCACGCCTGTCAATCGCCGCGCCCGCGGCCGCGGCGCGACGCAGCGCGCGCCCGGCGTTCCGTGCTATGAGCGGGCTGCGCGGCTGCGTGCGGCCGCCAAGGGGAACAACGCAACCATCAAGGTCCGCCGATGCTGGCAAACCTCTCGATCGGCAGCATGGTCATCATCCTGACCGTGGTCATCCACACGCTCGGCCTGATCGCCGTCACCCAGGCGACCGGCAGGCTCGTGGCGCGCTTCCGCATGCACGGCCGGCGCAGCCGCATCCTGGCGATGTCGACGGTCGTGCTCGGCGTGTTCGCGGTGATGTCGGTGGAAATCTGGCTCTGGGCGCTGTGCTACGCGATCGTCGGCGCCGCGCCGGACTTCTCGACGGCGCTCTACCTGTCGACCGTCACCTTCTCCACCGTCGGCTACGGCGACGTGGTGCCGGTCGCCGAATGGCGGCTTCTGGCGGGGCTCGAAGGCATCAACGGCTTCCTGCTGATCGGCTGGTCGACGGCCTACCTGGTGGCGGCGGGCACGCGCATCGGTCCCTTCCACGCCGGCGAGCACTTCTGAGCCGGCCGGCGCGGCACCGGCCGCGCCTCACACGGCGAGCGAGTGGCGCGCGGTGCCGGCCGCCAGGTAGCCGTCGAAGCGTGCGGCGACCGTGCGCACCAGCGGCCGGCCGGCGGCCGTGACGACGAAGCGGTCGCCGTGGCGGACGAGCAGGCCGTCGTCGCGCAGGTGGCGCTCGGCCTCCGCCACGAGGGCGCGGCCGGTGGCGCCGAAGCGGCGGGCGGCCTCGGCGGCGGAGAAGGCGAAGTCGCACATCAGCCGCTCGATCACCCAGCCGCGGGCGCGGTCCTCCTCGGAGAAGGCGATGCCGCGCGCCGTCGCCAGCCCGCGGCCGGCGACCGCGCGCTGGTAGTTGCCGATGTCGGCGACGTTCTGCGCGTAGCCCTCGGCGAAGCGGCTGATCGAGGACGGGCCGAGCCCGATCAGGGTGGCGCAGGGATCGTCCGTGTAGCCCTGGAAGTTGCGCGCCAGGCGGCCCTCGCGCGCGGCGACGGCGAGCCGATCGCCGGGCAGCGCGAAATGGTCCATGCCGATCGGCGCGTAGCCGGCCGCCTCGATGCGGCGGGCGGCGAGCAGCGCCTGGGCGTAGCGTGCCTCGGTGCCGGGCAGCGCCGCCTCGGGAATCATCGTCTGATGCTTCTTGAACCACGGCACATGCGCGTAGCCGAACAGCGCGATGCGGTCGGGCGCCAGCGACAGCGCACTGTCGATGGTCGCCGCCAGGCTCTCCTCGGTCTGGTGCGGCAGGCCGTAGAGCAGGTCGAGATTGACCGAGCCGACGCCGCGCGCCCGCAGGCCCTCGACCACCGAGCGGGTGAGCGCGAAGCTCTGGTGCCGGTTGATGGCGTCCTGCACGCGCGGATCGAAGTCCTGCACGCCGAGGCTCGCCCGCGTCATGCCGAAATCGGCCATCGCGTCGAGCCGCCCCTCGTCCATGTCGTTGGGGTCGATCTCGATGCTGACCTCGGCGTCGGGCGCGAAGGCGAAGGCGCCGCGCAGCCGGGCGCCGAGCGCCCGCAGGTCGTCGGGCGCCAGCATGGTCGGCGAGCCGCCGCCCAGATGCAGCGCGCGCACCCGCACGCGCTCGCCGACCAGCCGGGAGACCGCGGCGATCTCGCCGTCGAGCGCGGCGAGATACTCCGTCACCGGCTCGTAGCGCCGCGTGTGCTTGGTGTGGCAGGCGCAGAACCAGCACAGCTTGTCGCAATAGGGAATGTGGATGTAGAGCGACACCGCCTCGCCCGCCGCCAGCCCGGACAGCCAGCCGGCGACCCGCTCGGCGGTGATGCCGGCGTGGAAGTGCGGCGCGGTCGGGTAGCTCGTGTAGCGCGGGACGGCGGTCGCCAGGCGCGGCGCGATCTCGGCGACCGGTGCCTCGCAGGGCTTCGATGTGGCGGCCATGGCGGGGTCCTCCGGCGCGGGCTTGCCTTTACGGTCCGACCGCCGGAACGGCCGGGCGCGCGGCCATTCTATCGCGTCTGCGGGGCCCCGCGGGCTTTGACGCAGATCAAGGCGAGCCGAACCCCCTTCCGAAAAAGGTGGCGCATGGACGGGCGACCCCGCGCGGGCCGCCCATGCACATCCGCCGTCGGGGGTCAGACAATGAAATACCGCACCGAACTCGTCGGGGTCGGCTTCGCCACGTTCCTAGCCTTGCTGGGCGCGGCGTTCGCGCGCGACGCCCTCTTCCAGGCCCATATGTGGGTGCTCTTCTTCGTGCTGCTCGGCGGCACGGTGCTCCTGCTGCGGCAGACGCGCTGGGGCGCGGCGGCGGCCGAACCGGTGCAGAGCGAGGCCGCCTACATGGACGGCCCGATCCGCTACGGCGCGATCGCGACGCTGTTCTGGGGCATCGCCGGCTTCCTTGTCGGCGTCATCATCGCGCTGCAGCTCGCCTTTCCGGACCTCAACATCGAGCCGTGGTTCAACTTCGGCCGCATGCGGCCGCTGCACACCTCGGCGGTGATCTTCGCCTTCGGCGGCAACGCGCTGATCGCCACCTCCTTCTACGTGGTGCAGCGCACCTCGCGGGCGCGGCTGTTCGGCGGCGATCTCGCCTGGTTCGTGTTCTGGGGCTACCAGCTCTTCATCGTGATGGCGGCGACCGGCTACCTGCTGGGCATCACCCAGAGCCGCGAATACGCCGAGCCGGAGTGGTATGTCGACCTGTGGCTGACGCTGGTGTGGGTGGCCTATCTGGTCGTCTTCCTCGGCACGATCTTCAAGCGCAAGGAACCGCACATCTACGTCGCCAACTGGTTCTACCTGTCCTTCATCGTGACCATCGCGATGCTGCACGTGGTCAACAACCTGGCGGTGCCGGTCTCCTTCCTCGGCTTCAAGAGCTATTCGGCCTTCTCCGGCGTGCAGGACGCGCTGACGCAGTGGTGGTACGGCCACAACGCGGTCGGCTTCTTCCTGACGGCCGGCTTCCTCGGCATGATGTACTACTTCGTGCCGAAGCAGGCGGAACGGCCGATCTACTCCTACCGGCTGTCGATCGTGCACTTCTGGGCGCTGATCTTCCTCTACATCTGGGCCGGTCCGCACCACCTGCACTACACCGCCCTGCCGGACTGGGCGCAGACGCTCGGCATGGTGTTCTCCATCATGCTGTGGATGCCCTCCTGGGGCGGCATGATCAACGGCCTGATGACACTGTCGGGCGCCTGGGACAAGCTGCGCACCGACCCGATCATCCGCATGATGGTGCTGGCCATCGCCTTCTACGGCATGTCGACCTTCGAGGGGCCGATGATGTCGATCAAGGCGGTCAACTCGCTGTCGCACTACACCGACTGGACGATCGGCCATGTCCATTCCGGCGCGCTCGGCTGGGTCGGCATGATCTCCTTCGGCGCCGTCTACTACCTCGTGCCCAAGCTGTGGCATCGCGAGCGGCTCTACTCGCTGCGGCTCGTCACCTGGCACTTCTGGCTCGCCACGCTCGGCATCGTCGTCTACGCCGCGGTGATGTGGGTGTCGGGCATCCAGCAGGGCCTGATGTGGCGCGAGTACGACGATCAGGGCTTCCTGGTCTACTCCTTCGCCGAGACCGTGCAGGCCATGTTCCCCTACTACGTGGTGCGTGCGATCGGCGGCCTGCTCTACCTGATCGGTGCCCTGGTCATGGTCTGGAACGTCGCCATGACGATCCTCGGCCACCAGCGCCAGGAAGAGCCCATCGGCGGCGCCAAACCCTCTTCGCAATCCGGCCTGCAGCCCGCTGAATAAGGAGCGACACCAATGGCCTTGATGGACAAACACGCGGTCCTGGAGCGCAACGCGACCCTGCTCCTGGTCGCCTCCTTCGCGGTGGTCACCGTGGGCGGCATCGTCGAGATCGCACCGCTGTTCTACCTCGAGAACACGATCGAGAAGGTGGACGGCATGCGGCCCTACTCGCCGCTCGAGCTCGCCGGCCGGGACGTCTACATCCGCGAGGGCTGCTACACCTGCCACTCGCAGATGATCCGCCCCTTCCGCGACGAGGTGGAGCGCTACGGCCACTACAGCCTGGCGGCCGAGTCGATGTACGACCACCCCTTCCAGTGGGGCTCGAAGCGGACGGGGCCCGACCTCGCCCGCGTCGGCGACCGCTACTCGAACGAGTGGCACGTGCAGCACCTGATCGAGCCGCGCTCGGTGGTGCCCGAATCGATCATGCCGAGCTACGCCTTCCTCAAGGACACGCCGATCCGGGTGGAGGACTTCTCCACCCACCTGATCGCCAACCAGCGCGTCGGCGTGCCCTACACCGAGGAGATGGTCGCCAACGCGGAGGCCGACCTCACCGCGCAGGCCGATCCGAACGGCGACTGGGACGCGCTGCTGGCGCGCTACCCGAAGGCCAAGGTCGGCGACTTCGACGGCAATCCGCAGGCGCTGACCGAAATGGACGCGCTGATCGCCTATCTGCAGATGCTCGGCACGCTGGTCGACTTCTCGACCTATGACGAAGCCGCCGGCTATCGCTGAGGAGATTCGGTGATGGACTACAACACGATGCGCGAATTCGCAGACAGCTGGGCGCTGCTGGCGATGTTCGTCTTCTTCGTCGGCGTGGTGCTGTTCGCCTTCCGGCCCGGCAGCAAGAAGCAGGCCGACGAGGCTGCCCGCATTCCTCTCAAGGACGAGTGAGACCATGAGCGAGAAGAACATCGACGACGTGACGGGCGTCGAGACCACCGGCCACGAGTGGGACGGCATCAAGGAGCTCAACAACCCGCTGCCGCGCTGGTGGGTGTGGACCTTCTACGCCACCATCGCCTGGGCGCTGGCCTACACCATCGCCTACCCCGCCTGGCCGCTGATCGAGCGGGCGACCGGCGGCGTGCTCGGCTACTCGAGCCGCGCCGAGCTCAGCCAGACGATGGAGGCGGCCGCCGCGGCGCGGGCCGACCTGGTCACCGCCATCAGCGAGAAGCCGCTCGCCGACATCTTGGCCGACGAGGAGCTGCGCCGCTTCGCCATCTCCGCCGGCGCGGCCGCCTACAAGGTCAACTGCTCGCAGTGCCACGGCTCGGGCGCCGCCGGCTCGGCCGGCTATCCCAACCTCAACGACGACGAGTGGCTGTGGGGCGGCGACATCGAGGCGATCCACCAGACGATCGCGCACGGCGTGCGCTTCGACGGCGACGACGAGACGCGCTTCGGCGAGATGCCGGCCTTCGGCGACATCCTCGATCCGCAGCAGATCCGTGCCGTTTCCGCCTACGTCCATTCGCTGAGCGGCGAGGGTGCCGACCCGGCGCTGGTCGAGGCCGGCAGCACGGTCTACGCCGACAACTGCGCGGCCTGCCACGGCGAGAACGCGCAGGGCGAGCCGGCTCTCGGCGCGCCCAACCTGGCCGACGCGATCTGGCTCTACGGCTCCGGCCAGGAGGCGATCGCCGCCCAGGTGCGCAGCCCGCAGCACGGCGTGATGCCGGCCTGGCAGGCGCGGCTCGGCGAGACCACGGTCAAGCAGCTCGCCGTCTACGTCCATTCGCTCGGCGGCGGCCAGTAGCCGCAGGACCGGCAGCAGCGCGCCGACGAGGCCCGGGCCGTGCGCCCGGGCCTCTTTCGTTGCGGGCGACGAACCGGCGCAGACCGGCAGCGACGTTCGCGGTTTGACCCATGTCAACGCGCGCGCGGCCGCTGCCGGGCTAACCGATGAGGGACGAGCGGCCGCGCGGCCGCGCCTTGAAGACGGAACGCCACCATGCTTGACGAGCGCGCGGCAGGCGAAGCGAGGACGACGGGGTCCATGACCAGCCAGGACGGAGCGGCCGAGCGCTCCAGCATCGAACGCATCGAGGCCGAGGCGGTCAACTCCGCCAGGGTCCGCCAGCCGCTCTACGTGGCGCGCAAGAAGATCTTTCCCAAGCGCGCCTCCGGCCAGTTCCGCCGCTTCAAGTGGATCGTCATGGCGATCACGCTCGGCATCTACTACCTGACGCCGTGGCTGCGCTGGGACCGCGGCCCCTACGCGCCCGACCAGGCGGTGCTGATCGACCTGGCCAACCGGCGCTTCTACTTCTTCTTCATCGAGATCTGGCCGCAGGAGTTCTTCTTCGTCGCCGGGCTCCTGGTGATGGCCGGCATCGGCCTGTTCCTCATCACCTCGACGGTCGGCCGCGCGTGGTGCGGCTACACCTGCCCGCAGACGGTTTGGGTCGACCTGTTCCTCGTCGTGGAACGCTGGGTGGAGGGCGACCGCAACGCCCGCATCAAGCTCGACAAGGCGCCGTGGAGCGCCGACAAGGTGGCCAAGCGGCTTTCCAAGCACACCATCTGGCTGCTGATCTCGGTCGCCACCGGCGGCGCCTGGATCTTCTACTTCGCCGACGCGCCGACGCTGTTCGTCGACCTGTTCAGGGGCGAGGCGCTGCCGGTCGCCTACATCACCGTGGCGATCCTGACGGCGACGACCTACACCTTCGGCGGCCACATGCGCGAGCAGGTGTGCACCTACATGTGCCCGTGGCCGCGCATCCAGGCGGCGATGCTCGACGAGAACTCGCTGACGGTCACCTACAACGACTGGCGCGGCGAGCCACGCTCGCGCCATGCCAAGAAGGCGGCCGCCAGCGGCCAGCTGGTGGGCGACTGCGTCGACTGCAACGCCTGCGTGGCGGTCTGCCCGATGGGCATCGACATCCGCGACGGCCAGCAGCTCGAATGCATCACCTGCGCGCTGTGCATCGACGCCTGCGACCAGGTGATGGACAAGACCGGCAAGGAGCGCGGGCTGATCTCCTACGCCACGCTGTCGGACTACAACGCCAACATGGCGCTGGCCACCGGCGGCGGCAGCCACGCCATCGACCCGACCGGCGTGCACAAGCCCGACGGCCGGTTGTCCGACAAGGTGGCGCACTTCCACTGGAACAAGATCCTGCGGCCGCGCACCTATGTCTATTTCGGCGCCTGGGCGCTGGTCGGCCTGGTCCTGCTCTACGCGCTGTTCACCCGCGACCGGCTCGACGTCAACGTGCTGCACGACCGCAACCCGCAGTTCGTCGTGCTGTCCGACGGGTCGATCCGCAACGGCTATACCGTTAAGCTGCTCAACATGATCCCCGAGCCGCGCACGGTGACGCTGTCGATCGAGGGTCTGCCGGGCGCCCTGATGACCGTCGACGGCATCGCCGACAATGCCGAGGGCCGCAGCTTCGAAGTGCCGCTCGAGCCCGACCGGCTGCGCTCGCTGCGCGTCTTCGTGCGGCTGCCGGCCGAACGCGTCGACGAGGAGAGCGAGACGTTCCGCTTCCACGTCGAGGAGGCCGGCGGCGACGAGACCGCATCGTATCAGGCCAACTTCTCGGCCCCGGAGGACATGTGATGGCCAACCGCGCTTCCAACCCCGGCCAGTTCACCGGCCGCCACATGCTGCTGCTGATGCTCGCCTTCTTCGGCGTCATCATCACGGTCAACGTCACCATGGCGGTGTTCGCCAGCACGAGCTGGAGCGGGCTGATCGTCAAGAACTCCTACGTGGCGAGCCAGAAGTTCAACGCGAAGGCCGCCGAAGGGCGCGCCCAGGCCGCGCTCGGCTGGCAGGGCCGGCTGGAGATCGCCGACGGGGCGATCCGCTACCGGCTGGTCGACGGCGACGGCCGCGCGCTGCCGCTCGGCACGGTCACCGCCAGCTTCCGGCGGCCGGTCTCGGTCGACGACGACCGCACCGTCACGCTCGCCGCCCAGGACCGCACGCTGCACGCGGCCGCCGAGCGGCTCGGCGACGGCGTGTGGATCGCCGAGATCCTGTCGGACGCCGGGCTCGAACGGCCCTACCGCGACGTGCGGCGCATCGTGATCCGCGAGGGGCGCCTGCAATGAGCTGCTGCGCCCCCGGCACCGAGGCGGCGCTCGACCGGGCCGCCGCGCTGACCGCCGGCCCCTCGCCGGAGGAGGTGCGGCTCGCCAGCCGCGACCTCGGCGACGGCCTCAGGCAGACCGACCTGTCGGTGCCGGGCATCCATTGCGGCGCCTGCATCCAGGCGATCGAATCGGCGCTCGCCAGGCTCGACGGCGTCGTGCATGCGCGCGTCAACCTGTCGAGCCGGCGCGTCAGCGTGCGCTGGCGCGGCGACGCGCCGCCGCCCATCGTGCCGGCGATCAACGCGCTCGGCTACGAGGCGCATCTCGACGACGGCGCCGGCGAGGCGCGCGACGAGACGCTGGCCGAATTGATCCGCGCCGTCGCCGTGTCGGGCTTCGCCGCCGGCAACATCATGCTGCTGTCGGTGTCGGTGTGGTCGGGCGCGCAGGACGCGACGCGCGACCTGTTCCACTGGATCTCGGCGCTGATCGCGGTGCCGGCGCTCGTCTTCGCCGGGCGCATCTTCTACCGCTCCGCCTTTCAGGCGCTGCGCCACGGGCGCATGAACATGGACGTGCCGATCGCGCTCGGCGTGTCGCTCGCCTACGGGCTGAGCCTCTACGAGACGATCAACCACGGCCAGCACGCCTATTTCGACGCCGCCGTGTCGCTGCTCTTCTTCCTGCTGATCGGCCGCACGCTCGACCATGTGATGCGCGAGCGCACGCGCGTCGCGGTGTCCGGCCTGGCGCGGCTGGCGCCGCGCGGCGCGCTGGTGCTCGGCGACGACGGAACGCGCAGCTACCTGCCGCTCGGCGAGATCGAGCCGGGCATGCGGCTGATGATCGCCGCCGGCGAGCGCATCCCCGTCGACGGACGGGTCGTGGCGGGATCGTCGGAGCTCGACTGCGCGCTGGTGACCGGCGAGAGCGCGCCGCAGCCGATCGCGCGCGACGGTGCGGTGCGCGCCGGCACGCTGAACCTGACCGGGCCGCTGACGGTCGAGGCCGAGGCCGCGGCGAAGGATTCCTTCCTCGCCGAGATGCTGCGGCTGATGGAGGCGGCCGAGGGCGGGCGGGCGCGCTACCGGCGCATTGCCGACCGCGCCTCGGCGCTCTATTCGCCCGTCGTCCACCTGACCGCGCTTCTCACCTTCGCCGGCTGGATGGTGGCGAGCGGCGGCGACTGGCACCAGTCGCTGACCATCGCCATCGCCGTGCTCATCATCACCTGCCCGTGCGCGCTCGGCCTCGCGGTGCCGATCGTGCAGGTGGTCGCCGCCAGGCGGCTGTTCGAGAGCGGCATCATGGTCAAGGACGGCTCGGCGATGGAGCGGCTCGCCGAGATCGACACGGTGGTGTTCGACAAGACCGGCACGCTGACGCTCGGCGCGCCGCGGCCGGTCGGTCTCGACGCGGTCAAGCCGCGCGTGCGCGCGCTGACGGCGGCGATCGCCGCCCATTCGCGCCACCCGCTGTCGCAGGCGCTCGCCGCGGCCGCCCCGGCCGGCGTGCCGGCGCCCGCCTTCTCGTCCGTGCGCGAGGTGCCGGGCTACGGCGTGGAGGCCGAGCAGGACGGCATCGTCTACCGCCTGGGCCGCGCGGAATGGGCGGCGCCGGACGATCCGGCCGCGCGCGACGGCACCGTTCTCGCCCGCGACGGCATGGCGCTGGCGCGCTTCGACTTCGAGGACCGGCTGCGCCGCGACGCCCGCACCGCGGTGGAGACGCTGCAGGCCGAGGGGCTGGCGATCGAGCTGATCTCGGGCGACCGCGAGGAGGCGGTGCGCAGCGCCGGCGCCGCGCTCGCCATCGACGCGGCCACCGCGCGTGCGCTGCCCGGCGACAAGGCCTCGCGCCTCGACTCGCTGGCGCGCCAGGGCCACCGCGCGCTGATGGTCGGCGACGGGCTCAACGACGCGCCGGCGCTCGCCGCCGCGCATGTCTCGATGGCGCCGGCGACGGCCGCCGACATCGGCCGCAACGCCGCAGACTTCGTGTTCCTGCGCGAAAGCCTCTACGCCGTGCCGCAAGCGCTCGACATCGCCCGGCGCGCCGGCCGGCTGGTCCGGCAGAACTTCGCGCTGGCGATCGGCTACAACGTGATCGCCGTGCCGATCGCCGTGCTCGGCCACGTCACGCCGCTGATCGCCGCGGTCGCCATGTCGCTGTCGTCGCTGATCGTCGTCGCCAACGCCATGCGGCTGCGCCCGGCGCGCGCGCCGCAGCGCGCGGCGGCGGCCGACAGCCGCGCCGAAGGCGTCGCCCCCGGGCGGCTGGCGACGGCGCCATGACCAATCTGGCGATCCTCATCCCGGTCGCCCTGCTGCTCGGCGCGGCCGGGCTCGCCGCCTTCCTGTGGGCGCTCAGGAGCGGCCAGTACGAGGATCTCGACGGCGCGGCCGAGCGCGTGCTCTACGACGACGAGACGCGGCCGCTGCCGCCGGCCGACGACGAGCCGGCGCACCCGCACCGCGACTGAACCCGGCCACCGGCCGCGCCTGGCGGCCCTCCCCGCCCCCGCTGCACCATGCTCTCCCACCGCATGCATGCGACGCCGGGCGATGACGCCCGGCTGCACCATGCTCTCCCGCCGCATGCATGCGACGCCGGGCGGTGACGCCCGGCTGCACCATGCTCTCCCACCGCATGCATGCGACTCCGGGCGGTGACGCCCGGCTGCACCATGCTCTCCCACCGCATGCATGCGACGCCAGGCGGTGACGCCCGGCTGCACCATGCTCTCAGGTGCTGCCGTCGCGGGTGAGGCCGCGCGACAGGAGCGCCACCGGCACGATCGCGGTGGCGACGATGAGCAGCGCGGCGAAGGCGCCGTCCTCGACGGCGCCGCGCGAGGCGTTCTCGTAGACCAGCGTGGCCAGCGTGTCGAAGCCGAAGGGGCGCAGCAGGATGGTCGCCGACAGCTCCTTGACGGTGTCGACGAAGACCAGGATCGCCGCCGTGAGGATCGCCGGCGCGAGCAGCGGCAGCAGGATCACCGTGGCGCTGCCGGCCGAGCTGCGGCCGAGACAGCGCGCCGCCTCGTCGAGATGCGGCGGCAGCTTTTCCAGCCCTGCCCGCACCGCGCTCTCGGCCAGCGCCAGGAAGCGGATGGCGCAGGCCAGCACCACCGCGAAGGCCGAGCCCGACAGGAGAAGCCCGGTCGACACGCCGAGATAGGCGCGCGCGGCGGCGTCGACCGTGTTGTCGAGCCAGGCCAGCGCCAGAAGCAGGCCGAGGCCGAGAATGGTGCCGGGCAGCGCATAGCCGCTGGCGGCCAGCCGCACCAGCGCGGCCACGCCGGCGCCGCGCGACAGGCGCATGGCGTTGATCAGCATCAGCGCGGCGAGCACCGCCAGCACCGCGGCGGCCGCCGCGGTGGCGAAGCTCGTCACGAAGGCCTCGAGCAGCACCGGATCGGCGATCTGGTCGAGCCGGCGCAGCGCATAGCGGCCGAACACATAGAGCGGGATGCCGAAGCCGGCGGCGACCGGCAGCAGCGCGGCCACGGTGGCGGCGACGCCGCGCCAGCCGACGAGCCGCGTGCGCGGCGGGTGCACGCGCCAGTGGGTGCCGCGCGCGGCGTGCACCTTCTGGCGCCGGCGGGCGGCCTGCTCGGCGCTCAGCAGGAGCACGACCAGCACCAGCATGACGACGGCGATCTGCGCCGCGCCCTCCAGGCTGCCGCGGTTGAGCCAGGTCGAGTAGACCGACAGCGTGAGGGTGCGCACGCCGAGATACTGCACCGCGCCGATGTCGTTGAGCGTCTCCATCAGCACCAGCGCGACGCCGGCGGCGACCGCCGGCCGCGCGACCGGCAGGAGCACGCGCCAGAAGGTGCGCGTCGGACCGGCCCCCAGCGTGCGCGCCACGTCGGCGATGTTGCGCGCCTGCATGAGGAAGACGACACGCGCGGTCAGGTAGACGTAGGGATAGGCGACGGCGGTGATGACGATCGCCGCGCCCGGCGTCGAGCGGATCTCGGGGAACCAGTAGTCGCGCGAGGTGGCGAAGCCGAAGACCTCGCGCAGCGCGCTCTGCACCGGGCCGGTGAAGTGGAAGAACTCGGCGAAGGCATAGGCCGCCAGATAGGGCGGCACGGCGAGCGGCAGCACCAGCGCCCAGGCGACCGTGCGGCGCAGCGGAAACTCGTAGGCGACGACGAGCCAGGCCGTGGCAACGCCGATGACGGCCGAGCCGAACGCCACCATGGCGAGCAGCGCCAGCGTCGTGACGGTGGCGCGCGGCAGCACGTACTCGACCAGGTGCGGCCAGTCGGCGCCGCTGCCCGACAGCGCGACCCCGATCAGCGTGCCGATCGGCAGGAAGACGATCGCGGCGATCAGCCCGGCCATCGCCAGCGCCGCGGCCGGCAGCGGCCGGCGCACCGCGCCGGCCTCGGCCGCGTGCGCGGCGGTGCCGGGCAGGCGGTCAGCGGTCATCGGCCACCTCCCGACCGCGCGCGGACGGCTGCGCACGCGCGAAGGCCGGACCGGCGGGACCGGTCCGGCCTGGCAGGCATGCCGGGGTGAGGATCAGCTCGCCGGCCCGTCGTCGAGGCCGACACGGTCGACCATCTCCGAGGCGGCCTTGCGGTGCTCGGCGATCGTGGCGAGCGGCAGGCTGTCCGGCTCGATGTCGCCGAAGGACTTGACGATGTCGGAGGCCTCCGCGCTCGGCAGGACCGGGTACTCGTAGACCTGCTCGGCGTAGATCTCCTGCGCCTCGGGGCTCGCCAGGAAGCGCATCAGCGCGCGCGCGGCGTCGGGATGCGGCGCGTGCCTGGCCATCGCCATGCCGGAGATGTTGACGTGCGTGCCGCGGCCCTCGGCGTTGGGGAACAGCACCTTGATGGCGTCGGCCCACTCCTGCTGCTCGGGCTCCTTCTCGTTGGTCATCATCAGGCCGACATAGTAGGTGTTGCCGATGCCGAGGTCGCACTCGCCGGCATAGATGTCGCGCGCCTGGGCGCGGTCGTTGCCGTCGGGCTTGCGCGCGAGATTGGCCTTCAGGCCCTTCATCCACGCCTCGGCCTCCTCCTCGCCGTGATGGGCGATCATCGAGGCGAACAGCGCGATGTTGTAGTTGTGCTGGCCGCTGCGCATGCAGATGCGGCCCTCCCACTTGGGATCGGCGAGCTCCTCATAGGTGATGGAGTCCTGCTCGACCCGCTCCTTCGAGGCGTAGATGACGCGGCCGCGCGTGGTCAGGCCGAACCAGTGGCCCTCCGGGTCGCGGTAGCGCTCGGGAATGTTCTCGTCGATCGTCTCGAGCTCCACCGGCTGGGTGATGCCGAGCTCCTTGGCGTTGACCAGGCGGCCGATGTCGACGGACAGGATGACGTCGGCCGGCGAGTTGGCGCCCTCGGCGGCGATGCGGTCCTCGAGCCCCTTGTCGAGGAACAGCACCTCGGTCCCGATGCCGGTCTCCTCGGTGAAGGCCTCGAGCAGCGGGGCGATCAGCTCCGGCTGGCGGTAGGAGTAGACGTTGACGGTCTCCTGCGCGGCGGCCGGCAGCGACCAGGCCGTCGCCGCGGCGACGGCGAGGGCGGTCAGGCCGGCCCGCAGGGCGCGGGGGCGATGAGCGGTCATGGCGGGTCTCCAAACCATCGGGATTCAAGGTCCCTGGGACTGGGTTTTCTGTCGATGCGCCTTTGCGACGCAGCGTGCGTTCTGCGGCATCGGCCTTGCCCCGTCAAGAGAAAACAAAGCAAAATCAGTAGTTTAGAATTATTCTAAACTAAATTTGTCAGCTTTTTCCGACCGTTGCCTCGAAGCGGGTGCCGGCGTTCACTCCGCCAGCACGCGCGTCGGCGGGAAGCTGATCTCCACCAGCGTGCCCTCGCCGGGTGCGGAGGAGATGGCGAAGCGCGCCCGGTTGGCCTCGACCATGGCCCGCGTCAGCGGCAGGCCGAGCCCCGTGCCCTCGCCGCGCTTGCGGCGCAAGGCGTTGATCTGCTTGAAGGGTTTCAGCGCCTCGTCGATCTCCGCGCTCGACATGCCGATGCCGGTGTCGCGGAAGCGCATGACCACCGCACCGGACGGCTCGTAGGCGGTGGACACGATCACCTGGCCGCCGGCCGAGGTGTAGCGGATCGCGTTGGACAGCAGGTTGAGGGCGATCTGGCGCACGCTGCGCAGGTCGGCGACCACCTCCGGCAGGCCCGAGGCGAGGCTCGAGCGGATGATGACGCGCTCGCGGTTGGCCTGCGGCTGCATCATCGCCACCGCCTCGGCCAGCGTGTCGTTGAGCGACACCGCCTCGTAGTGCATCTCCTGCTCGCCGGCCTCGATCTTGGAGATGTCGAGCAGGTCGTTGACCAGGTCGAGCACGTGGTTGCCCGAGCGGTTGATGTCGCGCAGGTAGTCGCGGTAGCGGTCGTTGCCGATCGGCCCGAACTTCTCGTCGCTCATCAGCTCGGAAAAGCCGATGATGGCGTTGAGCGGCGTGCGGATCTCGTGGCTGACGCGGGCCAGGAACTCGGTCTTCTGCGAGGAGGCGCGCTCGGCCTGGGCGCGCGCCTGGGTGAGGTCCTCCTCGGCGCGCTTCCACTGGGTGATGTCGCGCAGCACCGCGCAGTAGCCGCCGCGGTTGGGCAGCCGGCCGATCGTCATGAACAGCGGGATGAAGCGGCCCTGCGCCTCGCGGCCGATCACCTCGCGGCCGTCGTTGAGCACGCTCGCCACGCCGTTGTCGGCGAGGCCGGCGAGATAGTCCTCCGCCGCGCGCCGGCTCTCCATGGCGAACAGCGCCACGAACGGCTTGCCCGTCACGTCGGCCGCGTCGAAGCCGAACAATGCCTCGGCCGGCCGGCTGATCGAGCGGATCGTGCCGTCGTTGTCGATCAGCACCACGCCGTCGGTCGCCGTGTCGATGATCGTGCGCATCTCGGTGAGCTCGGCCTCGAGCGCGTTGGCCTGCGCGATCACCGCGGCGGCCGGCTCCGGCCGCTCCTCGACCGGCCGCAGCGCCATCAGGAGCGCCCGGCCCGCCTGCCAGCGCACCGGGTGCAGCGACGCCTCGACGGCGACCTGCGTGCCGTCGGCCCGCCGGAGCCGCAGCGCGCGCGCGGCGGTGCCGTCGGCGGCGGGCGGCTCGGCGAACAGCGCCTCCAGGCCGCCGGCGGCCTCGAGCGCGGCCAGGCTGTCGTGACCGCTGAGCGCCAGAAAGGCGGGGTTGGCGTGGTGCAGCCGCTCGGCCGACTGGACGAGGACGGCAAGCGGCAGCGGATCGAGCAGCGCGGTCGGCGGCGCGGCCGGAGCGGCCCCGGCCGGCGGCGCGCCGGCAAAGGCGGCCGGCAGCACGCTGCCCGGCGCGGCGAACGCCGGCGCCGCGTGGCGACCGGCGGCCGGCTCGGGCTCGGACCCAGGCACGGGCTCTGCCTCAGGCTCGCTCCCGGCCACCGGTTCGTCGACCGCAGGCGGGCGCCCGGCCTCCGCGTCCTCGGGTGGGCGCGCGGCGGTTTCGTCCGCGGCCGGCTCGGCCGGCTCGGCCGGTTCGTGCGGCGTCGGCCCGGCCGCCGCGGCGGGTTGCTCCGCCGGCGCCGGCATCCCGGCATCGCTTGCCGCCGCTGGCGGCGCAGGCGCCGCCTCGGCCTTGTCGGGCCCGGCCGCTTCGGCCTCGCCGTCGACGGCTTCGTCGGGCGCGGCAGCCTCGGCTTCACCGTCGACGGCCTCGTCGGGCGCGGCAGCGCCGGTTTCGCCTTCGGCGATCTCGCCCGGCGCGGCAGCCCCGGTTTCACCGTCAGGTGCCGCGTCGGCAGCGGGCGCGCCCGCCTCGGCCGCCGGCGCCGCCGGTTCGCTGTCGGCCGCGTCCGCCTCGCCCGCGGCGGCAGGCGGCGTCGGCTCGCCGTCATCGAAACGCGCCGCGTCCGGCGATGCCGCCCGCGTGTCCTCTCCGGCGGCGGGTCCCGTCTCGCCGGCCGGCGTCTCCTCGGCGCCGTAGGCGGTCCTCAACCGGTCGCCGATCTCGCGGAAAGCGGTCTGCTCGTGCGGCGTCAGGCCGCCCTCTCGGGCCGGCACCCGACGCTCCGACAGGCGGATCACCTTGCTGCCGGCGGCCGGCGCCTCCGGCTCGCCCTTGGCAACAGGCTGCTGGGCGGGCGCTTCGGGTTCCGGCACGACGGCGCCTGGCGGGGTGTCCGGCGGCGCGGCGGATGCGCCGTCCTCCGCCCGCTGCGCCGGCGCGCCGGCCGGCGGCTCGCCCGGCACCAGCGCCATGCCGAGCGCCTCGGGATCGACCACCACGTCGCCCATGCGGGCGATGCCGAAGCCGCGGAAGCCCTGGAACGCGCGCTCGCGCGAGTAGACCGGCAGCGCGGCGAGGTCGACCGGCACCTTGAGGTCGGTGCCGGCGACCGGCCACAGGACGGTGCGGCCCGACCAGGTGTCGCGCCGCTCCAGCAGGCCGGCGATCTCGCCGTCGGGATCGAGGCTGAAGACGCGCGCCACGTCGACGAAGCGCCGGCCGATGACGTCGGCCGCCGTCGGGCCGACGGCGCGGACGAACTCCTCGGCGAGCGCGGTGAAGCGGCCCTCCGCATCGGTCTTCCACACGAAGCGCACCGGCACGGCGCCGAGCTCGGCGCTGTCCTGGGCGATCGGCGCGCCGCGCGGCGGCACCGGCCCGCCGGCACCGCGGGCCGGCGCTTCGGCCTCGCCCGGTGCCGCCTGCCGCGTCGGCGGCGCACCGCGCTCGACCGGCGGCGCGGCTTCGGGATGGCGGTCGGCGAAATACCAGCCGTCGTGGCCGGCCTCGTCCTGCGGCCCGGCCGGCCCGGCCGGCCCGGTGTCCGTGGTGTCGGCCTGCGGCTGCGCTGGCGGCGCATCGGCTGCGGCATCCGTGGCGGCGCGCGGCACCGGCGCGGGCGCGACCGGCCCGCTGTCGTTGGCCGCCTGCGGCCGCGGCGCGGCCGGCGCGGCGGCGACCGGCTCGTCGACGACGAGCAGCAGATGCGTGGCCGGCGCGTCGGTCAGCCGGGCGATGCCTGCGGGAAGCCGGCCGGCCGGGGCGGCGACCAGGCGCTTGACCAGCCGGTCCTCCTCCGCGCGCACCTCGCCGACCAGCCCGGCCAGCGTCTCCGCGGCGAGCCCCAGCGCGGCGAAGCCGGGCGAGGCGGCAAGCACCGCACCGCCGGCATCGAGAAAGGCGGCGCAATGCTCGGCCTCGCCGAAGCCGGCGATCGCGCGGCGCGCCGCCTCGTCGGCGCTGCGGGTGTCGGCGTCCGGCACCGGCACCGCCAGAAGCAGCGCCGGCTCGCCGTCCGGCAGCACCACCGCGCTCGCCGAAAAGCGCACCAGCCGGCTCGCCAGCCGGCCGGTCAGGCGCACGGCGATGGTGCGGTCGCGGCCGATGCGCGGAAAGCCCGGCGTCGCGGCGATCTGGCGCCGCGCGGCCGGCGGCAGCGAGGCCGGCGCGCCGATCGCCGCCTCGATGCCGTCGAAGCCGAGCAGCGCCGCGCCCGCGCCGTTGGCCCACAGCACGGTCGCCAGATCCTGCGACAGGACGAGCAGCGCCTCGCCCGCGGCAAAGCGCCCGCGCACGTCGTCGAGCACGGCGATGTCGATGAAGGAATGCGATGCCGACGCCATGGATCGAACCTGCCCGTCCTGTCTCGCGCCCCGCCGCCGCATGCCCGGGGCGACCTTAACCCTTCGTTAATAAAAGCGCGCGCCGCCCGCGTCCACAAAGCCGGCAGCACGACGCGGCCGATTTTGGCCGCCTTGGTTAACCGCCCCGCGGCACCCGTTTTGTTGCAATGCAGCAAACATGTTGCAACGCACAAACCCCGATGCTATATAGGGGCCTGAAAATTCGTGCCGGCGGCCGGCCGCGTGCCGCGCCCACGGCAACCTGGAAAGGATCGTGCCATGAGCAAGACCAACACCAAGACCGCAGAGACCGTCGAGTTCCCGACCTTCGACGCCAGCAAGACCACCGACCAGATGCGCGCCTTCGCCGAGAAGGGCATGGAGCAGTCGAAGGAGGCCTATGCCAAGATGAAGGTCAACGCCGAGGAGACGCAGAAGGCGCTCGAGAGCACCTTCGAGACCGCCAAGTCGGCCTCCGACGCCTTCGCCCTGAAGTCGCTCGCCGCCATGCGCGCCAACGCCGACGCCGGCTTCTCGCACATGGAAGCGATGATCAAGGCCGGCTCGGTCTCCGAGATGATGGAGCTGCAGGCCGGCTTCGTGCGCAAGCAGATGGAGCGGGCCATGGAGCAGTCGAAGGACTTCCAGGCGCTCTCCAGCAAGACTGCGAGCGACATGACGGCGCCGATGAAGGACGCCTTCGACAAGGCGATGAAGGATCTCAAGGTCGCCTGACGCGTTGTCGGCCAGCACGGATCCGGCGCCGGGTTTCCTCCTCCCTCCCGCCGCCGGGCGGCCGCGTCTTCGGCGCGGCCACAAGAGAAAGGCCGGGTCCTCCCCCCGGCCTTTTTCGCATCCGGCCCGCGAGCGCCGGCAAAGCGGCCTCGGCGCACTTGAAAAAGCCGCCGATTGCCCGTAAGGACGCAGCGCCGGTCCGGCCAGGGCGCGGTTGTAGCTCAGTTGGTTAGAGCGCAGGATTGTGGCTCCTGAGGTCGGTGGTTCGAATCCACCCAACCGTACCATTTCCACCCGGTCCATTCTGGACACATGGGTTGCATTTCATACCGGCGACATGGGTAACACCTTCGGCCCGAATGGGTTTTGAAGGGGTTCGAACCTGCCGTCTCCCGCGACAGTCCTGCTGCCGGCGTTTCCAGGCGCCATCGAAACCGGTTCGCCGAGCCGCGACGCGTCGGGGCGATGAGTCGGAGCCGGTCTGCGATCCGGTGACCGGCGGACCGGCTCGGATCACGGCCCGACCCCGCTCAGCGGAACAGCATCACCGGCACCTTGCAGGCGCGGATCATCTCGCCGGTGGTCGAGCCGATGATCATCGCGCGGATGCGCGAATGGCCGTAGGCGCCCATCACCAGAAGGTCGATGGCGTCGCGCTCGACCGTCTCGGCGATCACCCGCTCCGGCTGGCCGGCGACGAGGTCGGCGCGCGGCGCGTGGCCGCCGGCCGTCAGCGCCGCCTCGGCGCGGGCCAGGCCGCGCCGCAATTCGGCGCTCTCCGAACCAACCGTCAGGATGCGCATGTCGAGACCGGCGAACAGCGGCGCGCGCGCCACGTGCTCGACCGCGCGCATGGCGCTCGGCCCGCCGTCGAAGGCGATCAGCACCCGCGCGACGGGCCGGAAGCCGCGCGCGGCGACGAAGACCGGGCGCGTGGCCGAGCGCACGATGCGCTCCAGGTTCGAGCCGAGATGCAGGCGCGCGAAATCGGCCGCCTCGCCGCGCTTGCCGATGACGAGGAGGCTCGCCTCCTTCTCGGCCTCGGCGACGGTCTCCAGCAGGTCGCCGTTGCGCAGCCGCATCGCGGCATCGACGCCGGCCTCCGCCAGGATGGCGTGCGCGTCCTCCAGGATCGCCCGGCCGCGCTTCTGGGCGAGCTTGGCGCGCTGCGCGTCGAGCGTCGCCAGCTCCTCGAGCAGCGCGCTGCGCGCGCCGAGCGCGATCGTGCCCGACAGGTCGGACGAGGCGGTCTCGCGCCGGCCGAGCACGTGCAGCAGCGCGACGGACGCCCCGGTGCGCGCGGCGATCCAGGCGGCATTGCGGCACACGCTCTGCGAATAGATCGAGCCGTCCACCAGCGCGACGATCTTGTCGGTCATTCTGTCCTCCGTCTCGCGGCCCGGCGGGCCGCCGTTGCCGGCGCGGGCGGCGCTCAGTGCGCCATCAGCCTGTCGAGCGCGCCCGGCTTGTCGTGCACCGCCAGCCGGTCGACCAGCGTCTCGCTCGCCGCGTTCATGCCGACGATCTCGACCTCGGCGCCGTCGCGGCGGAACTTCAGGACCGCCATGTCGAGCGCGGCGACGCTGGAGATATCCCAGATGTGCGCCTTCGACACGTCGATCGTCACCCTCTCGAGCGATTCCTTGAAGTCGAAGGCGTTCATGAAGTCCTCGGCCGAGGCGAAGAAGAGCTGGCCCTCGACGCGATAGGTGCGGTGGCGCCCGTCGGCGCCGAGCGTGGCGGTGACGCGGAAGAGCTGGGCGATCTTCCAGGCGAAGAAGATGCCCGACAGCAACACGCCGATCAGCACGCCGATCGCCAGGTTGTGGGTGACGATGACGCCGGCCACCGTGGCCAGCATGACCAGCGAGGACGAGCGCGGGTGCTCCCGCAGATTGCGGATCGAGGACCAGGAGAAGGTGCCGATCGACACCATGATCATCACCGCGACGAGCGCCGGCATCGGGATGCGGCTGACGAGGTCGCCCAGCACGAGGATCATGAACAGCAGGAGCACGCCCGCCGCGAAGGCCGACAGCCGGCCGCGGCCGCCCGACTTCACGTTGATGATCGACTGGCCGATCATGGCGCAGCCCGCCATGCCGCCGATGAAGCCGGTCGCGGTGTTGGCGATGCCCTGGCCGATGCACTCCTGGTTGCGGTCGGAGGGCGTGTCGGTCAGGTCGTCGACGATCTGTGCCGTCATCAGCGATTCGAGCAGGCCGACGACCGCCACGGCGACCGAATAGGGCAGGATGACGAGCAGCGTGTCGAGCGTCAGCGGAATGTCGGGAACGAGAAACACCGGCAGCGTCGCGGGCAGCTCGCCCATGTCGCCGACCGTGCGCACGTCGAGGCCGAAGCCGATCGCCACGGCGGTCAGCGCGACGATGCAGACCAGCGGCGAAGGCACCGAGCGCGTCAGGTAGGGAAAGAGATAGATGATCGCCAGCCCGGCGGCGACCATCGCGTAGGTCGGCCACGGCACGCCGACGAGCTCGGGCACCTGCGCCAGGAAGATCAGGATCGCCAGCGCGTTGACGAAGCCGGTCATCACCGAGCGCGAGACGAAGCGCATCACGCGGCCGAGCCTCGCCAGGCCGGCGCCGATCTGCAGCAGGCCGGCGAGCACGGTGGCGGCGAACAGGTATTCGAGCCCGTGATCGCGCACCAGCGTCACCATCAAGACGGCGGTCGCCGCCGTGGCGGCCGAGATCATGCCCGGACGGCCGCCGACGAAGGCGATCAGCACGGCGATGGAGAACGAGGCGTAGAGCCCGACCTTGGGGTCGACGCCGGCGATGATGGAAAAGGCGATTGCTTCGGGGATCAGCGCCAGCGCGACGACGAGGCCGGCGAGGATGTCGGCGCGCACATTGGAAAACCATTGCGCACGGTAGGCGGAGAAGGAAGGCATGCGGTTCCGGACGTTGGACGGCGGCAGCGCGGCCCTCGCGGAAAGGGCCGTTCGGCAGGGCGGGCAATGTGCGGTTGTCCGGCGGATCGGCGGCCGGAAGAGCCACCCGGAGTTCCACCGGGTCCTGATGAGTGCCCCCAGATAACCGCGATGATGCTGCGGCGCAACGTGAAATGCCGCCCTGCCCGCCGGCGCCGGTCGCATCGCTGCGGCGGGCGCGGGCGGCCGCGCGGCGCCGTCAGTGCGCCGGGCTGCGCTGGAGCTGCATGCGGTAGGTGAAGACGTCGGCCGGGTGCCAGTTGAACGAGGCGATCAGCGTGCCCTTGCGCGAGGCGTAGCGCCTGAGCAGGCGCAGCGCGAAGGCGCCCGGTTCCGCGCCGAGCGCGGCGGCGACCGCCGGCGGCATCGGCTCGGCCTTGATCTCCTGCACCGCGTCGGAGATGGCCTCGCCCGAGCGCGCCTCGAGCAGCGCGTAGAACGGCCCGACGCAGTCGGGAATCTCCGGCTCGATCCAGGCGAAGCGCTCGGGGATGTAGGAGTGCGTGACGCAGATCGGCTCGCCGCCCGGCCGCGTCAGGCGCAGCGCGCGCACCAGCAGCCAGCCGGAGCCCTCGGCGCCGCCGACGGATTCGGCGAGCTCGGCGCCGAGCGTCACGTGCTCGACCGCCAGGATCTGCAGATGGGTGTCGAGAGCGTACTGGAACAGGTCGGCGAGCGAGCGCACATGGTGCACGAAGTTATGCTGCGGCTCGTGCGCCAGCACCGCGCTGCCCGAGCCCTGGCGGCGCGCCAGCATGCCCTGGTCGACGAGCCGGCGCAGCGCCTCGCGCACCGTGTAGCGCGACACGCCGAACTCCGCGCACAGCTCGACCTCCGTCGGCAGGTTGCTGCCGATCGGATAGTGGCCGCTGCCGATGCGGTCGCGCAGCAGCGTGTAGATCTGCCGGTATCGGGGCTGGTCGTCGTCGACCTGCAGTTTTTCGGCCGTGCTTGGCACCTGGCGTCGCTCTCCTGTTCCGCGGCAGGGGATAGGGCGGGCGGCGCGCCGATGCAAGCCGTCGCCGGCCGCCCCCGCGCCGCTCAGGCCGCGGCCGCCTTGCGCTGATGCTCCATGACGGCCTCGCTGGTCATCAGGTCGGCATACTTCTGGCCCATGTCGAACAGGTTGGCCTCGTGCGGGCCGAGCGCCCGGTCGCCGACGCAGTCGGTCACGACCACGGTGCGGAAGTTGTGGCTCACCGCATCGACCACGGTGGCGCGCACGCAGCCCGAGGTGGTGCAGCCGGCGACCAGCGCGGTGTCGACGCCGCGATAGGCGAGCCAGCCGGCCAGCTCGCTGGCGAAGAATCCCGACGCCTGGCGCTTGCGCACGATCAGCTCGCCGGCCGCCGGCGCCAGCTCCGGCACGATCTGCGACAGCGGGCTGTCCTCGGTGAGCTTGAGCAGCGTCGGCACCTTGGCGGCGAAGGCGCCGGCGTCGGCCGCGTCGTCGGCATAGACGACGCGCGTGTGCGCCACCGGCCAGCCATGCTCGCGCGCGAAGGCGAGCAGCGCCACCGTCTTGTCGATCGCCGGGCCGATGTTGCCGCCGCCGAAATGCGCCGGATCGGTGAAGCCGACCACGAAATCGACGATGATGAGCGCCGGCTGGCGGCCGATGCCGACCGTCTGGGCGAACCCCTGCCTGCGATAGATGTCCGTCTCGTCCGTCATCCTAGCCTCCTCCCGCTGGAGCCCGATGCTCCTCGCTCCTGGCGCGGCGGCTCAGCCGGCCGCGCTGACCTGCGCATCGGCGGCCGGCGGCGGAAACCGCCCCGCCCTGTGCAGCATGCCCGGCGGGCTGATGGCGAGCTGGCGGCCGAGCCAGGCGGCCGTCTCGATCAGCCCGTCGAGGTC
The DNA here is from genome assembly GCF_030398335.1 of Aquibium sp. A9E412. Lineage (GTDB taxonomy): Bacteria > Pseudomonadota > Alphaproteobacteria > Rhizobiales > Rhizobiaceae > A9E412. The sequence continues at coordinate 28,204 of NZ_JAOAOP010000048.1, forward strand.
GAGCCCGGTCTCGATGCCCATGCGGTCGAGCATGTAGACCAGGTCCTCGGTGGGAATGTTGCCGGTCGCCGCCGGCGCGAAGGGGCAGCCGCCGACACCGCCGATCGACGAATCGAGGCTGACGGCGCCAGCCTCGATGGCGGCCACCGCATTGGCGAGCCCGGTGTTGCGCGTGTTGTGCAGGTGGCAGCGCAGCGGCATGCCGGGCAACGCGTCGCGCACCGCCTCGATCTTGCGGCGGATGTCGCTCGGCGCGGCCGCGCCGATCGTGTCGGCGAGCGCGATCTCGTGCGGCCCGGCCTCGGCGAGCTGGCGCGCCAGCGTGACGACGCGCTCGACCGGCACCTCGCCCTCGAACGGGCAGCCGAAGCTCGCGCCGATGGTGACGCCGGCACGCATGCCCGCCTGGCGCGTCAGAGCGGCGATCTCGTGCCAGGCCGCCAGCGTCTCGCCGACGGCGACGCCCTGGTTGCGCCGGTTGAAGGTCTCGGTCGCGACGATGACGAAGTTGATCTCGTCGATGCCGGCCGCGCGCGCCCGCTCGAAGCCGCGCGGATTGAGCACCAGGCCGACATAGCGCGCGCCGGTGCCGCGCGGCAGCCGGCGGGCCACCTCGTCGGCGTCGGCCATCTGCGGCACGCGCTTGGGGTTGACGAAGCTGGTCGCCTCGAGCCGGCGCACGCCGGCCGCCACCGCGCGCTCGATCAGCTCGAGCTTGATCTCCGTCGGCAGCAGCGTCTTCTCGTTCTGGATGCCGTCGCGCGGCGACACTTCGACGATCTCGACGGTCTTGGCCAAGCCTGCCTCCTTGCCGGGTCGCGGGCGCATCGCCCGCCGTTTTTGTCCGGACAAAGCATACGCCGCGCGCCGGCGCGAGGCAATGCGTCGCCGCGATGACGCACGGCAGTGAACTCGGGTTAACGGTGTTTCGAACTTGCTTGGGTTCTGATTCGGTTGGTGGCGGTGATTCGGAGACCGCTGCCATGCTTGAG
>NZ_JAOAOP010000049.1 GCF_030398335.1 Aquibium sp. A9E412
GCCGAGGCCGCGCGCAGCTTCGCCGCGCATCATGCGGGTGAACGGCCGCTGCACGCTGAAGCCGGCCGCCGCCAGCGCTTCGGCGAAGCCGGTGCGGGCGTCGAACGCGTCGACGAAGACCGGCCCGTCGAGGCCGGCGAGCGCGGCGCGGAGCAGGCGGACCGCGGTCGCCTCGTCGGCCGCCGTCACCGGCCCGATCTGCATTGCCAGCCGGCCGCGCCGGCCGAGCAGGAAGCCGCCGCCCGAACGGTTGACCAGCGCCGGCCCGCGCGCCATCAGGTCGGCCAGCACGAAGCGCCGCTCGGCGCCGAACGCGGCCGCGTCGAGCGCGGCGATCGCGTCGAGATCGCCGGCGCCGGCCGGCCGCACGCCCGCGCCGGGCGCCTCGCGCGGGCCGGCGGCACGCTGCCAGCGACGGATCTCGCACAGGCCGACGAAGCCCATGCGGCGATAGACGGCCGCGCCGTCCGGCGTGGCGTCGAGCAGCGGCGTGATGCCGCGATCCTCGAGCCAGCGGGCGCTGTCCTCGACCAGCCGCGTGGCGAGCCCGCGCCGGCGCCAATCGGCCGTCACCAGCACCATGCTGATCCAGCCGACGCCGGCGCCCATCGGCAGGGCGAGTGCGGAGGCGACGGGCCGGCCGTCGCGGTCGCGGTAGCCGGTGCAGTGGCCGTGGCGCATCATCAGCGCCCAGTCCTCGGCCGTCTGGTTCCAGCCCGCCTCGGCCGACAGCGCCAGCGCCCCGGCGATGTCGCCGGGGCCGAGCCGGTCGAAGACGAGCCCGTCAGTACCGGCCATCGCGGCTCTCGAACTTGGTCGGCTTGTCGAGGCTCGGCATGCCGCGCGCCACCCAGTCGGCGACCCAGTCGAGCATGCGCACGATCGGCACCGACGGGTAGCCGAACAGGCCGAAGGCGCGGGCCGAGTTGTTGAGCCAGGCCGAATCGGCCGGTTCGCCGGAAAAGGCGACGGGCTTGCCGAGCCGCGCGGCGAGCTCCTCGGCGAGCCAGCGCACCGCGAAGGTCTCCGGCCCGCTGACGTTGAGCGGCGTGGTCGGGCTCGTCGCGCGGCCGAGCGCGCGCAGCGCGAAGCGGTTCACGTCGCCCTGCCAGATGACGTTGACATGGCCGGTGCTGAGGTCGACCGGCCGGTCCTCGTGGATGGCGCGGGCGATGTCGTGCAGCACGCCGTAGCGCAGGTCGATCGCGTAGTTGAGCCGGAACAGCCGGCCCGGCGTGCCGTGGAGGCCCGAGAAGTACTCGAACATGCGCTCGCGGCCGACGCAGGAGTTGGCGTATTCGCCCGGCGGATCGGGCAGCACGTCCTCGGTGGCGCCCATCTCGGTGACCGGCACGAAGGGATAGACGCAGCCGGTCGAGAAGGCGACGATGCGCGATGCGCGATAGGCCTCGGCCACCATGCCTGGCATGTAGGCGTTCATCGCCCAGGTCAGCGCCTGGTCGCCCGACGAGCCGAACTTGCGGCCGGCCATGAAGACGACGTTGCGCGCCGGCGGCAGGCTTTCCAGCGCGGCGCGGTCGAGCAGGTCGCAGCGCACCGTCTCCACGCCCCACTCCTCCAGCCGCTCGCGCACGCCCGGCTCGCCGAAGCGGGCGACGCCGAACACGCGCTTGTCGGGTGCGGCGCGCTTGGCCATGCGGGCCAGCGTCGGCCCCACCTTGCCGGCGACGCCGATCACCGCGATGTCGCCGTCGAGCGCGGCCAGGTCGCCGGCCACCTGCGCGTCGGGCCGCGACAGCAGCTCCTCGAGCGCGGCGACGTCCTCCACGCGGTCGGGCCAGGCGGCCTCGTCGGATGCGCCGTGCTGCGGCAGGCCTTGCTGATGGCTGTTCACGTCTCGGTCTCCAGATTCGGTCGCATGTCGGCCCACGGGGCGATCGTCTCGAAGACGCGCGCCGCCTGCAGAACGGTGAGGTCGTCGGCGAAGCGGCCGACGATCTGCAGGCCGACCGGCAGGCCGGCGGCGGTGAAGCCGCACGGCACGCTGGCCGCCGGCTGGCGCGTCAGGTTGAAGGGATAGGTGAAGGCGAGCCAGTCGTAGCGGCCGCGCCCCTGCGGTGCGTCGTCCTCGGCGGCGAAGGCCGGCACGGTCAGCGTCGGCGTGATCAGGAGGTCGTGGTCGCGGTGGAAGCGCGCCATGCCGGCGGCGAAGGCCGCCCGCTCCATCTCAGCGTCGATGTGGGCGAACAGCTCGGCGCCGCGCGCCGCCTCGATCTCGGCCACCAGGTAGGGGTCCATCGCCGCCAGCGCCTCGGCCCCGTGGTTGCGGAAGGCGTAGGCGGTCAGCCCGCGCTTGAGCCGGGCGAGCAGCCCGACGGGATCGTCGAACACCGTCTCGACGCGCGCGATGCGCGCGCCGCACGCCGCGAAGCGGTCGACCGCGGCCTCGACCAGGGCGGCGACCTCGGGGTCGACGTCGGCATGGCCGAGCGTCGGGCTGAAGGCGACGCGCCAGCGCGCCGGCGTGCCGTCCTCCAGCGCCGCCTCGTAGTCGCGCCCGTCGGCCGGCAGCGCGGCGCTGTCGCGGTCGTCCGGCCGGGCGATCACCGTCAGCATGCGGGCGGCGTCGGCGACGGTGCGGCTCATCGGGCCGAAGGCGGCGAGCGTGGCATAGGGCGTCGGCGGGAACATCGGCACCCGGCCGCCGCTCGGCTTGTGGCCGAACACGCCGCACAGGCTGGCCGGGATGCGGATCGAGCCGCCGGCATCGGTGCCCAGCGCCAGCGGCCCGAGGCCGGCGGCGACCGCCGCCCCGGCGCCGCCGCTCGAGCCGCCGGGGGTCTTCGTCGTGTCCCAGGGGTTGCGCGTCACGCCGGTCAGCGGGCTGATCGTCACCGGCCTCGCGGCGAACTCCGGCGTCGTCGTCTTGCCGAACAGCACCGCGCCGTCCTCGCGCAACCGCGCCACGGCCGGCCCGTCCGTCTCCCACGGCTGCGCGGGGTCGATGGTGCGCGAGCCGCGCAGCGTCGGCCAGCCGCGCGTCATGACGATGTCCTTGATCGACACCGGCACGCCGTCGAGCCGGCCGCGCGGCGCGCCCGCCTTCCAGCGCGCCTCCGAGGCGTGCGCCTGCTCGAGGGCCGCCTCGCGGTCGACCAGGCAGAACGCGTTGAGCCGCGGCTCCAGCCGGGCAACGCGCGCCAGCACCGCCTCGGTGGCCGTCACCGGCGACAGCGTGCCGGCGCCGTAGGCGTCGACCAGCGCCGTCGCCGACAGCAGCGCGGGATCGGCCGCCGCCTGCGCCCGCGCCGTCATGCCGGGCCGGCGTCCATGCGCGCGTCCTTGACGACGAAGACGTGCTCCAGCACCAGCACGAGCAGGAACAGGCCGATGCCGAGCAGGCTCAGCAGGATCACCGCCATGAACATCGCCGCGGTGTCGAGCGTCGACTGCACCTGGATCATCAGGTAGCCCAGCCCGCGGCTGGAGGCGACGAACTCGCCGACGATGGCGCCGGCCACGGCCAGGATGGCGCCGACCTTCATCGACGAGAAGATGTAGGGCAGCGCGCCGGGCAGCTGAATCTTGCGGAAGATCTGCCAGCGCGTGCCCTTGAGCGCGCGCACCAGGTCGATGAGGTCGGGCTCGACCTCGCGCAGGCCGCGCGCCGAGGTGATGAGGATCGGAAAGAACGACAGGATGAAGGCGAAGAAGATGTTGGTCGAGATGCCGTAGCCGAACCACACGATGAGCAGCGGGCCGAGCGCGATCTTCGGGATCATCGAGAAGGTCACGAACAGCGGGAACAAGAACATGTGCAGCGTGCGGAACCAGGAGAACAGCAGCGCCAGCGCCACGCCGACCAAGACCGCCAGCCCGTAGCCGACGCCGATCTCGATCGCGGTGACCAGCATGTTGGGCACCCACTGGTACTGCGGCTCGAACAGGGTGGCGAAGGTGGCCGAGGGCGACGGCAGGATGAACGGGCGCACCAGCCCGCTGGCGGCGACCGCGTACCACAGCGCCAGCACCGCCAGGTGCGAGACCGCGATGATGCCGTAGTGCGGCAGGCTGTCGGCGGCGGCCCGCCAGCCGCGCGCCGCGCTGCCCGGACCGGCCGGCGGCGCGCCCGCCGCCTCGACGCTCTGGCTCATCGCCGCCTCCCGTTATCAGCCAAACAGTTGGTTGATTTTGGCGCCGAACGGCCGACCTGTCAACCGCCGCCGCGGCGCCGCCGGCGCGCTGGCGCCGCGGCCGGTCGCGGCGCCGCCGTCACGCCGCGTCGGCGCGGATCGCGTGCATGACCAGGTCGACGACATGCGCCCGGCGCTCGGCGATCGCGGCGCGCTTGTCGAGCGGCCGGTCGAAGATCGCCGACAGCGTGTAGATGTTGTTGAAGTAGAAGAAGCCGAGCGCGGCGATCGAGATGTAGAGCTGCTGCGCCGCGATGCCGTCGCGGAAGGCGCCCTCCGCGTGGCCGCGCTCGAGGATCTCCTGGAGCACCGAGATCAGCGGCGTGTGCAGCGACGTCAGGTCGACGATCTCGCGCATGTGCCGGCCCTGGTGGATGTTCTCGTCGGTCAGAAGCGCGACGAAGTCGCGGTTCTTGGCCACGTAGTCGAACGAGAACTCGATGAACTTGCGCATTGCCTCGACCGGCGGCAGCGCAGCCAGGTCGAGCGCGCGCTCGCGCTCGCGGATCTCCGCATAGACGCTTTCCAGCACGTGCCGGTAGAGGTCGTCCTTATTGCCGAAATGGTGGTAGACGAGCTGCTTGTTGACGCCGGCGCGCCGCGCGATCTCGTCGACGCGCGCGCCCTCCAGCCCGCGCGTGGCGAACTCCTCGCGGGCGGCCGCCAGGAGTTGCGCGCGGCTCGCGCCGCGGGCGCGCTTGCGTTTCGGCTTGTCCGGCTCCGGCGCCGCGGCTGCTCGCATCTCGGTCCTGCTTTCAACCAAACAGTTGGATATTTTGTTGACGGGCCTTCGGCCGCTTTGTAGCCTGCATAAGCAGACGGACGCGCGATGTCGAGGACCGGCGGCGCCGGCGTCGGGAACCGCCCCGAGCCCGCCGGGCCCGCAGCGCCGGCGCCGATCGCAACAAGCAAAGGGGAATGTGTCATGAAACGCATGCCGATCGCACCGCTCGCCGGCGCGCTGCTCGCCGCCTCGGCGCTCACCGCCACGGCCGCCGAGGACGTCGACCTGATCCTCAACTGGACGCCGGGCGCCGACCACGCGCCGATCTTCTACGCGCTCGAGCAGGGCTGGTACGAGGAGGCCGGCATCGACCTGACGGTCGAGAGCGGCAAGGGCTCCGGGCTGTCCTCGCAGACCGTCGGCGCCGGGGCCAGCGACATCGGCATCGCCGAGCTCGGCACCGCCTTCGTCGCCAAGTCGAAGGGCGCGGAGCTGACCGCGGTGATGACGATCTACGCCAACGCCCCGTTCGTGCTGTACTGGAAGAAGTCGAACGGCATCGCCGGGCCGCAGGACTTCGCCGGCCGCACCGTCGGCAACCCGCCCGGCGACGCGGCGCGCGTGATGTGGCCGGCCTTCGCCGAGGCGGTCGGGCTCGAGAAGGACTCCGTCGAGTTCGTCAACGTCTCGCCGGCGGCCAAGGTGCCGACGCTCGCCGCCGACCGCGTCGACGTCATCAGCGACTTCTACAACGGCCACGACGTCAAGCTGAAGGAGTTCGGCGACGATCTCGGCTTCCTGCGCTGGAGCGAGCACGGCATCAACCCGTATGGCAACTCCTTCATCGTCAATGACGGCTTCCTGGCCGAGAACCCGCGGCTGGTGGCCGATTTCGTCGCCGTCACGCAGCGCGCCTACGCGGCCTGCGTGGAGGACGAGGCGCCGTGCATCGACGCCCTGATGACGAACGCCAGCGGCCTCGACCGCCAGGCGATGGTCGACCAGTGGGGCCGCGTCAAGGAGCTGATGGCCGACGACACGACCACCAGCGTCGCGCTCGGCGCCTTCGACGCCGCGCGCATGCAGGAGACCTACGATCTCGTCGACACCTATTTCGAGATCGAGACGCCGTTCGATCCCGCGCAGGCCTACACCAACGAGCATCTCGACGAGAGCATCAAGATGACGGCGCCGCAGGGCGGCTGAGGCCGCCCCAGCCGCACGACGCGGCCGACGCGCAGGCACGGCCCGTCTGCATCTCGGGGCATCGCGCGGCGCCCGGGGGCGCGCCGCGCCGGACGGGTCGGACGGGCGGGCGGAGGTCGCCACCTCCCCCGCCCGTTCCCGTTTCGCGGGGTGCGCCGATGGCAATGCGGATGCGGCAGCCCCGTCAGAGCGTGTCGACGAACCAGCGCGTGGCGAGCGCCGCCGCCCGCTCGACTTTCGACCTGTCCGAGTAAAGCGTCATGTGGCTCGTGTGCGGCAGCACCTCGAGCGTCTTCTTCGGCGTCGGGATGCGATTGAAGGCGTCGATCTCCAGATCCCACAGGGTCAGGTCGTCGCCCTCCGCGACGATCATCAGCGTCGGCGTGTCGTAGATGCGCTTCACAAAGGGGCCGACGTCGTAGTTGAGCAGCAGGTCGACCGATTCCACCGTGCTGCGGTTCTCGTAGAGCGGCGCCTCGCTCTCCTTGATCTTCATGAAGGTCTCGACCGTCTCGGGGAACGGCCAAGCCGAGACCTCGCGGCTCGAATCGGCGGTCGCGTGCGGCAGGCAGAGCCGCTCGCCCGGCTTTTCGTAGCGCAGCTTGCGGTCCTCGAGGATCAGGTCCCACAGCGCGCGGTACTCCATCGTGCCATGCGCGCGGCGCATGTTCTCGTAGCCGTCGACCACGGGGATCTGGCTGACGATCGAGCGGACGCGCGGATCGATCGCCGCCAGGATCAGCGCGTGGCCGCCGGAATAGGAGATGCCCCACACGCCGAGCCGCTGCGGATCGACCGCCTCGTGCCGCTCCAGGAAGCTGAGCGCGTTCTGGTAGTCGCGGATCTGTGCCCACGGGTCGAGGTGCTGCCGGTCGTCGCCGTCGGACACGCCGAGATTGCGGTAGTCGAAGATCATCGCGTTGATGCCGGCCTCGGCGAAGGCCCGCGCGTAAACCGGCATGACGATCTCGCGCACGTAGCACCAGCCGCCGGCCAGCACCACCGTCGGCCGCCGGCCCGGCGCGTCGGCGCGGTAGAGCCAGGCGCGGCAGGTGGTGCCTTCGGATAGGAATTCGACGTCGATACGCTCGCTCACGGCTTGCTCCTCCTGTCTGTTCGGGTGCCGCGCCGCGCCACGGCGGTATCGCGACGCGCCGCTTGCCGCCCCCTTCCGGCTCCGCCGGCTAGAGCGTTTCCAGGCGAGGTGGAAACCGGTTCGCCGCCCGGAAACACGTCAAAACAATAAGTTGGAGCCGATCTGCGATTCCGTGAAAATCAGAACGGCTTCTAGTCGCCCGTGAACTTCGGCGCGCGCTTCTCGCGGAAGGCGGCGACCGCCTCGCGGTGGTCCTGCGACAGGTTCGACAGCGATTCGTAGGCGATGCTCGGATCCATCACCGCGTGCGCGACCTGCTTCAGCGCCAGGTTCGACACCACCTTGGTCCAGCGGATCGCCTTGCGCGCGCCCGAAGCCAAACGCTCCGCGAGCGCGGCGACCTCCGCATCGAGCCGCTCGGGCGCGACCGCGCGGTTGATCAGCCCCATGCGCGCGGCCTCCGGCGCGGGTATCAGATCGCCGGTCAGAAGGTACTCCTTGGCGCGCAGAAGGCCGATCAGCTGCGGCCACAGCACTGCGCCGCCGTCGCCGGCCACCAGTCCGACGGCGACGTGCGGGTCGCCGATCTTGGCCCGCTCGTCGGCGATCACCACGTCGCAGCCGAGCGCCACGGTGGCGCCCAGGCCGATGGCGTGGCCGTTCATGCGACAGATCAATGGCTTCTCGAGGTCGAGCTGCGAGAAGACGATGCGCTTGGCCTCGTAAGCGGTCGTCTCGAACAGCGCCGGCGCGTCGATGGCGTCCTGCATCCAGCCGATGTCGCCGCCGGCGCAGAACGCCCGTCCGGCCCCCGTCAGCACCACCACGTCGGACTGGGGATCGTCGTTCAGATCGACGAACACGCGCGACAGCTCGCTGTGCAGCCTGGCGTTCACCGCATTGAGCGTGTCGGGCAGGTTGAGCGTGGCGGTTATGATGCGGCCCTGGCGATTAAAGGCGATCGTCTCGTAGCGTTCGGTCCAGCTCATTCACCTCTCCCTGGCGCGCCCGCGGATGCCGCGTCAGCGTTGCTCGATGCGACAGACCGGCGCGCCCACCTCGAGCTCGCTGCCCGCCTCGGCCATGATCGTCAGAAGCACCCCGTCGCACGGCGCCTCGACCTCGCTCAGCACCTTCTCGGTCTCCACCGAGTAGAGGATATCGCCCTGGCTGAAGGCCTCGCCCTCCGCCTTGTGCCACTCGGTCAGCACGGCCTCCTCCATGTTCATCGACAGCTTGGGAAGCTTGAGCACGGCCTTCATGTCGTCGTCTCTTTGCTGCGCCGCACCGCCGCCGCGATGTCGGCGGGACCGGGGATCATCGCCTTCTCCAGCGGCGGCGCGTAGGCGATGGCCAGGTTACGGGTGGTGACGGGAATGATCGGCGCCCGCAGCGTGGCGAAGCCCTTTTCGGCCACCAGCGCGGCGATCGGCCCGGCCAGGCTGCCGGCGCGCCGCGCCTCGTCGACCACGATCAGCCGGCCGGTCTTGCCAACCGAGCGCAGGATCAGCGTCTCGTCGAGCGGAAAGGCTGTGCGCGGATCGACGACCTCGACCTCGATGCCGTCCTCCTGGGCCAGCGTCTCGGCCGCACGCAGCGCCGGCCGCAACATCGCGCCGACGGCAACGACCGTGACGTCGCCGCCCTCGCGCGCCACCCGCCCCTTGCCGAGTGGCACCGTGTGGTCGCCGTCCGGCACCTCACCCATCTCGCCGCCACGGCTGGTCGGCTGCAGGAAGAACACCGGATCGTCGGCACGGATCGACGTCTTGAGCAGCCCCTTGGCATCGCCGGCCGTGGCCGGCGTGGCAACATAAATGCCGCCGAGCCCGGCCACCGCGGTGTGCGGGTAGTCGGAATGCTGGCCGGCATTGGAGCGCCCGCCGCCGCCAGCGGCGATGAAGGTGACCGGCAGCCGGATCTGGCCGTTGGTCATCAGCCGCAGCCGCGCCGCCTGGTTGGCGATCGCGTCGAACGCGGTGTAGACGAAGTTGGCGTACATCAGGTGACACACGACGCGGTAGCCCGCCGCCGCGGCGCCCACCGCCATGCCGCCGATCAGCGCCTCGGAGATCGGCGTGTCGCGCACCCGGCGCGGCCCGAAGCGCGCCAGCAGGCCGCGCGTGTCGCCGAAGATCGACGCGCCGACGTCCTCGCCGATCAGGATGACGCGCTCGTCGCGCTCCATCTCCTCGGCGAGCGCGTCGTTGATCGCATGGATCATCCGCTTGCGCGTCATGCCGCCCCCAGGAGGTGCCTGTCGAGTTCGGCCGGCTCCGGATAGGGATCCTCCGCCGCGCTGTCGGCCGCCGCCTCGACCGCCGCTTCGATCTCGCCGGCGAGCGCCTCGACCGCCGCGGCGTCGAGCGTGCCGCGCTCGACGAGCGTTGCCGCGAAGCGCGCCACCGGATCGCGTCCGCGCCAACGCTCGATCTCCTCGTCGGCGCGGTACTGCGTCTTCAGGAAGGCGTGCTCGCCCTCGACATGGCCGTGGATACGGTAGGTGGCGGCCTCGATCAGCGTCGCGCCGGCGCCGCCGCGGGCACGCTCCAGCGCCTCGGCGGTGGCTTCGGCGACCGCCTCCACGTCATTGCCGTCGACCTGCCGGCCCGGCACACCGAACGGCTCGGCCCGGCCGGCGATCGAGCCGGCGATCACCCCGCTGCTCGGCGAGAACTCGGAGAAGCCGTTGTTCTCGCACACCAGAAGCAGCGGCAGCTTCCACAGCGCCGCCAGGTTGAGCGCCTCGCTGAGCACCCCCTGGGCGGCCGCGCCGTCGCCGAAGAAACACACGCCGACCCGCTGCGCACCGTCGAGCTGCGCGGCGAGCGCAGCACCCGAGGCGAGCGCGATGCCGCCGCCGACGATGCCGTTGGCGCCGAGGATGCCCTTCGAGACGTCGGCCACGTGCATCGAGCCGCCGAAGCCGCCGCAGATGCCGGTGCTGCGGCCGTAGACCTCCGCGAACATCGCCCTGGGGTCGCCGCCCTTGGCCAGGAAGTGGCCGTGGCCGCGATGCGTGCTGGTGATCCAGTCGCGCGCGTCGAGCTGCGCACACACGCCCACCGCCACCGCCTCCTGGCCGATGTACAGATGCACCGGACCGGGCAGCGCGCCGGCCTTGAAGTCTCGGGCGAGCCGCTCTTCGGCCTTGCGGATGGTGAGCATGCCGCGCAACAGGTCGATCGACCGCGCCGCCGGATCGTTGGGTATCATGGATCGGTCCGTTCGAAGGAGTGCCGGGCGCGCCGCCGCGCGCCCGGCCTGTCAGCTCAGATCCGTGCCAGCGTGTCCTTGAGCCAGTCCGCCTGCACCTTGGCGATCTTCGCCAGATGCTCGGTGTTGGTGTAGAGGCTCATGTGGTCGACGCCGCGAACCACGGCGAGCTCCTTGTCGACGCAGGCGATCGCGTTGAAGATCTCGATCTCCAGATCGGCCGAGGTGATGTTGTCGGCCTTGGCGAGCGCCACCATGACCGGCGTCTCGATGATCCGCTCGGCATAGGGCTTGACCACGTAGCGCATCAGCAGCTCCACCGATTCCACGGTGTTCCAGTGCTCGTGCAGCGGCGCCTCGTTCTGCTTGATGCCCATGAAGCCGGCATGGACGTGCGGGAACGGCCAGGCGCTCATCTCCTTGGACGGATCGGACTTGGGCGACATCGCCATCGTGTCACCGGCCTCACCGCGGTAGCGCTTGCGGCGATCGTCCATCACCAGCTTGTTCAGCTCGGCGAAGCGGCGCTCGCCGTGGCAGCGGCGCATGGTCTGGAAGCCGTCGACCACCGGCACGGTGGAGATGGCGAAGGCCGCGCGCGGATCGATCGAAGCCAGGATGATCGAGTGACCGCCGGAATACGAGATGCCCCAGTAGCCGGAGCGCGCGATGTCGATGCCATCGAGCGTCTCGGCGAAGGAGAAGGCGTTCTGGTAGTCCTCGATCTGCATCCACGGGTCGAGGTGCTGGCGCCGCTCGCCGGCGCTCTCGCCGAAGTTGCGGTAGTCGAAGTAAAGCGTGGCGCAGCCGATGTCGTTGAAGAACCGGGCGTAGTGCGGCATCACCACTTCCTTGGTGTAGCACCAGCCTCCCGCCATCACGACCAGCGGCACGTCGCCCGACGCGTTCTGCGGACGCGTCAATACGCCTTTCAGCGTCTCGCCCTGGCTCTTGAACTCCACCTTCTCCATGCGAACCTCCCTCGACAAGCTGGCTGGATGATGGGCGAGCCGTGGTACCATGTCAATAGAATTTTGAACCAATATTCGGGTCGCGGAGACAGGCGGGCAGCGCCACGCCCGAACGGCGCCGGAGCCGGGCTGGCGGGCGAAATCCGCAAGGGGGAAAGGCAGGACATGGCGCCGCACCGCGCGACACCGGCCGGCGGCGCCCGCGCCTGGCCGCCCGCCCCGACCGCGCCGCCGGCGGAAGGCGTGCTCAGGTCGGCGGGGCGGCCGGCTGCGTCTCGGTCCGGACGGTGCGCCCTGCGGGCGGATCGACGGCGAGACCGCCCTCCAGGAACGCCCGATAGGTGGCGAAGACATGCGGCGGCAAGGTGCGCCGCTCGGCCGTGTGCGGCAGGTAGCGGGCCGCGATGTAGTGGCGCGCGGCCATGAAGATGTGCGCCAGCACGACCAGCTCGTGCTCCTCGAACTGGGCGAGCTCGCCGTTCTGCCGCGCGCGCCGCAGCGTGCGCACGTAGGAATCGGTCAGGTCGAGAAAGTGCCGCCGGTAGGTGTCGGTGGCGTAGACGGCGGCCGCCGATTCGATGCGGATGTACCAGGGGTGGTCGCGCAGATAGTCGAAGAAGCCGACGAAGCCGGCATATTCGCGGTCGACGAAGCGCCGCCTCTCGCCGATGAAGCCGCGCACATGGGCCAGCATCTTGACGCGAATGTAGGCGAGCAGTTCGTCGAAGATCTCCTGCTGGCTGTCGAAATGGCTGTAGAACGTGCCGACGGCGAGGTTCGCCTCCTCGACGATCGCCTTGATGGTGGCGCCGTCGAAGCCGACTCGCCAGACGACCCGCGCGGCCGCCTCCAAGAGCGCCTCGCGCGTCGTCGCCACCGCCTCCTCGGGCGGCCGCGCCGGTGCCGCCGGCGGCGGCTCGGACAGCGTCTGGCCGAGGCCTGAGCGGATGAAGCGGATGTAGGTGTCCGCGATCCATTCGGGAAACAGGCCGTCCCGCCCGACCTTGCCAAACGGACGCACCTGCGCACCAATACTCATGTGGCCGTAGGAGCCGGCCAGCACCTCCGCCACCACGCGCAGCTCCGCCTCCGACTGCGGCCTGAGCTCACCCACCGCCTGGCCGCGCATCAGCGCCTTCAGATAGCGCGCCTCCACCCGCTCCATGTGGTCGGCATAGCTGGTCGGCGCCGCGCTTTCGGCGTCGGTCAGCACGCGCGGGAAGTAGCGATGCCGCCTGACGTAGCGCGAATAGGCGAGGAACGACGAGCGCTCGGTCTCGAAGAAGCTCTCGCCGCGCACCGTGTGCCGGTCGAGGAAACGGAAGAAGTTGCGCCCCTCCGCCTCCAGCAGGGTGTCGAGAAACACCTGATGGTTGTCGAAGTAGGAGTACAGCGTGCCCTGGGCGAGGCCGGCCGCCGCCGTCACCCGCGACACCGAAGCGTTGGCGTAGCCGCTGCGCGAGACGATGGTGAGCCCGGCGCTGATGAGTGCCTCGCGCCGCTCGCGCTGCAGGTCAGCGCGTGACTTTTTCTTCTTTGCCGTTCTCATCGAATGCCTTGCCAGCCGGCGCGAACTCTTGCGCGCGTTCTCTAAGCAGGTCTTTGCGCACCTTTCCGGCCGCCGTATAGGGCAGCGCGGAGACGATCTCCAATCTTTCAGGGAATTTTTGGCGCGCCAACCCGGATTTCTCGAGGAAGCCGACGAGTTCGGGCAGATCGAGCGCGGCGCCCGGGTGCAGCACGACGAAGGCGCAGGCCGTCTCGCCGAGCCGCGCATGCCGCATCGCGACCACGGCCGCGTCGCGCACGGCCGGCATCTTGTAGATCTCGTCCTCGATCTCCTTGGGCCCCAGATTCTCGCCGCCGCGGATGATGAGGTCCTTCTTGCGCCCGGTGATGACCAGGCAGCCCTCGGGCGTCATGCGCGCGAGATCACCGGTGTGGAAGTAGCCTTCGGCGTCGAACGCGGCGGCGTTGTGGGCGGGATCGGAATAGCCGAGGCAGACCTCCGGGCCGCGGGTGACGATCTCGCCCTCCGCGCCTTTCGGCGCGTCGTTGCCGTCGAGGTCGAGCAGCCGAACCTCGTGCCCGACCACGAAGCCCTCGGTGGTGGCGGCGAGCCGCGCCTGCGCACGGTCGGGCACGCCGAGCGTGACCGTCGGCGCCTCGGTGCTGCCGTACAGCCGGAAGGCGGCGCAGTTCTCGAAGGCCGCGTTGGCGCGCTCGACGATCTCCGGCGGCACCGGCGCGCCGCCGCTGGCAAAGTAGCGCAGGCTCGGCAGCCGGCGGCCGCTGCGCGCGGCATAGGCGGCGAGTTCCTGCAGGAACGGCGTGGCGCCGATGGTGAAGGTGACGCCGTGCTCGTCGATCAGGTCGGCCGCGCGCGCGGTGTCCCAGGCCTCCATCAGCACCACCTTGCAGCCGACCGTCACCGGAAGCTGGATGCCGTAGAGATAGCCGGTGATGTGGCTGAGCGGCGAGGGCATCAGCACGACGTCGCGCGCGCCGAGATCGAGATGGCGGATGAAGTTGCGGATCTCCGCGCCGATCGTGTTGTGGCTGTGCAGGACGCCCTTGGCGCGCCCCGTGGTGCCGGAGGTGTACATCAAAAGCTTGACGTCGTCGGCGCGGCCGTGACCGGCCGCCGGCGCGCCGTCCGGCGCCGGCAGCACCAGCGCCTCGAAGCGGCGGTCGACGGCGCCGGAGGCGCGCGCCACCACCGTCTCGAAGCGCGCGGCGCCGGCCTGCGCGAGGCGCCCGGCCATCGCCACGTAGTCGTAGCCGCGGAACGTCTCGGGCACGATGAAGACGCGGCTGCCGGCATCGGCCAGGATGTGGCCGACCTCGGCCTCGCGGTAGATCGGCACGATCGGGTTGCACACGAAGCCGCCGTACGAGCAGGCGAGGTCGATGAGCACGGCCTCGTGCCAGTTTGGGAGCTGGAAGCTGACCACGTCGCCGCGGCCAAGCCCGAACTCCGCCAGACCGGCCGCCAGGCCGAGCGCGCGGCGGCGCAGCGCCGCCACCGTGTGTGTCGCGCCGCCGTCGACGACCAGCGTCATGTCGGGCGCGCGCGCATGGAGGGTCTCGAGCCTGTCGGCGACGGTCAGGCCCTCCCAGATACCGTCCGTCTTCCACGCCTCGGCCGGCAGGGCCGCCAGGCGCGCCTTCCACTCGCCGGTTGCAGACATCACTCCTCCCTCCGCTTCGCCGCCGCGCGCCGGATGCCGCCGCGATCCGAATATTGATTCAGAATTTTATTGACGGGAAGTGTTTTTGTCGACAGGCTTCCGGCCATTGCTGGGACGGATGGCGGGGATTGTCCCGCGCCCTTCCGCGCGGGTCAAACGCTGCGGCCGCCGCGCCGCGCCGCATGGGTGGACATGGTGAGACTGGAGCTTCCCTCGCACATCGATCAGCTGCGAAGCAGCCTGCGCAGGTTCGTCGACGAGCATATGCCGCGTGAGGCGGCGGCGCGCTGGGACCGCGACAATCACTTTCCGCGCGACGTCTTCGCGAAGCTCGCCGCGCTCGGCGTGACGGGCACCACGGTGCCGGAGGAGCACGGCGGCAGCGGCCGCGACATCCTCGCCACGCTGGTCACCATCGAGGAGCTGTCGCGGCGCAGCCTCGCCGTCTCGGTGCCCTACATCATGGCCGCCTGCTATGCCGGGATGAACCTGGTCGAATGCGGCTCGCAGCGGCAGAAAGCCGAGCTCCTGCCGCTGGTCGCCGCCGGCAAGCTGCTGTTCGCCTATGGCTGGACGGAAGCCGATACCGGTGCCGACCTGGCCAGCGTGAAGACGCGCGCCACAGTCGCCGACGATCGTCTGGTCGTCAACGGCGCCAAGCGCTTCTGCTCGGGCTCGGAGATCTGCGACTACATCTACACGCTGGTGCGCACCGGTGATCCCGCGCGGCGCTACGAGAACCTGTCGATCGTGCTGATCGACCCGCGGTTGCCCGGCGTCGAGATCACGCCGATCGATTCGATGGGGATGAAGGGCGCGCGCACCACCGACGTCAGCTTCACCGACGTCGAGGTGCCGCTCGACATGGTCGTCGGCGAGGCCGAGGGGATCGACCGCGGCTGGGGCATGATCACCGCGGCCGGTCTCGACGTGGAGAAGCTGGAGGTCGCCGCCATCGCGCTCGGCATCGCCGAGGCGGCTTGCGACGACGCCTGGGACTACAGCCAGCGGCGCGTCCAGTTCGGCCGCACGATCAGCGCCTTCCAGTCGCTGCGCCACCAGCTCGCCGAGATGCGCACCCAGCTTCATGCCGCGCGCCTGGTCACCTACCACGCCGCCATGCTGTCCGACGCCAACGTGCCGAGCCGCGTCGAGACCTCGATGACCAAGCTGTTCGTCACCGAGACGGCCAAGAAGGTGGTGCTCGAGGCCCAGAGCATTCTCGGCGCCTATGGCTACGTCAAGGATTTCGACGTGGAACGCTACGTCCGCGACGTGCTGCTGATGCCGATCATCGGCGGCTCGTCCGCCATCCAGCGCAACAACATCGCGAACTGGCTCGGCCTCGCGCGCTGAGCCGGCCGCCCGGAGGAACGCCGACATGACCGAACCGCCAAAGTCCTTCGACGTCGTCATCCGCTGCAGCGGCAAGGCCGTCGGCAAGATGCGCAACGAGGCGAGGGTCGACATCGTCGAACCCTTCGTGGAAAGCCACGAGATGGCCTCCGACGAAGGCCCCTTTCACGGCGGCGACGGCACCGCGCCACCGCCGCTCACCCATTTCGTCGGCGGCTTCGTCACCTGCCTGATGACGCAGATCCGCGCTTTCGCCAAGCGCTTCCGCATCACCCTCGACGCGCTCGAGGTCGAGGCCGAGTTCCAGTGGAAAGGCCTCACCGTGCCCGGCCGCCCCTACAAGGCCGAACCGGTCGGCATTCGCCTCGACATCGCCATCGCCAGCGCCGCCGACGAGGCCGCCCTGGTCGAGCTTGTGCAGGCAGCGCGCGAGGGCTGCTTCGTCGAGGCGATCATCTCCGAGCGCATCGCCGTGAGCCATCGTCTCAAGACGCAGACCGGCTGGGTCGAATGCTGAGCCGGCCGCGGCGGCGGGCCGCGGTCCACGGCCATGCCAAGGCAGGGAGGAGCCGATGTCGAGACTGGAGCCGATCGCCACGACGCAAACGGACGACGAAGCGCGCGCGCTGATCACCGAGGCCGAGGAGAAGGGCGCGCCGGATCCGCGCATCATGCGCATCCTGGTGCGCAGCCGGACCGGCCGCGTGTGGGCGCGCTACTGGAACGCGCTGCTCCACGAGGGGGCGCTGCCGCACCGCCTCAAGGAGCTTTGCCGCATCCGCATGTCGGTGGCGCACCGCTGCGGCTACTGCTCGACGGTGCGCTCGAGCCGGGCGCGCGCGGAGGGGTTGACGGAGGAGCTGCTCTGGCAGGCCTTCGACCACGAGACGGCCGACGGCCTGAGCGAGCAGGAAAAGACCGCGCTGTGGTACGCCGACCTGTTCAAGTCCGGCGAGGGCGCGATCGACGACGACGCGGTGTTCGCGCGGCTGCGCAGCGTCTTCAGCGACGAGGAGATCATCGAGCTCGGCCTGTTCTGCGCCGAGGTCGAGGGGGTCGGCCGCTTCGCGCGCTCGCTGCAGGTCATCAGCTGGGACGAGGCCTGCGCCATCGACCCCCGGCTCGCCGCCGGCGCGCCGGAGACCGGTGGGTGAGGCCGCAGCGGCCCCGCGCGGCCGGCCGCGCCGCGGCGAATGCCGGCAACGCAAAGCACGCGGCGTGGATGACATCTAGAATATTGGTTCAATATTCGCTACACTGTTCCGGCTTGGTCGAACCGGCCCTGCCGGGGCGACGCCAGCGGCGATCGCAGGCGCGACGACCGGCACCGTGCGCCCGCAATGCACAACGCACAAATGGGAGGTTCCATTGAAGACACTGACCAGCATCCTTGCAACCGGTGCGCTCGTCGCCACGAGCGCGCTGGCCACGACCTTGGCTCATGCACAGGAGACGATCAACGTCACCGTCGTCTCCGGCTACCCGCCCACCGCGTCCTGGGTTCGCGTCTTCGAGGAGTTCTTCATTCCCGAGGTCGACCAAAGACTGGCCGAGGCCAACGACTACCAGATCAACTGGAACAAGGGCTTCTCCGGCACGATCGTGAAGCCGCGCGGCGAGCTCGAGGCGGTGAGCACCGGCATCGGCGACATGGGCATCGTGGTGCCGCCGTTCCACGTCGACAAGCTGCCGCTGTTCAACGTCTCCTTCGTCACGCCGTTCTCGACCGGTGACCTGCACCTGGTGACGGAGACGGTCTCCGAGCTCGCCAAGGAGATCCCCGAGATGGCGCAGGAGTTCGAGGCGCTCAACCAAGTCTATCTCGGCAGCTCCGGCACGGTCGACAACTACCAGGCCGTCTGCAAGGCGCCGATGGAGGCGGTGGCCGACTTCGAGGGTGTTAAGGTCGTCGGCGCTGGCACCAACCTGCGCTACTTCCAGGGCGTCGGCGCCGTCGGCATCAGCAGCAATCTGGCCGACTACTACAACCAGCTCCAGACCGGCGTGGCCGAGTGTGCCTCGGTGTGGGCGGAATCGGCCGCCGGCTTCAAGCTCTACGAGGTGGCGCCGTACTTCATCAAGGCCGACCAGGGCGCCACGACCTCCTTCGCCATCACCGCGAACAAGCAGTTCTGGGAAGGCCTGCCCGAGCCGGTGCAGCAGGTGCTGCGCGAGACCTCCGAGGCCTATGGCCAGAAGCTAGCCGACTACGTGGTCAACGCCAGCCAGACCGCACTCGAGACCTTCGCGGAGAACGGCGGCACGATCATCGAGTACACCCAGGAGCAGCGCGAGGAATGGGCGCAGGCCCTGCCCAACATCGCCCAGGAATGGGTCGAGCAGACCGAGGCGCAGGGCAAGCCCGCCGGCAAGGTGCTCGAGGCCTACATGAACGCCCTTCGTGAGGCCGGCGAGCCGGTGTCGCGCGACTGGGACCGCGAATAAGCGACGATGGCCGGCACGGGCTCGCCAGACCCTGACGGTCCAGGGGCGCGCCGGCGGCGCGCCTCCTGGCCCGGCCGGCTGCTCGGCCGGGCCGCCGCGCTGCTCAACGCGATCGGCTCGGTCGGCATCTTCCTGCTGATGTGCCTGATCTGCCTCGACGTGGCGGGACGCTACTTCTTCGCCGCGCCGATCATGGGCGTGACCGAGATCGCCGAGATCTCGATCGTCGCCATCGTCTTCTTCCAGCTCGCCGACACTTTGGCACGCGACCGCGTCGCACGCGCCGACATCGTCGTCAACGTGCTGCGCGACCGGCGGCCGCGGCTCGCCGGACTGGTCGACGCCTTCGCCGCGCTTTGCGGCGTGGCGCTCATGCTGCTCATCGACTACGGCACGATTCCCAACATGATCAACGACTACCGCAACGGCTACTACGTCGGCACGGTAGGCCTGTTCACCTTCCCCTCCTGGCCGATCAAGGCGGCGATCGCGCTCGGCGCCACGCTGGCCGCCGTCCAGCTCCTGGCCATGGCAGTGCAGGCGCTCGGCTCGGCAATGCGGCCCGACAGCGAGCCCCGGACATGACGCCGATCGAGATCGGGATCGCCTCCGTCAGCGTCATGCTGGTGCTGATCTACCTCGGCATCCACGTTCCCTTCGTGCTGGCGCTCACCTCCTTCGTCGGCGTCTGGCTGATCCGCGACAACTTCCAGATCGCCGTCTACATGCTGTCCCAGGCCGCCGCGCAGAGCATTTCGGACTACGTCTTCGCCGTGATCCCGCTGTTCGTGTTGATGGGCATGCTGGTCAGCGCCGCGGATCTCGGGCGCGACAGCTACACCGTCGCCAATCGCCTGCTGCGGAAGCTGCCCGGCGGCCTCGGCATCGCCACCGTGGCGGCCAACACGATCTTCGCCTCGATCACCGGCGTGACCATCGCCTCCGCGGCGGTGTTCTCGCGCATCGCGGTGCCGGAGATGCTGCGCTTCGGCTACGACCGCCGCTTCGCCGTCGGCGCGGTGGCCGGCAGTTCGGTGCTCGGCATGCTGATCCCGCCGAGCATCCTGCTGATCGTCTATGCCATCGTCGCCGAGCAGTCGGTCGGCGACATGTTCCTGGCCGGCATCGGGCCCGGCCTGCTGCTCGCCTTCCTGTTCTCCCTCGGCATCTACCTGACCGCCGTCCTCAATCCGAAACTGATGCGCGACGCCGCCGCCGCAGCCGCCGCGCCGGACGACGAGCCCGACCTGACGCTGCGCGAGTTCGCCGAGAAGATGGGCCCGACCCTGGTGCTCGTCGTCGCCGTGCTCGGTGGCATCTATGGAGGCGTCTTCACGCCCACGGAGGCCGGCGCGGTCGGCGCCGCGCTGGCGCTCGCGGCGGCGCTGCTGCGCCGCCGGCTGACCTGGCGCATCCTGTGGAACATCCTCGTCGAGACCGGCTACATCAGCTCCTCGATCCTGTTCATCGTCATCTCGGCGACGATGTACTCACGCATGCTCGGCATCTCCGGCCTGCCGACGCAGATCAGCACGCTGGTCTCCGGCCTCGACGCCAGCTATCTGGTGGTGCTGCTGATCTTCGTCGGCATCGCCCTGGTGCTCGGCACGATCATCGATTCGGTCTCGATCCTGCTGATCACCGTACCGCTGTTCATCCCGCTGCTGCAGCCCTACGACGTCAGCCTGGTGTGGTTCGGCGTGGTCGCCATCATGGCGATCGAGATCGGCCTTCTGACGCCGCCATTCGGCATGTCGTGCTACGTCGTGCGCAGCACGCTGACCGACCACGCGGTGACGCTGGAGGACGTCTTCCTCGGCGCCGCGCCCTTTGCGCTGATCATGCTGCTCGTCGTCGGCCTGCTGATCGCCTTCCCGCAGATCGTGCTGGTCTTCGTGTAGGCGTAGCGCGACGCTCGACCCCGCACCGCGGCCTGGGAGCACCGCCGAACCGGGACCGTCCGCGGACAGCGGGCCGGACGGGCGGGCGGAGGTCGCCACCTCCCCCGCCCGTTCCCGTTTCGCGGGGTGCGACCGGCTACAGAACCAGGGCGGCCGCGTCCGGCCCCTCGCGCAGCATCGCGCGCACGGTCTCCAGCCCGCGCCGCACGCGCGCCTCGTCCGCCTCGTGGCTGAGGCACAGCCGCACCGCGGCCGGCCGCGCCGCGGCATCGACGGCGAAGGCGGTGCCGGCGACCAGCCGCACGCCGCGCCGATCCGCCTCGGCCGCGAAACCCTCGGCCGACCAGCCCTGCGGCAGGCCGAGCCACAGATGCAGGCCGTGCGGATCGGCGCGCCGCTCGGCCCCCTCCAGCAGCCGCCCGGCGAGCGCCTGGCGCCGCGCGGCATGGCGGCGCTGCGCCTCGGTCAGCCGTTCGGCGGTGCCGTCGGCGATCCAGCGCGCGACGATCTCGACCATCAGCGGCGGCGTCATCCAGCTCGTCAGGCCGACGGCGTGGCGCAGCGCGCCGGCCTGCCCGGCGGGCGCCCGCACAAAGCCGACGCGCAGGCCCGGCGCCAGGCATTTCGAGGTGCTCGTCACGTAGAAGCAGCGCTCCGGCGCCAGCGTGGCGAGCGGCGCCGGCCGGTCGGGCTTGAGCGGACCGAACACGTCGTCCTCGATCAGCGTCACGCCGTAGCGGGCGGCGATCGCGGCGATCCGCGCGCGCCGCGCCGGCCCCATGGTCGCCGTCGTCGGCGTGTGCAGCGTCGGCGCGACATAGAGTGCTGCGGCGCGGTGGCCGCGGCAGACCGCCTCGAGCGCGTCCGGGCACAGCCCCTCGTCGTCGATTTCCACCGGCTTGAGCCGCAGCGCCAGCCGCGCCGCCATCGCCCGCACCGGCGCATAGCACAGCGCCTCGGTCAGGAGCAGGTCGCCCGGCTGCGTCGCCGCCATCAGGGCGCACAGGATGCCGTGCTGGGCACCGGTGGTGGCGACCACCGCATCGCCGCCGGCCGACACCCCGGCGCGCCCCAGCCAGGCGACGGCAGCCTCTGCGTGGTGGCGGATATCGGCCGCGCTCTGGCTGTCGGTCAGCGCGGCGAGGCCGGCGCCGGCGCCGAGCGCGCGCAGCGTGTCGGCCAGGGCGGTCTCGGCCAGGCCGACGCAGGGCAGGTTGCGCGCCAGGTCGACGGGGCCGTCGTCGGGCCGGCGCAGATCGCCGGCCGACCCGCCCGCCGCCCGCCGGCCGGGCCCGCGCACGAAGCTGCCGCGCCCCACCTCGCCGCGGATCAACGCCCGCGCCACCGCCTCGGCATAGGCCCGGCTCGCAGTGTGCGGCGAGACGCCGAGCGCGTGCGCCAGCGCACGGTGCGGCGGCAAGCGGGTGCCCGCCGGCAGCGCGCCGCTCGCCACGTCGTCGGCCAGCGCCTCGACGATCTGCAGGTATTTCGGCCCGTGCCGGCCGGCCAGTCGGGGATGCCAGATTGCCATCAGTGCAATGATTTCATTGAGCCGATCAATCGTCAATGCAATAAACGAGAAACAGTGCAATTTGCTCGGAAAGCCACCATGAGCCCGCCCCGCATGGCCACCGGCGTCGCCCAGGCCCTCGTCTGCCTCGCCATCCTCGGCGTCATGCCGGTGATCGCCAACAGCCGGCCCGCCGACTTCGGCGCGCTCGGCTTCGCCTTCGCGCTGTCGCTCTGGCAGGTGCTCTTCGCGCTGCCGCTGTTCGTGCACGGCCTGCGCGCGGGCGACCGTGGCGTGTTCGGCGCCCGGCTGTCGGCGCGCGGCCGGCGCCGGACGCTTGCCGTGGCGCTGGTGACCGGCGCGATGTTCGGCCTGTCGACCTATCTCTACGTGCTCGGCGTCGAGAAGGCGGGCGCGGTGAGCGCGGCGATCGCCATCCAGGCCTATCCGCTGTTCGCCATCCTGTGGGAGACGCTGTTCCTCAAGCGCCGCAAGACGCCGCTCGAGCTCGCCCTGACGGCCGTCCTCATCGGCGCGCTCTACTTCCTGGGCACCGGCGGCACCGGGCGCATCGCCGGCCTGTCGCCGTGGTTCCTGCTCGTGCTCGGCGTGCCGCTCCTGTGGAGCATCGCCCATGTCGTCATCAAGCAGGAGCTCGACCGCACGCCGGTGACGCCGGCGCAGGTGACCTTCTTCCGCGTGCTGATCTCCGCCGTCTTTCTCGGCCTCGTGGTCGCCCTGCGCGAGCCGGCCGCCCTGGCCGCGCCCTGGCTGCGCAGCGATTTCCTGCTGTTCGGCGCCGCCATGGGGCTGGCCTATTATCTCGAGCTCATCGTCTGGTTCCACGCCGTGCGCCACATCGACGTCTCGCTGGCGAGCTCGATCACCACGCCGTGGCCGGCGGTGACCATGGCGCTGGCCGCCCTCGTCCTCGGCGAACGGGTGGAGGCGCACCAGCTCGTCGCCTTCCTGGCCGTCGCCGCCAGCATCTACGGCCTCATCGTCGCCGGCCTGCGCAAGCAGCACGCCGCGCCGGCCGCCTAGCTGCCCCGGCTCACGCGCCCCGTCGCGCGGCGTTCAGCGCCGCGGCCGGCGGCGGATGCCGGCGTCGCCGCAGAAGACGCCAGGGCTGACCCCGAGCGCGCGGCGGAACATGTAGCCGAACGCGCTCGACGAGCCATAGCCCATGTCGAAGGCGACCGAGCCGACCTTCTCGCCGGCGGAAAGCCGCGCGATGGCGTGAAGCAGGCGCACCTGCCGCAACCATCGCGACGGCGGCAGGCCGGTCTCGGCGACGAACAGGCGCTCGACCGTCTTGCGGCTCGCGGCGACGCCGGCAAGCCAGGCCTCGAGCGGGCCGATCGCGCCGGGATCGTCGAGCGCGGCTTGCGCCGGCGCGCGCAAGCGCCGGTCCCGCGGCATGACGACCGACAGCGGCACCTCGCGCGCGGCGACGAGCTCGCGGCGCAGGAGACCGTGCAGCGCCGCCTCGTGGCCGGCCGACCGCGCCCGCGCGCTGTCGGGCAGCGTCGCCGACAGCAAGGCGGCGAGCAGCGGCGTCATGGCCACCACGCGGCACCGCGCGCCGAGCCGCGCCGCCTCCCGGCGGTTGACGTCGACATAGAGCATCGCGTTGTTCGCCCCGTACCGCATCCAGTGTTCGGCATCGGGCGGGATCCAGATCGCCATCGCCGCGCTCAGCAGGAGCACGCGGTCGCGGGTGCCGACATACATCGAGCCCGAGGTCGCCGAGACGAGCTGGCCGAAATCGTGGCTGTGCCAGCCGTAGCGTTCGCCGGCGGCCGGCCGGATCGCCTCGCCGCGATAGCGCGGCCGGCGACGCGGCGCGGCGGGCGGAGGATCGGGCCGGGTGTCCACGGGCTTCGACGTTTTCTCGATGCTTTTCGATCGTCTGTCGACAGACAGACATAGCAGAGGTCGCTAGCAACGGCCAGCGATACGGGGGCCCGGAGCGCGCGGGCGCGGGGCCGCATCGGGAGCGCCGGCGCCATGACACACCGCACCCTGCTGGCCTGGTTCGCCGTCGGCCATCTCGCCAACGACTGGCCGATCGCCGCCCTGTGGCTCGTCCTGCCGGCAGCCGGTCTGGCGCTCGACCTGGCGCCGGGCGAGGTCGGCCTGCTCTTCACGGTGGCCGGCCTCGGCGGGGCGCTCGCCTATCTGCCGGCCGGCATGCTGGCCGATCGCGTCGCGAACCGCGGCCGGCTGCTGGTCGCCACGGTCTGGTGGGTCGCCGCCGGCTACGGCCTGGCCGCCATGGCACCGGGCTTCTGGAGCCTGGCGCTGCTGCTTTCGCTGGCCGGCATGGGCAACGCCGCCTGGCACCCGATCGCGACCGGCGTGCTCAGCCGCACGGCCGGCGACCGCCGCGCGCACGCGCTCGGCATGCACGCCGTCGGCGGCACGCTGGCCGAGGTGCTGGCGCCGCTCTTCGCCGGCGTGCTGCTCGCCCATCTCGGCTGGCGCGGCGCGCTGGCGATCTCGGCGCTGCCGGCCCTGCTCTTCGGCATCTGCTTCGTCCGTGCCGCGCGCACCGTGCCGCAGGGCGACCGCGCCGCCGCGGGCGCGGCCGACCTGCGCCACCTGCTGGCCGCCTGGCGCCGCACCGGCGGGCTGCGCCTGGTCGCGCTGATCTGCGCCTACAACATGGCGCTGATGGCGCTTCTCAGCATGATCCCGCTCTATCTGGCGGCCGCGCGCGGCCTCGCGCCGGCGACGGTCGGCCTCGTCTTTGCCGGCCTGCTTGTTGCCGGCGCGCTGGCCCAGCCCTGGGTCGGCCGGGTGTCCGACATCGTCGGCCGCCGGCCGGTGCTGGTGGCCGGCAACCTGGCTGCCGGGCTGGCCGGCGCGATGCTGGTCTTCGAGCCGCCGTTCTGGCCGATGATCGCGGCGATGGCCGTCGCGGTCGGCGCGAGCGACGCCATCCGCGCGGCCGTGCTCGCCACGGCGGTCGACCGGGCGGAGCGCGGCCACGCCACCGCGCTGGGCATCGCCTTCGTCCTGCTCGACGGCGTCGGCGCGCTCGGCGCGCTGCTTGCCGGCCTGGCGGCCGGCGTCTCGTGGCCGCACATGTTCGCGCTCGCCGCCAGCCTGTCGCTCGCCGCGGCAGCGCTGGCCGGCGCGCCGGCCTTCGGGCGACGCCCCGACACGGCCGCGGCGGACACGGAGCGGCGCTAGCCGGCTGCCCGCTTGCCATCACGCACCGGGCAGCCGCAGCCGCTCGCGCGCGATGCCGCGCATGCGCGACGGCCCGCTCAGGCGTGCTCTGCGATGACCGTCAGGAAGGCCGGGCCGTAGCGGTCGAGCTTGGCTTCGCCGACGCCCGGCACGCTCGCCATCTCCGCGCGCGAGGCGGGCCTGGCGGCCGCGAGCTCGATCAGCGTCTTGTCGTGGAAGATCACGTAGGGCGGCACGTTCTGCGTGCGCGCGATGTCCATGCGCTTCTTGCGCAGGGCCTCGAACAGCGTCTGGTCGCCTTCCGAGACCGCCGGCCGGGCGGCGCCGGTAACCGCGCCGCGGCGGCGCGCGCGCGGCGGCGCCGGCACCCGCAGCATCAGCGTCGGCTTGTCGCGCAGGAAGGCGCGGCCGGCCGGCGCGATCGACAGGCCGCCATGGCCGGCGAGATCGACGTCGACCAGGCGCAGCGCGATGAGCTGGCGCAGGATGGCCCGCCAGGTGCGCTTGTCGTGCTCGGTGCCGATGCCGAAGGTGGAGCAGCCGTCATGGCCGAACTGGACGATGCGGTCGGTCGCAACCCCCAGCAGCACGTCGACGACATAGGCCTGCCCGAAACGCTCGCCGGTGCGGTAGATGCACGACAGCGCCTTCTGCGCGGCGATCGTGCCGTCGAACAGCTTCGGCGGCTCGGCGCAGGTGTCGCAATTGCCGCACGGCGCGCCGGTGTCGCCGAAATAGGCGAGCAGCGCCTGCCGGCGGCAGCCGGCGGTCTCGGCCAGGCCGAGCAGCGCGTCGAGCTTGCCGCGCTCGACGCGCTTGCGCGCGTCCGGCGCGTCGGACTCCTCGATGAAGCGGCTGCGCAGCGCGATGTCCTCGTAGCCGTAGAGCATCAGCGCCTCGGCGGGCAGGCCGTCGCGGCCGGCGCGGCCGGTTTCCTGATAGTAGGCCTCGATGCTGCCCGGCAGGTCGAGATGCGCGACGAAGCGCACGTCCGGCTTGTCGATGCCCATGCCGAAGGCGATGGTGGCGACCATCACCACCGCCTCGCCGTGCTGGAAGCGCGCCTGGTTTGCCTCGCGCGCCGCCTTGTCCATGCCGGCATGATAGGCGAGCGCGTCATGGCCCTGGTCGCGCAGCCAGGCGGCGGTCTCGTCGGTCTTGCGCTTCGACAGGCAGTAGACGATGCCGCTCTCGCCGGCGTGGCGCTTCAGCAGGTCCTTCAGCTGCGCGCGCGGATTGTCCTTCTCCTCGATGGCGTAGCGGATGTTGGGCCGGTCGAAGCCGGCGATGAAGGCGTCGGCCTCGGCAATCTCGAGATGGGCGAGGATCTCCGCCCGCGTCGGTTCGTCGGCCGTCGCCGTCAGCGCCATGCGCGGCGTGCCGGGAAACTGCCGCACCAGCGCGTCGAGCTGGCGGTAGGCGGGGCGGAAGTCGTGCCCCCATTGCGACAGGCAGTGCGCCTCGTCGATGGCGATCAGCGACAGGCGCACGCCTTCGAGCCGCCCCAGCACCTCCGGCCGCAGCAGCGTCTCGGGCGCGACATAGAGCAGGTCCACCGCGCCCTCGCGGATGTCGCGCCACAGCGCGCTGCGTTCGTCGGCCGGCAGGTCGGAGTTGAGCGCGGCCGCGCGCACGCCGGCCTGCCGCAGGGCGGCGACCTGGTCGGCCATCAGCGCCAGCAGCGGCGACACGACGAGGCCCATGCCGGGCCGCGCGATGGCCGGGATCTGGTAGCACAGCGACTTGCCGCCGCCCGTCGGCATCAGCACGAAGGCGTTGCTGCCGCCGATGGCATGGTCGATGATGCGCGCCTGCAGCCCCCGGAACGCGTCGTAGCCGTAGACGGACTTGAGAATGTCGAGAGCGTCGGCGGTCATCGTCTTCGGGCAAGGGAATCAGGACGCGCCCTTCATAGCAGCTTTGGCCCGCCTGTGCCGCCTGAGCGTCACGCGGCGCGATCAGGAGATGTCGATTCGCAATTTCGCGATCTACCTTTATGTTTCATGGATTCTGATCAACTTCTTCGTGGCGGTATTATATCGTAGACTAAATTAGATATGGAGGCGAATTCATTTTTACTTCTTTTGTCCGTCAAGAAATTTAATTCAATAAGTTTAATTTCTATTACCTCTTTCGATACTGAAAAATAGGTCGAGATTCCTGATATAAATTCATTGTATATATTACGGTTTTCGGCTTGATCATCGACGTATATATAACCATGCCCTCTGTCTCTTATATTTAGCTCTTTCCGTAGTTCATATATTTTCGGCAAAAGATATGCATTTGGAAGAATTAATTCCGATGCGAATGCGTTTGCCTGGAATTCTAATCGTTTATAATTGAAATGTAATTTTTTTTCTTCAAGTATAAAAATATCCTGCTCGATTACGGTATCAGAGCACAAATATCGCTCGTGACCCAAAACGAAATGACCGATCTCGTGTGCAATTGTAAAGCGCTCTCGCGTCTCGATCGAATGGGTATTTATTACGATTGCTCTCCGCGAAAAATCTGCCTGTCCAAGAATTGGATTTCCACCAACATCAAGAACATGACTATCAGAAAAATGTAAACTGATATCCAATCTTCTGCAGATCTCGTACAAATTTACTGAAGGGGAGAATTTACTACAAGGACCGCCTTCGATGCATACGGAAAAATTCGACCCACTTTCGAAGTGAAATCGTTGACATGAATCTCAGAGACATTTGCGCAATGATTCTTGCACTCGAATATCAAGTAAAGGTGGGGTTTGTCGCTTCCAGTTCTGTAAACTTCCACAACGACATCGAATTCAACGTCTGCTTCGCGCACGCGACAGTGATATTTCTTTCTTTTGTATATTTTACAGTTTTGAGGCGGATGAATATCAAAAATCAGCTCCCCACGATCTTTTTGATCGATAAGGTAGCGATAGAAGGCGTCTTCCAGCTTGTCGCCCTTGCCTTTCGAATTCACCGCTCTTCTCGACAAAGAATCCCTAGTGACGCCTATAGTTTATACACCGCGAACAACTC
Organism: Aquibium sp. A9E412; assembly: GCF_030398335.1. Taxonomy (GTDB): domain Bacteria; phylum Pseudomonadota; class Alphaproteobacteria; order Rhizobiales; family Rhizobiaceae; genus A9E412. Next base: position 27,989 of record NZ_JAOAOP010000049.1, read on the forward strand.
TTGGAAGCGAATTCATATGCGGAGAGTTAGGCAACAACTCTCGTTGCTAGGAGGTGGGCGCGCCCCTGGCGCCGACCGGCCGATACCGAGTCGGTTCTGCCGTTGATGGGAAACGAACCGGCCGGCAGGTTGTCGGGTAAAAAGTGAGTTACTCCGAACGTCAACAACGAGGGCGATACCGGCTGTTACTGGTTTCCGCAGAATATCGGGATGTAGCTTAGTAAGGATAGGCAATCTCGCGCCACACACAGGAGCAATCGGTGAGCTTATTGAGAGATAGCTGACGGTTTCTACCGGAGACAAGGTTTACACGTCGAGCATTTGGGGAGCCCCCGAATGCCCTGGAACGAGTGTAAGCCGATGGATGAACGTCTTCGCTTTGTCGCCCGCCTGCTTGAGGGAGAGCAGATGGCGTCGCTGTGCCGCCAGTTCGGCATCTCGCGCGTCACCGGCTACAAGATCTTCAACCGCTACAAGGAGTGTGGCCTTGATGCCCTTTATGACCGCAGCCGCAGGCCCTACCGGCATGCCAACAGGCTGCCCTTCCAGGTCGAGCGCTGCATTCTTGGCATCAAGCACGAGCATCCTTCCTGGGGGGCGCCCAAGATCCGCGACAGGCTGATCCGCCAGTTCCCGATGATCAAGGCACCCGCCATCAGCACCGTGCATGCCGTGCTCGACCGGCACGGCCTGGTCAAACGCCGCAAACGCCGGCGCTACAAGGCTGAGGGAACCGCACTGCACGCCGCACACGATCCGAACGGGTTGTGGTGTGCCGATTACAAGGGCGAGTTCATGCTCGGCAACCGCCAGTACTGCTACCCGCTCACCATCACCGACTATCGATCCCGCTACCTGCTCGCCTGCGAAGGCATGGCCGCCCCCAGTTCCGACGTCGCCTTCACCATATTCGAACGCGTCTTCAAGGAGTTCGGCTTGCCCTCGGCTATCCGAACCGACAACGGGGTGCCCTTTGCCTCCGGCAATGCCTTGTTCGGCTTGTCCAGGCTCTCCGTCTGGTGGCTCAGGCTCGGCATC
>NZ_JAOAOP010000004.1 GCF_030398335.1 Aquibium sp. A9E412
GCCCACGCGGTCCCAGTCGGGATGGTCCGGTGCGATGAAGCGGCTGGCCAGCAGCGCCTCGCGCGCGGCCGCGCCGAGCGCTGCATCGTCGAGGTTGGCCGGATACTCGGCGTCGACGCCCTCGGGGTCGAGCAAGGATGCGCGATAGACGGCCCAGGAGTGGATCCAGTAGAAGGCGCGGAACGCGGTGATGCTCGCTCTTTTGCGCTCCTCCGGCGGCGGCGGATTGAACGGTTCGCGGGTCATTCGAGGATCGTTGCCTCCCACGCGAAGCCGCGGCTTTTCGGGCAGCCCGGCATGCCCGCTTCGTCCGGGCGAGACGGGCGGACGGAAAAGCGATCGGAGCAGCGCGAACAATCTTTCCATCATAACGTGTAGCGGTTGTCTGCCGAATGCCCCGAGGGCAGGTGGCGGAAGGAGGGTCTCCGGGGTCGCACCTTCTCCGCTTTGCCTGAAGCGGGAGCGCTGCGTCAGCGCTTGCCCGCGGCGCGGCTGACCGCGATGGCGGCGCGGATGGCGGCGCCGAGCTCCGCGTCGGACACCGTCTCGTGAAGCTCGGTCGGCTGCGCGCCCTTGATCCCGCCGAAGCCCCCGCGGCCCTCATACCGGTCGGCCTCGATAATAATGATCCCGTCGCGCAGCGTCAGGTTTACGTTGCCAGCCCCCTTGTAGAGAGCGGTTTCGCTTCGGACCCCGGCGCGCGCCTTGAACCGCTCGGAAAGCTGTCGATCCATCTCGCGCGTGTAGTATGCCCCCACGCGGTCCCAGTCGGGATGGTCCGGTGCGATGAAGCGGCTGGCCAGTAGCGCCTCGCGCGCGGCCGCGCCGAGCGCCGCATCGTCGAGGTCGGCCGGATACTCGGCGTCGACCCCGTCGGGATCGAGCAAGGACGCGTGATAGACGGCCCAGGAGTGGATCCAGTAGAAGGCGCGGAACGCGGTGATGCTCGCTTCCTTGCGTTCCTCCGCCGGCACCGGTTTGAAGGGTTCGCGGATCATTCGATGATCGTCACCTCCAGCGCGATGCGGCGGCTCTCCGCATAGGCCCTTGCGCGGTTGATCTCGTCCAGTTGCTCCGCCGTGGTCTCCGACGGGATGGCCAGCTCCAGCCGCCGGCGTTTGATCAAACCCGGACTGATTCGGTACCCGTTTCGAACATAGTTGTCGAACGTGGCAATTCGATCAAGATAGCCCTTCAACGTGCCGAAGATGCGGCGCGGGTCCCGCGCGTAAATCGCCGCACGCGTATCCAGCGTCTTCGCGCTGGTCGCTGCGCCGGTCGCTCGATTGAAGAAGTCGAAGGTCTTGAAGTTCGGTGCTCGCTCTTCGATCCAGTCGCCCAGGTCGCCGCGACTCGCGAGATGGCGCTCCCACGGGTCGCCCTGGGCCCTGATCCCCGTTCCCCATCGGATGCCCGGGTTCGGGGTCCTGTCCCACGCGCCGTCCGGCGATATCGCGCGGGCGCGCGCGGCGAGCCCGGTCAGCCTCTCCGCCGCCGCCTCGTCCGGCAGCGCGTGGCGGTCGCGCAACAGCCGCTTGACGAGCGCGCGCGCGGCCACTGCGCCGGCAACGGCCGTCGAGAGCCCGTAGAGCGCCGCCAGGGTGCGCATGCGGGCGCGCTCGCGGGCCGCCGCGACCACGTCGGCCCGCGTTGCAAGACCTTCGCGATGGGCCGCTTCCAGGGCCTCGGGTCGCGCCTCGACCGCGCGCACGTAATCGACGAGCGCCCGCGCCAGCTCGGGCGCACCGCGCAGCGCCGCGGCGAAACCGTCGGCCCGGCGCCTTGCATCGCCGGCCAGCGCGTCGCGACGCGTGCGCTCGGCGCCGGTGAGGCCGACGATCTGCGCCTTGACGACGAGGTAGGCGAGCTCCGCTGCCGCGCTTCCGCCCGTGGCGAGCGCGCCGACCGCCTCCAGGAGCATCGCAAGGTCGTCGGCGGACGGAACGAGGTCGGAGACGAAGTCCCGCACCCCGTCCACCGCGCCCGTCAGGTTGGCATCGAGGAGCGCGCGATCGAAGCTTCGGCCGACCGTCGGGCGCCATTCGGGCTCGTCCGGCACGAACGGCTCGGCGATGCACCGGCAGTTGTACGCTTCGCCGGGATGGCCGCCTTCCGGCGGCGCGTCCCAGAAAAACACCCCGTCATCGTGCGCGGCGTGGAGCGGGCGCACGCGGGCGTCGTTGCGGCTGCGCCAGATGTACCGTTCCACGCCCAGCGCCTGCTGCCGCTCGGCATTGATGCGCGCGGCGAAGCGGCGCACGAGCGCGTCTTCCACGAACTCTTGGGCGGCTGACGCCCGCTCCGGATCGCCCGACCATGCGGCGGCCGTGATGGCGGCGCGGCGATCCCACTCGGCGAGCGCCTCCTGGCGGGCGGCCTCGACGCGCGGAAGGTCGCGCGGGCGAAGGGGCAGTGCAGCGAGCCGGGCGAGCAGCATCGCGCCGTTCGCCTCGATCTCGGCCGCAAGACGCGCCGCGAACCGCTCGCGCCGGCCGGCGCGCTCTGCCGCGGCGGCGGCCTGTCGCTTGCTCTCGAGCCAGAAGGCTCTGACGAGCGCGAACTCGCAGCGCGTGAACGCCATGTCGGCCCGCAGTCTCGTGAGCTCTGGTTCGCCGTGCCGCATCGTTCCGCCGTCGTCCCGTTCGTCGCGACGAAGCATGCGGGCAGATGCGCGAGCGGGGACAACAAAGGGGCGACGAGCCGCTCGCCGCCGCTGACCGGGAGCACGCCGCGCCCCTGTTCCGGCGTGCGAGCGCGCGGCGTTCATGCGCCTGTTGTTGCGGAAATCGAGAGGTGGTTACGGAGGAGTTTCGCTTCGAGCCGTTTCATCCCCGCGCGTGCGGGGAACGGCAAGCTGGCGGACTCCCTATCAACGTAGTGCGCGGTTCATCCCCGCGCGTGCGGGGAACGGTTGAAAATGTTGCCCAACGCGAAGGACATGTCCGGTTCATCCCCGCGCGTGCGGGGAACGGTAGGCGCGGTGGCGGTTGAGGTTGCGGAACTCCGGTTCATCCCCGCGCGTGCGGGGACGGACCGCCTGGCAGCGCTTGAGCCCGTGAGCCGTCGGTTCATCCCCGCGCGTGCGGGGAACGGGGCTGAATGACGGTCTGATTGACAGTGTTGACCGGTTCATCCCCGCGCGTGCGGGGAACGGCGGGAGAATGATCGGGCTCCCCGATACCGCCACGGTTCATCCCCGCGCGTGCGGGGAACGGACGCCGGAAGCGATGGCCTATCCCGGCTCGCACGGTTCATCCCCGCGCGTGCGGGGAACGGCCGGAGATCGGCAGGATGACCCGGCCGCGCGCCGGTTCATCCCCGCGCGTGCGGGGAACGGTTGGAGACCTTGAGACCGCTGACTACATAGGTCGGTTCATCCCCGCGCGTGCGGGGAACGGGCGATCGCCGCGCGGCCCGCCGGGTCCATCGCCGGTTCATCCCCGCGCGTGCGGGGAACGGCGCACTGGATACACATCGCGCGCATAGCCGCCCGGTTCATCCCCGCGCGTGCGGGGAACGGGCGATGTACCGGGCGACCTGTTCGATGCTCTGCGGTTCATCCCCGCGCGTGCGGGGAACGGCGATGCCTCGAGAAGGGGCTGCCGGCCGAGTTCGGTTCATCCCCGCGCGTGCGGGGAACGGGTCGTGTAGGCTGTCGGCCCGTATCCGCCGAGCGGTTCATCCCCGCGCGTGCGGGGAACGGCCGGCAACCTCGATGATCCACGCATTGGTCGGCGGTTCATCCCCGCGCGTGCGGGGAACGGCAACGGGATTTTCAGGTGTATCTGGTCGAGCCCGGTTCATCCCCGCGCGTGCGGGGAACGGCGCGCGGCAGCCTCGCCAAGTGTCTCCATGTCCGGTTCATCCCCGCGCGTGCGGGGAACGGGCAAGTCGTCGCCCCGATTGTGCGGCAAGGGCCGGTTCATCCCCGCGCGTGCGGGGAACGGACCGGACGCGATGCGCAGAACAGGTCGCGATGCGGTTCATCCCCGCGCGTGCGGGGAACGGCACCACGCGCTGCGTAAATGCGAACGGAAAACCGGTTCATCCCCGCGCGTGCGGGGAACGGTAGGCGGCCGCCATCCGGCGGTGATAGCCGGCCGGTTCATCCCCGCGCGTGCGGGGAACGGGTAGAAGCACTGTTTAAACTCGGACAAGTTTCCGGTTCGGTTCATCCCCGCGCGTGCGGGGAACGGTTGTCAGTGCCGTTGCCGTCCTGCAGTTTCAGCGGTTCATCCCCGCGCGTGCGGGGAACGGGGGATGTCGACATGGGCGACGTTCCCCTCGACCGGTTCATCCCCGCGCGTGCGGGGAACGGGATTAACCAATTGTTTTGGCTTGATTATCGGCCGGTTCATCCCCGCGCGTGCGGGGAACGGTCGGCCAGCTCCGTCTCCAGATGCTCACGTGCCGGTTCATCCCCGCGCGTGCGGGGAACGGCGTCCTCGCGGCAGAAAACGTCGTGATAGGCCCGGTTCATCCCCGCGCGTGCGGGGAACGGATAAGCCACCGGACTCTTACGCACCGATAAAAAGGTTCATCCCCGCGCGTGCGGGGAACGGATCGCGGCAGAGCTGACCGGGCCGTTCTACAGCGGTTCATCCCCGCGCGTGCGGGGAACGGGCGACATAGGCCTCGGCGGTCGGATACTCGCCCGGTTCATCCCCGCGCGTGCGGGGAACGGGATCGTACCCATGGCGCTTCCAACGCCAATGACGGTTCATCCCCGCGCGTGCGGGGAACGGTGCCTCGTCGTCATCGCCGCCGCCCGTGTGACCGGTTCATCCCCGCGCGTGCGGGGAACGGTGGGTGACGCCGGCGCGCCGCCGCAGCCGCCCCGGTTCATCCCCGCGCGTGCGGGGAACGGGACGACGGCCGCCGGCTGGTCGCCTCGGTGCGCGGTTCATCCCCGCGCGTGCGGGGAACGGACTGGATGCACGACCCGGCGCGAGGCGGAGCGCGGTTCATCCCCGCGCGTGCGGGGAACGGTCTTGCTGCAATCTACTGAAGAATCGCGCTTTTCTGAAGCGGGCAGGATCTACCGATCGTCGGGGCCATGTTTCGGTTCGCGCGCAGCACCGGCCGGCGGGTCTTCCGCAGCGCGGAAGGCCACCAGTTTCAGCCCGTCGACATCGACCGGCATGCGCCGGTTCGTTCCCGTGGTGGCGAAGTCGAAACCCTGTTCGCCGGTGGTCGACCAGGCCATGATGGCGTCGCCCTCGCCGATCGCCGCCTCGACCTGCTGCCAGATGCGCTGGCGCACGCGCCGCGAATAGGTGCCGACATAGACACCGGCGCGCACTTCCAGCAGCCAGGCCGCCAGCCGTCCGCGCAGGCGCGGCGGCGCGTTATTCGTGACGATGACCATCATCGCCGGTCGCCTCCTCCGTCTCGAAGGCGGGACCGATGGCGTCGGCGGCGGCCTTCGGCGGTGCGATGCCGCCGGTCTCGAGAATGGCGCCGATGTCCGGAATGATCCGGTCGAGCAGGCGCGTGCGGCGAAAGCTGTCGCGGCAGGCAAGGCGCACCGCCCGGTCCGGCGCCATGTCGAGCTTGCCCCTCGCGGCCGCGCCGGCGACGCGGAACGCCTCGGGCACCACCGTCTCCAGCTTGTACAGATCGGCGATATCATAGACGAAGGACAAGGGTTTTCCGGTGTGCAGGAAACCGATGGCCGGAGCGTAGCCGGCCGCCAGAACCGCCGCCTCCGCCAGCCCGTGCAGGCAGGCGGTCGCCGCGGAAAGACAGCGGTTGGGCACGTCGGACGCCTCCCAGTCATCGACGTCGTAGCGTCGTCGCTGCCATTTCACACCGTGTTTTTGCGCCAGCAATTCGTAGGATCTGCGCACCCGCGCGCCCTCGATGCCGCGGAGCTGGTCGATCGAGCGCCGCATCGGCGCCGTCTCGTCGAAGCGGCGGCGATACATCTCGCGCACGACGTTCAGGCGGGCCTGTTCGTCGAGGGCAAGCCGCGCCTGCCACAGCAGCCGGTCCGACCGCGCCCCGCCGGGTTGGCCGGCGGCATAAAGCCGGACACCGGCCTCGCCCACCCAGGTGATCAGCGTGCCGGTGCGCGCGGCCAGACCGACGGCGGCGTGCGAGATGCGCGCGCCCGGCTCCAGCATGATGCAGGCCAGCCCGCCGACCGGAATATGCGTGCGCGTCGCCTCGGCATCGATCGCCACGAATGCGCCGTCGACGACGTCGATCTGCGCGCGGCCGATGAAGACGATCGAGGCCCGCTCCTTGAGCGGGATCGGTTTCGGTGGCGGCAGACCGGCGAGCGCCACCGCTCAGGCCCGTCGGATCAGCATCAGGCCGCAGCCATAGGCCTTGGCGCGGCCGAAACCGGCGGCGAGCTTCGCCAAAAAGGCCGCGGGATCGGTGACCGTCAGAATACCCTTCATGTCGAACACGCCGAAGCGCGGCTCGCCCTTGCGCCGGCCGCGGCGGTCGCCCGGCAGCGCGACGGTGAAATAGTGCTCCAGTTCGAAGCCCGCTGCCGGCGCGCCTTGCGCCTCGTCGGCGGGCAGCGGATCGGGCCGGAAACCGTTCGCGACACCCTGCGCGTCAAGCCATTTGTGCGCTTCGGCGCGGGCGATTGCGAAGCGCGCGGCCTGCCGTGGGCTGACCTCGTGGGCGCTGCCGCTCCGTTGCGAGGCTTCTCGCCCGGGCAAATGGCGCAGCGCGTGCATGGCGACATCGACCTTGCGGCGGCGCGGTTCTCCGTTCGGCGTCCGGTCGTTCGGGTCCTTCGGCTTCTGGGTGACCGCATTGGCGCGCAGCAGGAATGCCAGCCGGTCGCCCGCAGACAGGGCAGGGGCGAATGTCTTGACCTCCGGCGGCTCGAACAGGCCATGCGGCTCGGGCGGCCTTTCGGACAGCACATAGAAGCGGCCGCGCGGCTCGGACCGCCACAGGAAATCGCGCGTGCGGTCGGCCGCGTCGGAAAACACCGACCACAGCAGGCGGTGATGGGCGTCGGTGGCGCGCGCCCGCTGCGAGGGGTCGATGAGCTGGCGCAGCGCCTCGGTCGAGGGATCGCGCTTGAGCGTCAGGCGCGAGAAATAGAGCGTCATGGCGCGCCTCCCAGACGCCGCAGGAAGCGCACCTGCCGCGCCGCAAAATGCCAGGCGCGCCGGTCCACCGGCTCGTCGTGGCGCCACTCGGCGGTGTGATGAAAGCCGGCGATGTCGTCCGGCCATTCGCTGGCGATGAAGTGCGGGGCGGCCGATCCGCTTTGCCAGCGGGGCAGTCGCGCATGGCCGAGCGCCTCGACCGGATCGGCTGCCGCGACGATCTGCGGGGCGAGCGGCGCGGACAGCGGGCAGGATTTGCGCCCCAGATAGAGCGTGTAGTGGGGGCGCTCGAGCGCGCTCTGCAGCGTTTCCAGCGGCACGCCGCCGCCCCAGGCGGCCACGGCATAAAGCACGCCGCAGCGATAGTCGCGCAGGGTGATGGTGGTGTTCACATTGCCCTCGTCCGCCGCCATCCGCAGCGCATCAGCGCGCGTTGCCGGGCGCTTGTACTTTTGCGGTACGGTCTGGACCGTGTGGTAGTCGCGCAGCGGTGCGCCGGTCTCAAGGGCGCCGACGGCAAAGGACAGTCCGGCCAGCGCCGCCTGGCCGTCAGCATCGTCGCGGCGCGTGCCGAGCGCCGCGCCGAGCAGACCGATCAGCGCCGAGCGGCCGGGCCAGGTGTCGCTGCCGCGCCGCTCGTGGCCGGCGAGCCCGCCGAAGGAGGCGACCTGCGCGGCCAGCGTGAAGACCAGGAATTCGGTCACGGCCGCCCCGCCGCGTTGCGCACGAAGGCCTTGATGTCCGCGAGCGATCCCTCGCCGGTCACGATGTTCATGACCCTGTGGTCGTCGCAGCCCTCGCCATAGGCGGCGTCGATCCGGCCGCGCATGTCTTCCAGCGCCGCGATCGAGGCGGCGCGCAGGTCGGCGTCGCTGACCGGGTTGAAAAAGGCGCCGGACAGGTCGCGCGGCTGCTGCGGCCCGGCCTCGGCGAGGATGTAGCAGGCGCGCGGGCGATGGGCGAAGGAGTTCTGCTTGCCCGAAGGGGTGGCGGTGGCCAGCGCCGCGACCAGCGCCTCGCAGGCCCGCGCGGCAAGGTCCCGGTCGTCGGCGAGGTTCTCGGCCAGAAGGCCAGTGTCGATGCAGGCATAGAGATAGTAGACGCCCGAGCCGAAGCCGGCTTCGCCGACGAAGCCCGCGCCGGCATCCTCGGCGGCCGTCTTCAGATCGTCGACGGCGGTGTAGTAATCGTCCTCCACCTCGGCGCGGTGGGTGGTCACCGCATGGCCGATCTGGACGGCGGCCTCACGGTTGAAGTCGGGATCGTCGGCCAGCATGCGGCCGAACATGGCGACGTCGGCCGCGCCGTCCGCCTTGCGCAGCACCGCCTTTTCGAGCTCCTTCTTGGCCATGGACTTGAGGTCCTCGCCGTCGAGCGCCCGCTCGGCCAGGTCGATCGCGGCCTGGCGCTCCTGCGGCGAGATGAAGGCGAGCTGGGCGGTGAACGGGCCGGCGCCCTCCTTGTTCTTTCCCGCATCGAGCTTGCCGAAGGCATCGCACACCGTTTCGGCGATCGCATAGGCCGTTTCCGGATCGGCGCCGCGCTTGTTGACCAGATGATCGCGGATCACCTCGCCGATGCGCTGCGTGCGCTCGCCCAGATGCCCTTCGAGCGCCTTTTTGAACTCCGGCGCGGTGCGCACGGCGCGCTTGATCGCCTGGCTGGAAAGGCGAAGCCGCGGCGCGCCGCCGACCATGGCCGATTTCGGCCGGCCCTGATCGTCGCGGTTGGGGTTGGACGGCGGATAGGTCGTTAGAAGGTGAAGCTGGATGAAGGTGGTCACGGCATCAGTCCTGTTCGGTTGCGGCCAGCGGTTCGGAATTGGCCGGCGCGTCGTCCTCTCCGGGCGGCGGCGCGCCGAAATAGTCGAAACACCAGCGGTTGCGGGTGTTCTCGTTCCAGTGGAGAAGGTCGGTGCCGAGGCCGGCGACATTGGCGGTGCGGCCGGCAAGCGGCAGCGCGCGGCGCAGCCGCACGGCCAGTTCCCAGTCGTCGCCGGCGCGCAGGATGCGCTGGAAGCGCAGATGCGACAGGCGCGGACGGTCATCCTGCTTCTCGCCGAAGCGGGCCGGCAGCGACCGGCGCGCATGGGCGTCGAGTCCGGCAATGACCGTCGCGATCAGGGCGAGGCGCTCGGGACCGTTGTCGCCGGCAAAGCGCGGCCCGGCGCCGGCCTCGATGAGGTGACGGTAAAGCCGGTGGGTCGCCTCCAGCGCCAGCACCCTTGACGCGGTGTCGGCGCGACGCAGCTCGGCGCGGGCTTTGCGCGCCGCGCCAGTGTCGAAGTCGGCATTGTTGCCGAGATCCCGTGCCCACCAGGACAGGACGATCTGTCCGGGCGTTCTCGTCGCCTCGCTCACGCGGTCTCCTCCTCTTTCTTCCTGCGCTTTTTGGGCAGGTCCAGCCCGAGCGCCGTGTAGGCCGCCTGTCCGGTCTTTGGCCCCCAGCCGGCAAAGGCGGAAAGCAATTGACCCCGTGCGTTGACGATGGCCTGCGCATCCTCGATCCGCCGGTCGGCCAGGCCGGGGACGGCGCGGGGGTCGAAAAGGCCGAGCGCCGCCTTGCGCAAGGTCGAGACCCAATCGGCAGCCATGGCCGCAAGCGATTCTTGCCGTGTCAGCCGGCCGAGCATCCGCTCAAAGTCGGCTTGCGTGTCGGTGTAGAACGCCTCGCGCACCGGCTCGACGGCCGAGGCATCCATGCTTGCCGCGCCGGTCAGGGTCTGCATCGCCCCTGCCAGCGCCAACGAGAAGGCGTTGGCCGCCTCGATCAGGGCGATGGCCGCACCTTCGCCGTCGCCATCGAGCGCAAACAGCGGCTGGCGCGACCAGATGAAGTCGCGCGGCTTCATGTTGTCCATCGCCCAGCCGCCGATATGCAGGCTGGCCTTTGCGCCCTGCGGATTGCGGCCGTGCCAGGCGGCGACCGTGCTTGCGACGTGGCGCAGCCCGTCGGGCCGCTGGAAGGCGATGCCGGCCCAGTTGCGGTAGCTGGCGATGCCGGTCCGCGGATGCATGGGGAGCAGCTCGGCGCCGGCCTTCTGCTGGTAGTAGGGCGACAGCGGATGGCGCCACAGGCCGTAATTGGTACCATAGGGCCGCTGGCGCACGCCGGTGACGACCCTCGGATCGCCCTCGGCGAAGTCCAGCCTGAGCCGCCGCGGCATGCCGAAGAACGCTTCGGCGAGGGCGAGCCCGTCGTCATCGGGCGGCTGCTTTGGCGCGGTTCCCTTTTCGGAGGTTTCGGTCGGCCGCATCCAGGGCAGGGCCTCGCCGAGCCGGTCCGGCGGCAACGCCCGCCCATCCGGCACGTTCGCCCACACCATCTCCCAGAGCGGCGCCGGCGCTTCGCCGGCCGGTTCGACCAGCGTGACAAGCGGGCCGCCGCCGCGCATCGAGGTGCGGTTGCCCGCACCGCCCGAGGGCGCCTGCGCCTGCAGCGTGAACAGGGCCATGGCGGCCAGCGGCGCGGGCAGCCCGGCATAGCGATCGCGCTTGACCATCAGGTCGGCATTGTTCCTTGCCGTATTGCCGCCGGAGGAATCGATGAACAGCATGTCGACCGGCGATGCATCGGCTTCGAGTTCGTCGAAATCCTGCAGGAAGCGCGGACCGTCGCCGCCGAGCTCGAAGGCCGGCGCCAGCGGCGCCAGGCGCGTGCGCAGCCGCTTGGGATCGGGCGTCCGGCGGCTCGACCAGTCGCCGGCATGTTTCGGCGGATCGGCGAGGAAGACGAGGCCGATCAGCAGCTCGTAGCAGGCGAGGTTGAAATCGGCGCGCGGCCAGTCGGGCCGGGCAACGCCGGGTTCGGCGATTTGGTCGGGCCGGATGACGCGCCGCTCGTCGTCGGTCGTGCGCACCGGGATCCAGGCATCGGTGATGAGGTTGAGAGGCATCCGCTTTCCTCACCCATGTCAGGAGGCAAGCAAAATCCCCTCCTTTTCATTGTATTTTACAGCATTGCAGAGAATACCGTCCTCGCCAACCGGACAAAGAAAGTACCGTCCCTCCTTCCACATCTTCCAATCCTTGCGGATGGCGGCGATCTCGGGCGTGGACTGGTCGACGCCGCCGGTCTGCTCCCATCGGCGTTTCGCCAGGCTGACCTCCGACAGCGCCCAGGCGCGCGCGACATCGCCGTCGTCCACCGGCGCCCAGGGCTTGAGCCGGCCGTCCGTGCCGCGCCGCGCCAGCACCAGCGTCACCTGTTCGGGGCCGAGCCGGGTCGGAAATTTCTCGTCGCTGAAGACCTGCTGGTCGTCGAAATAGGACTTCTCCGGGTTCAGAACGTTCTGCGCCGCTTGCGCGCGTTCGGCCTCGCCCGTGCCCAGCCGCTCTTCTTCCGCCCGTTCGAGCGCCGGCGGAGCGGCCGGAGCCGACGCCCCCTCGACCGCCTCGATCAGCGGCCGCAGGCCGTCCGGCGCATCGATGCATCCGGCCGCGAACAGGGCGCGTGCCGTGCGCCACTGCACCGGCGCGGGATAGACATACCACCCCTGTCCGAGCAGATCGCGCGACCAGTTTTCGTCCGTGACATTTTGCGGGTCGGGCGACAGCACGTGCAGCACCGGGCCATCGACCGGGCGCGGCCGTTTGTGCCGCCACAACCGCCCGGCGCGCTGGATCAGCGCGCCCATCGGCGCCAGATCGGAGACCATCATATCGAAGCAAAGGTCGAGGGATTGTTCTAAGACTTGCGTACTTACAATCACTTGCCCGCGTCTTGCTTCGGGCGATGACTGCTTTCCGAAGGTGGCCAGAACCTCGTCTTCGTTCGCCAGCCGGTCGCGCAGTGCAAAGCGCGCATGGTGCAGCATCGCCTCCACACCGCGCTCGCGCAATCCGGCAACCGCGGCAATCGCTTCGTCGACCGAATTGCGCACGAAGGCGCAAGCCGCGCCGCGTTGGGCGGCATCGGTCAGGATATCGAGCGCGGCGGCCAGCGTGTCGACCCTGTCGACGGCCACGCGGCGCACGGTCGCTGCGGCCGGTTCGACCGCCGACGACCGCGCCGCCTCGCCGATCACCGCCAGTTGCGGATAGGCATCCGGCACGGCCGGTGGCGGTGGCCGCGATGCGCCGCGCTGGAACGCTGCGACGAAACGGGACCGCATGTCCGCCGGCAATGTGGCAGTCATCACGATGGCCGAGCCGCCCAGCATGGCGTGAAAGGTCAGCAACCGCTCAAGCTGCGTGCGCATGTAGGGGTTGCCGTAATCGTGCGCCTCGTCGACGACCAGGATCCGGCGCGACAACGCATAAAGCCGCAGCGCATAATAGCGCGTCGGCAGCACCGCGAGCAGCGCCTGGTCGATGGTGCCGACGCCGATATGCGCGAGCAGCGCCTTGCGGCGTCCGTCGGCGAACCAGTCGGCGCAGGAGATTGCATCGGACTCGCCCGCGGTTCGTCCCGTCAGCGCGCGGAACCCCCGATGCCATCGCGCGCTGCCATGGGCGAGCGCCAGCGAGGGTTGCCCGTCGAACATCGCGCCGAGCGCGGTCAGTCGCGTGAACATGGCATTGGCCGTCGCCATCGTTGGCAGGGCGAAGAACAGCCCGTCGCCCTTGCCGGCCTGCATCATCCGCTGCGCCAGCATCAGCGCGGCTTCCGTCTTGCCCGAGCCGGTCGCGTCCTCGATGACGGCAAGGGTCTGGCCGTCCGGCAGATCGGCGGCAAGGGCCGCGCGCTGCATCGGCGAGAATGCGTCGAAAGCAAAGAGGCTCGCCGCCGCGCGGCGCGACGGCGAAGCGCCGCGAAGGCCCGATTCCCTTAGCGCGATGTCCGCCCGGGACCGGGCGATCGCGACATAGTCAGCCATGTCTGGTCCTGCTGTTGAGGCAGGGAACCATTCGGTGTTCGAGCCGACCCAGTCGGCCAGGCTGACAAGGCCCGTGAACCATCGTGACAGCGCCGGCGCGCTGCAGCGCCAGTCGCCGCCGGCATCCTCGAGGTCGAAGCGCAGCGCGTCGAGGCTTGCGTCAGGCCAGAGCGCGGCGATCCCCTCGATCACGTGACGTGCATCGGTCTCGGCCCGCGCGCCGGCATCGCGCACCATGCGCTTGCGATTGGCGCCGCCGTGCATGTCGGCCGGCTCGGGCGGACCGCCGTGATGGCCGGCGGCGGCCGCATAAAGTTGGAAACGAAGCTGGACGTCGCCGCCGAGCAGCGGTCCGAGCAGATCACCGTCGAAATGGGCGAACCAGGCCATGGAGACCTGCCAGTGACGGTCGCCCTGGGTCGCGCCATGCTCGATCATGGCGCGGAAGCGGTCGCCGATCTTGCCGAGGTCGTGCAGCGCGGCGAGCAGGGCCAGGGCGTGGTGCAGCGGGCGCGGGAATTCCGCCGCGTCGAGCAGGCGGTCGGCCACGACGCCGACATCGAGCATGTGGTAAACGGCGGGATGCAGGATACCGCTGCAAGGATCGGCGGACTTTCCCGGCCATGTCAGGCATCGTTCCATCGCGCGAACAGCCACTCGCGGGCGCATGCATCTGACGCTCAAGAAGGAGACCGACAGACCGCCCGGCGCCTGCGACCCCCAGCAGCAGGACCGCTTCGACCGATTTGCCCGTGAGTTCAACCCCGAACGGCCGCACGAATCGCACGCCATGAGGACGGCGGTCGAACTCCGCACCCCTTCACAACGACACTATCACGGCCTGCCGGAAGTCCATCAACCCTTCCATGACCGCGAGGTTGCCGTCACCGCGTGCGGACGCATCTGCATGTATCGAAAGAAGATCAACGTCTCGACCGTGCTGGCCGGTCAAAGCCTCGGCATCGAGATTGACCCTGCCCCCTCAGGGTACCCGTTCATAAGGAGAGTCTGTTCAGGTTCTGGTCCATTCGGGACCGGTTGGCAAACTCGATTGGCGTGAGGCCGCTGAGGCTCGTGTGCGGCCGGTGGGTGTTGTAGTCGATCCTCCAAGCTTCGATGATGCGGCGCGCCTCCTTAAGGCTGCCGAAGAGGTGCTCGTTGAGGCATTCATCACGCAGCCGGCCGATGAAGCTCTCGGCGAAGCCGTTCTGCTGCGGCTTGCCTGGCGCGATGTAGTGCCACTCGACGCCGTGCTCCTCCTGCCAGCGCAGGATCGCGTGTGAGGTGAGCTCGGTGCCGTTGTCTGAGACGACCATCAGCGGCAGGTCGCGGAACTCCGCCAATCGGCTCAGCTCGCGGCCGACGCGAACGCCGGAGAGCGACGTGTCGACCACCAGCGTCAGGCACTCGCGGGTGAAGTCGTCGACGACCGCGAGGATGCAGAAGCGGCGGCTGTCGATCAGCGCGTCAGAGACGAAGTCGAGAGACCAGCGCTGGTTTCGGCCCTGCGGGATCGTCATTGGGGCTCGGGTGCCGAGCGTCCGCTTGCGGCCGCCGCGGCGCCGCACCGTCAGCCGCTCCTCGCGGTAGAGGCGGAACCGCGAGCGTCGAGAACTGCCGTGTCACGTCCAGGCGTCCCCGAAGCGAAGGCAAGTCGTCTTCGTGTTCGAGGTAGTGGCGCGGCATCCCTTGGCGGACCGCGTCGGTGAGCTTCGCACAGAACAGACGGATCAGAAGTTCGAGCACGGTCTCGCGCTGCCAGCCAAGCTGCGTCATCGCGCCGGCTTCGATTGGCAGATCGTAGGTCACCGCAAGCATGTGGATGAGGCGCTGCCTGAGTACCGCATCCGACACCCCGCTCTCGCCGCCCCCTTCGATTTTTGGGAGAATCTCCAGTTGGCAGTCGGGGGTGGCAATGACGCCGACGACGCCACGTGCTCGGAGCCCCTTCCGCCCGTGTTCTAGAACACCCTCAAGGTTCCATTCAACTTGCAGACAGTGTGCTGTCGAAAGCCGTTCGGATAAAACCGCGCTCGCTCCGCCCCTCGGTCATCGCGCCAGAGCCATTCAACTTTCCGACGGTGGGGATGATGTTCGGCATCCGCGTCAAAAAAATAGTCGCTTGTTACCGTGCCGAAGGCGCGCATTCTGTCGCGGCCATCTGATACTACGACGTAGTCGCCCACCTGGATATCTGACCTGAAGGAATAGGTGCAGACGAGTTCGCCGGCGTGGCTACTTACGTCTTTGCCCGTTGTGCGCTCCAGTTCGGTCTTGATTTCAGCCCAGTCTTCGAAGCGCTCGTCTGACCAATCGATGTTTCCGCTCCAGCCATGGCGGACCTCGTTTGCATCGAGAGCTGCTTTGATTTGCATCTCTTCTTGGCCTCGTCTTCCCAGTGCGACCTTGAAGATTGGTCGGGTCCGGTCAAGTCGCCGGTCGTCCGAAGCCTTGCCCGGGTCCAAACGAGCCCGTTCGCAGATCCGCTTGAAGATGCCGTCTTCGACCTTCAGGCGGAAACCGGGTGTATCTACTTCGTCAGACTCGGGTTCCTGGCCCTCTTTGGCCGGTGTCTCCGGCCGCAGACCTTCTACGAACTCCTCGTAGCTCATAGACTGGTGGAAGGTGACAAATTCAATTCTGCCTGCCGCAAGTAGCCCCTGGTAGACCACCATGAGCTGGGACCGATCGTCCGGGGCGTCTACCTCGCACAGTCGTACTGCCTCAGCTGCAGTCGCGAAAGTCTTGCCAGTGCCAGGAGGGCCATAGAGGACCAAAGTGTTTGCAGGTTCAAAATCTGACATCGGATTCTCCGGCCGAGCTGGCGCATCTTCGTTGGCGTAGTTGTGAATTACCCAGAGCGCACCTTGAACGTCGATCATGTCCCGTGGTGCCAAGCCGCGCTCGGTAAAGGCCTCGCGGACAGCTTGCATAAATTGCAGTTCGTTTCTGTAAGTTTCCGCAAGATCTTCACTGCCAGGGAACTTGGTTCCAAAACCCTCGCGCCAGAGCTCCTCTCGGACAGAATGGCGGATATAGATGCCGGTCTCGGGAGCAAGATGCATCAGAATGAATTCACCGATCTGCCGGGCATGATCACGTTGTGCATCGGGAACGGCCTCCGCCCAAGCCGCGCCAAACTCCGCCAGAGCCGCCGCATGGCGGCACGCGACCCCGCCAAGGCAAATGAGGTACGCAATTTCCGCATCGACCTGATCCGCACGGCGGAAGTCCTCGACGAGAGCTTCCCGCTTCAGGAGGGTTTCAGCATCGTGGATTACGCTGCACGGTCCTTCGGTGTCTGGCAGGATCCCGAACAATATGGGGAGGTGATCTGGCGTTTCGCGCCAGAGGCGGCCGAACGCGCTGCGGGCTTTCGCTTTCATCCCCGGCAAGTGCTTGAGCCGCAAGACGACGGCAGCCTCGTCGTGCGTTTCGAGGCGTCGGGCTGGCTGGAGATGACCTGGCACCTCTACCAGTGGGGGAATAAGGTCGAGGTCATTGCCCCGGAGCCGCTCCGCGCGATGGTCGACGGATACCGCCGGTCCGATTTCGGCGCGATGCCTTGAACGAGCATCTGAAACGGAGGAATTCGATGACGATCAGCCTGTCGTTCAGCGCCTTGAAGGAGAAGCAACGCGCGATCCGTGCAGGCCTCGACGTGGAACATTCCAGCCGCCCAAGGTCAGGTCGGTTCTGCTCGCCTGGAAACAGCGTGTTGATGCGGTTCTTGATGCGCCTGTGGCCATTCTCCAGGTCGACGTAGAGAACGTCACCCTGGTCGCAGCTGATCGATCCCATGGCGAACCCGCCACAGGCGACGGCGATGGCCCAGTCCATGGCCATCCGGCTTGCGTTTTCTTCGGGTGAGCCGTCAAGTTCGCGCAGACAGCGGAACGACTGCCCGTAGCTGGCGAGAAAATCCGCGCGGGTCATGCCTGTCAGGCTCCAAGCCCGCTGGATGTGCGCCTCGATCATCGTTAGTTCCTGACCGGACTCGTGGGGACCGGTGAAGAGGTCGCTCCTGTAGGTTCCCGGCGGCTCGCGGAGCGACAGACCGGCTCCCACGATCGCCACGCGCCTCTCCACGCACTGCGAGCACGACCCGCATTGCGTGCCGTTGAACGAGTAATCTCTCACGTGGGCGCAGCTGACGGTCTGAGCGATCAGATCGCCGCACCCGTTGGCCTCGATCGTTTCGACGATGTCGCGTTTGGTCATCCACACATAGGGATTTGAGAAGGCAACCGGCTTGTCGAGCAGCAGGGAAAACAGCCGGCCGACCCTGTTGAGCACGCGCGGGTGGGTCGTGCGGCTCGCCCTCGTGCCGACGACATGTTCGGCAATCGGCAGATTGAAGCTCGTGATCCCGTTTTCGTAGAAGTGGACAGTGTCGAGGCCGAACATGCGCGCATAGGTCATGCCGAGCGTGGCGAACAGAAACGAACGAAGCCGCTGGGAGTGTTCCATCGGCTTGATGGCGCCGCGCTGGACCCAGAGCGGAGCGTACAGCAGCTGCCCCGAACGCGTGCGGGAGGCGAGGGCCTCGGCAAGGGCGTCCTGTCGCGAGGCGATCGTCTTCGAACTCTTGTGCGTCACCAGAATAGCGCTGTTGCCTGCTCCCACGACCGCTTCGCAGACACCGGCAAGCGAATCCAGGCCGCCAGAAAACAGGATCACCTGGTCCGGCCTTATCTTCTGCGCAGCACGGTCCCGAAATCCGAGCGAAGGTTCGGGCGCCACCGGACGCGTCGCCCGGCTGAACTCGAACACCAGTCGATCCTCCGACAGGAAGGTGAGCAGATCGGTGAGCGCTTCGCCGACGTCATCGCGGGTCCACAGGTCGAGCCGACGGACGGGAATGCGAAAGCGAATCCGTCGCTGCCAGTCGCTTCCGATCCTTCTTGACGCGTTGCTGCCGCGCCGGATCAACCGGTCGGCGACGAACACGTAGGTGGCCACCTCGAGCGCGTCGGCCAGGGCGTCCGGCAACTCGTCGACCAGTTGCAAGCTAATGCGTTCGGCATCGAGCTTGACCTGGCGATCATGCGGTGCAGTCGGCGAGGTGCTCGACGATCTCGAACTGAAGATCATGGACCTCGCCCGGGCCCGGTTCGCGGCATGACGCGGGAATTGCATTGCCTGCAGTACGGTGAGCAGGAGATCCGATACGAAATCGTCCGCCGCCCGAGGAAGACACTGGAGATCGCCGTCGAGCCGGATGCATCAGTGGTGATCGCGGCCCCGGAGGACGCGACACTAGACACCATCGAAGCCAAGCTGCGGAAACGCGCGGCATGGGTGACAAGGCAGCAGCGGTACTTCTCCCAGTTCCTGCCGCGCACACCGGAGCGCAGGTTCGTAGCCGGGGAGACGCATCTCTACCTCGGGCGCCAATACCGGCTGAAGGTTATCCCGCATGTCCAGGAAAGCGTGAAGCTTATCCGCGGCTTCATCGTTGTTCAGACTCACCGGCCGACCAGGCCGGAGGTGACACGCGACCTGGTCGAGGCATGGTACCGGGACCGGGCCCACATCAAGTTTCCGGAACGGATCGAACTCTGTCTCGGTCTGTTCCCGGATCCCGAGGCATTCAGGCCGACGGGGCTCATCGTACGTCAGACCCGCCAGCGATGGGGGTCCATGTCACCGGCCGAACGTCTGCTACTAAACCGCCGCCTCGTGCAGGCACCGGTCGATGCCATCGACTATGTGATCACCCACGAGCTCTGCCACGTGGCCGAACCCCATCACGGGGCAGCCTTCTTCGATCTCCTCGACAAGGTGATGCCCGACTGGGAGCGCCGGAAGCAGAGACTGGAACGGGCCATGGCCTAAGAACTTCCGAACCCGGTCGCGGCAGCCCCAAACGCGACTCCAATCCAAGCAATTTCAATGGCTTGGATTTCGCCAATATCTACAGGGGCTTATGAGAAATTCACCAAAATGGCGCAGTCATGAGGTCCGGAGAATATCAGCCCCGAGAGACCGCTTCGGGGCCTCGCGACGGCAGGGCCAGTGCTCAGCCCCTCCCGCATAACCCTCGAAAACAACGGAAAAATTCGGCCGCGGCTGGATGGGGAGAACGTTTTCGCGAGGCCAAGTGGCGGAGGGGAAGGGCCTGACGTCGAACCTTCTCTGGCCCGAGACCTTACGCAACTCGCCGGATCGTCTTGTTCGGTCGGTGAGCTCAGATCCCAAAATCCTCCCGGAACCGGTCGATCTGATGCATCCGCTCGTGCAGGATGGTGACGATGCCGATGTCGCCGTTCGAGAGCCTGCGCCAATAAACGAAATGGTGCTCGTAGCGGAAGAAATACCCATCGACACCGAACTCGGCCGGTATGGGCCGCGAGCTGACGCCCCGGGACTCGATCTTCTCGAAGGCCGCGAACATGCCGGTGATATAGCGATCGGCCTGATCGGTCCCCCATCGGTCCCTTGTGTATCGGTAGATGTCGTCGAGGCGTAGCGACGCTGCCTCCTGAACGCGGACGGCCATCCGGTCAGGTCCGGTTCCGGGCGATCACCTCGGCCGCGGTGAGCGGCTGGTACGTCGACTCGGGTGCGGCGAAGGCATGGGTCAGCTCGGCTTTCAGCCGGTCGAAGGCCTCGCGCTCGACACGGTCCTTGTCGCGGCGGATCAGGTCGCGGATGTATTCGCTGACATTCTCATAGGAGCCGTCGTCGCCCACATTCGCAGCGACGAAATCGCTGAGCGGGCCGCTCAGGCGGACGGTCATCGTGGTCGTGCGGGGCATGGCCGCAATCCTCTCATGATCCTTGTATTCAATATAACCAAAAACGCACACACTACAAGGCCAGCCCAACACCTTCAAAATGGGGGAACTTCAGCGGCCGCTGTTGCCGTTCAGCCGCCGCACCTCGACAAGAAGCTCTGCGATGGCCCGTTCCGCCGCCACGAGCTTGGTGGCCGCCATGAGATTCTCGCGGCCCGCCATTGCCAGGAACGTGCCCAGCACCTCGTCAGAGTGCCGCGCGAGAGCAACGAGATGTTCCCCGCTCGGCCCATATTTCCCGGCGAACCAGTTCTTCACCGTCTTCTCGTTGGCACCCGTCCAGGACGCAACCGTCTTTACCCCCGCCCGGCTGTCGCCGAGAGATCGCCGCAGCGCAGATGCGATTTCATCGACAAAGCAGCCATCCGTCTCGTTGCCGCCATTGCCAGCATATCGGTTTTCCTTTGGAAAGAACTTGCCCTTTTTCGGAAACGACATTCCGGCCTCCCTTGCTTTACATGGATGCGAGGGATTCAGCCTTGGATTCAGGCGACAGCGATGGATTGGCCAGCAATAACGAGGAGATGCGTGCTTGGGCGGTCGTTGGACGACCAATTCAGACAAAAGCGACGGGCCGGCCGAAGCGGACGTGCCCGCGGTCGCCTATGTCCGGATGTCGACCGATCACCAGAAATACTCGACCGAGAACCAGCTCGACGTCATCCGCAGCTATGCTGCCTCTCGCGGCTTGCAGATCCTCCGGGTCTTCGAGGATTCCGGCCGTAGTGGCCTGCGTCTCGACGGGCGCGAGGCGTTGCAGAACCTGATGGCCGAGGTCAAATCCGGCCAGGCGGATTTCAAGGCGATCCTCGTCTATGACGTCAGCCGCTGGGGTCGGTTTCAGGACGCCGACGAGGGCGCCTATCACGAGCACGTCTGTTCCCGCGCCGGGATCCGGGTGCACTACTGCGGCGAGCAGTTCGAGAACGACGGGAGCATCGGCTCGAACCTGCTCAAGACCGTCAAGCGGGTGATGGCCGGCGAATACAGCCGCGAGCTCTCGGTCAAGGTTTTCGCCGGCCAGTGCCGGCTGGTCGAGCTCGGTTTTCGTCAGGGTGGCGCGGCCGGTTACGGGTTGCGCCGGGTGCTGATCGACGAACACGGCAATCCCAAGGGCGAGCTGTCGCGCGGCGAACAGAAGAGCCTGCAGACCGACCGGGTCATTCTCGTTCCAGGTCCCGAGGAGGAGCAGGATGTCGTCCGGCGAATGTACCGCATGTTCGTCGAGGATGGCCGATCCGAGCGGGAAATCGCGGGCGCCCTGAATGCCGACGGACTGCGTACCGATCTCGTACGGCCGTGGACGCGGGCGACGGTCCATCAGGTGCTGACCAATGAAAAATACATCGGCAACAACGTCTTCAACAAGATCTCCTTCAAGTTGAAGCAGCGCCGGGTGGTGAACCCGCGCGAGATGTGGATCCGCGCCGAGGGCGCCTATCCGGCCATAGTCGATGAGGCGCTGTTCCTGCGCGCCCGGGAAATCGTCGATGCGCGAAGTCGCCATCTCTCGGACGAGGAACTGCTTGAAGCACTCCGGGCTCTGCTTGCCAGAAAGGGCTTCCTTTCCGGGCTGATCATCGACGAGCACGAGGACACTCCGTCATCGAGCGCGTTCCGGTCACGGTTCGGCAGCCTGCTGCGCGCCTACGAGCTGGTGGGATATCAGCCCGATCGGGACTACCGATACATCGAGATCAACCGCAAGCTCCGCGAGGCACATCCACAGATCGTTGCGGGTGTCATCGCCGGGATCGAGAACGCGGGTGGCAGGGCCGGTCAGGATCCCCAGACCGAGCTGCTGACCGTCAATGGCGAGTTCACGGTATCGGTCGTGCTGTCGCGATGCTTCGAGACCGCAGCAGGCTCGCTGCGCTGGCGCATCCGCCTCGACACCGGGCTCTTGCCGGACATCACCATCGCCATACGCATGGACGAGCTGAACGCGGCCCCACGCGACTATTACGTCCTCCCGAGCATCGACATGACCGCGGATCGGCTTCGGCTGGCCGAGCAGAACGGCCTGTCTCTCGATGCCTATCGCTTCGACACGCTCGATTTCTTCTTCACAATGGCCGGCAGGGCCAGATTCTCGGAGGTGGCCTGATGCCCGATGACATCCCGATCGATGCCCACAAGCATGTGACACTCATCCCGACCGGCAGGATCCGTGTCCTCAATCCCCGGGTGCGCAACCGGCGAACGTTCGAAGAAATGGTCGAGAGCATCGCGCGGATCGGCCTCAAGCGCCCGATCACAGTGACACGGCGTGCGGACACGGAGCCGGCCGAATACGATCTCGTCTGCGGCCAGGGGCGGCTGGAGGCCTTCATCGAGTTGAAGCAGGATGCCATCCCGGCCATCGTGATCGATGCCGACGAGAGCGACTGCCTCGTCATGAGCCTCGTCGAGAACTGCGCCAGGCGCCAGCATCGCGCGATCGATCTGATGCAGGAAATCGGCACGCTCCGGACGCGTGGCTATAACGATCGGGAGATTGCCGGCAAGATCGGGGTCAGCCCCGAATACGTCAACATGATCGCGGGGCTGCTCGAGCGCGGCGAGCAGCGTCTCGTATCTGCGGTCGAGACCGGCCTCATGCCGCTGAACCTTGCGATCGAGATATCCCGGACCGACGATCAGGGCGCCCAGCGCGCGCTCATGGACGCCTATACGGAGAAGAAGCTGCGCGGAAAGAAGTTCGCGGCCGTGCGGCGACTGCTCGAACGACGCCAGCGCCATGGGCCGCGCGTCGATGAAACGCCTTTCGGTCGCAAGGTCAACCGCACCGGGCGCCCCCTGACCAGCGATGCGCTCGTGCGCGCTTATCGTCAGGAAGCCGATCGTCAGAAACTGATGATCAAGAAGGCGGAACTTACGCAAGGCCGGCTTCTGTTCGTCATAGAGGCATTCCGTGCGCTCCGGAGCGACGAGAACTTCCTGACGCTGCTGCGTGCCGAAAGCCTCGAGGTGATGCCTGCCTATCTGGAGGAACACGCGAGGACGGAGCCATGACGCGGAAAGGTCGCCGGCGTCCCGATGTCGTCGCTCATGGCTTTGAAGACGACTGCGTGACCCTGGCCGTGGAGGCTCTCCTTCCTGTGCGGGTGCTGCGGACGGCCACGAAATCCAGCAGAAAATACCAACAGATCACCGCCTCGGTCCGCGAGGTCGGTCTCGTCGAGCCGCCCGTGGTTGCCCGCGATCCCGCGAATCCGGGCACCTTTCTGCTGCTGGACGGCCATGTTCGCGTCGAGGTCTTGAAGGATCTCGGCATCGAACAGGTGGAGTGCCTGGTCTCCACCGACGACGAAGCCTTCACCTACAACAAGCGGATCAGCCGGTTGTCGCCGGTCCAGGAGCACAAGATGATCCTGCGCGCCATCGAGCGCGGCGTGTCGGAAGAAAAGATCGCCAAGGCGCTGGACATCAATTCCCAGAGCGTGCGGCGCAAGGTCCGCATGCTGGACGGGATTTGCGAGGAGACGGTCGCCATCCTCAAGGACAAACCCTGTCCGATGGCCGTGTTCGAGATCCTCCGGAAGATGAAGCCGCTGCGCCAGATCGAGGCCGCCGAACTGCTGGTCAACGCCAACAACTACTCCGTCGCCTATGCCTCGGCGATCCTGGCCGGCACCCCGCAGACGCAGCTTGCAGAAGGTTCGAAGCCCAAGCGGATCAAGGGCATCACGCCGGAGGCGATGGCCCGGATGGAGAGCGAGCTGGCGCGTCTGCAGGAGTCGATCACCTCGATCCAGGAGACCTATGGCCAGGATCACCTGCAACTCACCGTCATCAAGGGCTACCTCGCGAAGCTGCTCGGGAACGCGCGGGTCGTCCGTTATCTGATGCAGCACCGTCCGGAATTCCTGGCGGAGTTCCAGGCGATCGCGGACATGACATCCACGCTGCCGCCCGAGGCAGCCTGACAGGATAGCGACGACCGATGGGGACCCGGACCCGACAAGCGCGGGGACCGCGGGAGACGCCGCACTGTGGGGCGGATCGAGCGCGGTGGTGGGGATGGCGGCGAACCCGCTCGGGGCCACCAGGCTGGCTCGAGTTTTTCGCCGGCCGCGTGATCGCAATCGCGGTCGCGTCACACTTCAGGCGTGCCGAGGATGGTGCAACTCGGCACGCCTGTTCCTTCTCGTAACCTTCCCCCGCGATTTGGGCCGGCACCTTTCGAGGACTAGAAAACGAACATCAGCCAAAAACATCCTTGATCGTCTTGCCGTCACAGGGCCGGCGCCAGCTTTGCGGTCCGCTGCAATTGCCATCCTTGACGATACCCCCGGCCACGCTCGAGCTGCCGAAAAGATGGTCGCGCGAGAAGCGATACAAGTCCGGATCACTGTCCGGGACGAGGACCCCCTGCCGAACCAAACGGTCACGCTCCTCGCGATCCCGCTTCACATGAGGGGAGCCTTCCCGCATCGCCGTCGACCCTTTGCGGACCAGGAAGCCATCAGCCTCGGGGCGGCCATAGGCCTGAGCCTTTTGCGGTCGCATCACAAACCAGTCGTTCTCGCTCATACACCTTCCTTTTCCTTCGACCTGAATATTTGCAACGCACACAGCGTGTTCACCAGCCGCATCTGCTCGACCGTTTCGCATTTCGCCTCACGCAGGCGCGGCGCGCCGAAGACCAGCGCCAGCCCCTTGGCGCGCGACACCGCTACGTTGATGCGGTTGAGGGAGAACAGGAAGTCCATTCCGCGCGGCGTTTCCTCGGCCGAGGAGGCGGTCATCGATACGAGGCAGACGGGCGCTTCCTGCCCCTGGAACTTGTCCACTGTGCCGACGCGGATGCCCTCGGGCAACGCATCGCGCAGGGCGTTCACCTGCGCGTTGTAGGGAGCGACGACGATGATATCCGACTGGAGCGTGGGGCGGCTTGTGCCGTCCTTGTCCGTGCAGGTGCCCTTGAGCAGATCGGCAGCGGCGCCCTTGATGGCGGCAACCTCCTCGGGCGCGATCTGGGCGTTGCCCTCATGTGGGACCGGCACCCAGAAAGCGCCGGCCTCGGGGAATGAGGTGCCGGTCACGGCCTGGCGTGCGGTGTCGGGGTGGCTCGTCAGACGTCCCTCATAGACCTGATCCGAGATGAAACGGCAGACCTCAGGGTGCATCCGGCGCGAGACGGGCAGGAAGATGCCTCGGTCCGGCGGCACCGTGGCATGCTCGCCGAGCATCCAGTCGAGGCAGGAGAGGTTCGCGGGGTCTGGGTGCGCACCTTGAATCACCTGAGGCAACTGGCGCGGATCCCCCACCAGCACGATGTTCCGCGCAGCCCGGCCCATGGCAACCATGTTGGCGAGCCCGACCTGTCCCGCTTCGTCGACGAAGAGCCAGTCCAGGGTCTGCTCGAACTCCGGGCGCGAGAAGAAGAAAGCGGTTCCGCCAACGACATGGGCCTGCGTCAGCGCGGGGTCGTCGTTGGACGTGGCCCGCGTGATGCCGGTGAAGCCTTCGGGGTAGCCGTCCTCGTCGCCGCTCACCTTGTGGGCCAGTTCGGCGTCTTCCAGAGTGATGTCCGGGTCGTCATCTTCCAGCGCGGCGAGACAGCCCATCAGCACGTTGCGAATGGCCTCGTGGCTGTTCGATGCGACGCCGACCCGATGACCCTTGCGCACCAGAGACAGGATCGCACGCGCGGTGACATAGGTCTTGCCTGTGCCTGGCGGCCCCTGGATCGGCAGCACGGTGCCATCCATCGCGCCAACTGCGGCAATCGTGCCCGCAACCGGATCAGTGCCATCCAGCAGGTCAGGCTTGGCGCCGGTCGTCAGGCGCGGCGCCGAACGAGACATCAGATCGTCGACGGCCGTTAATCGGCGCGGCCCACATTGATCGGCAATCACATCGCGAAGCGCGGCGGCGATGACCCCGGTGTTGAGCGGCCAGTCCGGGTGGAGCGTCAGACGGTCTGTCAGAAGATGTGCCTTCGCGGCCCCGGCCTTGAGGGTGATCTCGAGTGCGGTCCGGTCCAGAGCGGCGATGCTGATCGTGGCAGGCGGCCCATCATGGACCGGCACCGTCGCGCTTTTGCCACCCCGCAATTTCGTCTCCTGCTGCGGGAAACGATAGGTGCGCGCCATCGAGCGTTTGATGGGCTCAGCCGCGCCCACGGCTTCAAGCCCGGCAAGCGCGTCGAGATCGTCGATTAGATCATCCTCGTCCTTGCCCACGCTGTCGAACACCGCCCATTGAGCGGGTTTCGCTTCGCGCTTGTGGAAGAGGCCGAGGTTGAACAGCATCGCCTGCCGGTCCTCGGGCAGGCCGGAGGCCGCTAGCGCCGAACGCAGCGCCTGCGTGTCGGCGTCCTCCTCGGCCTCCTTCATGCCCGCATCCTGACCGAGCGACGGCCAGGGGCCGCTGGGTCGAATGCCGACCAGCCAATCCCTAAGCTCCTCGGTCGAAATGCAGTCGACGCGGTTGTAATCCTCGATCTCGTCGAGGATTTGCTGATCGCCGGTCTCGCGCCAGCGCTCATAGGCGACGACCGAGCCGCCCGCCGTCTTCACCTCGCCCTCGCGCTTGCGGCCATAGAAGGCCTCCATCGACTTGATGGAATAGTTGGTCTCCGACCCGATCAGCGCCCCACGCACGACAGCAAACAGATCGACGAAACGACGCTCTCGCAGAAGACGATCAAGGAAGGCCTCGCCGATACCGTATTTCGTGGTGAGCCGCCGCAACGCGGTGATCTCGTAAGCAGCGTAGTGATAGATGCGCGCATCGGGGTATGCCGCGAGACGTGAGCGGAAGAACTCCAGCAACTCGGCGAGTGCCCGCGCCTCGGCGGTATGATCATGCGCCCAGAATGCGCGGAACTGGCCGTCGAACCAGACGCCATGCAGGTACTCCAGGCCGCCCTCGAAATGCGGATCGCCTTCGATGTCGTAGAACAGATCGCCTGGCTGCGGCGCAGGCAGCAGATCGAACCCCTTGCCGGGCTCCGGCGCGCGCAGTTCGAATGCGGGCATGCCGGTCTTGCGTGCATGTTGCAGCCGGGCTTGCGTCACGAGGCGGAGGCGCGTGTTTTCCGCCATGCCGCGGATCGGATGATCGAGACTGGCGAGGGATTCCATGGTTCGGATGCCCGCAGCTTCGAGCTTCTTCACCTGCCCACGGCTGATGTTGGCGACATTGAACAGGCTGTCCTCAGCCTGCCAGACGTCGGCACAATGGTCGCCCCAGCGGCAAAGACCACAATCTGCACAGGGAATCGGACGGGTTGGCGGTGGATTGGCCACGAAGCCTTCGAGCCGCGCCCGCGCCATGCGGGCATAGGCCGAGTAGTTCGATAGCCGAAGGGTGGCGCGGGTGCCGTCTCCCAATTCGACATGAGCGAACTCGGGCGCAACGCCCTGAACCTCCGTCAGCAGATCGGAATAGAGCACCAGTTGCAGCACATGCTTTGGGTGCGGGCGACGCTTCAGCTTGGTGTCGGCCACCTCGTAGCTGAACGGTCCGAACACAGAGGGGCGTTCGACCCGCTCCAGGAAATCCGACCAGCCGCCCCATTTGCCTGACAGGAACGCCCCCTGAAACACGACCTCCGACCCTGCCGCCAGTGCCGCGCGCGTGGTCTCGGCGTCGGTGGCGAGGTTGCCGCGCACAATCTCCACGATACCGCGGCCCGCCGCGTTGAGCCGCGCAAGATGCGCTGCCTCATGGGCCTCGCCCTGCTTCTGCAGCAGCGCTGCGTCTTCGGTGTCTTCTCGCGGCGCCGGACCGACGCCGCGCATGAAAGCCAGATCGAGGGTCGTCGCGTGCGCACATCCCATGAAGCGCATGAGATCCGAGGCGGACAGGAGGATTTGGCCGTCGAGGTCCCTCATTGCTGCTCCGATACTTGCGACGCTCGATCCCCGAGGGAATCGCCTCGACAGACCGCAAGTTCATCAATAGCTTATGATGGTGTCAATTTCTGACATAGAGGTCAAATGTCTTTCGCCAAGGCTCAGGATCTGCTCCGTCTCGCCCAGATGGCCGCCTCTCGGCGCGGGGGTGTCAGCCTTGAGGACATTTGCACCGAATTCGGCGTCTCGCACCGCACGGCGCAGCGGATGACAGAAGCGCTGGACGCCGCCTTTGCCAACGTCACATCCACGGATGCCGAGGATCGCCGACGGTACTGGCGGCTGGAGACGCCCCCGCCCGAGCGGCTGCAACCGCGTCAGGAAACCACCATCGAGGCGCTGGAAATCGCAGCCCGCGCCGCCCGGGATCAGGCGAGACTGCGCCATGCCCGTGCGCTTGAGGATCTGCGCGACGGATTACTGGCGCGACTGACACCGCGCGATGCCACCCGGTCCGAGGCCGATGCCGAAGCGGTGCTGGCCGGTCTCGGCCAGGTGATGCGCCCCGGTCCGACTGTTGCCTTGCGTCCCGAGGTGACGGATGCAGTTATCGAGGCGCTGCGAGGACCGTTTCGCCTGCGCGTCACCTACGGATCGGCTGACGCCGGGCCCCGGGTGATCGAACCGCACGGCCTCCTGCTGGGCCATCGCAGTTATCTCGTGGCGCGGCAGCCCACGCGCAGCGAGACGATCCTGAACTTTCGCATGGACCGGATCCATACCGCCGAGGTGATGGACGAAAGCTTCGTCTTCGCGCCGGGGTTCACCCTGGAGGACTATGCCGCCCAAGCCTTCGGCGTCTATCAGGATCACGCGCAGTATGGCGAGGTGATCTGGCGTTTCGCGCCCGAGGCCGCCGAGCGCGCCGCCGAATTCCGCTTTCACCCCACTCAGGTCCTGGAGCCACAGGACGACGGAAGCCTTATCGTCCGGTTCAACGCAGCGGGGTGGCTGGAGATGGCCTGGCATCTCTATCAGTGGGGCGACAAGGTCGAGGTGGTCGCGCCTGACGGGCTGCGGGCCTTGGTCGAAGGATACCGAAGGTCGGATTTCGATGCCTTGCCGTGATCAGATTTCAAAGGGGGGAACGTGAATGAAGGATGTTCTCGACCACGCAACATTGAAGGCCAAACAGCGCGCCATTCGCGATGGCTTTCCCGAAACCATGGGCCTCCGTGTTCATCGGGCCATCAGCTGGATCGGGCGCGCGGAGGCGTGCGGCGAGGACGACGACGCTCGCTTCATCTTTCTCTGGATCGCGTTCAATGCCGCCTATGCAGACGAGCGGGAATTTCAGCCGGTGGCCCCCGGCGAGCGTGCCGCCTTCGCCGACTATTTCGACAGGGTGGTGGCGCGGGACGAAGGTCGGCGCATCTACAAGGCGCTGTGGCAGCGCTTCTCGGGTCCGGTGCGGATGCTCATGGAAAACCGCTACGTCTTCAATCCGTTCTGGCAGCATCACAATGGAATCGATGGTTTCGAGAATTGGGAGGAGAGGTTCAGGGCGTCGTCGCGCAGCTTCGCACAGGCATTCCAGGCAGGCGACAGCGTCCGGGTCCTCAGCTTCGTCTTTGACCGGCTGTACGTCCTGCGCAATCAGCTGGTGCATGGCGGGTCGACCTGGAACAGCGGGGTCAACCGGGCACAGGTTCGCGACGGAGCCGCGATCCTCGCCTTCCTTATGCCGGTCTTCGTGGACTTGATGATGGACAATCCGCAGGAGGATTGGGGGCGGCCGTTCTACCCGGTCGTCGATTAGAGGCGGCAGGCGACCAACGTCGCGGAACATCGCCCTCTGCACATCGATACATCTCCCCATTTCTGCCGTTGCGGAGGAAGCTCAGCTCAACCAGATACAAGCCCCTGGTCCTTCATTCGTTCGAGAACGCTCATGGCATGCTTGGACTGGAGTTCGCTCGGCAGCTGACGCGGCATCGAGGCACAGACCTGAAGGATCTGCTGATCCTTCGGAGTGAGTTTCCGGTCTGCGACGCCCCGCGCCAGGATTTCTCGCCAGAAATCGGGCCCGCGATTCACCACCTCCGACTGGGCGGAAATCCCGTCCATCTCCCGCTTCTTCTTCCTTTGGTCGCGCTCGCTGGTACGGGCAATCTCCTCCAGAACCAGACAGCCATCGAATTCGGCATCGTAGTCCAACCTGCGTCCCTTCAGGCCATTCCAGCAGGCCTGCTGCTTGGCCCATTCCGACATGTTGCGCACGCCGGACGGGGGATGGGTGATCACGTCATTGGCCTCGGCGGCGGCCAGTAGAAGAGCGCGCTGGAGGGCTTCCGGAACGGCCTGACGCCTCCAGATCGTGTCGAGGTCCAGCACCTGCTTTTCGCCATTGGAATCGTGGAATACCTTCGCCATGGCGTAGGTGACGATGTTGGCGCGGTAGCCACCCTCGTACCAGGGCTGCTTCGGAACCTCTGCCTCGAGCTTGCGGAAGATGATAGCCTTGGCGATCAGCCGACGGTACCAGAGTTCGTCATACTTCGCGTCGCTCTTCGACCAGGCTTCGCCGAGCTCCTTGGCGAACTCGGCGAAGTTCTTCTGCGCGCCCCGCGAGACGATGTGGGGCTGTCCGGCGGCCGAGTACTCGAACTTGGCAAGGTCGGTCTTGCCGAAAAGCTGCGCCTTCGGAAACTCCAGATCGAACTTCTTCTGCTGGGCGGCCGTCAGGCGGCCGCGCGCGTTTATGAACTGCCCGCGGGACCGCTCGTAGAACCACTTGCTGTCGTGGCGTTCCCCCTCGCGCGCAGTGAAGATGACGCTGCGCGAGAATTGCTCGATCCGGATGTGGAAGGGGTGGTTCGAGAAAAAGTCGGCCGCGTTCACCTTGTTCTGGGTGTTGGCGTATTCCGAGATCTTCGGGACGATGTCCTCGGACCGGTCTGGGGGCACGACCGTCAGCTTCATCTGCACGAAGACTTGCGGAAGCTGCTCCCTCGCGGATTTCAGCCCGGCGTGGATCGATCCTGTCGTCTGTGCGCCGTTCACGATCTGCAGGTTGCTGATCGACGAGATCGCGAGTCCGTCGTCCGTCCGGACGCAGCTCACGTCGTCGGCCGTGGCCGACAGGCCGTTGTTGTAGGGAAAGAAGAGCTCGGGTTCTTCCCTGACGGTCTTCTGTATACCCTTGTTCGTCTTGGCCCGTGCCTGGAGGAAGGAACGCACATTGGCCTCGAGGAGGCGCGCGCCCCAACGATCGTAGATGGCTGCGAGCTGCTCACCGGGTACAATCAGCAGATAGCTTTCGAGGGCCGCGCCGGTCTGCGAGGCCTTGAGCGCGGGAAGGGGGGCGCCGAAGTCGTTCGCGAAGTCGATGACCATGTCCTCGCGTGCCTGTCCGGAGCGGTCGAACCGTTCGAACCGGGCCAGATCCCAGACCGACCAGGTGATCGGCACGTCGCCCATTTCCGCAAGCTTCACCGTATCATCGCGGCCGATGTACTGACGGTTGGAAACGAGGATCAGCTTAACCTTGGTGACCTGCGACCAGGTCGCTATGATCAGGTCGGAGACTTGGAATGCGGGACTGACCTCGTTCAGGGCGTCGCGGAATTCCTCGGTCCGGGCCTTCTTCAGGAAGCGGATCAGCGGGTTGAGGATGGGTGGAACGTCGCCCTTGCCGAAGGTCTGGACCTCGTCGCTGTCGACGAAGTCGCAGACGATCAGGCCCAGAACCCCCTCGCTGTCGCGCGGGTCTCCCGCGTATCCGTCGATCCTGAGCTTCTGGCCTCCCTCGCCACTCTGGTAATACGCCCGATCGGCCACCTCCAGCTCGCCCGCTTCCGTCAGACGCTCGGTCATCCGGTCGAAGAACGCCTCGACCATCAGGACACCGCTTGCGTCGGCCTCGCGGCGGATGTCGGCCATCAGGTTCTGGTGATACTCGTGAAGCTCGCTCATGGTTCTTCCTTGTCGACGAGATTCGACCGAACGACGTCCCAATCCGTCCGGAAGGGAGCGCAGGCCGAAAGCGCGAGGGCATAGGTCACGCTCGTCACCCCAAGCGGGACGGGAGCGGCTATCCGGGGAAATCCTTCTGCGACCGCATGGAACTCTGGGGACGAGACAATCCAGCGCCAGGCGGAATAGTCGTGCAGAACATCGTAGCCCGCATCGGCCAGATGCAGATCCCAGTCCATGATGGCGGAGGGCTCCGTCCGTTCGAGGAGGTCCGTAACCTCGTCCACATGCTCGGTCAGTGTCCGGCCGTGGGGTGGCTGGACCTTGTCGACGGCGAGAACCCCCAGCCAGAGACGGCGCTCCGGCACGTCGGCAAGCTGGTGCTCGCTCGTGATCTTCACGAAGGGCTGTGAGGCCCCGCGCCGGGCCTTCACCTCGATACAGTCGGCCTTGAGCTCGAAATCCTTCGGGGCGCCCGAGGGGCCTGTCCATGCGGTGAGGGCAGGTTTCGCGCTCAGAGTGGCGATCAGCAGCTTCAGGACTTCGATCTCGCCGATCAGACCCTTCTGTGCCTCCTCCGACAGGACATCCAGCTTTCCGCCCCGCAACAGGTAGTGCCAGCGGAAGGTGCGCCCGATGGCCCGCTCCAATGCTTCAGCCTCGGTTTCGGCAAGCTCGCCCGCCGCCATCACATCGCGGCAAAGGGTCTCGAACAGTTCCAGCTGTGCATTGTCCTTAAGCCGGATGTAGAGGATCGGCCCACCCGGCAGCGTCTGGAACCTGATCTCGAGGTTTCTGAGCTTGGGCAGATCGGGCGCCGGTTTCGGGAGGTTCGACAGCTGCAGGACAAGGGCGGCATCGGCGCGTGGCATTACCGCCCAGAACCAGTTCCAGCGTGCAGAGGCAGCAACGCGCCGCGTGTCGATCTTTCCGGCCTCGAGACCGGACCATGGCGTGTCATTCGGGATCACCGAGCGCCTCCTCCTCGACTTCCTCCTCGCCGAACATCTCGCGCATGCGGATCGTGTTGACGACGTATTCAACAGTGCCGCCCTGAACGTCCGACGGCGGGAAGCAGATGCTCCAGGCAAGGACGATACCCGGCAGCTTTCCGTGCAGCGCTTCGTCTGAGACGGTGGGGGCCACGAAACGTAGGATGATCAGCGGACGGCGCCCCGGTACTTCGCAAAAGATGCGCGGCGGAAGGGTCTTCGGGACTTCTTTCCCCTGGCGGTTGCACTCTTCGCGGAAGGCCTGGGTCGCGGCATCTATCTGTTCCGCGGTGAGGCCGACGCGCTCGTCGCCGGGCGAGCCAACCCGCCTGCTGGTCCCACTGATTGCAAGCACGCCCTGGCGCAGATCGGCCTCGCCAACCGATCTGCCGAAGGACCGCATCCTGATCCCTGCCAGTTCATCCTCGGTTGCATCCGCCTTCTGGGCGCTGGCAAACAGGACGTCCCATTCCTTCAGCTCGGTGTCGGCGCGGGCATCGATGTAGTCGCTCATCAGCCGGGGATCGGTCAGTGGATCGGCGGCATCGGCGCGGAACACCCGCAGGAAATCGCGCACCAGATCAACGGGGACCGACCTGTAGAGGATACCCCTGGACGGGTGATCCGCAGCCAGTCCGCGCGCCCTGATGGCCGCCACCAGATCCTGTCCCGCATTCCGGTTACGATCCAACTGCTCACGATCGGTGCGTATCCGTGTGGTCTCGACCAGCTTGCCTGCCAGCCCGACTTTCATGGGAAACTCACGACCGGTCCCCATCTTGTTTCGGGCTGTCACGATCAGCGATTCCGGATGGCTGCGCACGGCCAGCCCGAACTGCTCCGGCGTGGCCTTCGCCAGTTCCATGCGCTTCAGCTGGGCCTGGAGGTCGTCCATCGCCTCATGGATGTGGGCATACCAACCGACGCCATCAGCGGGGATCCACACCCGGCACAGATCCTCGTAGCCCGGCCGATATCCGAACCAGCGCCCCATCTGCATGAGCGTGTCGTACATCATGGAGTTCCGCAGGAAGTAGCTGACCGTCAGCCCTTCCAGCGTCAGCCCGCGTGACAGGGAGAACCCGCCGACGGCAATGACGGTCACGCCATGTTCGCCACCCTGATCATAGTCGAGCGCCTGGGACCGTTTCGACGCATTGACCTCGACCACGCGGGCGGCAACCAGAACCTCGTGCAGCCGTGCCTGCACGTCGGACCAGTCGGCACCTTCAGCGTTTGCGTATTCCGCTTCCCACACCGCATGCAGGGCAGCGATCTCCGGGTTTCGCAGGGCGGCATGCCCCTTGCCGCCGTCGACCGCAACCGCGTCCCTGATGCGGCCGACGACATCCGCCACCCTCGACCTCAGTCGCCCCTGGACATCCGTGAAGCGGGAGGCATTGACCAGCATCGAGGCATGGGCGGCCTGCTGGCCACGCGCGTTGCGGATCGCACGGGCAACGACGAAGGCGCGCACGGCCTGCACGAGGCTCTCGGGCAACACATCGACCGGATGGTCGATCTTGTGCTTCATCGGCAGGATATCCTCGTTGTCGTCGATCAGGCGAACGTGCTGGTCGCGGGCGTCGAGGAACACCTTCTGCGCACCGAAATAGTTCGACGGCGCGTCCAGACCGATGATGAAATGGCGCGGGAACAGGTCCTGCTTCAGCGCCTCGTCATCGGTGTCCGGGTCGATGAAGATGTTGGCGAAGGGCGTTGCCGTGTAGCCGACATAACAGCTGCGGTGAAACAGCGAGAGTAGCTCGCGGATCTGGCCGTTGATGCGGGTGACCTCGTCGCGGGCATAGGCGGTGTTGATCGAGGCGTTGTCGGCCTCGTCGTCGATCAGCAGCATCGGCTGGCTGACCATCTGGGTGCCCTGATGGACGGAATGCTCCTTCAACCATTCCAGCAGGTTCTTCAGCGTGCTGGAATTCTTTTTGATGACCAGGACGACGGGCACGTTGTACTGACCGATCTGGCTGGTGTTCGTGGTGGCGGTCGCCTTGTTGAAATCGCGGAGAGTGTTGGTCAGCGAGACCGGGAATTCACGCTGATCGAACGTGCCCACCCCGATGATCTTCTGCCGCTGCGCCTTGTTGGCATGGGCCAGCCGCCCTGTGTCACGGCCGATGAAGCCCTCGTCGATCCGGGCCTGGGTCTGGTTGCGCAAGTTGTTGTGGATGCCCGCGATCACCACGATCAGGCGATAGCCTGCGTCGGCCGCCTTGCAGATCAATCCTGTGTAGTTCGCGGTCTTCCCGCTCTGGACGTGTCCCACGACCATGCCGCGGCGGCTCCAGGGGCTCGTATTCTTGGGATCGCCAAGGCGATCCAGCACCCGGTCCGTCACTTCGTCCGTGGCGTCGATCACCGACTTCGGCAGTCCCTTGAGGTTCAGCAGCCTGCGGTACCGGCTCCAGTAGAAGTCCCCGATCTCGCCATTGATCCGCGCGTCGTGCAGCCAGGGACGGAAATCCTCCGCGTCGACGATGGCGCCGAGGCCCATGCTGATGCCGTACTTCTCCTCGATGAGGCGGGCGAGTTCCTCGACTTCATCGTCCTCGACCTTTCCGGCAAACATCGGCGTACTGCGCAGCTGCGCAATGATGTCCCGGATAGACTGCGCGGTATGCGGCCCGGTCTGCGACGCCATGTACATGGATGTCATGCCTTCGAGGCTGCTCAGCAATGGCTTCACGACTCTTCCCTTGTCTCGATCAATGCCGCGATGATGCGCTGGGTGTCCTCCCAGGCCGACCGGAAAGGATCGACGTCCTTCATCAGCGACATGATTTCCTTGATGTCCTTCCGGGCACCCATGAGGACGGAAAGCGTCGCTTGGACGGCCTGAGCCAACGTATCCTCGTCCACCCGATCGGGCACGATCTCCTCGGCTGTGCCCGCCATGTCGGCATGCAGGGTTTCAATCGGAAGCGATGCCCCGACCAGCGCGATGCAATTGAAGAAACCGCGCCGCAGGTCCGATGGCAGGTTTTCGGCGAAATCGGCGAAAGCGGGATGCTCGACATTCGGCCGATATCTGATCTGTCCATCGGCCTGGATACGATGCCACATCGGCAGTCGTTCGTGATTGACCAACTTCTGTCCGCGTTTGTTGTAAGTTCGCTTGGATCCTGCCTGAATCCGCTCGATCACCTTCTTCAGGCGGTCGCGGACGATGGGGGGCAACTGCGCCGACGATTTCTTGACGTCGATCTTCCAGTCGGCGTCCATGCTGTTGGGGATGTCGATCCTGACGCGGGACAGCTTGGTGAGCTCGGACTGACGGCACAGGCGAAACCAAGTTCCGAAGATGATCAGGCGCTTGCCGCGGTAGAGATAAAACCCCTGGGACTTCAGATGGCCTTCGGGGCCGGCGATGTCCTCCCAATCCGTCTTGCTCATCTGTTTGTGATGCGGAAGCGTGAAGCTCTGGATTTCGACATCACCATGGATGAGGGCAAGTCGTTCCTCCGGATCCGCGATGGTTGCGGGGTTCTTCCGGGCGAAGGGATCCAGTGGCCGCAACACTCGGCCGTTCAGCAGGATGCGGAGTGGCTTGGCTTCCTCCATGAAGCGATGAAACACGAGGCGCAAGTGCCTTTCGGTTTCTGCAATCCTCTGGTTGATGACTTCGGCGCGCTTGGCAGCATCGTGGGAATAGCCGCCGGTCAGTCGATCCAGCTTCTGCCAGAGAACGAGCGTGCCCGTGGTGCCCAAGTGATCAACCGCGGGGATTCCGGAGGTCTCATCGGGCAATTGCACGGCCCATTCGTTCCTTCCCGCGACGTCATCAAGATCCCAGATGGCCGCACTCGTCTGGCCTGCCTTTCTCGAAACAACGGTCAATCGTCGGCATTGCGAAAAGCTCGCGCTCTTCAGGCCAAGACCGAAACGACCGAGATCAGGCTCGTCACGGGTTGCCAGCGGGTTCTGGCTCCCGGGGCGCATGGCGGCGACAAGTTCATCTTCCGTCATGCCTTCACCATCATCGACAATCGCGATGTGTGGTTCGTCGGAATAGGTCTCTGTGATGATCTGGATTCGGCGCGCGCTCGCCGTAATGGAGTTGTCGATAATGTCAGAAATAGCGGTTTCGAGGGAATACCCGATGTCCCGCAGCCCCTCAATCAATGCCGCCGCGTGAGGGGTTGCATCTGCCCGTCGTGAAACACTTATTTCCTTCATGCGAACCCTTGCCCGAACCACTTGATCTACTCTTGCGCGAACAGGATGGCGTTACAAGGCGCACAACGAGCCAAACAGTACGCTCAGGAGCTGTGGGTGCCAGCTTTTGTCATGGATGCGCGGACCAGAGCCGCGATCTGCCGTGCAAGCAACGGTGGGACGGCGTTTCCGACCTGGACATACTGCTGCGTCCGATTGCCGAGGAAGAGATAGTCGTCGGGGAAGGTCTGCAGCCGGGCCGCCTCGCGCACGGTCAGGCTGCGGCACTGAATCGGATCGGGATGGATGAAGTAATGTCCATCCTTGGATATGTGGCTCGTGACCGTGGTCGAGGCCTCGTCGGCCAGCTGGACCCGGAAACGGTCGTTGAAGACGCCGCTATGCCAGTTCCGGTGATCCGGGCTGAGTGCGAGGGGAAAATCGGCGGCCTTCGGGCTGTAGCCGCGTATGGTGCCGAACACGGCGGCGAAAAGGTAGCGCCCGAGATCCGAGGCCATGTGTCCGCGCGTCTCGTGCTGGGCAATCGCACGCAGTTCCGGCCGCTCCAGCCAGCGTGGCAGTTCGTCGTTCGAGGCGCCATAGCCTTCCGGCAGATACGACGCCGTGCGAGGGGTTGGCGATCCGTCTTTCAGGCGCTTCGCCACTGACGAGAACGCGTCCCGAAGTGAGTCGTCACCCTTGCCCCAGTGCATCCCGGCCAGAAGTTTCGCTGCCTCGACAACCTCGCGCCGCCAAGCCGAGGCATCATCCTGGCCGCGGCTGATGCCACTGCGCAGGGCAGGCATCGTCCCGATGGCGTCGCTGACCGATCGCGCCATGCCGGAGACGGCGATGCTTGCACCATCGGCTCTGCGTGCAAGGTCGGACCGGATGCCTACGATGATCACCCTGTGGCGCCTCTGCGGAACGCCGAACTCCTCGGCGCGCACGATGAAATCCGACGGTTGCGCCGCCTCCCGCAGACTGGCCTTACCATCCTCGACCTCGATCGCTCTCAGTTCATAGAGATGGCCATGACCAGTGCCGAGCGAGGACAGATCCTCCATCAGCATCTCGAACACGAGGCGGCTCTCGACCGTCGACGAGAGCATCCCCTTCACGTTCTCCATCACGAAGGCGGCGGGCCGAAGCCTGTCGAGCACCCGGATGTACTCGCGGAACAGGTAGTGCCGCTCGTCCTTTTCCGGCACATAGCCGCGTTTGCCCCGGGAGCGGGCCCGTCCCACGAGCGAATAGGCCTGGCAGGGCGGCCCGCCGATCAGGATCGTGTCGTCGAAGTCGCGGCGCAGCTTCGCGATGGCGCCGTCGATCGCTGCCGCCGCGGCTTCGGTACCGAGTTCCAGGCCGCGCGCCTCATCGATGGCCATGCGCCATGCTTCGGCGTCGACCGCAGACCAGTCCGGCTCGGGGATCTGCCCCGCATGGAAGTCGATGAACTGGTCGGGCAAGGTGTCGTGCCGTGCCTGGTATTCCCGCAGGAATGCGCGCAGCGTCAGGGTGCGATGTGCCGATGCCTCCTTCTCGACCGAGATGCCGATCCGGAAGGGCGCATGCCCGTCCTCGACGAGGGAGGCAAAGCCCTCGCCAAGTCCGCCGGGACCGGCAAACAGATCGACGACACCGAAAGTGGCTGGCAAATCAGGCTCCTGACGAAAATCATTCATAAGGTGTATACCAGGTTCGGCAGCGAAGACCAGGAGGCTCGTGACGGATATTGTCGACAAGCAGACCCGTTCCCGGATGATGGCCGGGATCAGGGGCAAGGACACGAAGCCCGAACTGGCGCTCCGCCAGGCGCTGCACGCGCGCGGCTTCCGCTTCCGTCTCCATGCGAAGAATGTCCACGGGCGTCCGGACCTCGTGTTTCCGAAGCACCGAGCGGTCATCTTCGTGCATGGCTGTTTCTGGCATCGCCATGAGGGCTGTCGCTACACCACCACCCCAGCCACACGGCCGGAGTTCTGGCAGGCGAAGTTCGAGACGAACGTTGCTCGGGACAGCGCCGTTCGCACAACGCTTCTGGAAAGCGGATGGCGCGTGGCTACGGTGTGGGAGTGCGCTCTGCGGAAGCCGGGTCAGGTTGCCGCATCAGCCGAATTCCTGTCCGGCTGGCTTGTGTCTGACGAAGGTCAGATCGAGATCGGAGAGGAAGGCACGCGGTCCCCCTGAACCGGATTCGGTGCTGACGCTCGTCTCAGCCTACCTTCGCCCCCCAGAACGATGTGTGATCGGCCGCGAAATACCCGTCCGCGACTCGGAAATACCCCTGCAGCTCCACGGTATCGCCCGCCTGAAGTTCCACCATGGTCTGGAGCCAGAGCGCCGTCGCCTCGGAGACATGGGCCCCCGATATCTCCCCCACCGAGCCGCGGATCTCGGTCGTGCCGTTCAGCACCAGCCGCCCGCTCATGCGGGCCGAGGTGCTGGCATTGACCTTGTAGAGCAGCGTCGCGCCGAAGAGATAGGTGCCGTCCACCGGCGCCACGAACCGGTTGTTCGCGGCGTCGAAGGCCCCCTGATCGTTGGTGTCGGTATTGTTGATGCCGATTTTCGTCCAGGTGTCGACAGCGACGTAATTGTCGTAGTTGGTGTAGGCCTTGAAGCGCGGCAGCCGGGGCTGTCCCCCGCCGCGTAGTCGGCGAGGATCGCCTTGCGGGTCTCGGCCGCCAGATCGCCGTGGATCAGGGCGGCGGAAACGCCCGCCGCCCTGAACGCGTCGGTGACATGCTCGGCGTGCGCGACGGTGGAGCAGAACACCACGGTCTGCCGATCGCCCGCCTTCTCCTTCCAGTGGCGGATCACCTCATCGGTGACGGGGGCGCGGTCCATGATGCCCGCCACCTCCGCCATGTCGAAATCCGACATGGTCTTGCGGACCGAGCGCAGCTCGTCCTGAACACCCACGTCGATGACGAAGGTGCGCGGCGGCACGAGATGGCCCGAGGCGATCAGCTCGCCCAGCCGCACCTGATCGGCGACATTGTCGAAGACCTCGCGCAGGCCCTTCCTGTCGCCCCGGTTCGGCGTGGCGGTGAGGCGGTGCACAAGGGCGAAAGCTATCCCGGCGAGCACGACCCGATCATCGACCGCAAAACGTGGGACCGCGTCCACGCCATCCTGCAGGAGAGCCCGCGCAAGCGCGCGGCCCGCACCCGCGCCAACACGCCCGCGCTGCTGAAGGGGCTGCTGTTCGGGCCCGATGGCGCCGCGTTCTCACCGACCCACACCCGCAAGGGCGCCAGGCTCTACCGCTACTACGTCAGCCAGACAGTGCTGAAGCATGGTGCCGGGTCATGCCCCGTGGGCCGCGTGCCGGCAGGGGAGATCGAGGCCGCGGTCATCGACCAACTCCGTGCCGTGTTCCGGCAGCCAGAGATTGTTGCGGGCACATGGAAGGCGGCGCGCGCTCACGCCGACGACATAACCGAGGCTGACGCTCGTTCGGCTCTGCAGCAGCTCGATCCGCTGTGGGACGAACTCTTCCCCGCCGAGCAGGCGCGGATAGTGGCGCTGCTGGTTGAAAGGGTCGACATCGGTACGCGCGGGCTCAACTTCCGGCTCCGGATGGACGGCCTCGGAGGGCTCGCGCACGAGATGCTGTCTGGCAACATCGGAGCAGCGGCATGACCCGCGCGACGGCGATCCCCGAGACGGTCACAGTCCACGTGCCATTCCGCATCGTGAAGCGCGGCGGGCGGAAAGAGATGCAGCGGCCATCAGGCACCCAAGCGCGCGGGAGGCCGGACGATACGCTCATCAAGGCGCTCGCGCGCGCGTTCCGCTGGAAGAGGATGCTCGACAACGGTGACTTTGCCACGGTAGCCGACCTCGCCGCAAAGGAAGGCATCGCTGTCTCCTACCTCACACGAGTGCTTCGGCTGACGCAGCTTGCGCCCGATCTCGTCGAGGCGATACTCGACGCACGGCAGCCCCCGGGCCTGACGCTTCAGTCGCTGCGAGTGCAGATCCCCGATGAATGGTCGAGGCAGCGCGAGTCCTTGCTGCCAGGGACGGAATAAGGCTTGCGGCATCAGTCGGCCACGCTGTAGCTTCTCCGAGCCGTTGTCAGGCGAAAGAGCTGCCAAACCAAAGAATTGCGCGTTGATCTGAGCCGAGTTCTTTGACAAGCCGTTTGCTGCGCGATGGCATGTCGAAACCGGGCGAAGTAGATTGCGCATGAACGAAGCCGATACCTGCAGAAAGTTCGTCGTCCCGAAGCTGCAGGAAGCAGGCTGGGATGATCGCCCGCACGCGATAAACGAGCAGAGAACTTTTACTGACGGCCGAGTTGTATTTGTCGGCGGCAAAGCTCGCCGTGGCAAGCAGAAGCGCTCAGACTATCTTCTCCGATATAATCCGGATTTCCCGATCGCCGTCGTTGAGGCCAAATCCCGCTACCGGCACGCTGCGGAAGGGCTCCAACAAGCCAAGGAATATGCAGAAATCCTTGGTCTTCGTTTCGCGTATTCGACCAACGGGATCGAGATTGTCGAGTTCGACTACACGACCGGCATCGAGCAAACGATTTCGGATTTCCCGGCACCTGATGACCTTTGGGCCCGGCTCCGCCACGCCGAGGGCATTGTCGACGACCAAGTGGCCGAACGGCTGCTGACGCCCACCTTTCCAGACCGAGCCAAACCCCTTCGCTACTATCAGGAAATCGCCGTGAACCGGGCCGTTCAGGCGGCGCTTCAGGGCAGGAAGCGGGCACTGCTCACCCTGTGCACCGGAGCGGGCAAGACGGCCGTCGCCTTTCAGATCTGCTGGAAGCTATGGTCAGCGCGCTGGAATTCCAAAGGTGTCAACCGGAACCCAAAGATCCTGTTTCTCGCCGATCGCAACGTCCTGGTGGACGATCCGATGGCAAAGGACTTCAGCCCATTTGGCGACGCGCGTCACAAGATCGCCGGCGGTTTGGCGGTCAAGAGCCGCGACATGTATTTCGCGATCTACCAGTCCATCGCGCGTGACGAGAACCGCCCCGGCCTCTACCGAGAGTATGCGCGGGATTTCTTCGATCTCATCATCATCGACGAATGCCATCGGGGCAGCGCCAGGGACGACAGCAATTGGCGGGAGATCCTCGAGTGGTTCGAGCCTGCGACCCAGATCGGGATGACAGCGACGCCGCGGCGAGAGGATAACGTCGACACCTACAACTATTTCGGCGATCCGCTCTATGAGTACAGCCTCGCGCAGGGCATCGCGGACGGCTTCCTGGCCCCGTATCGCGTCCATCGCGTCATCTCGGACTACGACGCCGCGGGATGGCGGCCGACGCGGGGTGAACTTGATCGCTATGGGCGTGAAATCCCCGACGCCGAATACTCCACGCGGGACTTCGAGCGGGTCGTGGCGCTGCGGGCTCGAACTCAGGCCATTGCGAGACATCTCGCGGGCTTCATGGCCGAGACCGACCGCTTCGCGAAGACCATCGTCTTCTGCGTCGACCAGGAACACGCGCTCGAAATGCGGCAGGCGCTCGCCGCCCTGAACACCGATCTCGTGAAGGACCATCCCGACTACGTCTGCCGCGTTACGTCCGACGAAGGCGATGTGGGAAGCGCGCACAGGGCGAAGTTTCAGGATGTCGAGACCCAGACGCCGGTCATCCTCACCACGTCGCAGCTTCTCACGACCGGCGTGGACGCCCCGACCTGCAAGAACGTTGTGCTCGCGCGGGTCGTGGGCTCCATGCCAGAGTTCAAGCAGATCATCGGACGGGGCACCCGTCTCAGGCCTGACTACGGCAAGCTCGCCTTCAACATCATCGACTACACCGGAACCGCGACGCGCATGTTCGCCGATCCCGCCTTTGACGGCGATCCCGTCCGCGAGGACGAAGCGGTCATCAATGCCGACGGCGACATCGTGGAAGAGCGCGAGATCGAAGACGTGGCGCCGGATCCGGACGATCTTCCTGAAGGGCCCGATATCCCGGATGGACCCGTCGAGTTGGGGGACGAGGGCGAGAACGGGCCCCGCAAGTTCTATGTCGACGGCGGCGAGGTAGCGATTGTCCGGCACCTCGTGTACGAACTCGATTCCGATGGGCGGCAGCTCGCCTGCCGCCAGCTTACCGATTACACCGGCGACAAGGTTCGCACGCTCTATCCCAATGCGTCGGAACTGCGCACGGACTGGCTTGACCCCGAACGCCGGGCGGAAATCGTCGAGCGGCTCGAGGAGAAGGGCATCGACCTCGACTCCTTGGCTGATGCAGTCGGAAAGCCGGAGGCCGATCCGTTCGATCTCCTTTGCCATCTGGCATATAACGCGCCGCTGCGAACCCGGCGCGAGCGCGCTGACCGTCTGCTGAGAGAGCAGGACGAGTTTCTGGACCGTTTCGGGCCGGATGCCCGCGAGGTCTTGGATGCCGTGCTTGAAAAGTATGCCGAACATGGCAGTGCCCAGTTCAAGCTACCTGACATCCTGGAAGTGCCCCCGTTCAACGAGTGGGGCAACGTCATCGAAATCGCCGCCCGCTTCGGCGGGGGCAAGGAGCTGCGCAGCGCCGTCACCGAGCTGCAGCGTCTGCTCTACACCGCTTGAATTGAAGGAGATCCAACTTGGCCAGAACCGCCCGTAAGAAGGCTGAGCCGAAGCAACTGACCACTGCCCAGCGTCTCGACAGCATCATCAAGTCCGCCCGCAAGATCATGCGGAAGGACAAGGGGCTGAACGGCGACCTCGATCGGTTGCCGATGCTCACCTGGATCATGTTTCTGAAGTTCCTCGACGACATGGAGCGGATCGAGGAGGGAC
The DNA here is from genome assembly GCF_030398335.1 of Aquibium sp. A9E412. Taxonomy (GTDB): domain Bacteria; phylum Pseudomonadota; class Alphaproteobacteria; order Rhizobiales; family Rhizobiaceae; genus A9E412. The sequence goes on from NZ_JAOAOP010000004.1 coordinate 43,435, forward strand.
GCGCGGAGCTCGCAGGCAAGGACTATCGCCCGATCATCGAGGCTCCTTATCGCTGGCGCGACTGGGCGGCGGATGCGGATGGCATCACCGGCCCGGACCTCCTGTCGTTTCTCGTTTCCGAGATGACGGAGCGCCCGGACGGCACCCGCGGCCCGGGACTCTTCGCCTATCTCCGAGGCTTGCGCGGCGACAATGGGCGGCGCGAGCGGCGCGACGTGATCGCCACGGTCTTCCAGGGCTTCGCCAACCGCATGGAGAGCGGCTACCTGCTGCGCGACGTGGTCAACCTGATCGACGGCATCCATTTCGACTCGTCGGAGGAAGTCCATACCCTCGGCCGCCTCTACGAGACGCTGCTGCGAGAGATGCGCGACGCTGCAGGAGACTCGGGCGAGTTCTACACGCCTCGGCCGGTCGTGCGGTTTATGGTCGAAGTGACCGACCCGAAGCTGGGCGAGACCATCCTCGACCCGGCATGCGGAACCGGGGGATTTCTGACCGAGGCCTTCCAGCATCTCGAGCGCCAGGCCGATACAGTCGAGAAGCGGCGCATCCTGCAGGAGGACAGCTTCTTCGGTGGCGAGGCCAAGTCGCTGCCGTTCCTGCTGTCCCAGCTCAACCTCCTGCTGCACGGCCTGCACGCCCCGCGCATCGACCCCGGCAACGCCCTTCGCTTCCGTCTGGCCGAGATCGGTGAGGATCAGCGGGTCAATGTCATCCTGACCAATCCGCCGTTCGGCGGTGAGGAGGAGACAGGCATCCTCAACAACTTCCCCGAGGACCGGCGCACAGCCGAGACGGCGCTGCTGTTCCTGCAACTGATCATGCGGCGGCTGAAGCGCGCCGGGCGCGGGCGGGCCGCGGTCGTCGTTCCGCACGGCACGCTGTTCGGCGATGGCATCTCGGCGCGGATCAAGGCGGACCTGCTCGAGAAGTTCAACCTGCACACGGTGGTCCGGCTGCGTGAAGGAGTGTTCGCGCCCTACACGGACATCCCGGCAAACCTGATCTTCTTCGACACGACCGGACCGACGAAGGACATCTGGTACTACGAGATGCCGCTGCCTGAGGGCCGCAAGAAGTACTCGAAGACCGCACCGATGGCCTATGACGAGTTTGCGGACTGCCTCGCCTGGTGGAAGAAGCGCGAGCCGAACGAGCGTGCCTGGAAGGTCTCGGCCGCTGACCTGATCCAGCGTGACGATCAGGATCGTGTCGTCGCCTGCAACCTGGACATCAAGAACCCCCATTCCGGTGAGGTCGTCGATCACCGTGCGCCGGCCGAGATCGTAAACGCGATCATCGCGCAGGAACAGCGGATCATCGGCATCATGGACGAGATCAAGGCCGTGCTGGGGGAGCGGGTGTGATGGCCACCGCAAAAGTTCCGCTCTCAGATCTGATATCCCTGGTTTCTGATCCTTGCCGCGTCGATCCGCGCGGCAGCTACCCAAACCTCGGGATATACAGCTTTGCACGCGGCGTCTTTGGCAAGCCACCGATCGACGGCGCCCAGACAAGCGCTACCACGCTCTATCGCGTCCGGAGCGGCCAGTTCATTTACAGTCGGCTTTTTGCGTTTGAGGGAGCCTACGCCATCGTTCCCGCAGAAATGGATGGCGTCTTCGTGTCGAACGAGTATCCCACCTTCGAGGTCGATCAGGACCATCTGTTGCCTCGATACCTGTACTGGTTATTCCAACGCCGTGACGTGTGGCGGCAGGTCGCGGTCGGCGCCAAGGGAATGGGCGATCGCAGGCAACGTGTGCACCCCGACAAGGTGCTGAGCTATCGGATCGACCTTCCATCTCTTGGCGACCAGCACCGCATCGTCGAAAAGCTCGACCGGGTTGCGGCACTGGTGGACGAACGCCGCAACGCCATCGAGGCGGCCGAGCGCGAAACGCAGGCGCTGCTGCTGAAAGCCTTCCAGCGCGCCATCGATGGCGCCCCCCTGCGCCCCATGGCCGAGGTCGCGCCGCTGGTGCGCCGAGAGGTCGAGATCGAAGCCACCCGGGAATACACGGAGATAGGCGTCCGCAGTTTCTACAACGGAATATTCCACCGCCGGACGATGCCTGGTTCTGAGTTCAGCTGGCAGAGCCTGTTCTGGGTGAAAGAGGGCGATCTGGTATTCAGCAACCTCATGGCTTGGGAAAAAGCTATCGCCGTTGCGGAAGCGCATGACGAGGGCACGGTCGGAAACCACCGCATGTTGACTTGCGAGGTCAATCCGAAGTTGGCGACGCCGGGCTTCCTGATGGCCTATTTCAGAACGTACGAGGGCTTCTCGAGCATCGTTGGGCACTCGCCCGGCACGATTGCCCGCAACAAGACGCTGTCATCCAAAAAGCTTCCGACGATCCTCGTGCCGACGCCGCCGGTGGAGACCCAGAAGTGGTTCGACCGCCTGCGGGCAAAGACGCAGGAAGCCCACGCCATCCGCGCCAACACCGCTCAGGATGTGGAGTCCCTGATTCCGGCCATGCTGCACGAGATCTTCAACGGCGGGGCGAAGGCCGCGTGACTGTGAGCCGGGACGATCAGCCCGATCTGCTATCGGACCTTTCGGATCTGGACTTCGTCCGTCATCTGCTGGCCGACCTTCATGACGACCTGCTAGGGAAGGTCGGCCGTTTCCGGATGCTGACCGATCTGGGCGGCCAGATGGGGCGATCCGGGACGATGATTTTCGGTGGACATGCGGCCTATCACGCTTGGGTCGAAGCGCGCTCGTCGTTCGTGCACGGCAATTATGTGGCGACGATCCTGCTGTGTCAGGGGCTCGTGGAGCATTTGCTGGCGGCGTATCTTCACGCCGGGCTTCTGGTCGATGACATTCCGGATCGCATCCCGTTCGCCGACACCCTCCGCCGCTGCCGAGACCGCGAGGTAATCTCTGATGACGACGTCACCGACCTCCGTCGCATGATGGCGCTGCGAAACCCTTTGTCGCATTTCCGGCATGTCGATGACGGCAGCAATCTTGATCGTCGCAGCATCGATGAAAGCAGATCGGCGGACGACCTGCTGCGCCACGACGCGATCTTTTCGATCGGTCTTGCTGTTCGGATGCTTTCAAGGCCTGCGTTCCGGCTCGGCTAGCAATCGGGGCCGCCAGCTGGTCATCGTCGAACGGGTCGGGTCTTTGGTGGCGTGATCCGGTCACCCTTCGCCAAGATGTAGTCCGCGATCTTGTGCCCGAGGGGATGGGGCCCCGCCCAAAGCATGTAGTAGATCGGGACGCCTCGCGTGTTCCTGACGACGCTCGGTGTGGCGGCGTGGCCGAACAGGGTCTTCAAGCGGCCGACGTAGTGGTCAAGAAGCCGCTTGGCTGCATCGTCAACCTTGTGGCGGGTCGTATCCCCGAAGAGATCCGTGCGCTCGGCATAGACGAGTCTCTCCCAGTCCGCACCGCCGAAGCAGCCGTTCAGCCCCGCGCGCCAACCATCCGGTATGTCGCCTGACCGGGTGATCAGTCTGTTGATGGCCATTCCAAGCGGGAAATTGATGATCACCTCGAACTTCTTCGTTGACCCCAGAGCTGCGACGGTTCGCCAGTCCAGGTGAGGGCCATAAGGATCGAGGAAAGCAACGCCCCTTGTGTTCCGCCCTGCTATCCGCGGGACCAGCCTCTGGATCAACTCGTTCGCGTCGCCAACCTGAACGCTGATCTTTCGAGCCGGGTACTCGGCCCTCAGACCCTCGAGAAGGGCCGCGCGTCCCGCATCTGCGTCAAAGAAATGGTATTGGTTGAAGGGGTGTTCGAGGGCGAGGGCTCGGTGCGGGGAGCCTTCGATGAACTGCTCCTCGGACCGAACGAACTCGTCATCAAGAAGCTGGAGGTCTTCGTCATCAGCACCGGCCCATGCGTCGCGAATTCTTGACCGTCCCGCGCCAGCGAATGCGTCGACGTAGACCAGCTCGAAAGACTGTTTCTTCAGCGCAATGGTATAAGCGTGAAGATATGCCTCGAGGCCATCGAGCTTTTGCCGAGCCCATGGGCCAACCGTATTTTCAACATGCGATTTCTTCAATGATGGCGGTACTCCGTACGAAATGGTTCACGCTGAAATCTGATCGAGGATCGGCTTCGGGACGATTTGCCACGGAAAGCCGTTCCATTCCTCACCATCGAGCAGACGCCCGCCCGACTTTGGACGGGCGCCACCCCATTGTTTGAAGAAGAAAGCTACGTCGTCACGTTCGCAGACGTCCCGGATCTGGCGGGCCCAGCTTTCGTCCATGGGCCGAGCCCGGGGCCCGCTCTCCCCCCCGACGATGGCCCACGCGACGCCCTGCAGATCGACATTCCCGACCGGTCCGAGCAGCGGCTCGAACGAGATGAAGCGCGCGTCGGAATTGATCTGCTTCAGGTGCTCGATCCGGCTCGCGTGCGCGGCGTCCTCGACAGAAACGCCGAGCCAGATGTGCCGAGGGACCGGCCCTCCATCATACCGCTTCCGAACGTAGTTGCGCATGAGCGAGCTGCGCTTGGTCAGCACTTGGTAGACGTGCCAGTCCGCAAGCTCCATGGCGTCGAACACCGCGTCGATGAATGTATGGTCGATGTCCTTGTGGAAGAGGTCGCTCATCGAGTTCACGAAGATCATCCGCGGCTTTTTCCAGAGCACGGGCTGCTTCAGCCTCGACGGCCAGAGTGTCAGGTCAAACCCCTGCTCGTAGGGATGTCCAGGGATTCCACGCCAGCGCTCTGCGAACCGCTCGGCGTAGCAGTTGTCACAACCGGGACCGACCTTGGTGCAGCCCGTCACCGGGTTCCACGTCGCGTCCGTCCATTCGATTTCTGACTTCTGGGCCAACTGCTCGCCTCACACTTATTTCACAACGGTAACACGTGGCTGACTCAGCACAAAGCACGAACAGCGGCCGGGGTGAGATTGGTCCCAGCTGCAGCCGAACCGCGGCGCAACAGGCGGCGTTCGATCTCTGTTCCATTCGCCATCCAGATGGATTCTCCAAATCGCGTGCATCACGGACTTCGAAAGATCACTCTAAAGCAATGACTTAAAGCTGTTCACCGGAAGCGCGGCGGTTGACAGGTCCGGAGAATATCGGCCCGGAGAGAACGCTTGTGCGCCCGTCGGGACGTGGGCCGGTTAACAGCCCCACCCGCATAACCCTCGAAAACAACGGAAAAATCCGGCCGCAGCCGGATCGGTAGAACGCTTTCGCGAGGGCAAGTGGCGGAGGGAATGGGCCTCACATCCAACCTTCTCCAGGCTAAGCTACTGTTTTTTTGATGCAGAGGGGGAATATCCGCAGCGTTGCTCGCATTATGCCGCCTTCTGCTCTCCTCGATTGCATCCATGGCCGTAGAGGCTGACGTTCTGATGCGCTTGATCCTCACGCTGGAACTCGAGCGTCGAGGGAGTGATGTTGAACTTCCTCGAGCACTCGCTTGATCGTGCGCTTGATCTCTTCGAGACGGTCCCAAGCTTTCTCCTCCACGACCACGTGCGTATCGGGCGCGGCGGCATGTTCCTCCATCTGCCGGAGATGGGCGTGGCGTATGTCGGCAGCTACGTCGACGTCGCGCACCGCGTCAACGACAGCATCGTTGTCGACATTCCTGTGGTCGAGAATGACGATCACTCTTCCCGCGCCGCAGATGCAGGAATCGTCGGCGTTCAATCCAGCAGGGCGTCGAGCACCGGGCAGTCAGGAACGTCGGTTCCGCTGCATTGAGCTACCGTGCCGCTTAATGCTTTTTCGATCCGTTGCAGATCGGCGATCTTGTCCCGCACATCCTTCAGATGGGCCGCGGCGACGCTCTCCACTTCGGCACAGGTTTGGCTACGGCTATCGACGAGGCTCAGTAAACCTCTGATCTCCTCGAGAGAAAATCCGAGATCACGCGCGCGCATGACAAAGCGGAGCCGACGCACATCATCTTCACCGTAGCTGCGATAGCCGTTCGGGTCCCGAGGTGGATCGGGCATGACGCCGATCGTCTCGTAGTAGCGGATGGTCTCCAGGTTGCATCCCGTCGCCCGTGCGAGGGCGGCCCTCTGCATCGGCTTCACGGAAGCGTGACCGTTTCCCATTCGAAAAGCCCTTGAGCCTGTATGTCCTACAGACCTTAGGACTCCTAGCAGATGATCGCAAGGAGACACTGCATGGACACCACGGAATCTGCATTGCCGGGGGATGCGTCCGACGTCCCGGAAGGCCGCGGCTGGACCACCACCGCCTTGGCGGCGCTTGGCGCACTGGTCATGACGTCCTGCTGCATCCTGCCACTGGTGCTCGTCAGCTTCGGGGTCAGCGGGGTTTTCATCGCCCAGATGGGCGCCCTCTACGCCTACAAGTGGTATACCTTCGGCATCGCCGCCGCGTTCCTGGGCTATGGTTTTTACAGGGCATACCAGCCGATCCGCTGCGCCGATGGCACCTGCGCCCGCCCGATGAACCGGACCGCAATGCGCGCCGTCCTCTGGGTGGCGGCTGCGGTGATCCTCGTCGCCATGCTCTTCCCCTACGCCTCGCCCTACATCCTCTCGTTCTGAAGGAACCCTGACATGAAATTCCTGCTTCCCGGCGCTCTGGCGCTGAGCACCCTTATCTCCGCCCCTGCCTTCGCCGCCGAGCAGGTCGTCCGGCTCGAGGTCGGCGGGCTGACCTGTCCCTCGTGCTCGTTCATCGTCGGCAACTCGCTGAAATCCGTCGAAAGCGTGGTGATCGAGGACTTCGTCGAAGGCGAGGATGCGAGTGAGGGGCTTTATACGGTTCGTTTCGACGACGAAGTCACCTCCGCCGACGCCCTCATCGCGGCAGTTGAAAAGAACGGCTACCCGGCGTCGCTACTTGAAGGCCCGATGGGTGGTGAGGGCTCGTGAAGCCGGATTCCGATCATCCGAATGGGCCAGCAGAGCAGCCGGACAAGGCCCAGGCGCACCGCTTGCTGAGGGGTGGCCTCGGCGGCGCGCTATTCGCGGCACTCTGCTGTTTCACGCCGCTTCTGGTTGTCGTGCTGGCTGGCGCAGGCCTGTCGGCGGTGACGGGGTGGCTGGATTACGCGCTGTTCCCGCTGCTGTTCGTCAGCCTCGCGGTGGTCGCGCAGGCACTGTGGCTGCGCGCCGCGCGGCCCGGACCCTCCCCCAAGATCTGGGCCGCGCTCATCGCGGTGCTGCTCTCGGTGTTGATCATCGTTCTGGAGTTCCGCGGGGCGTTGCTCCTCACGTTCCTCGCCGCGGCGCTGACGGGCGCCTACGCTCTCTACCTCAATCGCCGTGCCAAGGAGGTGCGACCATGATGTCGGCTGCCTTCTGTTCTTCCGTCGGCCTTCTCATAGGCCTGTTCACGATGGCCACGCCTTTGGTGGCGATCGGCGCCATTCTTTACCTGGCCTTCGCCAAGCCGAAGGCAGGTCCGACGACGAAAGTGACTTGATCGATGAAAGACTGCTGCTCGAACGAAAACGGGGCTTACGAACTCATCGTCGTGGGAGCCGGCTCCGCCGGCTTCTCCGCGTCGATCGCCGCCGCTGAGGCTGGCAAGCGCGTCGCGCTCCTGGGCCATGGGACGATCGGAGGGACCTGCGTCAACTTCGGGTGCGTGCCCTCGAAGGCCATGATCCGCGCGGCTGAGGCGCTCCATGGGGCGAGCGCGGCTGCGCGCTTTCCCGGCCTGTCCGGTGCGGCGCAGATCGATGACTGGTCCCAGCTCGTCGCCGGCAAAGACGACCTTGTCGCGACTTTGCGCCAGAAGAAATACGCTGACCTGCTGCCCAACTATGAGGGGGTCGATTACATTGAGGAAGGCCCCGCGACGTTGGTCGAGGGCGGTGTTCAGATCGGAGATCGCACGATTACCGCGCCCAGAACGCTGATTGCTACAGGCAGCCGGTCGCTTGTCCCGGCGATCCGCGGGATCGAGGATGTCGATCCGCTCGACAGCCAATCGCTTCTGGAGCTGGAGACCCTACCCGAGAGCCTGATCTTCGTCGGAGCAGGCTATATCGGCGCGGAGCTGGCTCAGATGATGGCACGGATGGGCGTCAAGGTGACCCTCGTGACGCGCTCTCGCCTCTTGCCGGGCGCCGAGCCGGAAGTCTCCGACGCTTTGTCGGAAGCTTTCGAGGCCGAGGGCGTCAGCCTCCTGACCGGCCTGCAGTATGACAGCGTTGCGGCGTCGGAAGATGGCGTCACGCTGAGGATCATGCAGGAGGGCACTGCGAAAGACGTTACCGCAGAGCGGATCGTCATCACCGCCGGTCGGCAGGCCAATACGGAGGGTCTCGGCCTTGAGGAGGCGGGCGTGCAAACTGACAGCCGCGGCGGGATCGTCGTGGGGCAGGACATGCAGACCTCGCGCCCCGGCATCTATGCTGCCGGCGACGTGACGGACCGCGACCAGTTCGTCTACATGGCGGCATACGGTGCCAAGATCGCGGCCCGCAACGCCGTGGCGGATGGCAGCGAGCGCTATGACAATACAACGATGCCCTGGGTCGTCTTCACCGATCCGCAGGTGGCCGGCGTCGGCCTCAGCGAGCAGCAGGCGCGCGATGCGGGTCACGATGTGAAGACCTCGGTCCTGCCGCTCGACCAGGTGCCGCGGGCTCAGGCGGCGCGCGATACGCGCGGACTCATCAAGCTTGTGGCTGACCGGGAGACGGATCGGCTGCTCGGCGGACAGATTGTGGCGCCCGAAGGGTCCGATACCATCCAGACGCTGGTCATGGCGCTGAAGGCTGGCATGACGACGAAGGCGCTCGGCGAGACGATCTTTCCCTATCTGACGACGGTCGAGGGGCTGAAGCTCGCAGCGCAGACCTTCGACAAGGACGTGGCCATGCTGAGCTGCTGCGCCGGATAAAGCCCCTTGCCGGCGGTCCGGCCTGCCCGTCGGTGGGCCGAACCTCCTGCAAGGGGCGGCTGCGACGCGCCATTCTCGAAACATCCGGAACCCTGCCGCATGGCTGTAGTTAGATACAGGGCTGTGCAGCTGACGCATCCGACTGGAGTTATTGATGAAAGCATCGCCTGTCGCATTGGACGTAGGTGTTGGCCTGCTCGCCGGCTTAGCGGCGACCAAGGTCACGGCAGCGCATGTCAGCGGCCTGCTCGGCCATCTCGTCTACCTTGCGCTCGCCGGAACGGCCGAAGTTCTCTACCGCCTCGCCGAACCTGGCGGGCCCGATCAGCAGACCTGGGAGGATGCCATGCCACAGTCGCAACTGGAAAACACCCGTGCGATCGTGACCGGCGCGAGTTCCGGCATCGGCGAAGGCATCGCGCGGGCCTTCGCCTCGGCGGGGGCGTCGGTCATCGTCAATTACCGCTCCGACGAGGAGTCCGCCGATCGGATCGTCGGCGAGATCCGCGAGACCGGCGGTCGCGCCGAGGCGGTGCAGGCCGACGTCTCGAAGCCCGAGGATTGCGGCAAGCTCTTCGATGAGGCAGATCGCCTTTTCGGCGGGATCGACATCGTGGTGTCCAACGCCGGCATTCAGCGCGACGCCGCCTTCACCGAGCTGAGCCTCGACGACTGGCGCAAGGTCATCGACGTCAACCTGACCGGCCAGTTCCTCTGCTCACAGGAGGCGGTGCGGCGTTTCCGCCGGCAGGGGCTCGACGCAAAGCGTTCTCCGGCGCTGGGGAAAATCATCTTCACCAGCTCGGTGCACCAGGCCATCCCCTGGGCGGGGCATGCGAACTACGCCACCGCCAAGGGCGGCGTGAAGCTGCTGATGGAAACGATGGCGCAGGAGCTTGCCTGTGAGAAGATCCGCGTGAACGCCATCGCGCCGGGGGCGATCAAGACTGCCATCAACCGCGACGCCTGGGAGGATGAGAAGGCCCGCAAGGAGCTGCTGAAGCTCATCCCCTATGGCCGCGTCGGCGAGAGCGAGGACGTTGCCGAGGCCGCCGTCTGGCTCGCCTCGGACGCATCGGATTACGTGGTCGGAACGACGCTCTTCGTGGATGGCGGCATGATGCTCTACCCGTCCTTCCGCGAGGGCGGATAATGCCCGTCCGCAAGGACGGATACCTGCCCCTGCGGGACTACGCCCTTCTCGGCGATTGCCACGGCGCAGCGCTGGTCGGTCGGGACGGCGCGGTGGACTGGTTCTGTCCCGGCCGGTTCGACGCCCAGCCGGCCTGCTGGGCACTGCTGGACGCGTCGAAAGGAGCGACTTTTCGCATTGCGCCGACGGCGCCTTTCGAGAGCGAGAGGGCCTATCTGGAAGGTACGAACATACTGTGCACCATGTTCACGACGTCCCGCGGGCGCGTGCAGGTCACCGATTTCCTGCCGGTCCGCAGTGCGGCTGACACGAGAGAACCCTTCGTCGATCTCGAAGCCCCCGGCTGGATGGTGCGCGTGGTGGAGGCGCTGGAAGGGCAATGCAACCTTGACGTTGCCTTCGAACCCGGCGCCTGCGAGTTTGATCCGGAGGCCGGCGCTCGGCTGGACATGCGGCTGTTCCAGGGGGGCGCCCCGAGCGCGGAGCGGGTTCGGTCGGAGCTTGCGCTGGCCGAGGGGGAGCGGCACGCCTTCGTACTGGCGCCCGCTGACGCCGAGGCGGGCGCGCCCGCCGATCAGGCGGAAGCCCTGTTGCGGTCGACATCCGAGTTCTGGCGCGACTGGTCGGGCGCCTCGCGTTACGAGGGTCCCTACCGCGCGGCCGTGGAGCGCAGCGCGCTGGCGCTCAAGGCGCTGACTTACGCGCCGACCGGCGCCATCGTCGCCGCCCCGACGACCTCCCTGCCCGAGGACATCGGAGGCGAACGGAACTGGGACTACCGCTACAGCTGGCTGCGGGATTCGGCGTTCATCCTCCAGGCCCTTGGCGGCCTCGGTTACGACGCTGAGGCGGGTCGCTACTGTGAATTTCTCGGGAGTTGCTGCGTCCAGACCTTGCCGGACCTGCGCATCCTCTACGGTATCGACGAAGAGAGCCAGATCGAGGAACGCTGCCTCGATCATCTGGACGGCTACGCCGGCTCGAAGCCTGTGCGCGTCGGCAACGCTGCCGCGGATCAGGCGCAGCTCGACATCTACGGCGAGGTCGCAGACTGGGCCTTGGCTTACCGAGCCTTGGGGGGGCCGATCGACGAGACTCTCCGCGCCATGCTGGAAGGCATTGCCGACCACGTCGCGCAGGTCTGGGGCGAAGCTGATCAGGGCATCTGGGAGATGCGCGGGGAACCGCGGCACTATGTTCACGGCAAGGCCATGGCCTGGGTTGCGTTGGACCGCGCCATCCGTCTGCTCGGAGAGCGCGAAGCGTGGGGCCAGGCGCGCCAGGAGATCCTCGAAGCTTTGATCTCCCATGCAGATGACGGTGACGAAGGCGGCTTCCGCCAGACCTTTGCCGATGGCGGAATGGACGCCGCGCTTTTGCTGCTCCCCTTGCTCGATCTGCCTCTCTCCGACGATGCCCTGGACCGGACCGTGCGCGGGGTGGAGCGCACCCTGCGCAAAGGCGATTATGTCATGCGGTACCGTCTCGAAGACACGGATGACGGCCTGAGCGGCGGCGAGGGCGCTTTCCTGATCTGCTCGTTCTGGCTGGTGGATGCGCTGCTCTGCACCGGCCGGGCAGACGAGGCACGCGAGCTGTTCGAGCGTCTGCTGGACAAGGCGAACGACGTCGGCCTCTATGCCGAGGAGATCGACCCGGACGACCAAGCCTTTCTGGGCAATTTCCCGCAGGCGTTCACGCATCTGGCGCTGATCAACAGTGCCATCAACCTCGACCTGTACGCAAAAGGCGGTGGCGGGGCGCTTCTCGGCACCCACGCGGACCGGACAGCGCGCGCCGCACTGAGCGCAGATGGCGGCGTCCACCTCGACCGGCGGGACGATGCATCTCCGCAACCGCCGGCCTCGCGGTATGCCGACGTCGATCTGAAACGGGAGAGCAGGAAATGACATCACACGGACAACGCGGCCTCCCTCTTGCGGCGATGGATTCCGGGGAGGTTCGCGATCACGAAGTTGAAGAATGCGCCCGCTGTGGCGGCCGGTTCCCCGCTCCCGGGGTGGAGCGCGGGGGCCGCCTCTACTGCTGCGATAAATGCGCCATGGGGCCGAGCCCCCGGATGAAGGCTCGCATGATGGCCCGCATGGTCCCCATGCTTGCCGGCCTTGTCGGCGCCGGGGCCTTGGCCGGCTGGCTGGCTGCTCGCGGCAGCCGGCGAACCTGATTGAAGGAGTTTTACGATGAGCAAGACCTACGACGTAATCGTCATCGGCAGCGGCACCGCTGCGACCACCGTGGCAAAGCGTGTCAGCGCCGCGGGCCGAAGCGTTGCCGTGACGGATTTCCGCCCCTATGGCGGCACCTGTGCACTTCGCGGCTGCGATCCCAAGAAGATGCTGATCGGGGGCACCTCTGCCGCCGATCACGCCCGCCGGATGAACGGCAAGGGAGTCGAGGGCGACGTGCGGATCGACTGGCGCGAACTGCTGGAGTTCAAGCGCGGCTTCACGGACCCTGTGCCGGAGAAGAAGGAGAAAAGCTTCTCCGAAAACGGAATCGCTACCTTCCACGGGCGGGCCCGCTTCGTCGGCCCGAACGCTGTTGAGGTCGATGGCGAAACGCTGGAGGCGAAGCACATCGTCCTGGCGACCGGGGCGGAGCCGATGAAGCTGGGCATCCCCGGCGAGGAGCACCTGATCGACAACGAGGGCTTCCTTGAGATGGAAAGCCTGCCGCGCCGGATCGTGCTGGTCGGCGGAGGCTACATCGCCGCCGAGTTCTCCCATATCGCCGCGCGAGCCGGGGCCGAGGTCACGATCCTCCAGCACGGCGACCGGATGCTTAAGGGCTTCGATCCGGACCTGGTCGGATGGCTGATGGAGAAATACGAAGAGATCGGCGTGACCCTGCACACCGGCACCGAGGTCAAGCGCATCGAGAAGACCGGCGACGCCTTCCGCATCACCGCAGCCGGCGACGGCGGTTCGAAGACCTTCGAAGCGGACCTGGTCGTGCATGCCGCTGGCCGCAAGCCCGACTTCGAGCCGCTCGACCTTGAGGCCGGTGGGGTGGAACTGCGGGAAGGCAGGCTGGCCCTCAACGAATACCTGCAGAGCACGTCGAACCCGGCCGTCTATGCCGCCGGCGACACTGCCCAGATGGGCCCGCCGCTTACTCCCGTGTCCAATCACGACGGCAAGGTGGTTGTGGCGAACCTGTTGGAAGGCAATCACAGCACGCCGAACTACAAGGGCGTTCCTTCGGTCGCCTTCACCCTGCCGCCCCTTGCCCGGGTCGGGCTGGACGAATCCGAAGCCCATGAACAGGGGCTGAAGTTCCGCATGCAGTGCGATCGGACGCCCGGCTGGTTTTCGACGCGCCAACAGGCGGAATCCGTCTCGGGTTACAAGGTTCTGGTCGAGGAAGGCAGCGAGCGCATCCTGGGCGCGCACCTGCTGGGTCCGCACGCCGACGAGGTCATCAATGTCTTCACCCTGGCCGTGCGGCACGGGCTGACGGCCGACCAGCTCAAGGACACGATGTTCGCCTATCCAACCGGGGCGTCTGACATCTCGTCGATGCTTTGAGTGAGTTCCGCGAGCCGGACGGTTAGTCAAATGCTGACTCTTTGGCTATCTGTCCCTGCTCCCGCATCACGGCGTAGTCGCTGAGCATTTCGGCAATCACCGAGCCTTCCGGCAACAGCTCCAGTTCCTCGGCCGCCCGCGCCTGAGAATCCCGGCTGTACTCCACGACGGGCGGACAGGCCCCGAGCCCACCGCCGTCAGAACCGACCGTCGCGCAGCCGCTCAGCAAGCTCGTCGCGAGAATGAGGGCGACGCGCCGCCGCCTCGAGCATCCGTCGTTGGACGTCATTGGCCTTCTCCATGGTCTCGAGCTGTTCAGCCAGCCGGCCGGCGCGCTCGCCCGAGCGGCGGAAGGCCAGCAGCAACAGAAGGACCGCGAGTGCGGTGACGCCGTAGCGGATTGCGGTGCGCGCGCATGCCGATCCGGCGAGCGTGGCGAGGAGCACGGCGATCACCGCCGCCCCCGTTTCCAATCGTCGAGCCGGGCGTAGATCGTGACCGCGATACCGCCGAGAGCCACGGCGATGAACACCCAGCGCAGGGTGTCGAGATACGGCACAAGCGGCAGGATTGCGGATTGGGTCTCCGCCAAGACGCTCTGCGCGACCTCGACGCCCGCGGCGCCCAGCGTAGCCACACCGGCGGCCCCGCCGCCCTTCATGGTGCGGCTGTCGGCCAGCACTTCGCGCGCGGGCGGCGTCTCGGCTGCGAATGCGGTCGCCCGGACCGGGAACCGCTCGCCCCACTGACGCGCGGGGCCGAGGTCGACATGGATGAACCCCGATCGCGGGTAGAACCCGAAGCCGAGGAACCCTACCTCCCGCGCCGCCGCCTCGAAGGCCACCGGATCGTGGTTCGCCATGGCGATGTCGAAGGCGGCGCCGTCGAGGTGCTTGGAGCGGGTCGCGCCGCCCACGGCGCGGTTGTGCTCGGGGCTGCGATAGGCGGAACGCACGATCAGCGGCTTGCCCAGCCGGTCGCGCAGCGCCTGCAGCTTGTCGAGCGCCGGTTCGTTGATCAGCAACTTGCCGGTGCCACGGCAGGCGATCTCGGCGGGCGAGAAGTTGGGCCAGCGCCAGCCGCTCTCGGGTACGTCGCGCCAATGGCGGTGGAAGGTCGGCGTCATGGGGGGCCTCCGAAAACGAAAAACCCGCCTCAAGGGCGGGTGCGGTTGGGCTGATGAATGGGAGATGGGGCGCGGCTACGGGCCGCCGCCGAAGATCTTGAGCTTGATGGCGATGCCCGCGAGCAGCGCCAGCATGACGCCGGTGGTGATCATGCGAACGGCTGTCTGCATGGCGGTGCGGCGCACCAGCCGGATGCAGTCGACGAGCGAGCGCAGATCGCGGATGTCGAGCGCCGCCTCGTCGCCATCGAGCCCGACATCGGCGAGCGCGCGCTTCGCGCCTTCCTCGGCAGCGCGTGTCAGGATCGCCTCGAACTCGGCATCGGGCATGCGCACGAAGCCCTCGGATCGGGGTGGTGTTATCGGATCCTCCTCCCGCCGCTCAGCCGACCTTGCAGCCCCAGAAGGACGTGTGGTCGGCCGCGAAGTAGCCGTCCGCCACCCGGAAATACCCCTGCAGCTCGACGGTATCGCCTGCCGTCAGCGGCACCATGGTCTGCAGCCAGATCGCGGTGGCGAGCGAGACGTGGGTGGCGGAGATTTCTCCGAGGGAGCCGCGGATTTCGGTGGAGCCGTTCAGGACCAGCCGCCCGCGCATGCGGGCCGTGGCGCTGGCGTTGATCTTGTAGAGAAGCGTCGCGCCGAAGAGGTAGGTGCCGTCGACGGGCGCCACGAAGTGGTTGTTCGCGGCGTCGAACGCACCCTGATCGTTATAGTCGGTGTTGTTCAGGCCGATCTTCGTCCATGTGCCGACACCGACGTAGTTGTCGTAGTTCGTGTACGCCTTGAAGCGCGGCAGCCGCGGCTGGTCGACGATGCCGTTCGCGTTGTCCACGCTGAGCCCGTCGAAGAAGGTGCTGCCGTCGGCCGAAACTGCCAGCCGGAACCGGTCGGAGCCGAACAGCCCCACCAGCGCCTTGGTCACGAAGCCGGTCTGGAGCGTCAGCCCGAGGTCGTCGCCCGCAGCCTCCTTGTTCATCGTGTAGAAGAGGTCGCCCGTGCCGCCCTCGGCCACGGTCTTGGCGGTCCAGAGCGCGGCGTTCAGCTTGGCCGAGAACGGGTTCGACCCATCCGCCGTCGTGCCGAGCCCCAGGAGTGCGAGGTTCTGCAGCGCCGCGGGCGTCGTACCGATCCAACCAGACCCGTCGTAGACGAGCAGCAGGCTCTCGTCCTCGACCCACGCCCGCCAGCCGGTCCGTGGCGGCAGGCGCAGCCAGGCGCCATCGGCCCAGAGCGCGACGTTCAGGTCCCAGCCGGCCCAGTCGCCCGTCGCGCCGGAGCCGACGATGTAGCGGTCGCCGTCAGCGGGGCTGCCGGGCGGCGCCGCCAGATTCCGGTCGAGCACCGAGAGCTGGACCAGCCCGTCGAGGATCCGCAGTGCCTCGTTATGGGTGATGTGCTTCTGCGCTTGCGCCGCCAGGATGTAGGGCAGCAAGAGATGGGTCGTGGCGTCGGACATGGGATGGCCTCAGAACGTGAGCGTAACGGTCTTGGGTGCGCCCCGCCCAACGAGGGCGGAGAGCTGGTAGATACGGATGTCGAGCGTGTCGCCGGGTCCGAGCGGCGCGCCCAAATCGGTGGTCTGGTCTGCGGCGGTGTAGACCGCGCTGGTGGTGGACGTGGACAGGACCCGCTTGACGGTGGCACCGTCGAGGATCTCGACCTCGTAGGCTTCGGTCTCCTCGGCGATCGGCACCTCGACCGCGCCCCAGCTGTCGGCGGCGAGCGCGCGGGATCGTCGCGTCCAGCGGATCGCCAGATCGCCGGGCGTGCGCGGAGTCCGCCACGGCTGCTCGACATGGGCGACCGAGAACGGCCGCAGACCGACGCCCTCGGGCGTGAAGGGCTGCGCGACATAGGTCTCGTCGCTGACCGGGCGGCTCGCTGGGCCGATGCGCCAGTTCCACGGTATCCCGAGATCGGCTTCGGTGATCGGCAGTGACGCAAGTGCGGTGTCCAGCATGACGACCCGCGCGCCAGCCGGAGCCGGATTTCTGATCGCGCCCTCACTGCCGCGCTGACCCCGCAGCAAGCGGGTCAGCCGATACCGGCCCGGCGCCAGGAGTTCCGCCGCGCCCGCCTGCACGATCTCCCAGACCCCAGGCGCGCTCTCGATGGCAAGCGCGTTGGCGCCTCCGAACAGGGTCAGGTCGGTGACGCTTTCCAACGTGCCGGTCAGCAGATCGACCACCAGCGCATTACCGAGGTCGAAGCGCGAGGTGGGGCCCGCGTAGAGGCCCGAGATCAGCGCCCCGATCCGGGCGCGGCTGCCGAACGTGGTCAGCAGCTCGAAGCCATCCGTGGAGGGGCTGCGGAACACCGCCATCTCGCCGTGCCAGGGAACCGCGTGCGCCGCAATGAGGGGCCGATGCGCGGGCTGGTCCTCGGTCAGCTGCGGCAGGTCCATCAGCACCGCGTCCGGCGCGCCGAACACCACGGCCCGCGTCAGCGACGCCGCGCGCGGATCGCCGGGCGGCAGATCGTAGGTCGCGCGGTCCTGGCGGACCGCTTCGATCCCGCGCGCCTCCGCGTCGGCGATGGAGACGACCCGCAGATCGACCAGCCGCCCGTCATGCGCGAGCCGGATCGCGTCGGCCGGGTCGAGCGCGAGCCGCGAGGGCGGCAGACGGAACGCCGCCGTCTCGCGCCCCACCCACGCCTCCATCAGGGCGCGGCGGCAACGCCGTTCCGCTTCCTCGGGCGGCACAGCCATCGGGAAGGACTCGGAGGCGATGCGGGTCGTGTCCACGGTGATGCGCCGCGCCTCGACGAGGGCCGCGTCGTAGTCCTCATCGGCGCGGGCGATCTGCCACTTCAACGCCTGCGGGAGTTCGGTCTCCTGGCCGCGCGTGAGCTCCAGCACGTCGCCTTCGCGAGGAGCAACAAGATCGTCGGGCGCGAGGGTGGCGACGGAGGCGCGGCCGCGCATGACGAAGCGGATCGCGCCCTCGGTCTCGACCGCGTCGAAGCCGAAATGCCGCGACAGCGTCGTGATCGACGCGCGCGGGCTTTCCAGCGCGGTGATGGCGTAACCCTCGACCGCGCCCCAGAGGCCGGAGACGTCGACCCGCGCCTCGGGCAGCCCGGCGCGCAGGCAGAGATGCCGGACCAGCGCGGCCAGCGACACTGCCCCCAGCCGTCCGGTCAGCCAATGCCCGAGCCGCCAGTTCGCCCCGTCCGTCCAGACGTCGGTCAGCGCCGGAAAGAACGGATAGGGCCGCGCGTCCCAGGTCCAGGCGGCGCATTCGGGCACATGCACCATCGGCCCGCCGTAGACCGAGGACACCGGGTTGTTCGCCGCGTCGCCCCACCAGAGATACGTCGCCTCCAGATAGGCGCGCTGGATCGCGTCGTCGCGCCAGCCCCGCGAGAAATGCGGCGTGAAGCTCTCGGACGACTTCGGATCGAAGAACACGTTCGGCTGGTTCGTGCCCCGGTCGATGGCGGGACAGCCGAGCTCGGTGAACCAGATCGGCTTGGACTCGGGCGTCCATGCCGTCGGCGTGCCGCTCTCCACCCCGCCCGGTCGGTCGTAATGCGCGTTTGACCACCAGGCGCGCAGATCCTTGTAGCGGAAGACCCACGGCTTGGCCGCAGCACCGTCGGTGATCGGGGTCCGCACCTGCGCGGAGCGATCCGCTGCGCTGGCATAGAACCAGTCGAAGCCTTCGCCGCCCGCGATGTTCCCCTGCAGGTAGGCCCGGTCGTAGATCGCGGGCCAGCCCTCGGCCGCGTCAAGATGCTCGAACCCGTCGCGCCAGTCCGACAGCGGCATGTAGTTGTCGATCCCGACGAAGTCGATCTCCGGATCGGCCCAGAGCGGGTCGAGGTGAAAGAACACGTCGCCCGAGCCGTCGCCCGGCTGGTGCCCGAAATATTCCGACCAGTCCGCCGCGTATCCGATCCTGGTGCCGGACCCGAGGATCGAGCGCACATTCGCGAGCAGATCCCGATACGCCTGCACCGCCGGATAGCTGGACGGCCCCGAGCGGACGGTCGTCAGCCCCGGCATCTCGGTGCCGATCAGGAAGGCGTCGACCCCGCCCGCCGCTGCGCAGAGATGGGCGTAGTGCAGCACCATGCGGCGCAGGCCCCAGTCGCCGGATGGGCCGGTCCAACTCACGCTCTCGCCCGCCACGCTGAAGCTCGCAGGCGTCGCCGCGCCGAACAGCGCCGCGACCTGCGCGGCCGCCGTGGCGGTCTTGTCCACGGTCCCCGCGAAACCAGCGGCAGGCGAACAGGTGATCCGCCCCCGCCACGGGAAGGCAGGCTGGCCGATCTCGGCGGCGTTGTCGGAATAGGGGTTCGGGAGGCTGTTGCCGGGCGGCACGTCCATCAGGATGAACGGGTAGAAGGTGACGCGCAGCCCGCGCGCCTTCATCTCCTGGATCGCCTGAACCACTGCGAAGTCCGACGGCGTGCCGCCATAGACCGGGCGATCCTGATCGTCGCGGCTGACGAGGAAGGCGCCGGCGCGGCTGACGCCATTCACCGACCAGCTGGCGGGCGTGGTCGACTTCGCGGACACCTCGACGCCCGGCCGCACCTTGCACGATCCCGCGCGCAGATCGTCGCCGAACCACGCGACCACGAGGCTGACGCTCTCAACGGCAGGGGCCATGGCCTGCAGCCGGTCGAGCGCCTCCACCATGTCGGTGGAGTCGGCCAGCGCATTCAGGTTCTCCGGCACCGTCGCGCCGCCGTCGGTCTTGCGGATCGCTTGCGTCGCGTAGGTGAACTCGCCGGAGGCCGGGATCATGGTGACGGCGCGGGTCAGCCCCTCGGCGGTGTCGGGATCGGCGAGCGGGCGGAACACCTCGAAGGAGAGCTGCGGCAGACGGTTGCCATAGGTCGAGAGCGCCAGTTCCTCGAAGACCACATAGGCCGTACCACGATAGGCAGGCGTGCCGGCCACGCCCATCCTCGCGGCGATGAACGGATCGGCGGTCTGCGCCTCATCGCCGGGATACCAGCGCCAGGTGACGCCGGAGAGGTCCATCGGCTTGCCGTCGGCCCAGATGCGCCCGATCCCGGTGATCGGGCCCTCGCAGAGCGCCACCGCGAAGCTGGCGTAGTAGAGATACTCGGTCGTCTTGACCTTGCCGCCGCCGGCGCCCTTGCCGCCCCCTTGGGTGGTGGTCTTCGTCTCCTCGCGGAAATCGGTCGCCCAGATGATGTTGCCGCCCATCCGCATGCGCCCGTAGAGCCGCGGGATGACCGCGCCTTCGGTGGCCGAAGTGATGCGCAGCGTGTCGAGACGCGCGCCCTCGATGCGCTGCGTCGGCGCCAGCGACGAGATGATCCAGCTGTCGACCACCGAGCCGATGGTGGAGCCGACGAAGCCGCCGATGGTGGCGGCGCTGACGCCGAGGATCGCGCCGCCGATCGAACCGCCAATGGCGGCGCCAGCGGCACCGAGAACGAGGGTGGCCATGTCGGGGTCTCAGCGTTGCGGGAAGAGAAAGGCGAAGGCGATGCGCCGCCGCCAGGATGGGGTGAGCGGTTCCTCGATCACGCCGAGCCGCTCGTAGGCGTGGAGGAAGGTGTCGGGAGCGGTCAGGATCCCGACATGCTTGGCGATCGCGCGGGGCTTCATGCGGAACAGCACCAGCGCGCCGGGACCGGCCTCGGCGGGCGACACCTCGTTCATCATGCGTCGTGCGCCCTCGGCCAGCACCTCGCGCGGGCCGGTCTCGCCCCAGTCCCGGCTGTAGGGCGGGAGCGGGAACGGCTCGGGGCCGACGACCTCGCGCCAGACGCCGCGGGCGAGCCCGAGGCAATCGCAGCCGACGCCTCGAAGGCTGGCCTGGTCGTGGTAGGGCGTGCCGAGCCACGAGCGTGCGATGGCGATGACGCGCTTCGGATCGGCGTTCACAGCACGGACCCTTCGTGGCCGCCGTCCTTCGTGGCGTAGCGGAGAACGGCGTCCTGGCCGGGGATGTGCGGGAACCCGCGGAAGTTGGCGGTGTTCGTGAACTTCGCACCACAGGTCTCCATCCGCTTGTCGCAGCCCGCGCGAATGGTGAAGCCGTCGTCCTCGGCGATCGCGCGCACCGGCGCTTCGAGCAGCGTCAGTACGGCGATGCCATCCGCGACGTCATGGCCCAGCACTTCGGTGCGCCGCCCGGCGTTCGCGCCGCTCGTCCAGTCCAGCGTGCCGAAGGTGAACCAGCCGTCCTCGAACCCGCCGAGCCCCGAGGCGGTGAAGGCCCGGTCCCGGAGGAGATCGATGACGGCGCCCGTCCCCTTGTATGCGGGGCCCTCCAGATCGACGCCGCAGCGCGCGTCGCCAAGCGCCGCATCGCAGGTCGCCTGGAAGGTCCGCCCGACCGTCTGGCCGAGGACGTGGGCGAGCGAGCGAACCTCGGCGACGAAGGCGAGCCGCCCGCGCGGGATCTGGCCGATGGCGCCCCGCCGCATCAGCACGCGCTGGCCGGGATCAGACCAGTTCACCCGCCAGACCTCGACCTCCGCGTTGTCCCAGCGGCCGTCGAGGATGTCGGTCTCGGTGATCCGGTCCGAGGTCAGCACGCCCTCGGCGTCCTGCGCATCGACGGACAGGTCCGATCCCGAGCGCACCTCGGAGGCTGTCAGCCCGCTCTCGGGCTCGAAATCCGTCGCGTCGAAGCTGAGCGTTCGGTCGTGGTCGGTGAAGCCGAAGCTCACGGCGTCGGAGCGCGTGATCCGCCAGCACCAGGCGAGTGTGGTCGTGCCCTCGTCGAGATGGGCCTGCAGGTCAGGGTCGAGGGTCTTCATCGGCGGAGTTCCAGCAGCGGGATGGATGTGATCGAGCCCAGGCGCTCGAGGTCGAGCGTCACGTCGAGCGCGTCGGTGTCGAAGCGGACCGGCACGTCGAACTCGAACCCCGCGGTGATCGCGACGCCAGCGCCCGGCGCGGCGCTGAAGGTGACGACGCCGGTGGCGGTGTCGACCGACCAGCCGAAGGGCTGCTCGACCCCGGCGAGCGCGATGCGCGCAGTTCCGGTCACCGGCTTGGCGATGGCGCGCGTCCAGGATTGCGCACCCGAGGCGTAGCGCTTCACCAGCTGGAAGGCGGTGGTCGCGCCGTCGCCGGTGCCGATCGACTGATCGGTGGGCGATGGCGTGCCCGACGGCAGGCAGGACTTGTGATCGGCCCAGTCCTTGAACCGGAAGCCGTGGAGCCGCCCGTTGCGCGCCTCGAAGAAGGCGACGACCGCCGCCAGGTCATCGGCGCGGCGGATGCCATAGGCGACGTCATAACGGCGGCGCGAATTGGCCCAGCTGGCGTTGCGCTCCTCGTCGCCCGAGGCGAGCTCGACGATCTGCGTGCGCCGTTCCGGCCCGCCCCGCGCGCCGCGGCTGATGTTGTCGGGAAACCGGACCTCGTGGAACGCCATCACATGCCCCTCCGGCCGAGCGACACGGCGCGGGCGATGTCGGCCGCGACCTGTGTGCGGGACTGCCGAAAGCTCTCGGCGTCGCGGGCCATGATGGTGACGTTGACGCCGCCGCCTGCGCCGTAGCTCTGCGCCTCCCGCCGCGACAGCACCCGCTCGCCGCGCTGCAGGATCGCGGGCACCTCGTCATGGCGGAGGCCGGCCGTTCCGCCGCCATGCATGCGCGGGGCAGCGGCAAAGGCCATGGCCGGGACCATGCGCGAGGGCCCCGCGGACCCCACCGTCCCGCCCGCATGCAGGACGTTGGCGAAGATGCCGCCCGCCCCTGAGAACACGCCCGAGAGCGCATTGGCGATCGGCCCGAGGATGAACCGCCGCGCCGCGAGCTGGGCGAGGTCGGCGATCATCGACGTGACCATGTCGCGGAAGGCGAGCTTGCCGGTCCTCACGAACTGGCCCACCGCGTTCTCGGCCGACTGGAAGGCGCCGACGAGGCTCTGGCCGATGTCGCCACCGATCTCGCGCGCCTTGCTGGCGTAGCCCGACAGCGCCGCCGTGACGGCCTGCCAACCGGTGACGGCAGCCTCGGTCGCGGGCTCTGCCGCAGCGGCTGCAGCCTCGGCGGCTGCGCCTGCACCCGTCGCAGCGCGCCCGGCATCGCCAAGCGCGGTCTCCAGCCGCTCGGCCGCGCCCGTGGCCTCGGTCAGCGCATCCGCACTCGCCTCATCGGTGCCGCGGACCGCATCACGCAGGGCCTGCCAGCTTTCGAGCGGGGCGCGGGCCCCTTCGGCCAGATCGCGCGCGACACCCCGGTAGACGTTCGCGGACTCAAGTGCGCGGTTCGCAGCGTCGGTCAGGCCGAGATCGGGCGCGGTGAGCGGGTTGTCCTCGAAGGCCCGGTCGAACGCCGCCTGCGCCGCCGTCGTGGCGGCACTGGCCGCGCCCTCGAAGCGGTTCTCGATCTCGCCGAGGTCGAGGTCAGGCACCAGCGAGATGCGGCGATCAGACCCGAGCGCTTCCAGCCCCTGGTTGATGCCACCAATGAAGCCGTTGATGCGCGAGACCACGCCGTTCAGCATCGCCTCTACGCCGTCGACCAGGCTGTTGGCCGCCTGGAACGCCAGATCGCCAATGGCGGCGGGCAGCAGGCCCCAGATCGCCTTGATCGCCTCGTAAGCCCCCTCGAACGTGTTCGCGGCCGTGTTGCCAAAACCGACGACATTCTCGATGGCGCTCTGCATGCCCGACGCCGCATCGGCCTTCAGGTCGAAGAACATCGCCGTGGCGGCCGCGCCCGCCGCAGCCGCGCCCATCCTGATGCGTTGCCAGACCTCGACGGCGAGGTCCTTCAGGAGCGACATGGCCTCGCCAAAGCCGCCCGCGCCGGACACGAGGCGGGTGAACTGATAGACCAGCTCGCCCGCGCCGACGATCAACGCGCCGATGCCGGTGCGGATCAGCGCGCCGCGCAGGACGACCAGCGCCGTGGCGAGGCCACGGACGGAGAGTGCGGCGGCGGCCATGCCAGCCACCCAGCGGCCCGCGAGAAAGGCCGCGAAGGTCGCGGCGTAGGTGGTCAAGCGGCCGATGTTGTCGAAGAGACCCCGGATCGCGATGCCGAGCGGGCCGGTGCGGCTGGCGACCGCCGCCATAGCGTCAGCGACGGCTTCCAGTGCCGGTGCGGCGGCGACAGCGAGCTGGTTCGACAGACCGCGCCAGATCAGCCCGAGCCGGGAGATCGCATCGTTCGTCCGCTCGATCTGGTCGGCATCCTGCTCCGAGACGACGACCCCGAAGGCAAGGACGTCCTCCGTCGCCTGGCGCAGCGTCGCAGTGTCGATCCGCGACATGGCGATGGAGCCTTCCTCGCCGAAGAGTTGCCCCGCGACCGCCGCGCGCTCAGCTGCGGGCACGAAGTTCTCGATGGCCGCGTTGATCGCACCGACACGCTGGTCCAGCGGCAGCGCGATCAGCTCGTTGGCCGAGAGCCCGAGCCGGTCCAGCGCGTCTGCCGCGGGTCCGGTGCCGGCGGCCGCCTGGCTGAGCCGACGCGTCAGATCCTTGGTGGCCTGCTCGATGCCGGACATCGACACGCCCGCCAGTTCGCCCGCGCGCTCCAGCGTCTGGATCGAGGCGACGGTGGTGCCGAGGGATTGCGCCAGCTTCGCCTGCGCATCCACCGTTTGCAGGCCGGAACGCACCATCGCCACACCGGCGGCGGCAGCGGCCGCTACGGCGGCAGCAGCGGCCACCCCCACCTGCCGCGAGAAAGCCGCGAGCCGAGCGTTCGCTGCCTCCATCTCCCGGCTCAGCCGTCCGAAGCCGCGCGCCCCGGCCTCGCCCACGCCTTCCAGTTCAGCGCGCACTTGCCGTCCGCCCACGGCCGCGAGGCGGACGCTAACCCGTTTTTCCGCCATGGGAGTGATCCATCTGTTCGTTGAGCTTGGCGACCATCACCGCTTCGATGACGGGCAGCAGTTCGGCCATGACGACGGGCGGCACGCTTAGGGCTTCACCGAGCGCCAGCGCCGCCGACATATCCCAGCCGATCACGGCGCCGGGAAGCACGCGCAGCTGGCCACCGAGACGGCCGACCAGGTCCCAGACCTGCCAACCCTCCGGCGTTTCCGGACGGTTCAGTCGCGCCGGGCAGTCCGGGCAGGCTTGCGCGCAGGCTTCGCAGTAGCGCTCGCCCCCGCCGAAGGACCATTCGGCGAGAGCGCGGAGCCGTTTTTTTCCTGTTCCAGCAGCAGGCCCTTGGAGACGTAGGTCAGCTGGAAGGCCTCGAAGATCGGCCAGATATCGAGCAGTGCGTCGATGGCCTCGTGGCTCGGGTCGATGGGCTTGCCGGCAGCATCGCCGATGCCCTCCCAGCCGAGCACCGCCCGCCGCGCCAGCGCCTTGGCGAAGGCGACCGCGCGTTCCTCGTCCGAGGCCTCCTCGGGGACCGCCTCGACAGCGGGATCGCTGCGGGTCGCCACCATCAGGGCAGTGGTGAGCGGGCGTAGCTGCACCTGGACGCCGGGGGCGAGGTCGTGCCAGCGCGGCGCGTTGGTCAGGTCGAGCATCAGCATCAATACGTCTCCACATCGTTCACGAGGGTTGCGGTGCACATCCGGCCGACGACGCTGTCGCGGGCGGCCTGCCAGTCGAAGGTGGCCTGCACGCCCTGCGGCCCGGAGATCTCGATGCGGGGACGCGGCAGGTAGACGGCGTGCACGGTGAAGGTGAAGCTCTCGCCCGAGGGCAGGACGTAGGCGAACTCCATCTCGCAGGCCTCGCCGTTGATCGCCTGCGTCACCAGTGTCTGGTCGGCGAACCGCACCTCGATCCGGCCGGTCAGCGCCGCGATGGACGGGTCCGCACCATCGATGCGCCCGTCCGAGCGGATGGTCTCGATCCGATCGAGATTATTGGCATAGGTGATCTCGGCCGAGACCACATTGCCGAGAGCCGAGCCGTTGCGCGTGATCGCCCCGTTGAAATGGCCGAAACGCTTCAGCTCCAGCGCGGCGGGTGTCCCGGCGCTGGTCGTGGTCCCGACCGTCTCGCCCTGCGCCACCAGCCGCGCCGTTGCAGTCAGCAGGCCCGAGCGCTGCATCTGCCAGGTGATCTGGTCGAGCACGCAGCCGGAATACATCGCATAGCGCGGAACCTCCGGCATGCCGGTTTCGATCGACATGCTGGGCAGCGTCCACGACCCCGACTGGAACTCGTGGCTGTACGGCGCTTCCGCGCCCGTGGTCGTCGGCGCGCCGAAGGCCGCCTTCAGCCAGAAGCCGAAGGCCTCCGCGTCGAGCGGCACGACGACATCGCCGTCGGCCGTCACCGCATCCTTGATCGGCGCCAGCGGATCACGACCGTAGCCCAGCAGTTCCGAGTTCAGCAGCGGTTGCTCTGCGCCGAGCGACGTGCTGGCGAAGGGCATGCGGGTGAAGCCGCCCACGGGCGGCGTTCCATAGGTCGTCTCGAACGCAAGCGCCATCAACGCCCGCGCCCCCTGGGCTCGTGCCATGGTGTTCTCCTCGGGTTGTCGGGGTCAGGCCAACTGGTCGGCAGTGGAATAGTGCAGCACCACCGGGATCACGGCGGCCTTCAGGCTCGCGGCGCCCTCGACCGGCAGGTCTACGGGGCGCGGGGCTTCCGCCTCGACCCAGTCGCAGAGCCCGCCAAGCGTGCGGTCGGCGGCGAGCGCCGCGCCAATGCTGGCGGTCAGCCTGTCGAAGTCGGCGTCCCGATCGGCGCCCTGCACGACCGCTTCGATCTCGGCGCGGTGCTGGTAGTGGTAGCGCAGAGGCGAGAGCGTCACCTCCGGCTCGCCCGGTTCGCCGTCCCGCAGGATCAGGAGCCCGGCGGCGGGCACGCGCTCGGGCAGAACCTCGCCGCGCAGGGTTGTGGCAGGCACCGTCAAAAGACGTGCGTGCAGCGCCGCCAGCGTGGCCTCGCGTGTACTGGGCATGATGTCACCGAAGAAAATCCGAATGGCACAGCACCGGGCGTCGTCGCCCGGTCTTGATCGTAGGCCAACGACGGCGGACGTCCGCCGTCGATCAGACCGTGCCCGTTCCTTTGAAATTCTCGCACGAGTCAACGCCCCGAGCGGTCCCGGCCAGGAGGTCGTCGGCCAGCCTCATCAGTTCGTCCAAGCGCGGATCGCTCAACCGATACCGGACGAACCGACCGTCCGGTTCTCCGACAACCAGCCCGCATTCGCTCAGGCACCGCAGGTGGTTTGAGGCGTTCGACTGCGACAGGCCGGTGGCGCCAACGATCTCCCCAACCGAAAGCGGGCCGTCACGCAGAGCGGCCAAAATCGACATGCGCGAGAAGTCAGCCAAGCCGCGGAAAAGCTTCGCCCGCAACTCGACGACTTGAGCATCAGCCTGCTGAAGGATTCCGGTCTCGCTCGACATATCAGTCTGCAATGATATATAGCCTCGTCTGTCCACGGAAGATCGTAATGAGCGAAACGGCCACAATGAGCAACGCTGAGCACGCGCGCTACAGAGTCACCGGCATGGACTGCCCGTCATGCGCCGCGAAGATCGAGAAGGCGGTGCGGTCGGCCGGGGTCGAGGACGTGAAGGTCTCGACTGCCACGCAGATCATGACGGTGCATGTATCCGACCTGAGTTTGCAGCTGCCCGAAGTGGAGCGTGCGGTGTCGGGCATCGGCTACCGACTGGATCGGCTGGGCGGACCCGAAGCTGATCACGAGGGAGACATCGACGATCTTCCGAAGGACTTGAGCCATATCACCCCGGCCTACCGGCGTGCGCTGTGGATCGTGATCGTGCTGAACGTGGGCTACGGCCTCATCGAGATGGTTGGCGGCTTCATTTCCGGATCGCAGGCCCTGAAAGCCGATGCGCTCGATTTCCTCGGCGATGGCCTGATCACCTTCCTTGGGGTTCTGGCGATCGGCTGGAGCCTGGTCTGGCGAGCCCGTTCCGCTCTGATCCAAGGCTTGTTTCTCGGGGCGCTCGGTCTCGGGGTCCTCGCCAACACGGCCTACCGCGTACTGGTTCAGCAGCAGCCTGAAGCTGAACTGATGGGCCTGTTCGCCGTGATCGCGCTCGTGGTCAACGTGGTTGCCGTTCTGCCGTTGCTGCCCCACCGGGCCGGAGATGCCAACGTTCGGGCCGTCTGGCTGTTCTCGCGCAACGACGCCATCGGCAATGCAGCGGTCGTCGTGGCAGCGGGTCTGGTCGCCTGGACTAACACGGCATGGCCCGACCTCGTTGTAGCGGCAGTGATCGCCGGGCTGTTTCTGCAATCCTCGTGGTCGATCATCCGCGACGCGCGGGCCGATTTGCGGGTGGCCACGTGAGGCCACGCCGGTCACCGGGCTTCGGGCGCCGGACCGTGCAGGCGGCATCAGGACCAGAATACGATCTCTCGGCCGCCGAGATAGACGGGGCCTGTCAGGGCTCCAGATCCTTTTTCCGGCGCGTCCGACTATAGTTTCGCCTCCACCCAATTCGCCACGATCAGTCCCGGTACCGCGTCGTGCGCCCGCTCGGCATCCCTCGCCAGATCAAGCCGCTTCGGCAGCTTGACCTGCGGCACCAACAGGAAGATCAGCGCAGTGACCTTTCCGCGCCCGGTCTTCGAGCGCGACACCACCGCCTGACCCTTGGTGTTCAGCCGGCCCTCCGCCACCAGCAGGCTCGGCCCCGTCCGGCGATAGACGAAGCGCAGGCGCAGGCCGCGCCGCCGCTCCCATTCGCCGGGGGTGATCCGCCCGCCGCGCAGGGACTTGCCCGCTGCGGGCAGCGGGATCGCCAGCCAGAACCCGTCCTTCGAGCGGATCAGCGGACCGGTGTCGTGGGCGCCGACGATGACCGGCGCCTTCGACCAGACCAGCGCCGCGGCGTCGAGGCTCTCGCCCGACTTGGGGAAGTTCTGGCTCCGGATCGAGTTGGCCAGCCGGGCGCCGAGCCCCGCGCCGGTGATCTGCAACCGCCATGCGGTCTTCAGCCCGGTCCCGGCCTCGCGCATGGCGGCGGTCACAGCGCGTTCGCCCGCCGCGACCTCGGCGGCCATCATCGCGACGATGTCGGGATCGATGTCGAGCTTCAGCTTCATGGCCATCACGCGGGCCTCAGATCGACGGTCCAGACGAGCCGCTCGCCGTCGCGGACCGGCTCGCCCTGAATGAGGAAGGCCTCGCCCTCGATCTCGATCCGGTCGCCGGGGCGCGGGTTCGCCACCTCTGCGGCGCGCAGGTCGATCCGGGTGGTCTCGGACCAGAGCCGCGTATCGCCGAAGTCCGTGATCGCATCGGCACGCCGGGCGATCACGCGCACCAGGACGGGCGCGCCGCCGTCGGCGATGTAGACCGCGTCCCGGCCGATGTTCTGATCGGCGAAGAGCGCGCCAACGGCGGCGGCGAAGGCGCTCATCAGAACGCCGCGTTCAGGCGCACCCGCCCGATGGTGTCGCCCGCGCCGCTGGCCACCGCTTCGACGGCCACGCCGACAAGAGTGTTGTCGGTGGCGACCGTGGTGCAGCGCTTGTTGGTGTCGTCCCAATAGACCTTGGAGCCGACGGTCCAGGCCTGGGAGCCGACCTTGGTGATGTCGAAGACGCCGGTGAGCGCGGTCTCGACGGGCTCGCCGAGCGCGGCCGCGCCCGAGGCGATGCCGAAGATGGAGCCGACGAGCAGGCCATCGCCCGAGGCGACGGCATAGGGCGCGGTCAGGGTGATGGTGTTGCCGGGCTGAACGTAGTTTTTCATGGGGAGGATCCTTTGGGAAAGACAAAGGGCGGCCCATGAGGACCGCCCGTGTGTCAGGGCTCAGGATGGGGTGCGCCTTACGCGCCCGGGTTCTTGTAGAGGCCGCGCCAGTCGATGGCCTTGGCGCCGAAGTCGAGGCGGCACTTGATCTCGACCCCGTCGACGTCGAAGCCGTTGCGCGTCTCGATGTAGGCGCCCTGTTGGCCCTCGAGGTAGGCGTACTCGATGGTGTCGATCTGGTTCGGGCTTGCCGCCAGATACCAGGCGGTCTCGCTGGCGGCATCGAGCCGGGGTTCGCTGATCGGTGCGAGTGTGCGGATCGACTGCGGCACCACGCTGGACGTCGCGGCAGGCACGAGGTTCTGCGCGACCAGCTGCTCGGCCTTCAGTTCCAGCGAGGCGGGCACGATCAGGAAGGCGGGCCGGACGTTCAGCACCGTCTTCTTGTCGAGGCCGGTCTGCTTGGCCATCGCCGCGCGCGCCGCGCCCACCGCCTCGACGGCCAGCGCCGCGCCGGTGCCCGCGAGGTTCTTGTGGCTGGTGTGGAACAGCGCGTTGCCGTCGGCCATCGCCGGGTTGGCGGTGATGATGCCCCAGACCACGTCCGACTCCAGCTGGGCGATGGAATTGCCGTACATCGCCGGGATGCGGGTGAAGGCGTCGAGATCGTCGTTGATCAGTGTCTGGCGGGTGATGGCGACCACCCGGCCATAGGTCTTGACCTTGTAGCTCTCCTTGCTCTCGCCCAGCGTCCCGCGCTTGAACTCGCCGCTCTCGCCGACCTCGAGCAGCTGCGGCGCTTCGCCGAGCTGCACCCGATGCATGGCCTTGAAGTCCGTGGCGAGCACCTGGCGGCAGAAGAGCATGAAGGTGCGGGGATAGGCCTCGTAGGCCTGCCGGAGGGTCTTGTTGGTGACGGCCGACAGGATCTCGGGGAAGTCGGAGGTCGAATGCAGGGCGCGCGTCGCCACCTCGTCGCGCGACAGGCCGCGCGTGTTCACCCCGGCATTGCCGAGGCTTTCGCGGGCGAGCTCCAGCAGCGTCATGCCGCGGTACTGGCGCGCGGCGTCTTCCAGCTGGAACAGCGTCGGGCTGTAGCGGTGCAGCAGCGCGTTCGCCACCGCGTCGCGGCGGGTGATGCGCTCGTCCCGGCCGCCGAGGGGGACGGAGACATGGGGAAAGGTCCGGGTCTCGTCCGATTTCGCGGCGACCTGATCGAGGATCAGGCGGCGGGACTCGTCCACGCTGACGCCGCGCTTGACCAGATCCTCGGCAAAGCCGCGCTCGAGGTTCAGGCGGCCCGCGAGATCGTAGATCGTGGAGACGCGGTCGCGCTCGGCCTCGCGGGCGCGGGTGGCGACCGCCTCGGTGTCGGGCGCGGGAGTGGCCTGCGTCTTCGGCTGGCTGCGCGTATCGCTGGCCGCGACCTTCGGGTCGGGCGCAGCGGCTTTCGGCTCGGTCATGGGGGTCTCCTCGGTTGCGACCGGCGCGGTCGGCTGGGTGGTGGCGGGTGCGGCGTCGCTTGCCGGGGTTTCGGTCTTGTCCGTCATCGGGATCGGTCCTTTCGTAGTGGAAGGGGCGTCCCGGCGGTGAAGGACGCAGTCCTGAAGGGGGTGCTGGGCGCGGAAACCGGCGGCGGGGTCGGCGCCGACCGCGACGGCGGAGACCTCGAACGGCGTCCAGTCCACCGCGCGCCAAAGCTCGCGGGCGGCCTCGGGCTTGGAGACCTCGAAGCGGTGGACCTGGTAGCCGATCGAGACCGCGCGGATGTGGCCCGCCTGGATGTCACGCCAGATCGGCTCGACGTCCGCACGCTCGCTGATCCGCACCAGCGCGATGCCGCGCCCGTTCTCGATCCGGGCCGAGCCCGGCACGACCGAACCGATCACCGCATCGAGCGTGTCGAGCTCGTGCACCTTCAGGAACGGCGCACCCGCGTTCAGCCGGTCGAGCCGGACATGGGCCGGGTCGAGGCTGAGCTCCTCATCATAGGGCTCGCCGAAGAAGGTCGCGCGGCGGACGCGGGCCCCGGCCGACCAGACCACCTCGACGGTGCGTCTGTCGGCATCGGCCGTGTTCGGCGCAAGCTCCGCCGACCGGCGCATGGCCGGCAGTTCGATCATCGTGTCCATGAAGGTCAGTCCTGCTGGTCGGCCTGCGCCGGGTCATTGTCCGCGTCGGCGGCCGGGTCGTCGGTGTCCGGTTCGTCGTCGGCCGGATCGGTCGCCGGATCGCCCGTCTGCGCGCTGCCGGTCTTCGTGACGCGCCGGGGGTCGCTGTCGAGCACCAGCCCGAGCGCGTCGAGCTTGGCATTGGTCGCCGCGATCTCGGCCAGCACGGCGTCCGGGTTGCGACCCTGCCGGGCGATCACCTCGGCCAGCGTCATGGTACCGGAGCGGATCGACAGCAGGTTGGCCATCGCATCCTTCTGCGGATCGACCGCCTCGAACTTCGGCGGCGACCATTCGACCGGCACGGTCGGCGACGGGATCTGGCCCGCCGCCCACGCGGCTTCCGTGAACCAACGCCAGACCGGCGCGCAGAACATCGGGATGAAGAGCTGCCACTGCACCGCGTCGATCTGGCGGCGGAACTCGACGAGTCCCGCCCGGATCGAGGAATAGTTCACCTGGCTGAGATCGCCGGTGAGCAACTCGTAGGGCACCCGGAACCCGGCCGAGATCGTGTGCAGGCTCGCCCGCTTGTATTCGCCATAGCCGCCGTTGGCCGATGGCTGGTTGAACCGGATGTCCTTTCCGCCGCGGGCATAGGCGATCAGCCCCGGCTCGAACTGCTCGACCCGGTTGCCGTCGGCATCGACCACGGAGGGTGCGATGCCCTGTTGCGCCTCGTCGTCACCGAAGACGATGGCGGTGACGCAGGCCTCGGTCTTCTTGCGGACCAGTTCGGCGACCTCGTAATCGTCGAGGTCGCGCAGGGATCTGATTACCGGCGCACCCCAGGGCACGCCGCGCGCCTGCGTGCGCTGCTTCTCGTAGACATGGGCGATCTCGTTCGCAGGGACCGGGCGGCTCTGCAATCCGTTCTGCAAGGCGCCATAGGCGTCGCCGGGATGTTCGGCATGGAGCCAATAGGCCCGGCGCTTGCCGACCGGGTCGAACTCGATCCCCTGGACCAGCCGTCCTGCACCGATGGCCCCGGATTTCGCGGCGTCGAGGAAGTCGGCCTCCAGCACCTGCAGTTGCAGCGGCACCGGCAGGCCGTCGCTCGCGCGCCGCAGACGGCGGCGCACCAGGACCTCGCCCGCCTCGACCATCTCGCGGCAGATCAGCGTCTGCAGACCGTAGAAATCGAGCTGGCCATCGGCGTCGCACTCCGCCGTCCAGCGCTCGAACAGCGCGTCGACCTTCCGATCAAGCGTGTCGTCGCCGCTGGCGGCGCGCGGCATGATGCCCGCGCCGATGATGTTGTTGACCAGCACCGCCACGGCCTTGGCCGCATGCGGGTTGTTGCGCACGAGATCCCGCATCCGGTCGCGCAAGAGCGCCCCGGCGGCGCCGATCTCGGTGTCGGCCGAAGAACCCGGCGCGCGCCATCCCTCCGTCCGCCGCCCTCGCGCCGCCCCGTCATAGCCACGCGTCAAGGTCTCGAAGGCCTGCCGCGCCAGCACACGCCGGGCGGCCATGCGCGGGGCCACCGATGCGATGGCGTGATCGAACCAGTTCGCCGACATCACCGGTCCCCGCGCGAGAAGCCCGCCAGCCCGGCGATCGGCAGCGGCCGGGTCGTCCCCGCGATGGCGCGCTCGATGGTGCGGATGCGGGCGAGCAGGTCCTCGGCCGAGCCATAGTCCACCGACTTGCCGTCATAGCTGACCCGGGTCGTGCCGCTGGCATAGGCCCGGCGCAGCGCCGAGAGTTCGGTTTCCGTCCAGTCGGTCATGCTCAGAACCATCCTCCGCGCCGTCCGAGCCAGTCGGAGCGGCGCTTGCCCTGCGGGGCCTGTCCCGGCCGGTTGATCTGCCCGGCGGGATCGTTGTCAGTGGGGGCCGCCCCGAGCTGATCCTCGAGGTCGCGCCATTTCTCGTCCGGCCAGCGGTCCGCGCCCGCGATCCAGGCGGCGGCGCGGGCATAGACCCGGCAATCCAGCGCCTCGTTGCGTTCGCGCAGCTTCTGCCATTCCAGCCGGGCGAAGCCGCGCTTGGTGCGCACGGTGACCAGCTGTTCGGCGACGAACTGCTTCAGCCATTCGTTCTCGACCCAGTGCGGCAGATGCACCGAGCCGGGCGGGAATGCTGCCCCGTCGGCCATGTCCTCCTCGGTCGGCCGTTCCAGCCGCAGGAAGCGATAGGTTTCGGCCTTGAAGGTCGAGACCGCCACGGTCCAGAGCCGCGCCCCGCGCCGCAGACGTTTCCCGCCCTCGGTCGCGTCCACGAATGTCGGTCCCGACACCGGGCTCGAGCGGTTGAACCCTTCGACGCCCTTCACCGGCGACACCTGCGCAGCTCCTTGCGCCCGCGACCAGGAATAGACCGCCGGAGCCTCGTAGCCGGTGTCGATGGCGAGACGCGCGATCCTGAGATGCGCGCCGCGTTCATGCAGCCAGGACCGGTCCAGCAACGCGGTCAGGTCCGACCACGCGTCATGCCGATCGGGCCCGCCCTCGATGACGACATGATCGACGAGCCAGCTTTCGAGCCCGCGACCCCAGGCCCAGACATCGACCTCGATCCGGTCCTTCTGGACGTCGGCCCCTGCGGTCAGGAACAGCCCGCCCGCTGGCACGCTGCCGGATGTCCAGCGTTCCCGCCGGTCGTAGAGCCGCTGCCAGTCGGGCGCTTCCCCGGTCTCGACCCATGTCTCGCCGAGGACCGTGTTGCGGAACGCCTTGATCGCCTCGTCCGACCCCTGCGCCGCGTCCCATGCCCGCACGATCCGCTCCCAGCTCAGCCAGCCGATCGGCGAATAGAGGGCGGAAAGGTGATACCCGACCGTGGTAGGATCGGCGGCCGTGGCGGTCGCCCGCCATTCACCGCCCTCCAGCATCGCTGTCTTGTTGTGTTCCGCGATTGCCGCATCGCAGCCCTCGCAGTGATATTCCGCCGTCTCGGGGCGGCCCTTCTGCCAGCGCAGCCGGTCGAACTTCAGCCATTGCATCGCGCCGCAATGCGGGCACGGCACGAAGAACCGCCGCTGGTCCGATGCCTCATATTCTCGTTCGATCCTGCTCAGCCCCCGGATGGTAGGCGTCGAGACCAGGAACACCTTGCGCCGGTGGGCGAAGGTCAGCGAACGCGCCTCGGCCAGTGTGACCGGATCGCCTTCCTCGTCGGCAGAGGCCGGATAGGCGTCGACCTCGTCGAGGAAGATGTAGCGCGCCGGGGTCGAGCGCAGCCCCACGGCGGAGTTCGCGCCCGTCATGATCAGGATGCCGCCCGCGAATTCTTTGGACAACATCGTGTTGCCGGCGTCGCGCGACCGTGCCGGTTTGACGCGATCCCGCAGTTCCGGGCTCTCGTCGATCAGCGGGTCGATCCGTTGCCGCGAGTTGCGTTTGGCCAGTTCCACCGTCGGCTGGACCGCCAGCATCGGGCCGGGCGCCTGGTGGATGGCGAAGCCCATCCAGTTGTTCCCGGCCTCGGTCGCGCCCACCTGCGCCGCCTTCATGAACACGATGCGTTGCATCGTGTCGCCCGGCGACAGCCGGTCCATGATCTCGCGCATGTAGGGCGTGCGTGCGGTGCGATAGCGCCCCGGTTCGGCCGAGGCGCGGCCCGAGAGCATCCGGTGCCGGTCCGCCCATTCCGATACGGTCAGGTCCGGGTCGGGCCGGAGCCCATTGCCCCACGCGCGCAGGATCTCTCCCGCGCCGTCGAAGTCCGTCAGGCCATCGCCGCTCTCATCGGAAGTCGGGCCGGACCTCGGCGAGATCGTCGAGGTGGGCGCGTACATGTTTCTCCAGGACCTTCTGCATCGCGGCGGGCTCCACGCCGAGATCGGCCGCCATCAGCGCCGCCGTACGCGCGGGCCAGTTCACCCATGAATCCCGTTCCTCCCGCGCCAATCGGAACACCAGCGCCAACGCGCGTGCCCGCTCGATCAACTCCCCCTTCAGCTTCTGCAGCCGGATGCGTCGCTCCTGCGCCTTCAGAACCTCGTTGGCCGTCTTGGCCTGCAGAAAGGTCGTGCCGCCACCCACCGCCGGGACCGCCAGCCCCTGTTCGCGGAGCGTGTCGCCAACCGCGGCAACCGCCGCCTCAGGAACGGGCTTGAGCCTCGGCGCAGGTGGCTTTCTGGTCTTCGACGGATCCGTGGTCTCGGCCCGTCGCCGGTCGGACGCAGCCGCATCGATGGAGCCGTCCGCGTATAGCACCAGCCGCTCGGCCGTCTTCGCCTTCTGGATCGCACCACGCGATAGCCCGACATGCGCGGCGTACTGGCGCTCGCTCATGCCCTGCATCAACGGCTCCGATTATCGTTCAAAATCAGGTGGTTATCAAGTTGATAAGCATAGCACGCAGAGCGAACGTCACTTCGACGACGCGATGCAACTCGACCCAAGGAGCCACCCCGATGACCTGCCGCACGACCGACAACACGAATGCCCTCGACGCCTTCCTCGCCGCCAAGTTCGAGATCGACGCGATGCTGGAGCGGCTCGCCGCCCTCAGCGCGGACCACTTCGAGACCAACCCCGACGAGATCAACTGGGGTCACGTTGGCACACTGAACCACTATCGCGAGAAGCTCCGCGAGATCACCGACAGCGCCTTCAAGGAAGGCGAATACGCCGAGTGAGACGACCCGCTCCCGGTCCGGCCCGCCGACTGGCGGGCTCGACCTCGTAGAAGGGCCCGCATGCCGCGCGCCCCGATACGGGAGACGACGATGACCAAGCTTTCCGACACCCAGGCGCTGATCCTGAGCGCCGCCGCCCAGCGGCCCGAGCACATCGCCCTGCCGCTGCCCGAGAGCCTTCGCGGGGGCGCCGCCGCCAAGGTGGTCGGCGCGATGCTCACCAAGGGATTCCTCGAAGAGGTCGATGCGAACATGCGCAAGGGTGAGCACGTCTGGCGCGAGACCGGCGAAGGTCATGGCGTCACTCTGGTCGCGACCGCCGCAGGGCTCGCTGCCATCGGCATCGCACCGGAGGACGCGAACACCGCGCCTGCGGGCGCGACGGAAGCGCCGACCGAGGAGCCCGCGCCGGACGCCCCCACAGAGACGGAGGCTGCGCCCAAAGCGCGCACACCGCGCGAGGGGACCAAGCAGGCCACGTTGATCGCCATGCTGCGCGCGCCGGAAGGCGCGACCATCGAGGAGATCATGGCCGCGACAGGCTGGCAGTCGCACACGGTGCGCGGCGCGATGGCGGGGGCGCTCAAGAAGAAACTCGGGCTCGAGATTGCCTCGGAGAAGGTCGAGGGGCGCGGACGGGTTTACAAGCTCCCCGCCGATTGACGAGACCCAGCCGGACAAGTCGATGACCGCCGTCCTACCCGGGGCGGCGGTTTGCTCATTTGGCGCTCGGCATCCGGATGGCCTCGAACATCCGCCGCAAGGCGAACGAACGGGCGATCGATACAGTGGTGAACACCGCGCCCATCTGCAGGTTCTGCGCCAGAGTGGTATGCAGCCCGAAGATCGGGAAGATCAGCATCTGCGTGACGACCGCGACGCCGAAGCCAACCACAACGTTGGCGAGAGACTCTACCAGCGACATGGTATGCGATTGCTTCATACTGCAGCCTCATCCATCGGCCAGCAATTCAACCGCCAGAGTTCGCAGCGCATGCGCTGCAACCAGGGGGACCACGCCGTTGCCACAGAGGCGAAGCCGGTCCACCCGGTGGGCCAGCCCATCAGCGCCTCGACGAACAGCGGGTTCAAGGTCCGGCGCGGATGCGAGGTATCGCTCCCAGCCATCAGCGTCACCAGGACCTGGCGGCCAAGCAGGCCGTTCACCGGTGTGTTGGCAAGGCTCGTCGCCCCGTCCTTGTGGTCCCGAGCCGTTGGCGTCATCCACATCCCCGCCGCATGAGTCAGGTCGGCCGTCCGGCGATTTCCCGCGCTCGGCTTGCACCCGCCGTTCGCCATCGGTGTCGGCCAGTCCCTCGCCATCCGGTTCAGACCTTTCTCGTCCTTCCGCTCGCCACCGCGGCTGCGGAAACTGTCGATTTGCGGTGTCGGCCAGAGCCGCAGCATTTCCGTCCGGTTGCCGCCGCTCGAGCGGGTCCCGGAGCAGGCGCGCGGGGTCGGCCAGCTCGTCTCCCTCGCGGCTGGCAAGAATGAAGAGGCGCTCGCGCTTGTGGGGCGCGCCGACTTCCGCCGCCGTGAAGAGGCCTGCCGCAAGGCGGTAGCCCAAGCCGACCAATCCTGCGGCGACTTCGGGGAACCCGAGGCGTAGATGATGGGAGACATTCTCGAGAAAGACGAAGGGCGGTTCGATCTCGCCGACAATACGGGCGACATGAGGCCAGAGATGGCGCGGGTCGTC
Source organism: Aquibium sp. A9E412 (assembly GCF_030398335.1). GTDB lineage: Bacteria > Pseudomonadota > Alphaproteobacteria > Rhizobiales > Rhizobiaceae > A9E412. The sequence continues at coordinate 81,179 of NZ_JAOAOP010000004.1, forward strand.
CGCGCCCCGGCGCTTTCCCGCCACGCTGAACGGCTGGCACGGATAGCCCGCAGTGACGATGTCCACCGCGCGGCGCCATGGGCGGCCGTCGAATGTGGCAAGGTCGTCCCAGACAGGTGCCTGATCCAGGGACGCGTCTTCCATCCGCGCCACGAGGATGGCTGCGGCGTAGGTTTCCCGTTCGACATGGCCCACAGCACGATATTCGGGGATGGCGATGGTAAGCCCGAGGTCGAGCCCGCCTGCGCCGGAACAGAGGGAGAGGCCGAAGAGGCATGCGTCTCCGGCCCCGGAGCCAAGTCCGGGGGGATGTAGAGCCAGGTCATGCATGTCACGCGGCGGTCTTGCGCTTTCGCGCGGATTCGGATTCGGCGTCAATGTCGGACGCAGTGGTGGGGGCGTCAGAGTGGTCGCCCAGCCGCTCGGTCTTTACCTGCGCGAAGGTGCGGCCGTCTCCGTCGAGGGATGCCTCCTTGCCGGTCTCGGCCTGCCAACGCTCCACGGCGACATCGATATAGGCGGGGCTGATCTCCATCGCGAAGACGCGGCGACCGTTGGCCTCGCCCGCCATGATCTGCGAACCCGAACCGCAGAACGGCTCGTAGCACAGCTCGCCTCGCGCCACATGCTGGCGCATCGGGATCCCGAACGCGTCCAGCGGTTTCGGCGTCGGATGGTCGGGGCGCTCGTCCTTGGCGAAGGATGGCATCGCCCACGTCGAGGGGAGCGTCTGCTCGGCGACCTTCGGCGGGCGGTTCGGACGGCGCCAGCCCATGAAGCAGGGCTCGTGTTTCCAGAGGTAGTGCGACCGGGTCAAGACGCCCCGGTCCTTCACCCAGATGATCTGCTGGTGGACGAAGGCGCCTGCCTTCTCCCAGCAGGCTTCCAGCATCGCCTGGCGGCGGGACGCGTGCCAACAGTACCAGGCCGCGTTTTCGGTGATCGCCTCGGCCACGGCCGCAGCGATGAAACCGTCGTAAAGCTCGGCCCCCTGCGAACTGTCGTCCCAGGTCGTGCCGTAAGACGCAGACCAGTCCTTGTTACGCGTCGGATGGTTCGAGCCGTCATAGTCCACGAGATACGGCGGATCGGTCGCGAACAGCACCGCGCGCTCGCCGTTCATCAGGCGGCGCACATCGGCATGGCTAGTCGAGTCCCCGCAGAGCAGCCGGTGCTCACCGAGGATCCACAGGTCGCCAGTCCGCGACGCTGGATTGCGTGGCGGTTCGGGGATCGTCACCGGCGGAACACTGGCGCCACCGCCGTCCTCGCCGTCGCCCTCCGGCACGAACGCCAGCAGCTTGTCCAACTCGCCGTCGGAAAACCCGACGAGCGACAGGTCGAAGTCCTCGGCCAACAGGTCGTTCAGTTCCGCCGACAGCAGCGCCTCGTCCCAGGTGCCGAGTTCGGTCAGCTTGTTGTCCCCGATGCGGTACGCCCGGCGTTGCGCCTCGGTCAGATGACCGAGCACGATCACCGGCGCTTCGGTCAGCCCGAGCCGCGTCGCGGCCAGCACCCGGCCATGGCCCGCAATCAACTCGCCGTCCTCGGCGACGAGACACGGCACGGTCCAGCCGAACTCGGCCATGCTGGCGGCGATCTTGGCGACCTGGTCCGCGCCATGCGCCTTCGCGTTCTTCGCGTAGGGCTGGAGCTTGGCCAGCGGCCACGTCTCGATCGCGTCCGGGGCGAAGCTCAGCGTCATGGTGGGCAAGGTTCCTCGGTCGGGTGGATGCCGGTGGTTTCCGGACTCCGGATGCCGAGCTGGACTCCAAGCGGGGTCCAGCGGCTACCAGCGGTGTCCGGGCGGAAGGCCAGCGTTCATTGGTGGTTGCGCAGGGCGCGAGAGTGTTTCCGGCTTCCGGGTGGCTTCCCAAAAATCCGGCCCTGTCGCTGGCGATGTCCCGCGCTTCGCCCGCCAGCATACGAATGTCGCCAGGAAGGAACCAAGAACTCAACGGGTTAGCCCATTGGACCCCGGCTGGACCCTTCGCTGGACCCCGGAAGCCAGCGGCGCGACCTCTGCCTGCGCGCTCCTCTCCCGAGCATATTCGTTTTCTAACGGCCTCGTCGAAATGTGTAAGGTCCTGCGATGTACACCCGAAAATTTCCTCAGAGGACGATTTTTCTTGACAGCCGATTGGCGTTTTCGATGACGAACTGCTGCGAGCGCCGGGGCGACGGCACGCGACCGTTCAGCCGCCAGGTGATCACAGCAAGGCCGTACTGCCAGCGCTTGGTCGCGGCCGTGCGCGACAGACCGAACTGCCAGCAGATCGGCTTCCACGCCATGCCGTCGGCGCGGGCCCAGACCAGGCGCCCATCCTCGGGCTCCAGCCAGCGCAGCCAGAGCATCGCCTCCTCGGCCTGCGTGATCTGGCGTGGGCTGGGCCTCGGGCGCCGCATCTTCGGCTCCTGACCGACCTTGTCGGCGAAGCTGTGGAAATACTCGGGCCATGCGTTGAAGAAGCCCTGCGGCATCACGCCCGGCATCTGCCGCATCACGCCCGCCGCAAGCTCAAGCCGATCCTGCACCTGTGCTGTGGTCCACTCACCCATGACGCGCCTCCCGTTCCCGCTTGCCGTAGAGCCGCTCGCCGAGCTGGCGTACCAGCTCGCGCTCGGGCCAGGTCAGGCGGTCGTCGTCGACGGCGACAGCCAGCAGGCCCTGTTCCTTCCAGCCGTCGCGCTTGACCTCGTCGGGATTGCGGCGGTGACCGCCGTAGCCCTTGGGCGTGAACCGCATGCCGCTCATTGCACACCTCCCCGGGTCTCCAGCGCCCAGAGCAGGATCGCGATGGCGTCGGCCTCGTTGTCGTCGGCGGGCGAGAAGCCGCGCGCCCGGGCGGCCGCCATCATGGCGTCTTTGTTCGCGTTGCCCTTGCCGGTGGCGTGGCGCTTGATGGTCCCGACCGGCACGCCCTGATAGGCGACGCCCGCGGTCTCCGCCCATGACGTCAGCGTGGCCAGCAGACCGCCATAGACATGCGCCGCGTCGGTGCCGACATGCCTGCGCACCTCCTCGAAGTGGATGGCGGTGATGGCTCCGGCGTCGTTCGCCAGCTGCTCGAGCCAGCCCCGGAACCGCAGGTAGCGCATGCCGCCGCCGTCGTACCGGCTTGGCCGGAAGGACACGGTGCCACTGGTGATCAGACCGTCCGCAGCCTGCAGGGCCCAGCCGGTCGTGGTGCCGAGATCGAGGGCGAGAACGACAGGCACGCCGGGGAACGGGGCGCTCATGGGTGTCGGGTTCAGAGATACGTGGGCCATGATCGGCTCCTTTCCGGGTTGCTGCTCGATGGGGTGACGGGCGGGACATCCAGCCTTTGAGATTGCCCAGGGGTAGGTGGTGACCCTCCCGCGCTTGGCGGGGAGGTCACCTACCCCTTTAGGGGGGCGTTTTCCGAATTCTGAAATCTGCTCCAAGGCATTGATCCGAAACAGAACTTCCAGACTCCGGAGCAGAATTCGGAAAGTGCCTTCCGGATTCTGGAAAACATCTTCCAAGCCACTGAAATGAAATCGGAAAAGCCAGAATCCAGATTTCGCGCGGGGAGCAGAATCTGCGGATTCTGGCCAGAATCCGGGGCTGCCGAGCCAGAATTCGCGGCACGGGAGGGCGTGAATTGTCATGCCTCGTCCTCCTCCTGGTAGACCCAGACGGAGGGGTTCTCGACGGGCAGGACGGCCCCGGTCTGCGGGCATTTGTAGTGGCTGGGCAGCGCCGGGATCAGCTCCGGCGTGACCTCGCCCGTGTCGGGATCGACGGTCTCGCCGCCCGTGCCGAGCAGCATTCCCTCGACGCAGAGATAGCCGTATTTGCTCCGTTCCGCGGCCAGGCCGATGCGCGTGGCGGCAGGACCGCGGATGAACTTCACCTTGCCTTTGGTGGCGAGAACGCTGAGCCGGTCGTGGACGATGGTCCGCCCGCCGAGGCCGCCGGTATTCTCGAAGGCTTCGGAAAACTGGGCGAACGTGTAGAGCTTGCCGAGCCGCGCCTCCTCGTAGAGCAGGCCGAGAATGACGTCGTTCTTGCGCATGCGCTCGGCGTCGTGCTTGGCGCCCACCTCGGCGCGCACGAGGCGCTCGTTCATCGGGTTGATCTCGACCCATTGGCCGCGCACCTTGTCGATCAGCTTCGAGGGCAGCGCGGGGCCGTTGCGCAGCTCAATCTCCAGCTTGCGCTGTGACGCGTCCTCGTCGGGGCGGTGCAGGATCAGCCCGGAGGTGTAGAAGCCCCGCAGCGCGCTGGCGCCCGAAAGCGCGAGGAACGGATCCTCCTTCACCTGATGCTTGCTCAGCTTCTTGGTGTGGTGGATCAGGATGATCCCGCAGTCGGGGTTCACGTGGTCGCGAAGCACCTCGACCCGGTCCTTGAGAAAGAACATCATCGCGGCGTTGTCGTTCTCGCCACCGCCGTCAGGTCCGCCGTCGAACAGGTTGCGGATCGGGTCGATGCACAGGATGTCGACAGGCTCGGCCGGGAACGCCTGCTGGATCGCCTGTGCAACCAGCGCGCTGCCACCCTCATCGAGCAGCAGTTTCAGCTTCGGCGTGACGACAAGGTTTTCGCGGGCGGCGGCCATCACTTCGGGTGGCAGGCCAATCTGCTGCATGCGCTCGCGCAGATAATGGTACTGGATCTCGGCCTGCAGATAGAACACGCGCAGCGGCCGTGGCGGCGTGAAGCCAAGGAACGGCACACCGGCAGCCATGTGCACCAGCCAGCTGATGACGAGATCGCTCTTGCCGACCTTGGGCGCGCCGCCGAGCACAAGCATGCCGCCCGGGGTCAGAACGCGCGGGCCGATGATGTCGTCGGGCATCGGCGTGCCGTCGTCCAGCAGCGCGCCCAAGGTGAAGGTGGCGATCTCTCTTGCCGCCGGAGCGCCGTCGTTCCGAATGAGTGGCGGGCCGTTCCGCGCGATGTGCAGCGCCCAAAGCCGCTCGTATTCGACCCAGAGACGGTCTTCCGGCCAGTTCGGCCGGATCATCGCCGCGTTGTATTCGCCGATCGCGCGCCAGGCTTCCTCCCGGCTCATCCGCCCCTCATGCGCCATGCGGACATAGTGTCCGATGGCCATGCTGACGCCTTCGAACCGCGTCCAGGCATCCTGGCCGCCCTCGCGAACCGGCGTGATCAGGGATGCGTCCAAGCCGGGTTTCTCGCGCGGCTCGGCCGTCGCCATGCCGACGCCAAGCATGGGCGGCATTTCGGCCGCGCGCTCGAGCATGTCGGCCAGATCGAACTCGAGATCGCTGGCTTCACGGATCAGTACGAGCCGTTCCTGGCCGCCCTTGTGATAGACCGTGCCGGGCACGCGGATCGGCTGGTGCGCCGAGCGGAAATGCATGTCGCCGCCGACCTTGAGCGCGATATCGCCCCGCAACTGGCAAAGCCGCGCGAGTTCGGCGCCGTCGGCGGGCTCGGTCAGCTTCCACCAGACATGGAGCTTGGTCGCGCCATCGGCTGTGCGCCCGCCGCTCTCGACGATCAGCGTCGGTCGCCCGATATGGCGGACGAGGTGATCGAGCTTGGCTGGAATGTCGCCTGCGTCCAGATCGACGACGACGCTCTGCATCTGCAGGACATCGGCGGCACGCGCCTGTCCGGTTTCCGCCACCGTGCCGGGAATGACATAGACCGCCGCGCCCTCGCGCGCGCCCCAGGCGGCGAAGGTAGCGAGCTTGTCGGGCGCCGCGCCGTTCGCGTCGATCCAGATGTTGTGGGGCCGGCCGTCCTTGCCCTGACCCTTGTCCACGAAGCCACGGACAGGGATCAGTCCCTCGGAATAGCCGAAGACCACGTCGACGAAGCGCGCGATCTGCGCAGGGTCCGGTTCCACGGCGAAGGGATCGGGCAGCGGCGCCGCGTCGTTGAAATCCCGCCATGGATTGAAGTGGATGATCTTGTCGTCGCTCATGCCGCCAACCCCCAGCACCGCTCGGCATGGGCGCAGAACCGGCATTCAAAGAAGTCGCGGCTGGCGGCGATGCGGGGCAGCAGCTCGCCCGCGTCGGTGGCCTGCAGGATCCGCACCGCGCGGTCGGACATGCGCTGCGCCAGATCGGCATCGAAGGCGACCTGCTCGTGATGCAGTTCGGCCGTGTCCTTGTTGATCGCCGTGAACAGTGCCGGGGCCGAGGAAATGCCCGGCACCGAAGGCTCCATGTAAGCCTGGTAGATTGCGATCTGGGCGGCATAGACGGGCTTGGAGACGGCGACCCCGTCCTTGACGCAGGCCCGCCAGTTCTTCGCGTTCATCGTCTTGCATTCCCAGAGCGCCGGGGTGCGAAGACCGAGCGCGGCCGGGGCGCCGGCGATGATCCCGTCGACATGGCCACGGATGCGACCGCCCGCAACGGAGAATCCGAACTGATCCCCGTCGGGCCGGTTGCCCTTGCGGGTGTAGAGGTCCAGCCCAGCTGCCCGCAGCCAGCGGATCGCGAGATCCTCGAGCTGATGACCGATCTCGAAGATCCGCAGAGTCTGGCCGCTCAAATCCGCGCCCTCATCCCTGGGCGCGCCTGCGAACTCGAACTGCAGCGCGCGTTCGCAGGCATGCCCCAGACGGGACGCGCCGAGATAGGTTCGTGGCGGCGTGGCCTCCCGCTCGGCGATCAGCGCAGCGTCGACCAGCGCGTTGATCCGCTCGGCCATGGAGGGGCGCGGGTTGAAATCCAGCATCAGAACGGCACCTCGCTCCTGGCGGCGATGCGCGACATCTCGGCGCCATAGCCCTCCAGCACCTCCTCAATCAGGGCGGTGACATCGGTTTCGGTGAGATCGCGCAGCCGCTTGTCCCAGCCGATCAGGTCCATTGTCTGGCCCAGCCGTTTCATCACCATCGCTATGGCGAGGCGTTCTTCATCGGGCGTTCCCTGCATGGTCAGTCCTTTCCGGTGGCGGGCCGCGAAGAATGCCTGGCAGTGCATCGAGCAGAACCAGCGGTATTCGCGGGGGCGGGGTCTGTTGGGGTTGAAGAAACCGAAACCGCGCGCGGGGCGCAGACAGACGGCGCAAGGCTTGAGGCGCGGGCGCCAGAGCCGAATACGCTCCGGGCAATCCGCAGGCGCTGCGGGCGGGGATGGGACTTGCGCGACATGATTCACGCCGCCCTCCGCTCGGGCTCGGCCGCCGTGACGAGGCGCCGGATGTCGCGCTTGTTGAACTGGAACGAGATCAGCGCGGAGGCGCGATAGCGCGTCAGGCCGTAATCGCGCCGGAACTCCGGCGGCAGGCAATTCAGCTGCTTTTCCGTCGCGTCCTGCTTCAGCCAGCCCTTCGACTTGAAGGCGCTCTCGTCGGTCTCATGAGTGTTAAGCCAGTCGTCGGCCTGCGCGAGACAGACGATGCGCTCGCCCACGCTCAGGAGCCGCGTCGCCTTGCCCTTGGCGCCCCCGACCGCGTGCCAGCGGCCCTCGAGGAAGAACACGCCGCCCCAGGCGTGAAACCCATTGGCCATCAGCGCGGCGTCGTCGCCGAAGAGATCCACCCACGCGAAACTCGATCGCTCGAGAAGGTCGAGCTCGGTCATGACGAAGCTGTCGATGGGCTCCGCGCCTTCGCGCGGCAGCTCGCACCCGCAGATCGGGCATTCGGTGACCGCGATCGGGATCTCGGCCTTGCATTCGGGGCAGATTCTCGTGGGGGCTTCCCCCGGCGCCGAAACGCGCCCGTCGAGATCGACATCCTGTTCCAGCGTGCCGTGCGTCAGACTGGAAGTGCCGAAGTCGAGCACGATGCAGTCGGTCTTGACGATGCCGGGATGTTCCTCGGGATCGACGGTGCGCAGGCCGCGCCCGACCATCTGGATCATCGTGGACTTGTAGGAACTGGGCCGCAGCAGCACGACGCAGGAGGTGGGCGGATGGTCCCAGCCCTCGGTCAGCACGGCCACGTTGACCACGACGCGGATGCTGCCCGCTGCATAGTCGGCGAGGATCGCCTTCCGCGTCTCGGCCGCCAGATCGCCGTGAATCAGCGCGGCGGAAACGCCCGCCATCCTGAATGCGTCGGTGACGTGTTCGGCATGCGCGACGGTGGAGCAGAACACCACGGTCTGCCGGTCGCCTGTCTTCTCCTTCCAGTGCCGGATCACCTCGTCGGTGACGGGGGCGCGGTCCATGATGCCCGCCACCTCCGCCATGTCGAAATCCGACATGGTCTTGCGGACCGAGCGCAGTTCGTCCTGCACGCCCACGTCGATGACGAAGGTGCGCGGCGGCACCAGGTGACCGGAGGCGATCAGCTCGCCCAGCCGCACCTGGTCGGCGACATTGTCGAAAACCTCGCGCAGGCCCTTCCTGTCGCCCCGGTTCGGCGTCGCCGTGACCCCGAAGATGCGGGCGTCGGGATTGGCCTCCCGCACGCGGTCGATGATGCGGCGGTAGCTGTCGGCGACGGCATGGTGCGCCTCGTCGACGACCAGCAGGTCGAGGCGCGGCATGTCGGCGAGGTTCGAAGCCCGCGCCAGCGTCGGCACCATGGCGAAGGCGACCTGGCCGCCCCAAGATTTCTCGGTGGCGTCGATGACCGAGGTGGCGATGCCCGGCACCACGCGCTGGAACTTGGAGCGGTTCTGCGCGGTCAGCTCGTCGCGATGCGCCAGCACGCAGGCCCTGGCGCCGTCGCCGATCATCTCGCCAGTGACCGCCGAGAGCATGATGGTCTTGCCCGCGCCGGTGGGCGCCACGCCCAGCGTGTTGCCGCGGGAGGCGAGCGCAGCAACGCTGCGCTCGACGAAGGTCTTCTGGCGGGGGCGCAGGCGCATGGCCGGTCCCCCCCTTACTGAGCCCAGCTCGGCCGCCCGGCGAACCCGGGGGCGGACGCGGGCTGGCCGGGCTGATGCGCCGGTGCCGCAGGGGCGGTCTGCTGCGGGGCATGCCCGGCTGCACCGTGTCCGCCGAACTGCAGCGCCGCAGACCCCATGACCTGCGCATAATCGCGGTGATCGGGTGTGACCGCGCTGCGGATCTCGTTCTTGTCGTCGCCGCTGGCGTCGGTGCCGATATCGATGCGGGCGATGAACTCGATCCCGTCGAGATCGGCAAAGCCGTCGATCCGCCGCGCCGCCTGCGCCTCGGCCGACATGTCCTTGTCGGAAATCCCGCGGGCCGAGTTCAGCATGCCGCGCACGAGGCTGCGGCCCATGTTCGCCCAGTCCGGCCCCTTGGGGCTGTAGAGCCCGATCAGGGTGAAGATCTTGCGCCGGGCGTATTGGCCCTCGGTGACCGTGAACTCGCCGTTCAGATAGACCGCGCCGGTCGAGCCGCGCGTGGCGTAGCCGCCGGTCCAGCCTTGCGTCGCGTCGTCGAAGCCGCCCGGTCGGATGGTCAGGCGCACCTTGGCCAGCGTGCCCTTCGGGATCAGGTTGGTGTTGCTCTGCGCGTCGTTGAAATCGTTCCAGGAACCCATGGGGAACCTCCTTTTCTGATCAGGATTGCGGTTGGGATGGGGCGTCGGCCGCCGCATCGGCGGGCGGCGGGGTGTAGGTCAGGCGCCTGGGCGCTGGCGCGACGGGAGTGCGGATCTTCGTCATCAGGCGGCCGAGATGAGGCTCCTCGACCTGATCCAGACGGCCGGAGCGGTCCTTGGCCGGAAAGCCCCAGGGGTTGATCGTCTGGCAGACGAAGGCGCGATACGGATCGCCATCGGCCTTCAACTCCGCCATGGTGATCACCTCGTCGACGATCCCCGGCAGCTCCAAGCCGGTCTTCGAGCCGTCGATCTGCGGCTGGAACACCTTGCGGTTGAAGTCGTCGAGCTTCTCGTCGAGGATTCCGACGAACCAGACGTTCTTGGCCCGTGTGTGCTGAAGATGGGTGAGCCAGCCGATCATCTCGCGGCCATGCAGCCCGTAAGCCCCGCGCACATCCGGCTTGCCTGTCTTCTCCGACAGCGCCTCGGGCTGGCCCTTGCACCAGCCGAAGCACAGCCGCCCCGCCACGGTGATCGAGTCCACGAAGATCGTGTCGTAGCGGTCGAGCGCGGTAGGATCGCCGAAGCGGTCGCAGACTGCCTTGTAATGTGCTGGGCTGTAGGGCTGCTCGTCGCGCAGCGCCGGGTTCGGCCCGCCGATGAACACCGCGAAATCCCGGCATTCCGTCCAGGTCCGCGGCCGGATGCTGTCCCCCGCCCAGCCCTCGATGGCGAGATCGCCGGCCTCGAGGTCCATGAACAGCGTCGTCGACGCGTTCAGGGTCCAGAGGAGCGATGTCTTCCCGATGCCGGACTTGCCGAAGATGCAGCCCTTGATACCCCGCGACTCGGCCAGTCGCTGGTCGGCGCTGATGATCGGGAGGCTCATCGATCAGCCCCCTGCGGGACGATCTCGATCTTCAGCGACCCGGGCCGGACGGTGCGCGCGGGCTCGAAACCGGTGCGGATCGCATCGGGCCAGGCGGCGTATTTGCGCTCGGGCACCTTGAAGGCGACGTCGACATAATGCGCAGGATCGTCCCCGGCGGCGCGGATGCGTTCGACCATGGCGGCGAGGCGATCCTGATCCCAATCGACCCGTTTCGGCAGGTCGGCGATCACGGTGAAATCGCCGTCGTCGAAGCGGATCGTCCCGGTGTCCTTGCCCGCTGCCTGCCGCTCCTCGGCGGCGCGGGCGGCGTAACGGACCGTCAGCGCGCCATCGAGGCGGGCCTTCGCGGCCTTGGTCCGCGCCATGCGTTCGTCGACGTCGCGCTGCAGGATCGCCAGCAGTTCGACGGGCAGCTGGGCGATGTCCTGCAAGCCGAGGCCCGTCAGGTCGTCGACGGTGGGGGTGTTCGCGGGGAACGGCATGTAAGGGTCTCCATGATCGGCAAAAAGGGATTGGAAGGCGGTCATCAGGCGGCCTCCTGCTCGGCGAGCAGGAGCGCGGACAACGACACGGCTGCGGCCTTCGGCTTGGGGCGGGCGACGGCGACGTAGGCGAACTGGTCGGGGCCCGTGCGCTCCTGCACCAGGTGCACGAGGCCCTGTTCGGCCGCCCAGAAGGCGCGCGACCCGAGCCGGGCCAGTTCCGCGCGCTCCCGATCCGGCAACCGGGCGAACATCGGGAAGATGTCGAGGGCCAGAAAGCCGCGATGATATTCGAGCCGGTCGCCCGGCACGGCCTGCGCCACCCAGGCGCAGAACTCGATCTCGGTGAGCGGTCGGCGGGCGCGGACCGTGACGAAGGGGGTGGTGCCCATGAACATGATCTCCTCCTTTCGCCTCTACTCAGGCCGCCGCGAGATCGTCCCAGGCGGGACCGAGACCGTGGGCGGTGAGGACGTGACGGAGATCGACGAGGCGGCGGTAGAGCGCGGACCGGCTCCCGAAACCCTCGGCCGCGAGTGCGGTGACCGGGCGATGCGCCAGCGCCGCGCAGAACCGGCGATCCTCGGCCGGGAGCCTCGCGAGGGCGGCCTGCAGGCCGTGGTGCAGTTCGGTGACGGCCGCCGCGCAGCAGGGTTGGCCGTGCCAGGCGGCAAGCCCGTCGTCCTCGGTCAGCGTGTCGCCGACCGGCTCGCGGGTTCCGGCCAGCGGCACCTCGAGCGAGAGCAGCGACCCACCCTGCGCACGGCGCTGGCGGTGATGGCGCATCGCGATCCGCGAGGACTGGTTGTGGAGCACGATGTTGGCGAAGGCGCCGATGCTGCCGCGCCGCGCGTCGAAGCCAGGCAGTCGACAGATCAGGTCGACGAGCAGGTCCTGGCGGACATCGTCATGATCGGCGACGGGCAAAGCCAGCTTGCGGCGCAGACGGCGCGCGGCCGCATCAGCTTCAGCGATCAGCGTGGAAAGGTCGGCGGGGGTAATCGGGGGGTGCATGTCGTCGTACCTCGGAACATCATTGCTGTTGTTCCGAGACTGCCGGACCCGCCGACGCCTTCGGTGTGTTTGGCGTGTGCTTGTTGTGTGCGGAAAGTGTGTGGAGGACTCAGTCCTCGACGACGACCTCGGCGGGAGCGATGCCGAGGCGATAGCCGTAGCCTCGCACGGTCACGATCAGAGCGTCGGCGGACGCCCGCGACAGGCCGCAGCCGACCAAGGCCTTACGCAGATCCCGCACGATCTCGTTCGCCGGGCGCCCGGTCTGCGCGTCGATGGTCTCCTTGCGCAGCACGGGGTCGCGCTGCCCGGCCTGTTCCGCGAAAAGCCGGATCAGTGCGAACATCTGCGGCGCGAGATCGAGGCGGCGTCCGTCGAACATTGCCGACTGGCGGCTCCGGCTCAAGACGAGGCGGGGCGCTGTGACGGCGATCGGCGAAAGTCGGTCAAACGCGATTTTCTCCGTGCCGCGATCGTCCACCTGGACGCATTCGGCAAACGAGCGGGCTTCGATACCGGCCGCTCGCAAGTGCAGTTCGGTTGTCGGGTCAAGGTCGATGGTGATGACGGTGATAGGTGCCGATCCGGCGGCCATCCTGGTCGCGAGAACTGTAGCAGGCGCCATCAGCACATGCGTGTCGCGGCAGAGAAACACGCAGATACCCGTCGGCAGCCGTCCCAGCAACCAAAGACCGTCCGCGACGACGGTGGCCGCCGCCGGCAATCCGCCGGATGCTGCAATGGCCGAGATCAGCTTGTCGGCGTCGATCCAAAACCGGCGGAGGTCGTCCGGCTCCAGCACCTCGTCCGCCGCGACGTCGCGCGGACAGCAGGCGAGGAACTGATCTCCTACGGCGCGGATCGGGCGTGCATCGAGCCCGCAGTCGCAATGCACGCACACGGACCAGTTGTCGGCCTTCCGCTGCTCTATCAGAACCCGCGCCCGAAGCAGACTTTCGATCTCCCGCTCAGGGAAGCGGCGCAGCGCCCGGCCGGAGACACTCGCCTCCGCCCCGCCGTTACTCAGCCGCTTCCACAACCAGATCAGCATCGCGATCCTTCTCGAGCCCGTTGCGCGCGACCAGCGCGTGGATCGCCTTTTCGAACCGGGTTCGACGGAAGGCGAGCGTGCCGGGCGGCTTCAAACGCACGGTCACCTTGGCGGGCTGTTTTGCATCGCTCTTGAAAAACACCCGGAACGTGATTTCTCCCAGACGCCACCCGCGGCCGAAACGCACCTCGCTGGCCTTGAAATGCCGAAGCGCTGCACCGGATGCGTCTTTCGACTCCCAGCTGCGCACATAGCGCCATGCGCCATCCTCGTCCTCGGCGAAGAAATCGGCCGCTGCCGCCACGATCCGAACCTCGAGGATCCTCTCGTCGAACGCATGCTGGAATGCGAAGTCCGGGCCGAAAGCCGTGATGGGATCGAGGGTGTAGAGATCGCGCGCGTCCTTGCCGGCGAAGAAACCGGGTCGCCCGAGGATGTGTTCGGCGAAGATCGCCGCCACTTCGGCCTGCTGCGCCCTTGGCACGCCGCCGATGCGCAGGAGCCCTTCGTTCGGTGCGTAGCGCAGCGCCGCATATTTCACCGCGCGCAGGGTGATGATCTGTTCGCGGTCGCCGGCCACGACCGGCGTGGTCGTGACCGGCGCGCCATGGCTGACGACGAGGTTGATTTCGCCATCTTCCTCGTACGGGCCGAGACGGCAGTAATCGCCCTGCAGATCCTGCGCGAACAGCTTGACGATGGCGGCCTTGAATGCCGCCGACGCTTCCTCCGTCAGATCGGCCCCGACATCGCGCTCCGGGCCGCGAAATTCCGCCATTGCGGTCGGCGCCCTAAGCGCCTGGAAATCGGCCGCAGCCTCGAAGATCTGATGATGATGCAGGTAGGCGTGCAGCGCCACATGCTTGGCCTCGTGCTTCACCGGCGCGGAACCGGCATCTTCCGCGTCGGGCGCGGGATAGAGGATCACGCTGCGGCGGCGCGCTTCGTTCAGGATGAGCTGCATCCCTTCGCCCGTTCCGAGTTCGGCGACCCGATGCAGATCCGCGATCAGCCCTTCCGACCAGTCGGTGATCGGCGTCGAGAAATACTCCGCCATCTGTTTGCGAACTTCGGCAATGTCACCGTCGAATGCGAGGGGAAGCTTCTCTTCCTTGAAATGGCGCGCGAAGAGATCGCGCATGAGCACGACATCGATGCTGTTGAGAAACTTCGGATTGACGAATTTCTTGATGTCGGAGCCCAACGGAATCCCTTTTCTTTCAAGCTTGATTGTTCCCTCTATGTTCTATCATTCCAAACAACCCTGAGTCGAGTCCGGATGGGCGCGGTCCGTGCACTTCCAGCGGCCGTGGGACGGTTCGCGATCACGGTGAGTAGAGGCCCGAGGAGACCACCGCGCCGAGGCCCGCATGAAACGCCCCAATCCGCTCCCGCCCGACCAGATGACGCCCGCAGAGCGTCGCGCCGAGCTGTGCGGACTGCTGGCGCTCGGGCTGGTTCGGTTGCGGATGCGGGATGGGCGCGAAGTATCTGACGATACTGGAGAACGTTGCCTACACTATCCGCCCGACCAATGCCGTCATGCAACTCCAACTCACCGGAGAGATGCATGAACAAGCCCGACCCCATCCCCGCGCGCCTGGCCGCGCTGAAGACCACGCCGACGCCCGACCTAAAGCAACAGTGGCGCGACCTGTTCGACAGCGAGCCGCCATCGTTCAACCGCCGCTACCTCGAGTCCCGCCTGGCCTACCGAATCCAGGAACTCGCCTATGGTGGTCTGAAGCCCGAGACGATCCGGCGCTTCGAACGGCTCGGCGAGGAACTGGACGGCGGCGACCGGACGAAACGGAGCATCCGCGCCGACCGCGATCGCCCGATCACCGGCACGCGTCTGCTGCGCGAGTGGCAGGGCGTCGAGCAGATCGTCACCGTCACTGCCGATGGCTTCGAATGGCAAGGTCGGCCGTACAAGTCGCTGTCCGCCATCGCGCGAGCGATCACCGGCACGCGCTGGAATGGCTGGGTGTTCTTCGGCCTCAAGAACCACAGGGGGCGGGCATGACGAAACCGCCCGAAAAGTCGAAGGTTGTCCGCAAGCTGCGGTGTGCCGTCTACACTCGGAAATCCTCCGAGGAAGGGCTGGAGCAGGAGTTCAACAGCCTCCACGCCCAGCGCGAGGCCTGCGAGGCATTCATCGCCAGCCAGCGGTCCGAAGGCTGGGTGCTGGTTCGCGATCAGTATGACGACGGCGGCATCTCGGGCGGGACGCTGGAACGCCCCGGCCTTAAACGGTTGATGGCCGACATTGAGGACGGACTGGTCGATGTGGTCGTGGTCTACAAGATCGACCGCCTGTCGCGCTCGCTCGGCGACTTCGCCAAGCTGGTCGAGGTCTTCGACCGGAACGGCGTGACGTTCGTCTCTGTCACGCAGTCCTTCAACACGACCACGTCGATGGGCCGGCTGACGCTGAACATCCTGCTCAGCTTCGCCCAGTTCGAACGCGAGGTGACGGCTGAACGCATCCGCGACAAGGTCGCCGCCAGTCGGAAGAAGGGCATGTGGATGGGCGGGGTGCCGCCCTACGGCTATCGGGTCGAGAGCCGGAAGCTGGTCGTCGACGATGAATCCGCTGCGCATGTGCGCTGGATCTTCGCCCGCTTCCTCGAGATCGGGTCCTGCACGGAACTGGCGCGGGAGGTCGGCACCCGGGGTCTCCGGACGACGCGCGGCAACCGGGTCGACAAGAAATACATCTACCGCATGCTCAGCAACCGCGCCTACATCGGCGAGGCGGTCCACAAGGGTGAAAGCTATCCCGGCGAGCACGACGCGATAATTGACGGAGCGACATGGGACCGCGTCCACGCCATCTTGCAGGAAAATCCCCGCAAGCGCGCCGCCCGGACTCGCGCCGATACGCCCGCGCTGCTGAAAGGACTGCTCTTCGGTCCCGACGGCGCCGCGTTTTCGCCGACCCATACGCGCAAGGGCGACAGGCTGTACCGCTACTACGTCAGCCAGACAGTGCTGAAGCACTGTGCCGGGTCATGCCCCGTGGGCCGCGTGCCAGCAGGGGAGATCGAGGCCGCGGTCATCGACCAACTCCGTGCCGTGTTCCGGCAGCCAGAGATTGTTGCGGGGACTTGGAAGGCGGCGCGTGCCCACGCCGACGACGTCTCCGAGGCCGACGTCCGCGCGGCATTGCAGCAGCTCGACCCGCTGTGGGATGAACTCTTCCCCGCGGAGCAGGCACGCATCGTGACATTGCTGGTCGAGCGCGTAGACATCGGCACAGACGGGTTGAAGGTCCGGCTCCGGATGGACGGCCTCGGGGGGCTCGCGCGCGAGATGCTGTCTGGCAGCATCGGAGCAATGGCATGACCCGTGCGACGGCGGTCCCCGAGACGGTCACAATCCACGTGCCATTCCGCATCGTGAAGCGCGGCGGGCGGAAGGAGATGCAGCTGCCTGACGGCGCCACGCAGTCTCGCAGGACGGACAGCGCTCTCGTCAAGGCGCTGGCCCGTGGGTTCCGATGGAAGCGGATGCTCGAGTCGGGCGAATACGCCACGATCGCCGAACTGGCCGAACGGGAGGGCATCGCGCCCTCCTACATGACCCGCGTTCTGCGCCTGACACTGCTCGCGCCCGATATCGTCGAGGCGATCCTGGATGGGAAGCAGGGGCCGGAGGTGACGCTGGCGCGGCTGCTGGAGCCGTTTCCATTGGCCTGGACTCTTCAAGGTGGATCTTCGCCATGACAACGGCACATGAAGTTACCGATCTCGTTTGGAGGAGGGGCGACAGCCTTTCGACCGCCGTCCGCACCGATGGGCGGCTCAGACCTGCGCATGAATGCGCACTGTTGCGTATCGGCGTGTGTCTGTCTAGCATGTGTGCCAGCGCAACCATGGACCGCAAGATGTCGCAAACACGCCGTCTCAACACGACGATAGATGAACACCTTGCGGAACGCCTGGATCGAGAAACTGACGGGCGAACGCCTCGGTTGCCACGCCGCTACGTCATTGAGCTCGCACTTAAGCGGCTATTTGACGAAATAGACCGCGGCCAGTTTGAATTGGATTTGACGCGCCATGACTAAGAACAGAATAAAAACCCGTCCAGTCATCTCGCTGTTCAGTGGGGCAATGGGGCTTGACCTCGGTCTCGAAAGCGCGGGACTAGATGTCGTGATGGCTTTGGAATGCAATAAGTTCCCGGTATCGACGATAAGGCGCAATCGCCCAGATCTGCCACTCATTGATCGCCCAATCGAGCAGGTATCGAGTGACGAGATACTCACAGCGGCAGGTTTGAAGCGAGGCGAGGCTTTCGCCGTGGTCGGAGGGCCCTCGTGTCAGGTCTTCAGTACGGCGGGGCATCGCAAATCCCTGAATGATCCTCGAAGCACCATGTTTCGCCACTTCGTTCGGGTGATCAAGGATACGCGACCAGCATTCTTTGTGATGGAAAACGTGCGAGGACTGCTCTCGGCTGCGGTCAGACATCGGCCACTCAAGGAACGCGGACCTGGCTACCCGCCTCTTGCTGACGATGAGCAGTTGGGATCTGCCTTCGCCGTTGTCGCCAAGACCCTGAAGAAACTCGGCTACTATTGCGTGTTCGACGTCCTGAACGCAGCCGATTTTGGTGTGCCGCAAACCCGCCAACGCCTTGTGATCATCGGAAGTCGCGATGGACGGAAGCTCCGCATGCCGTCCGCCTCCCATCACGCTGATGGCACCAATGGCCTTCCAGCATGGCGCACACTAGCACAAGCCCTCGAAGGGCTCGATGATCATCCATCCGAGTATTACAGCTTCTGCCCAGCCAAGGAGCGCTACTTGAGATTGGTCCCTGAGGGAGGGAATTGGAGAGATCTCCCAAAGGAGGTACAACGCGAGGCGCTCGGCAGCGCTCACGACTCTTGGGGGGGGAGGTCAGGGTTCTTTCGTCGGCTGTCTTTCGACAGTCCGAGCCCTGCGCTTACCACTCGTCCCGACAGCAAGGCGACGTCTTTGTGCCATCCGACAGAACTGCGCCCGCTCACGGTCGCAGAGTACGCCCGCATCCAGCAGTTTCCTGACGATTGGGTATTCGAGGGGACCGTTCGGAAAAAATATGAGCAGGTCGGCAATGCGGTCCCTATCGGCCTTGGTGCAGCAGTCGGGAGAGCTCTGCTAAAGGCCGCGCGCAGCCACGCTCGCCCCGAACGCTTGGGTCGGTTTGAATCCTTCAATCTCGACCTTCTGGCGAAGCTTTCGCGTCGTCCCACGACGATCGTGAACCCTCCGCGCATGCGGAAAGACGATTTCGAGAATTCGCTTTCCGACTGGTACGGTGAGGCTCCAAGGATGCGTCAGGATGCTGTCGACTATGTGCCCAATGAACTCAAGGAGCAGTTTCAGTTTCTGCTCGACGGCGGTCGTCGACGGAGAGGAGGAGCTCAAAAGGCTGCACCGACGGAAGAAGCGCATGGGCCAGTGGCGAGTCTGTCTGACAATTGGGATCCCGATCCCGAAAAAGATGCACCTCTTGCCGCAGCTGAGTAACTGAAATAAATTGCTCGATGACCTCTTGTTTATCCTGCTGCCGTCGATGTCAGCGGGGGCAAGGATTCAGTCACGCTATAGCGCGCGCCATAGCTTCCTACCGTGCCCTCACAGACAGACTGGCGATGCGCAAGAACACTGACAACAATTCCTCTGGCTAGTGACGCGCTCCAGACGTTGACGTCAGTTCTGTGGCCCGCCGCCAACCATACCAGCCGCGCACGCCATGCGGCCTCAAGGCCCGGCGAGTGGGCCACCGCAAGCACTGCAGATCCACCAGATTGCTGTACTGGAAGGAGCCAGCCTAGGTAGCGGTCCAGCCGAGCTACGCTGGCCATGTTAGAGGGTCCTTCGCTGTACTTTGCCTCACCAAGAAAGACGGCCCGCCCATTCACGAGGCGCCGTAGGACGTCCGGGCGATCATCGGATGGAAAGTGAACCTCAATCCGGAACCCTGCTACATCTGCCAGCGTCTGGAGGTGGGCGCGACGTGCCTCGTGGGTCAAACTTGGAATACGCAAAGGATACCTAGCGTCGTGAACTGACTGCCTCATACCACAGCCCCCAGCAATGCCGCTGCATGTCGGACGTCTGCGAGGAATGTCTCCCGGGTCATTGGTT
The DNA here is from genome assembly GCF_030398335.1 of Aquibium sp. A9E412. Classification (GTDB taxonomy): domain Bacteria; phylum Pseudomonadota; class Alphaproteobacteria; order Rhizobiales; family Rhizobiaceae; genus A9E412. The sequence continues at coordinate 100,182 of NZ_JAOAOP010000004.1, forward strand.
CGGACACTCTATCCCCCAAGAGATCCTGAGCAGCGCGTTCTTTCTCGACGAGTCGGTCGTACTCAGCAGTTTCCAGCGAACCATCGCAAAGCATGACGACGTACTCCACGTCACGCTCCTGTCCGCGCCGGTGGATCCTGTCGAGGCTCTGGAGGTAGTGGGCGGCTTGGTTCGACAGCGACTCATAGATCGCGAACCGAGCACGATGGAGTGTCAGACCAGCTCCCGCTGCTGCGGGGTTCGCGACGAAGACCATAGTTTGGTCGTCTTCCTGGAACCGCCGAACCGCCTCTCGCCGAACATCGACATCGCTGACTAGACCGTCATACCGAACCGCACCATAGGCCTTGTAGCGCTCGACGATCGCAGTGACGGATGCGGTGTAGAACGACCAAACGACAACCTTCTCCCGGTCACGTTCCACGATGCGCTCTAGCAGCGAATCCAGCGCCGCCAGCTTCGCCGGCGTCTCCCGGTAGTCTGAATCAACAGCCGCCGGGTTGGAACAGATCTGCAGAAGTGCCGACCGCCGCGCTAGGAAGCTCGTTCGCTCCCGCGAGAACTGGGCGTCATCTGCGGCCTCGACGTCATGAACCAAGCCCTCGAGTGTTGTCCGATACAGGCGCGCCTGATCGGTGGCCATCGGGACAAGTACGCGCTGAAACCTCTTTGCGGGCAGTTCCGGCAGGACCTCTGCCTTCAGGTGCCTGACAAACAATCCCCGCGCCTCTATGGCTTCTTGAATTACTGGCGCGGCCGCACCGCGATCGTCCGGCACGTCGATGCCGTCGAAGCAGAACCCATAGTCCACGAGGTTGAACTGCTGGACCAGGTCTCCCGGCGCGTTAGGTGCGGGCGTCCCACAGAGTACGTAGGCACGCCCGGCCCACTCTCGAAGCCGCCGCAGCGCCCGGGTCCGTTTAGCGTCCATGGACTTGATAAAGAAGGACTCATCAATCGCCAGCACTGTCCGCCCAGGTCGCGCGCGCATGAGAGCGCGCAGTTCCCCCTCCATCGAGACTGCCGTCTCGAAGTTTGTCACGAACACGTCGGCGCCCTCCGCCAGCTTCCTTCTCTTCTCTGCCGCAGTGCCGCTGAGCACCACGGTGCGATAGAGGTCACCGCGGAAGCGAGTCAGATCCTTGGGCCATTCCCCGACCATACTCTTCGGTGCCACAATGATCGCTTGGTCGGCTTCATCCCGCTCGACTAGGAGGTCGAGCGCGAAGATGAAGGTCACGGTCTTTCCAGCCCCCTGTTCATCGAAGACGCAGAGACCAGGGCTCCGTGGAAGGGTCATGGCGGCGACATTGACCATTTGATGCCGGTCGAGCACCCCGAGTCCATCACTATCGGCGATCAGTCGCGTGGCGAGATCCGCGCCGCCTGCCTTGATCTCCCGCAGCCGCGCGAAGACTTCGGCATGATGGGCTCCTATCAGCAAGCGGTTCTCCACATACCGTTGCGCCTCTGGGGTCCAGTGCAGCTCGACTGCGTCCTCGAGCTGCCCGAGTGAGGGGATAGCCGACATTGGCACGCGGAGACCTTCCGTGGAGCGGGTCACCGTCTGACCCTGCGCACCGAGGCGGCTTCGAACCAGCTTCAGGAGCGTCAGTGCTTCGCCCGGCGCAGGGACGAGGAAGAGCGCGTCCAACGACTCGGGTACACGCACTTCGACGCGCTGCAGACGGCATTCACGCAGCATCGTCGCCTGCCTCCGTCATGTCCGGATCCAGATAGCGTTCTACCAGACGCAGCGCGTCTGCAAGACCTCGGAGGTTCTCTTCTTTGACAGCCCCAGGTTCGGCCGGATCGAATACTTTGACAGGCAGGTTCAGAAACCACTCTGTGAACGTTCTGATTCTCGGGTTGACCCCTGTCTGCCGTTGTTCTGCCCGCGCGGATCGGGCCACTCCGATCGCGTCATCGACGCCCTCCTGAGCGACTTCGACGTCACTCTCGTCGCGAGCCTTCCGCAGAACCTCTAGTGCGTCTTCATTCTGCGCGACGTATTTCAGATCCCTGATCTGACGCCAGTTCGTGAACTTGTTGTCGAACAGGAGGTCAAAGACCAAGTGTTTGAAGCTGTCGTCCTGATTGAGGGACCAGTTCACGCCGCCGGCGCTTTTGCCTTTGTTGAGTTCGTCGAAGTACTGGAACTTGTCCGACGCGCGGTGCTTGGTCGCATACTGATCCTTGGAGCGATCAACAACGTGATATTCCTCGAACTCACGGGCGATCTTCACCATGTTGATATAGCGCGTGACTTCGTTCATCGAGAGTGCGAATTTCCGCGCGATCTCCCGCCGGATATCAGCCAAACGCGCGGCAGTCGGGTTGGCCCGTGGCTCGAGCGTTACCAACGTCTCATAGTGTTCATAGACCTTCTGGGCCTTCACATATTCCGGCCAGTCTTGCTTGAAGTCAGGCTCGAAGTTGAGGGAGACGATGACTGCCTCGCGCTCTTGGTCCGTTGCGTGGTCCGTCAGCTGCCAAACCTTAATCCATTCGGCCCGCTGCCGTTCCTCAGCCGTGAACTCCTGCTCTTCGCTATTCAGGATGTAGTAGCAGGCCGTCACACGGCGGTTGCCATCGAGCAGGGTACCATCGATGTCGATGATCGGTGGTTTCCGGACACCATTCACCGCAATGCTCTTGGCGAGCGACCGGATCGCGAACTGGTCTGAACCTTCGATGCCCGGCAGGGGCAGTTCGCCCTGCATGATCGCGAGGAGTTCGTCCGGGCTCGGCGGCCGCGCATATTTCTGCTGAAACTGGTTGAGGTGGATGTCGAGCCGTTCGTTCGCGTCCCACAGTCGGATGTCTCGGGTTCTCACGAAGCCTTCCACGACGGCAACTGGACGTTCGTGAAAGACAGGGCTAGGTTTCACTGGTTGCGGCTGGATGCCATCGTACGCTCTCAGGTGAAGACGGCGCCCCTCATCAGGAACAGCGTCAGGGTGTTCATCGCCCTCGCCAGCATCAGTGCTTGACGCTCGCCGGCCGGCAAGCTGAGTTCTGATCGCTTCCGTGCGGGCCATGAGCTCTTCTGCGTCGCGGTCGAGAACTGCAACTGTCCGCGCATCGCCGCGTTGCTCGGCAGCGAACCGCATCACACGGATCACGCGATCAAGCAAAGCGGCCGCAGCACGCTCATCCAAAGGCTGTTCAAGGCCCTCGCGGATGATCTCGCCCACAGTCGCCCCCAATTCTCCCGTCATCGCCGTCGCAAGGTCGAGGAGTTGTGCCAGGTCTGCCCTGACTTCGTTTGCAGTCACCATTCGTCTTCTCCTTCTTCGTCCATCCGCGTTTCAGGCAGATCCTCTGGCATTTCGACCCCGGCCCGCTCTGCCTCTCGTCGCATCCGCTGCAATCCGCGTGAGACCAGCTTCCGCGCCGACCCTTCGCTGATCCCTAGAGCCTCAGCGATTTCGGCAGAGGGGAGATCGGGAAGCCCTTGCGCGGCGGCGTCGATTACGAGCTCCATGACGTCTACGACCTGTCCCTCGCCGATAAGCGGCAACAGCGCTCGCGCTAAGCGGATTGCTTCGGCGCGCCGATGATCGTCGAGAGCTTCCCGCTCTCGTCGCCGGACCGTGTCCTCGACCTCCGGCCCGGCGATCCCATCGATTTCTAACTCGCCACGGGCGCGCTCACTGAAATCAGCGTCCCAACGATCCTGTGCGGCATTCGACGCAACCTTCCAAAGCCAACCACCTAGGTTCCGAACCGGTCGGCCGGCAGAGACGGCCGCAAAGGCTGAGTCCACCGCCACTGCGACACAGTCATCAACTTCTGTTGGCGGCAACTTGGACCACTGTTTCTGCAACCTCCTGACCAAACCGAACAGGAAACCGCTAGCTGTTAGCGCCTCGATCATTCCGATCGGGTCGCCTCGGGCAGCGGCAGTCGTCGCAGTCCGCAGGAGCTCTTCCGGTCCTTCCTGTTGTACTTGGTCGTCCACGTCGGCCCCTTTGTATTCGCTGCGGAACCAGCAGGAACCGCGCCGTCTTCACTCACTAGTCTCCGAGCGAGACAGGAAGCGACGCAATGCTTGTCTTTTTGTAATCAGATCACTCCCGGTCAGGCAGTTCTCGCAAATCGCCCTGCAGGAGGTTCGATTTCTGTTCCTTCTCAAGAACGCCCCCGGCGTCGAAGTGCGGAGCTGCGCCCCCAATAAAATATTGTAATTTCAGTCGGTTGTAGGCAATTCACCAAAACTACGCAGTCATGAGGTCCGGAGAATATCGGCCCGGAGAGACCGCTTTCGGGCCTCCTAGCGCAGGGGCCAGTGCTCGGCCCTTCCCACATAACCCTCGAATAAAACGGAAAAATCCGGCCGCAGCCGGACCGGGAGAACGCTTTCGCTGGGGCAAGTGGCGGAGAGGGAGGGATTCGAACCCTCGATACGGTTTCCCGTATACACGCGTTCCAGGCGTGCGCCTTAAACCACTCGGCCACCTCTCCGCAGGCGCGCGGGCAAGCCGCGCGCCGGGCTCATCTAGTCGAATTGGCCGGCGATGTGAAGCGCCGGGCGCGCTTTTTGATCGGCGCCGCGGTCGGCTCCGGGGCTGCGCCTGCGCCGCCCGGCCGTGCGGTTCCGGCGGCGCCGCCCGGCCGCGCCGCGCAGGGAGATTCCCCTCGGCCGCGACTTGGTCTAGATGAGGCGCAGCGGCCCCAGGGGCCGGCATCGCGCAGGGGCCCGCATGATCCGCTTCGTCTTCCGCCTCGCCGCCCTCGTGGCGCTCGCCGTCGCCGTCGTGCTGGCGGTGATCGACGCCACCCGCTCGATCGCCGCCTCGGCCTGGGTGCTGACGCCGCTCGCCGAGAGCTGGGCGGCGGTCGCGCCCGACAGCCTCGACCTTGCCCGCGCCCGCGGCGCGGCCTATCTTCCCGGCGTGCTGTGGGATCCGGCGGCGACCGCCGTGCTGGCGGCGCCGGGGTTCGTCGTCTTCGCCGGGCTGGCGCTGCTGCTCTATGCGGTCGGCCGCCGGCCCGAGCGGCGCCGGCGGCGCATCGCGGCGCGGCGCTAGACCGTGACAAGGTGCTGCGCGGCCGTCGCGGGCCATGCCGGCTTGTCCGGCCGGCCCGGGCGCGGCGAGGCCGGGCCTCGCCGGCGTGCCGCAGCGTGCGCTTAAAGCGCCGGCAACCCGCCACCGGAGGATTGGCCCATGTTCTTTCTGAGCGACATGCTGAACAAGAAGCTCAAGCTGCCGAGCGCGGCCGAGGCGCTGCCCGGCCGGGCCGAGCCGATCGCCACGGCGGCCACGCACCACGTCAGCGGCCGGCCGCTCAAGCCGCCCTTCCCGGAAGGCCTGGAGACGGCGCTGTTCGGCATGGGCTGCTTCTGGGGCGCCGAGCGGCTGTTCTGGCAGACCGAGGGCGTCCACGTCACCGCGGTCGGCTATGCCGGCGGCCACACGCCCAACCCGACCTACCAGGAGACGACCACCGGCCTGACCGGCCACGCCGAGGTGGTGCTCGTCGTCTACGACCCGCGGCAGGTCGCCTTCGAGGATCTGCTGCGGCTGTTCTGGGAGAGCCACGACCCGACCCAGGGCATGCGTCAGGGCAACGATGTCGGCACCACCTACCGCTCGGTCGTCTACACCACGACCGAGGCGCAGCGCGCCGCCGCCGAGGCCTCGCGCACGGCCTATGGCGCCGCGCTCGGGCATGCCGGGCTGAGCCGCATCACCACCGAGATCGCGCCGGCGCCCGCCTTCTACTATGCCGAGGCCGAGCACCAGCAGTATCTCGCCAAGAATCCCTACGGCTACTGCGGCCTGAAGGGCACGGGGGTCGCCTGTCCGGTGCCGCGCGCGGCGGGCGCGGCGGCCCCCTGAGGCCTTTTCCAAAAGGTCAAATTTCCAGGTGAAATTTGCCCGGCCCCGTGCCACAGTGCCGGTTCCGGCGGGAGATGGGAGCTTTCGCCAGCGACCGGGTTCGCGGCCGGCCGGGCCGGCGGCGGCAGGGTGGCGTGCACTGTAACGAAAACCGACAGGGTGTGGAGCACATGAAGCGTATTGTCCTGGGCCTGATGGCCGCAACCGCCATGACCGCGGCCGCCTACGCCGCCGAGGTGCAGCCGGCGATCATCTACGATCTGGGCGGCAAGTTCGACAAGTCGTTCAACGAGGCGGCCTACAACGGCGCCGAGCAGTTCAAGCAGGAGACCGGCATCGACTACGTCGATTTCGAGATCTCCAATGACGCGCAGCGCGAGCAGGCACTGCGCCGCTTCGCCGAGGACGGCCGCAATCCGATCGTCATGGCCGGCTTCTCCTGGGCCGCGGCGCTCGAGAAGGTGGCCGACGAGTTCCCCGACACCGACTTCGCCATCATCGACATCGTCGTCGACAAGCCCAACGTGCGCTCGGTCGTCTTCAAGGAGCAGGAGGGCTCCTACCTGGTCGGCGTGCTCGGCGCGATGGCCTCCGAGACCGGCACGCTCGGCTTCGTCGGCGGCATGGAGATCCCGCTGATCGGCAAGTTCGAGTGCGGCTATGTCGGCGGCGTCAAGGCGACCAATGCCGACGCCACGGTGATCCGCAACTACACCGGCGACACGCCGGCGGCCTGGAACGACCCGACCAAGGGCGGCGAGATCACCCGCTCGCAGATCGACCAGGGCGCCGACGTGGTCTACCACGCCGCCGGCGGCACCGGCGTCGGCGTGCTGCAGGCGGCGGCGGACGCCGGCAAGCTCGGCATCGGCGTCGATTCCAACCAGAACTACCTGCATCCCGGCAGCGTGCTGACCTCGATGATCAAGCGCGTCGACGTCGCCGTCTACGACGCCTTCGCCGACGCCCGCAACGACGCCTTCTCCTACGGCGTCAACAATCTCGGCCTCGCCGAGGACGGCGTCGGCTACGCGCTCGACGAGCATAACGAGAGCCTGATCACCGACGAGATGAAGGCGGCCGTCGAGCAGGCCAAGGCCGACATCGTCGACGGCAAGATCGAGGTGCACGACTACATGACCGACAACGACTGCCCCTACTGGTGATCGTTCGTCGAAGCCGCATCGCGAGGGGCCCGTCCGGGCCCCTTTTGCGTTGCGCCGCCCGCCGCGCGGCCGGCGGCTTGCGTCGGCCCGGCCCGGCCGCTACGAGACGACGGCGCACCGCCGCGCCTGTCGCCGTTCCGCATCACGTCACAAGGGTGCCCCATGCCTGAGCTCGCTCCCGTCCTCGACCGTCTCGACCAGTCGCTCGACGACAGCCTCGACCGTCTCTTCGCGCTGCTGCGCATCCCGTCGATCTCGACCGACCCCGCCTTCAAGGCGGAGTGCCGGCGCGCCGCCGAATGGCTGGTCGACGATCTGTCGGCGATCGGCTTCGAGGCCTCGGTGCGCGAGACCGCCGGCCATCCGATGGTCGTCGCCCACCACGACGGCGAGGGTCCGCACGTGCTGTTCTACGGCCATTACGACGTGCAGCCGGTCGACCCGCTGGCGCTGTGGGAGAGCGACCCGTTCGCGCCGGCGCTGGTCGAGCTCGAGCCCGGCCGCAAGGTGATCCGCGCGCGCGGCGCTTCCGACGACAAGGGCCAGCTGATGACCTTTCTCGAGGCCTGCCGCGCCTACAAGGCCGTGCACGGGCGGCTGCCGTGCCGGGTGACCGTGCTGCTCGAGGGCGAGGAGGAGTCCGGCTCGCCGTCGCTCAAGCCCTTCCTCGAGGCCAATGCCGCCGAGCTCAAGGCCGACGTGGCGCTGGTCTGCGACACCGCCATGTGGGACCGCGAGACGCCGGCCGTGTGCGTCGGCCTGCGCGGCCTGGTCGGCGAGGAGGTGACGGTGCGCGCCGCCGACCGCGACCTGCATTCGGGCATGTTCGGCGGTGCGGCCGCCAATCCGATCCGCATCCTGGCCCGGGTCCTGGCCGAGCTGCACGACGAGGCCGGGCGGGTGACGATCCCCGGCTTCTACGAGGGCGTGGCCGAGACGCCGCCGGAGGTGCTGGAGATGTGGGCCGGGCTCGGCGAGACGGCGGAGAGCTTCCTCGCGCCGATCGGCCTGTCGGTGCCCTCCGGCGAGCAGGACCGCTCGGTGCTCGAGCTGATCTGGGCGCGGCCGACGGCCGAGGTCAACGGCATCGTCGGCGGCTACACCGGTGACGGCTTCAAGACGGTGATTCCGGCCGAGGCCTCGGCCAAGGTGTCGTTCCGCCTGGTGCACGAGCAGGATCCCGACGCCGTCCGCGCCGCCTTCCGCGATTTCGTGCGCGCCCGCATTCCGGCCGACTGCTCGGTCGGGTTCGCGCCGCATGGCGGCGCGCCGGCGATCCAGCTTACCTACGATTCGCCGCTGGTGGAAAAGGCGCAGGCCGCGCTGAGCGACGAGTGGCCGAAGCCGGCGCTGACCATCGCCATGGGCGGCTCGATCCCCATCGTCGGCAGCTTCCGCTCCATGCTCGGCATGGAATCGCTGCTCGTCGGCTTCGCGCTCGGCGACGACCGCGTGCACTCGCCGAACGAGAAGTACGACCTGAGCTCGTTCCAGCACGGCCAGCGGTCCTGGGCGCGCATTCTCGCTGCGCTGGCCGGCTGAGGACCGTCGGCGATGAGCATCCGGCTGCACAAGCACGACCTGCCCGATCTCGAGCGCTACCGCGTCGGCGCGGTCGCCATCGACACCGAGACGCTGGGCCTGAAGCCGCACCGCGACCGGCTGTGCGTGGTCCAGCTCTCGCCCGGCGACGGCACCGCCGACCTGGTGCAGATCGCGCCGGGCCAGAGCGAGGCGCCGAACCTGGTGCGGCTCCTGCGCGATCCGTCGATCGTCAAGCTGTTCCATTTCGCGCGCTTCGATCTCGCCGTCCTGGAGAACGCCTTCGGCGCGATGGCCGAGCCGGTGTTCTGCACCAAGATCGCCTCGCGGCTGACGCGCACCTACACCGACCGGCACGGGCTGAAGGATCTGTGCGCCGAGCTGATCGGCGTCGGCCTGTCCAAGGCGCAGCAGTCGTCCGACTGGGCGGCCGAGACGCTGAGCCAGGAGCAGCGCGACTACGCCGCCTCCGACGTGCTCTACCTGCACCGGCTGCACGAGGCGCTGGTCGGCCGGCTGGCGCGCGAGGGCCGCACACGCGAGGCCGAGGCGTGCTTCGCCTTCCTGCCGACGCGCGCCCGGCTCGACCTGATGGGCTGGGAGAGCGAGGACATCTTCGCCCATTCCTGAGCCGGCGCGGCCCGGCCGCCGCCCGGCCCGCCGTCAGTCTTCCCAGTCGGTGCCGATCGGCTCCTCGTCCCGGGCGCGCGCCCGGGCGATGCGGTCGCGCGCCTCGGCGAGGTCCGAGCGGTCGGCCGCCTCCGGCCGGCTGAGCGCCCGTCCGTCCTCGCACAGCGCCAGCTCGAACAGCACGGGAAAGTGGTCGGAGCCGCAGGCCGGCAGCCGGTGCATGCCGGCGAGCCGGAAATGCGCCGAGTGGAACAGGTGGTCGAGCGGCCAGCGCACCAGGGGGTAGCGCGCGTCGAAGGTGGAGAACACCTTGCGGCCGATGCGCGGGTCGAGCAGCCGGCTCAGCCGGCGGAAGCGCTCGGTGGTGCGCGACCAGGCGACGTCGTTGAGGTCGCCGGCAACCAGCACCGGCAGCGTCTCGCGGCGCGTCTCCAGCGCCACCAGCGCCGTCTCGCCGTCGCGCCCGGCGGTGGTGGCGTGCGGCACCGGCGGCTCGGGATGGATGGCGTAGAGCCGGAAGCGGCGTCCTTCCGGCAGCACGACGGTGGCGAGGATCGACGGCACGCCCTCGGTGAGCACGTGGCGCACCTGCGTGTCCTCGAGCGGGAAGCGCGAGGCGACCAGCAGGCCGTAGCTGTTGTCCTGCGGCTGCGAGACGATCTGCGGATAGCGCGCCAGCGTCTCGGCCAGCCCCTCGACCCATGGCCGGTCGACCTCCATCAGGATGAGGATGTCCGGCTCGTGCTGCTCGACCAGCCCGGCGAGCAGGCCGTAGCGCCGGTTCGACATCTTGACGTTGCAGGCCATCAGCCGGAACGGCTCGCCCTCGTCGCGGCCGGGCACGTAGCGCGCCGAGCGCTTGCGCCACAGCGGCGTGAAGGGGAGGATATGCACCGTCTGGGCCACGCACATGGCGACGAGCACCGCCTGCACGGCGCGCCATGCCGCGCCGCCGTCGCCGACGAAGACCGTGGCGACGAGGAGTGCGGCCGCCAGCGCCAGGATCTGCTGGCGCGGAAAGTCGCCGATGCGCACCAGGCCGTGCGCGGCGGGCACGTAGGGCAGCACCGTTGCCACCGCCAGCAGGGTCGTCAGCAGGCTCGCCGCAATCAGCACATCAGGCTCCGGTTCGACCGCGTCTCGGGCTTCAGCCTCGCAATTCGCAAGCCGCGGGGAATGTTCCCGCCGCACCGGCCGCCGCCCGCCTCCAGCATACGCGCTTTGCGCGGCGCGGTGAAACCTTGGTTGCGGCGGCCGGCGCGGGGACGCGGGCCGCGGCCGGCTCAGCGCCCGGCGTTGTAGGCGGCGATCGCCGCCATGTTGACGATGTCGGAATCCTTGGCGTTGAGCGAGACGATCTGCACCGGCTTGTTGAGGCCGACGAGCAGCGGGCCGATCACCGTCGAGCCGCCCAGCTCCTGCAGCATCTTGGTCGAGATCGAGGCGGAGTGGAAGGCCGGCATGACCAGCACGTTGGCCGGCCCCGACAGGCGGCAGAAGGGATATTGCTGCATCAGCCGCGGGTTGAGCGCCACGTCGGCGGCCATCTCGCCGTCATACTCGAAGTCGACGCGCCGCCGGTCGAGGATCTTGACCGCCTCCTGCACGCGCTCGGAGCGCTCGCCGGGCGGGTGGCCGAAGGTCGAGTAGGCGAGCAGCGCCACGCGCGGCTCGTAGCCCATGCGGCGCGCCATGCCGGCCGCCTCCTCGGCGATGTCGGCGATCTCCTCCGAGGTCGGCATGTCGTGCACCGCGGTGTCGGCGACGATCACCGTGCGGCCGCGGCAAAGCGCGATCGAGGCGCCGATGACCCGGTGGCCGGGCCGGGCGTCGATCACCCGGCGCACGTCGTCGAGCACGGTCGAGTAGTTGCGCGTCACGCCGGTCACCACGCCGTCGGCGTCGCCCAGCGCCACCATGCAGGCGGCGAAGTGGTTGCGGTCGTTGTTGATCAGCCGCTGGCAGTCGCGGAACAGGAAGCCGCGGCGCTGCAGCCGCTCGTAGAGATGGTCGGCATAGATGCCGTTGCGCCGCGACAGCCGCGCATTGATGATCTCGATGCCGGGCTTCGACAGGTCGACGCCGGCGTTGCGCGCCGTCTCGCGGATCTGCTCGTCGCGGCCGAGCAGGATGGCGGTGCCGAGCTTCTGGTTGACGTAGGAGACGGCGGCGCGCATCACCTGCTCCTCCTCGCCCTCGGCGAAGACGATGCGCTTGGGCTGGCGGCGCACGCGGTCGTAGATGCGCTGCAGCGTCGAGGCGATCGGGTCGCGCCGCGCCGACAGCTCGTTGGTGTATTTCTCCATGTCGAGGATCGGCCGCCGCGCCACGCCCGATTCCATCGCCGCGCGGGCGACGGCGACCGGCACGGCCGAGATCAGCCGCGGGTCGAACGGCACGGGGATGATGTAGGCGGGGCCGTATTTCGGCCGGTTGCCCTGATAGGCGGCCGCCACGTCGTCCGGCACGTCCTGCCGCGCCAGCGCCGCCAGCGCCTCGGCGGCGGCCACCTTCATGGCGTCGTTGATCGTCGTGGCGCGCACGTCGAGCGCGCCGCGGAAGATGTAGGGGAAGCCGAGCACATTGTTGACCTGGTTCGGATAGTCCGACCGGCCGGTCGCCATGATCGCGTCGGTGCGGATCTCGGCCACCTCCTCCGGCGTGATCTCCGGGTCGGGATTGGCCATGGCGAAGATGATCGGCTGCTTGGCCATCGACTGCACCATCGCCGAGGTCAGCGCGCCGCGCGCCGACAGGCCGAAGAAGACGTCGGCGCCCTCCAGCGCGTCGGCCAGGGTGCGCATGTCGGTGTCGACCGCATGCGCCGACTTCCACTGGTTCATGCCCTCCTCGCGGCCCTTGTAGACGACGCCCTTGGTGTCGCACAGGATCACGTTGGACGGCGTGAAGCCCATCGACTTGACGAGCTCGATGCAGGCGATGCCGGCCGCGCCGGCGCCGTTGCACACCAGCCGCGTCGAGGCCATGTCGCGCCCGGTGAGGTCGAGCGCGTTGATCAGCCCGGCCGCCGCGATGATCGCCGTGCCGTGCTGGTCGTCGTGGAAGACGGGAATGTCGAGCAGCTCGCGCAGCCGCTGCTCGATGATGAAGCAGTCCGGCGCCTTGATGTCCTCCAGGTTGATGCCGCCGAAGGACGGGCCGAGATAGCGCACGCAGTTGACGAAGGCGTCGATGTCGGCGGTGTCGACCTCCAGGTCGATCGAATCGACGTCGGCGAAGCGCTTGAACAGCACCGCCTTTCCCTCCATCACCGGCTTGGAGGCGAGCGCGCCGAGATTGCCCATGCCGAGGATCGCCGTGCCGTTCGAGATCACCGCCACCAGGTTGCCGCGCGTCGTGTAGTCGAAGGCGCGGCTCGGGTCGTCGGCGATCGCCTGCACCGGCACCGCGACGCCCGGCGAATAGGCGAGCGACAGGTCGCGCTGCGTGGCCATCGCCTTGGTCGGGTTGATCTCCAGCTTGCCGGGACGGCCCATGGCGTGGAAATCGAGCGCCTCCTGCGGGCTGACGGAGGGTCCCGGACGGCTGGTTTCTGTGGATGACATGGCGCGTTGCGTTCCTTCGCGGCGGCGGTTTCGGCGGTCTCTTGTGGAGCTTTGCGGGCGGGGAGGCAACAAGGCTACACTTTCGCCGAACGATTGGCCAAGCAGGAATTGTCAGCCGCCATGGGATGCAGCCGTTGAACGACGACACGACGATCCGCGCCCGCGCCGAGGCCGCTCCGGCCGCGGCCGCCACGCCGATGATGGAACAGTACATCGAGATCAAGGCGGCCAACCCGGATTCGCTGCTGTTCTACCGCATGGGCGACTTCTACGAGCTGTTCTTCGAGGATGCCGAAGTCGCCAGCCGGGCGCTCGGCATCACGCTCACCAAGCGCGGCAAGCACCAGGGCGACGACATCCCGATGTGCGGCGTGCCGGTGCATGCCGCCGATGACTACCTGCAGAAGCTGATCGGCCTCGGCCACCGGGTGGCGGTCTGCGAGCAGACGGAGGACCCGGCGGAGGCGAAGAAGCGCGGCGCCAAGGCCGTGGTGCGGCGCGACGTGGTGCGCCTCGTCACCCCCGGCACCATCACCGAGGACAAGCTGCTGGCGCCGGCCGAGGCCAACTACCTGATGGCGCTCGGCCGGGTGAAGGGCGCCGGCGAGGCGCTGGCGCTCGCCTGGATCGACATCTCGACCGGCGCCTTCCGCGTCGCCTCCAGCGCGCCGGACCGGCTGTTGGCCGACATCCTGCGCGTCGACCCGCGCGAGCTGGTCGTCGCCGAGCCGGTGTTCCACGACGCCGCACTCAGGCCGGTGTTCGACGTGCTCGGCCGCACGGTCAACCCGCAGCCGGCCAGCCTGTTCGATTCGGCCGCCGCGGAGGACCGGGTTGCGCGCTTCTTCGGCGTCGCCACGCTCGACGGCTTCGGCAGCTTCGGCCGCGCCGAGCTGTCGGCGATCGCCGGCGCTATCGCCTATGTCGAGAAGACGCAGAAGGCCGAGCGGCCGCCGCTCGGCCGGCCCGAGCGCGACGACGCCGGCGCCAGCCTGTTCATCGACGCCGCCACGCGCGCCAATCTCGAGCTGATGCGCACGCTGTCGGGCGACCGCGAGGGCAGCCTGTTCAAGGCTGTCGACCGCACCGTGACCGGGCCGGGCGCGCGGCTTCTCGCCGAGCGGCTGACGGCGCCGCTGACCGATGCGGCGGCGGTCAACCGGCGGCTCGACGCGGTCGGCCACCTGCTCGTCGAGCCGGAGCTGCGCGCCGCGCTGCGGACCGAGCTCAAGGGCGTGCCCGATATGGCGCGGGCGCTGTCGCGCCTGGCGCTCAACCGCGGCGGGCCGCGCGACCTCGCCGCTCTCGCCGCCGGGCTCGCCGCCGCCGGCCGCCTCGCCGCGCTGCTCGACGGCGCCGCGCCGCTGCCCGACGAGCTTGCCGCCGCGCGCCGCGCGCTCGACGGGCTGCCGGCCGCGCTCGCCGACCACCTGGCCCGGGCGCTCGCCGACGACGTGCCGCTGATGAAGCGCGACGGCGGCTTCGTTCGGCCGGGCTATGACGGCGAGCTCGACGAGATGCGCGCCCTGCGCGACGAATCGCGCCGCGTGATCGCGGCGATGGAGCGCGAGCTGGCCGAGGAGACCGGCATCCGCTCGCTCAAGATCCGCCACAACAACGTGCTCGGCTACTTCATCGAGGTGACGGCCAACCACCGCGAGACGATGACCGGCAGCGAGGCCGCGCGCGCCCGCTTCATCCATCGCCAGACCATGGCCAGTGCGCTGCGCTTCACCACCACCGAGCTGGCCGACCTGCAGGGCCGCATCGCCAACGCGGCCGAGCGCGCCGTGTCGATCGAGCTCGCCGCGTTCGACCGCCTGGTCGCCGAGTGCGTCGGCGAGGCCGAGGCGCTGCGCGCCGGCGCCCATGCGCTCGCCGTCATCGACGTCGCCGCCGCGCTTGCCGCGCTCGCCGAGGCGGAGCGCTACTGCCGCCCCGAGGTCGACGACAGCCTCGACTTCCGGGTCGAGGGCGGCCGCCACCCGGTGGTCGAGCAGGCGCTGCGCCGCCAGCTCGCGCAGCCCTTCGTGGCCAACGACTGCGACCTGTCGCCGGCGAGCGACGGCCGGCACGGCGCGATCTGGCTGCTGACCGGGCCCAACATGGGCGGCAAGTCGACCTTCCTGCGCCAGAACGCGCTGATCGCCATCCTCGCCCAGACCGGCTCCTTCGTGCCGGCGCGCGCCGCCCGCATCGGCGTCGTCGACCGGCTGTTCAGCCGCGTCGGCGCGTCCGACGACCTGGCCCGCGGCCGCTCGACCTTCATGGTCGAGATGGTGGAGACGGCGGCGATCCTCAACCAGGCGGGCGAGCGGGCGCTGGTCATTCTCGACGAGATCGGCCGCGGCACGGCGACCTTCGACGGCCTGTCGATCGCCTGGGCGGCGGTCGAGTACCTGCACGCCGAAAACCGCTGCCGGGCGATCTTCGCCACCCATTTCCACGAGCTGACGGCGCTCGCCGACCGGCTGGAGCGGCTGCACAACGCGACCATGCGCGTCAAGGAGTGGGAGGGCGAGGTCGTCTTCCTGCATGAGGTGGGGCGCGGCGCGGCCGACCGCTCCTACGGCGTGCAGGTGGCGCGGCTGGCCGGCCTGCCGCCGGCCGTCGTCGAGCGCGCCCGCGCGGTGCTGCAGAAGCTGGAGGCGGGCGAGACGTCCGCCGGCAAGGCGAGCCGGCTGGCCGACGAGCTGCCGCTGTTCGCCGCGCCCGTGCGCCAGGCCATCGCGCCCGCGCGCACGCCCGATCCGCTGGCCGAGGCGGTCGCCGCCCTCACCCCCGACGAGATGACGCCGCGCGAGGCGCTCGAGGCGCTCTACCGGCTGAAGGGTCTCGTGGGGCGGAGGTAGCGCCGGCGCGCCCGCCTCACCCGGCGCCGACCAGCGGCACGAAGCGCACGCCGCCCAGGTCGCGCTCGGTCAGGCTGCCGTCGGGCTGCCGCTCGAACAGCAGGAGCCGCTGGCCGCCGCCGTCGCCGACCGGGATGACCAGCCGCCCGCCCGCGGCGAGCTGCGCCTTCAGCGCGTCGGGCACCCTCCGGCCGCCGGCCGTCACGATGATCGCGTCGTAGGGCGCCTCGTCAGGCCAGCCGCGGGTGCCGTCGGCGGTGTGCACGGCGACGGTGTCGACGCCCTGCGCGGCGAGCCGCCGGCGCGCCGTCTCGGCCAGCGCGGCGTACCGCTCGACGGTGACGACGCGCGCCACCAGGCGGGCGGCCACCGCCGCGGCATAGCCCGAGCCGGTGCCGATCTCCAGCAGCCGGTCCTGCGGCGCCGGCTTCGCCGCCTGCAGCATCAGCGCCACCACATAGGGCTGCGAGATGGTCTGCTCTTCGGCGATCGGCAGGGCGGTGTCCTCGTAGGCCAGCCCGGCCATGTCCGCCCCGACATAGGCCTCGCGCGGCACCGCGCGCATCGCCTCCAGCACGCGCGGATCGTCGATGCCGCGGCGGCGCAGTTGCCGCTCGACCATCGCCGCACGCCGGGATGCCGTATCGCCTGCCATCGTCTTGCCGCCCTTTCGCGGCTGAACGGGAGCGCCGGGGCGTCGGTTCCCGGCGGCGCGGCGAACGATACCGTTCGCCGCCAAATCAGGCTATAGACGCGCGAAGACAACGAGTTGGAACGGCCGATGGCGCGGGTGTCGCTCAGACTTGCCGAGGTGATCGACGGCGCGGCGCTGCGCGCCGCGCTCGCCGCCATGGCCGAGGAGGCCGGCGGCGGCGACAAGGCGGCGGTGCGCGCGGCCGTGCTCAAGCGCCTCAAGCGCGAGATCGCGGAGGGGCGCGGCCGCGTCGAGGCGATGCTGATGGCCGATGGCGGCGGCACCGCCTGCGCGGCGCGGCTGTCGCATCTGATGGACGAGATCATCCGCGCCGTGCACGGCTTCGCGATCGCGCATGTCTATCCCTCGCAGAACCCCTCGGCGGCCGAGCGCATGGCGATCGTCGCCGTCGGCGGCTACGGCCGCGGCACGCTGGCGCCCGGCTCCGACATCGATCTTTTGTTCCTGCTGCCCTACAAGCAGACGCCGTGGGGCGAGCAGATCATCGAATACGTGCTCTACATGCTGTGGGACATGGGGCTGAAGGTCGGCCACGCGACCCGCAACATCGACGAGTGCATGCGCCACGCGCGCACCGACATCACCATCCGCACCGCCGTTCTCGAGGCGCGCTTCATCGGCGGCGACAAGCTGCTCTACAAGGAGCTCACCCGCCGCTTCGACGAGGAGGTGGTCGCCGACAGCGGCGCCGAGTTCGTCCAGGCCAAGCTGGCCGAGCGCGACAAGCGCCACGCCAAGGCCGGCGAAAGCCGCTACCTGGTCGAGCCCAACGTCAAGGACGGCAAGGGCGGCCTGCGCGACCTGCACACCCTGTTCTGGATCGGCAAGTACTACTACCGCGTGCCGACCAGCGAGGACCTGGTGGGCAAGGGGGTCTTCACCCGCAAGGAGTATCTGCAGTTCCGCAAGGCGGAGGACTTCCTGTGGGCGGTGCGCTGCCACATGCACTTCCTCACCGGCAAGGCGGAGGAGCGGCTGCACTTCGACATCCAGCGCGACATCGCCGAACGGCTCGGCTACACCAGCCATCCCGGCCTGTCGGCGGTCGAGCGCTTCATGAAGCACTACTTCCTGACGGCCAAGGGCGTCGGCGACCTGACGCGCATCTTCTGCGCCGCGCTCGAGGAGGAGCAGGCCAAGCAGGTGCCGGGCTTCAACCGCATCTTCCAGACCTTCTCGCGGCGCCGCCGCAAGCTTGCCGGCAGCAGCGACTTCATCGTCGACAACCACCGCATCAACGTCGCCGATCCGCAGGTCTTCGAGCGCGATCCGGTCAACCTGCTGCGGCTGTTCTGGCTCGCCGACCGGCACGGGCTGGAGTATCATCCCGAGGCGCTCAAGCTGCTCACCCGCTCGCTCCGGCTGATCGACCGCAACCTGCGGCGCGACGCGGAGGCCAACCGGCTGTTCCTCGACGTGCTCACCTCCAGGCGCAATCCCGAGCTCAACATGCGGCGCATGAACGAGGCCGGCGTGCTCGGCAAGCTCATCCCCGACTTCAACAAGATCGTGGCGATGATGCAGTTCAACATGTACCACCACTACACGGTGGACGAGCACCTGATCCGCTGCATCGGCGTGCTGTCGCAGATCGAGCACGGCGGGGGCGCCGACATGCACCCGCTGGCGCACGGCCTGATGCCGGGCCTCAAGGCCTGGCGCGCCGTGCTCTACACCGCGCTGCTGTTCCACGACATCGCCAAGGGCCGGCCGGAGGACCACGCGACCGCCGGCGCGCGCATCGCCCGCCGGCTGTGCCCGCACATGGGCTTCAACGCCGCCGAGACGGCGATGGTCGCCTGGCTGGTCGAGCACCATCTCGTCATGTCGATGACGGCGCAGACGCGCGACCTCAACGACCGCAAGACGATCGCCGACTTCGCCGAGACGGTGCAGTCGGTCGAGCGGCTCAAGCTCTTGCTGGTGCTCACCATCTGCGACATCCGCGGCGTCGGGCCCGGCGTGTGGAACGGCTGGAAGGGCCAGCTCCTGCGCACGCTCTACCACGAGACCGAGCTGCTTTTGACCGGCGGCTTCTCCGAGACCTCGCGCGAGACGCGCGCCGAAGAGGCGCGCGAGCGGCTGGCCCAGGCGCTCGACGAGGCCGGCTGGGCGGCCGGCGAGCGCGCCCGGCTGCTCGAGCTGCACTACGCCAACTACCTGCTGGCCGCCGATCTCGACGACCAGGTGCGCCATGCCGACTTCATCCGCAGCGCCGACCGCAGCGGCCGCTCGCTCGCCACCATGGTCAAGACGCACGGCTTCGAGGCGGTGACGGAGATCACCGTGCTGGCGCCCGACCATCCGCGGCTTCTGTCGGTGATCGCCGGCGCCTGCGCGGCCGCCGGCGGCAACATCGTCGACGCGCAGGTCTTCACCACCACCGACGGCCGCGCGCTCGACACCATCCTCATCAACCGCGAGTTCGACCTCGACGAGGACGAGCGCCGCCGCGGCCAGCGCATCGGCCGGCTGATCGAGGACGTGCTGGCCGGCCGCGCCTGGCTGCCCGAGATGATCGAGAAGCGCGCCAGGCGCCGCCGCGCCACCCGCGCCTTCCGCATCGAGCCCCGCGCGGAGGTGCGCAACACGCTGTCCAACCGCTTCTCGGTGGTCGAGGTCGAGGGGCTCGACCGGCCTGGCCTGCTGTCGGAGATCACCGGCGCGCTGTCGGACCTGTCGCTCGACATCGCCTCCGCCCACATCACCACCTTCGGCGAGAAGGTGATCGACACCTTCTACGTGACCGACCTGACCGGCGCCAAGATCGACAACCCGACGCGGCTCGCCGCGATCCGCGAGCGGCTGATCGAGACGCTGGAGACCGGCGCCGCGCGCAAGCCGCGCGAGCGGCAGGCCGCGGCCGCCGAATGAGGCGCCGGCGCGTGGCGAGCATCGTGCGGGAGAGCCCGGCGTGAGCCTGGTGAAGAAGTTCGCCAGCGTCGGCAGCGCCACCATGGCGAGCCGCGTGCTCGGCTTCGTGCGCGAGGCGCTGATCGCCGCCGCGCTCGGCGCCGGGCCGGTGACCGACGCCTTCTACGCCGCCTTCCGCTTTCCCAACCTGTTTCGCCGGCTGTTCGCCGAGGGCGCGTTCAATCCGGCCTTCGTGCCGCTGTTCGCCAAGCAGCTCGAGGGCGGCGGGCAGGAGGCCGCGCGCGCCTTCGCCGAGGACGTGCTGGCGGTGCTGCTGACGGTGCTCCTGGCGCTGTCGGCGCTCGCCATCCTGGCCATGCCGCTGCTCGTCGCCACGGTGATCGCGCCGGGCTTCGCCGACACGCCGGACAAGTTCGACCTCACCGTCGTCATGACGCGCATCATGTTCCCCTACCTCTTGTGCATGTCGCTGGTCGCCATGCTGTCGGGGGTGCTCAACTCGATGCGCCGGTTCTTCTTCGCCGCCATCGTGCCGGTGCTGCTCAACGTCGTGCTCGTCGGCGTGCTCGGCGCGGCGATCCTGCTCGAGGCCGAGCCGCGCGCCACCGGGCTGTGGCTCGCCTGGGGCGTGTTCGTGTCCGGCGGCCTGCAGCTCTTCTTCCTGCTCGGCGCGGTGCGCCGGCACGGCTTCGCCTTCCGGCTCAAGCTGCCGCGGCTGACGCCCGGCGTGCGCCGGCTGATGGTGCTGATGGGCCCGGCGATGCTGACCGGCGGCATCATGCAGATCAACCTGCTGGTCGGCCAGATCATCGCCTCGCAGCAGGACCGCGCCATCGCGCTGCTCAACTTCGCCGACCGCATCAACCAGCTGCCGCTCGGCGTCATCGGCATCGCCGTCGGCGTGGTGCTGCTGCCCGAGCTGGCGCGTGCGCTCAAGGCCGGCGACACGGCCGACGCGCAGCACCTGCAGAACCGCTCGCTCGAGTTCGCCCTCGGCCTCACTTTGCCGGCGGCCGTCGGGCTGATGGTGATGCCCGGCCCGATCGTCGCGCTGCTCTACGAGCGCGGCGCCTTCACCGCCCTCGACACCGCGATGACGGCGGCGGCGCTCGCCGCCTTCGCCGCCGGCCTGCCCGCCTATGTGCTGGTCAAGGTGTTCCAGCCCGCCTATTTCGCGCGCGAGGACATGAAGACGCCGCTGTGGTTCTCGATCGTCGCGGTCGCCGTCAACATCGCGGCGGCGCTGGCGCTGTTTCCGCTGTACGGCCATGTCGGCATCGCCGCGGCGAGCTCGGCCGCGGCCTGGGTCAACTTCCTGCTGCTCGCCTGGATGCTGTGGCGGCGCGGCGACTTCCGCCCCGCCCCGGCCACCCTGCGCCGCATCGGCCTGATCGTGCTGGCGAGCGCGGCGATGGGCGCGCTGGTGTGGGCGCTGCTGGTCGCCGTGCGGCCCTTCCTGGCCGGCACCGGCACCCTCGGCCTGGTGGTTGCGGTGCCGGGGCTGATCGGCGCGGCCGCGGCCGTCTATTTCGCCATCGTGCTTGCCACCGGCGCGCTCGAGCGCGGCCAGATCATGCGCCTGCTGCGGCGCCGAAAGCCCTCCGGCGCCTGAGGCGGCGGCGCCCGGCCGGCCAATCGGACACGGAAGGACGAGGCGCGGTTGTTCCGGAAGCCGGCGACGTTGGAATCGGCGATGCCCGCGTTCACGCGCGCGCGGCGTGGAGGCGGCCCCATCTCGGCACCGCCTCTTGATCGGCGGCCGCCCGTCGTTCATAAGCGCGACGCCCCGCCGCGCGGGGCGTCGATCCAGCGTTCGGAACCGCCATGACCTTCAAGCCGCTCGTCTTCTCCGGCGTCCAGCCGACCGGCCACCTGCATCTCGGCAACTATCTCGGCGCGCTGCGCAAGTTCGTCGCCCTGCAGGACAGCCACGACTGCATCTACTGCGTCGTCGACCTGCATTCGCTGACCGCCACGCTGGTGCACGACGACCTGGCCGACCAGACGCGCGCCATCACGGCCGCCTTCCTGGCCTCCGGCATCGACCCGCAGAAGCACATCGTGTTCAACCAGAGCCGGGTGCCGCAGCACGCCGAGCTCGCCTGGATCTTCAACTGCGTGGCGCGCATCGGCTGGATGAACCGCATGACGCAGTTCAAGGACAAGGCCGGCAAGGACCGCGAGAACGCCTCGCTCGGCCTGCTCGCCTATCCCAGCCTGATGGCGGCCGACATCCTGGTCTACCGCGCCACCCACGTCCCGGTCGGCGACGACCAGAAGCAGCATCTCGAACTGACGCGCGACATCGCGGCCAAGTTCAACAACGACTTCTCGCGGCGCATCGGCGAGCTCGGCGTCGGCCAGCCGGTCGAGATGGGCGAGGAGACCGTCAACGGCTTCTTCCCGCTCACCGAGCCGCTGATCGAGGGGCCGGCGACGCGGGTGATGAGCCTGCGCGACGGCACCAGGAAGATGTCGAAGTCCGATCCGTCCGACCTGTCGCGCATCAACCTGACGGACGACGCCGACCAGATCGCCCGCAAGATCAAGAAGGCCAAGACCGATCCCGAGCCGCTGCCGTCCGACCTCGAGGGGCTGGCCGGCCGGCCGGAGGCGGAGAACCTCGTCGGCATCTACGCCGCCCTCGCCGACACCACGCGGGCTGCGGTGATCGGCGATTTCGGCGGCCGCCAGTTCTCCGAGTTCAAGCCCGCGCTGGCCGAGCTGGCGGTCGAGAAGCTGGCGCCGGTGTCGGCCGAGATGCGCCGCATCACGGCCGACCACGCCTATGTCGACGGCGTGCTCAGGGCCGGCGGCGAGCGTGCCGCGGCACTGGCCGAAGCGACCATGCGTGATGTGCGCGACATCGTCGGTCTGCTGCAGGGCTGAGGCCGCGCGCATGCCGTCGCGCTTGCCGCTCCCCTCTGCCGATGGCAGATTGCGGCTGCGGCGGCAGGCGGTCCGCCCGTGCGAGGGGATGGCGTGATGGTTTCGAAACGGCTCAGCCGGGAAGCCGGCCACCGGCGCAAGTTCCTCGCCATCATCGACGAGACGCCCGAGTGCGAGCGCGCCGCCGCCTATGCCGCGCGCCGCGCGACGGCCACCAGCGGCGCGCTGGTGCTGCTGTTCGTCATCGAGCCCGGCGACTTCCAGCACTGGCTCGGCGTCGAGCAGCTGATGCGCGAGGAGGCCACCGACAAGGCCAAGGCGACGCTCGAGAAATACGCCGCCACGCTGCGCACCGAGCTCGGCATCGAGCCGGAGATGGTGGTGCGCGAGGGCAAGGCGACCGAGGAAATCCACAAGCTGATCGAGGAGGACCAGGATATCGCCATCCTGGTGCTGGCCGCCGGCAACGCCAAGGAGGGGCCGGGTCCGCTGGTCTCCTCGATCGCCGGCAAGAGCGCCGCCTTCCCGATCCCCGTCACCGTCGTGCCGCACAACCTGACCGACGAGGACATCGAAAGTCTCGCGTGATCGTCCGGCGCTTGCGCCCGTGCCGCTTGATGCGGCCGGCGAATGCGCCTATTTAGAATGGTTCCAAACAAGGCGAACCGACGGAGACCGCCGATGTTCATCCAGACCGAAGCCACGCCCAATCCGTCCACGCTGAAGTTTCTGCCCGGACGCGTGGTTATGGAGAGCGGCACCGCGGATTTCCGCGACGCCGAGACGGCCCGCGCCGCCTCGCCGCTCGCCGGCCGGCTGTTCGAGGTGCCGGGCGTCGTCGGCGTCTTCTTCGGCTACGACTTCGTCACCGTGAGCAAGGACGACACGCAGGACTGGCAGCATCTCAAGCCGGCGATCCTCGGCACGATCATGGAGCATTTCATGGCCGGCGCGCCGGTCATGGCCGCTCAGGACGCGGGAATGCCGGCGGCCGACGGCGAGGAGTTCTACGACGACGCCGACGAGGAGATCGTGGTCACCATCAAGGAGCTGCTCGAGACGCGGGTGCGCCCGGCCGTCGCGCAGGATGGCGGCGACGTCACCTTCCGCGGCTTCGAGAACGGCACGGTGTTCCTGCACATGAAGGGCGCCTGCGCCGGCTGCCCGTCCTCGACGGCGACGCTCAAGCACGGCATCCAGAACCTGCTGCACCATTTCGTGCCCGAGGTGCGCCAGGTCGAGCAGGTGATGTAGCGCGCCGGCGCCGGATGGCGCGGCCGCCGCCTGAGCGCGCGCGGCCGGCCGGACCGGGTGCCCGGCGGGTTCGCCGCGTCCGATGCGCGCCGGCGTAGCGGCGGGCCGTCGCCGCAGCACGGAAATTTCGACAGGCCGGAAAAGAAAGAAGCCGGGTCCCCCCAGACCCGGCTTTCGTCTGCGTTGCCTCAGACGGTCGTCGTCGCGTGTCGGCGGCCGGTCAGCCGCGCACGATCACCTTGGCGCCGATCTCGGCGCGGTTGTAGAGGTCGATGATGTCCTGGTTGATCATCCGGATGCAGCCCGACGACACGTTGCGGCCGATCGAGTTCCACTCCGGCGAGCCGTGGATGCGGTAGCCGGTGTCGCCGCCGCGGTCGAACAGGTAGAGCGCGCGCGCGCCGAGCGGGTTTGACAGGCCAGGCGGCATGCCGCCGCGCCACTTGGCGAGCTGCGGCTCGCGGCGGATCATCGCCGCCGGCGGCGTCCACACCGGCCATTCGCGCTTCATCGCGACGCGCGCCCGGCCCGACCACTCGAAGCCCTCGCGGCCGACGCCGATGCCGTAGCGCATCGCCTTGCCGTCCTCCATCACGTAGTAGAGGAACTTCTCGCCCGTCTCGACGATGATCGTGCCCGGCTTCTCCTTGGTCTCGTAGCGGACGATCTGCCGATGATACTTGCGCGGCACCTTGCTGATGGGGATGCTGGGCAGCTGGTAGCCGGCGTCTCTCACCGTTCCGTAATCGGACGAGAACACGCGGAAGCTGCCGCCGCTGGTGCAGCCGGCCAGTGTCGTGGCCAGGCCGACGGCGGCGACGATGAGCAACGATCGCAATTTCATGAACAAACCCCAGGTTCCCCAAAACGAGCTGTGAGCGGGCATCGCCCGATTCGCGCCCCATTTTGGCCTTTATTCTTAAGGCGAAGGTTAACGACTTGCCAAGATGGCGCGGCCGCTGCGGCGCCGCGCCGGCGCCACTTCCGGCGGCCGCTATGGCTTTTTGGCCACAGACTCACGCAAATGTGATGCATCGGCGCCCGCCCGGCATGCACGGGCTGCCGGCCCTGGGCCGTCTGTGCCGGCTGCTTCGCCGGCCGGTCCGCCGCGTCGGGCACGAAGCGTGCCCGGCAGGCCGGCCCGGTGCGTGCCGCGGCGGCACGGTTCATTCCGCCGGTCTTTGATGGCATTCTCGCCGGCGATGCCGATCGTCTCTCCGATTCCCGCCAATCCGCTCGTCGACGGACGCCAGTCCGAGCGCGCGCTGATGGTGCGGCGCGGCGTGCAGCGGCTGCTGGGCGAGATGGGCGCGGCGGTGCTGCCCGAGCTGTCGCTCGCCTCGGGTCGGCGCGCCGACCTGGTGGCGCTGACGCGCCAGGGCGGCATCTGGATCGTCGAGATCAAGTCGTCGGTCGAGGATTTCCGCAGCGACCGCAAATGGCCCGACTACCGCGCCTTCTGCGACCGCTTCTTCTTCGCCACCCACCCCGAGGTGCCGGCGGCGATCTTTCCCGAGAGCTGCGGCTTCATCCTGTCGGACGGCTACGGCGCGGAGGTCCTGCGCGAGGCGCCGGAGCACCGGCTGGCGCCGGCCAGCCGCAAGGCGCTGACGCTGCGCTTCGCGCGGGCCGGCGCGGCGCGGCTGATGGCCGCCGAGCGGGCGGGCGTTCCGCTGCCGCTGCCCGACGACGGCTGACGGCGCCGCACGGACGGGTCCGCGCGGCGCCGGCGCTCAGCTGTCGGCTTTCAGGCAGACGTCGGTCAGCCCGGCGCGCACGAAGCCGAGCT
This sequence comes from Aquibium sp. A9E412, assembly GCF_030398335.1. Taxonomy (GTDB): domain Bacteria; phylum Pseudomonadota; class Alphaproteobacteria; order Rhizobiales; family Rhizobiaceae; genus A9E412. The sequence goes on from NZ_JAOAOP010000004.1 coordinate 125,305, forward strand.
TCGCGGCCGCAGCCTTCGACAGGTCGAGGATGCGGCCGCCGACGAACGGCCCGCGGTCGTTGACGCGCACGACGACGGAACGGCCGTTGCGCTGGTTGGTCACGGTGATGCGCGTGCCGAAGGGCAGCGAGCGGTGCGCGGCGGTCATGCCGGCGGGGTCCATCCGCTCGCCCGAGGCGGTGATCGAGGTGAGGGCGTACCAGGAGGCGCCGCCGCACTGGGCGGAGGCGGTGCCGGCGGTGGCGGTGAGGACGAGGAGGGCGGCCGTCAGGCGCAGCACGCTGCGCGGGGCGGTCATGGTCATTCGCAAGGGCTCCGCTGCGCCGGGAAGGGCGCGTTCGGGCGCGACGCGCCGGCCGGTGCCGGTCGCCCGCGCAGGTTTCGCTCGGGGTTCGGAGGCGTCCGCGGCGGCCGCGAACCGGTTCCGGCTAGGGGCGAATTGCGGCGGCGGGGTGGCAGGGTTCCATGCCGCCCGCGCACGATTTTCAACGCCGCGTCACAGAGCTTGAGGCGGCACGGAAGCGGCCTGCCGCCGCCGTGCCGCTGCGGTTCGCCTCAGTGGGCGTAGTCGGGCTCCTGCGCGTCGAGGATGGCGCGCAGCTCGTCGAGATGCCGGCGCGCGGCGTCGAGCGGGTAGGCCTCCGTCTCCGCCGCCACCTTCTCGGCCACCGCGTCGTCGAGCAGGCGCAGCGGCCGGCCTGTCCACAGCGCCTTGATGTAGGTCTCGCAGGCGCGCTCGAAATAGTAGAGCCGGTCGAAGGTGTCGGCCACCGTCTCGCCGACCACCAGCACGCCGTGGTTGCCCATCACCATGACCTTGACCTTCGGGTCGGCGAGCAGGCCGGCGCAGCGCTCGCCCTCCTCCTCGAAGGCGAGGCCGCCATAATGCTCGTCGACGACATGCCGGTTGAAGAAGGCGGCCGAGGTCTGGTCGATCGGCGGCAGCCGCGAATCGGCGAGCGACGCGAGCACGGTGGCATGCACCGAATGCACGTGCATGACGCAGCGCGCATGCGGGCAGTGGCGGTGCAGCGCGCCGTGCAGCCCCCACGCCGTCGGGTCGGGCGCATCCGGCCGCTCGAGCGTCGCCGGGTCGTCGGCGTCGATCAGCACGAGGTCGCTCGCCCGGATGCGCGAGAAGTGCCGCATCGCCGGGTTGATGAGGAAGCGCCGGCCCGTCTCGTCGACGGCCAGCGAGAAGTGGTTGGCCACGCCCTCGTGCATGTCGAGCCGCGCCGTCCAGCGGAAGGCGCAGGCGAGGTCGGCGCGGGCCTCGGCGTCGGGCAGGTTGTGGCTTTTCAGGGCGGCGACGGTCATCTGCGGCCTCCGTTCGGTCCGCGGCGGCGGCCGCCGCGTCCCGGCTCGTTCGTGTCTCGGTTGCGGGCCGTGCGCGGCTGGCACGGCCTCGCGCGCACAATGGCGCAGCCGCTGCCGGGCAGCAAGGCCGCCGGGCGCCGTCGCGGCGCGACGATCCGGCGCGCTCCGCCGTGACGGTGCGGCGGATTCGCCCGGCCGCAACCCTTGACGCCCGGCATGCGTTGGCATTGGCTTCCACCCGATGAGAACCGACCGTTAGGATCGACGCCATGACCTGTCGCAAGCCAAGCCGCGCCCGCTGCACGGGTGCCGCCGTCGCGGCCCTGCTCGCAGCCCTCGCCGCGGCACCGCCGGCCGCCGCGCAGATGGCCGAGGAGCCGCCGGCCGAGACCATCGTCGGCTCCGAGATCGAGACCAAGACCGCCCGTCCGGCGGCCGAGCGCGCCGATCTGATCGCCGCGGTCGCCGAGGCCGAGGCGGTGGCCAATTCGGTGCGCAAGGCCTTCAGCCTCGACCAGGTGGAGATCGTTTTTCTCGACATGAGCGGCAAGGCGGATCTCGACCTGCAGCAGGCGCTGAGCGACAGCGAGGCGGGCATCGAGGCGCTGCGCCGGGCGATCGAGGGCAACGCGATGTTCTATCACGCCGTCGATTCACGCGGCCTGGCCGTCGACGACATCGTCGCCGTCAGCTTCCTCGACAGGAACCACGTGCGCATCTACGCCACCGGCGCGCCGCCGGGCGAGTGACGCGGCGGCAGCGCCGCGCGGCCGATGCCGCCTTGCAAGGCACGTCCCGCCGCCTTAAAGAGTGCCCGAAGAGCCGTGCGCGCCGCCGGCTTCCGCCGTCCCTACCAGCCGGGCCGGCCTTGCTTGTCGGCGCGCGGCGTTTGGTTTCATATGGGGCGGCCGGCCGCGCCGCCCGCGGCCTTCGGCCCGTGCCGGGACCGCCTCCGGCGCGACCGTTCCGGTAAGACGCATGGCGAGGGGAGCCGCATGGACGCAGACAAGCAGGCCCGGTCCGACCGGATCGGCGAGACGGTTCTCGAAAAGATCAAGACGCACGCCGAGGCCGAGGCCGACACGATCACGCTCGACACCGAGCTGACCGAGCTCGGCATCCACTCGCTCGAGCTGACCGAGATCATCTTCGACATCGAGGACGAGTTCGGCATCGAGATCGAGATGAACACGGTCGAGGCGTGGGAGAACCTGCACACGGTGCGGGACATCGTCGAGGCGGTGCGCGACCTGGTGGAAGCCAAGAGCTGACATGACGCAGCCTCGCATCGTCATCACCGGGCTCGGTGGCATCTGCGGGCTCGGCCACACGGTCGACGCCATCTGGCAGGGCATGCGCGAGGGCCGCTCGGCCATCGCCGAGATGACCAACGCCAGCCTGCACGAGCTGAAGTCGCGCGTCGGCGCCGAGATCAAGGCGCTGCCCGAGCACGGCATCGAGCGCCGCCGGCTGGTCACCATGGACCGCTTCTCGCTGCTCGCCGTCATCGCCGCCGGCGAGGCGCTCGCCCAGTCGGGCCTCGCCGAGGCGCCGGCCAGGAGCGACCGGATCGGCGCCGTGGTCGGCACCGGCGTGTGCGGCTGGGAAACGGTCGAGGACAACTACCGCAGCCTGCTCGTCGAGGGCAAGAACCGCGCCGGCATCTTCAGCGTGCCGCGCGTCATGCCCGGCGCGCCGGCCGGCCAGGTCAGCATGGTCTACAACCTGCGCGGGCCGGTCTTCGCCACCACCTCGGCCTGCTCGTCGGCCAACCATGCGCTCGCCGCGGCGGCCGACCAGATCCGTCTCGGCCGGGCCGACGTCATGCTGGCCGGCGGCACCGAGGCGCCGCTGGTCTTCGGCATCCTCAAGGCCTGGGAGGCGCTGCGCGTTCTGGCGACCGACACCTGCCGCCCTTTTTCGGCCGACCGCCAGGGCCTGGTGCTCGGCGAGGGGGCCGGCATCGCGGTGCTCGAGACGCTCGAGCACGCGCAGGCACGCGGCGCGCCGATCCTCGCCGAGTTCGCCGGCAGCGGCATGTCGGCCGATGCCTCCGACATCGTGGCGCCGACGGTCGAGGGGCCGGCCCAGGCGATGCAGGCCTGCATGGCAGAGGCCGGGCTGGCACCGGACGAGGTCGACTATCTCAACGCGCACGGCACCGGCACCAAGGCGAACGACCAGATCGAGACCGAGGCGATCCGCCGCGTCTTCGGCCGCCATGCCGACCGGCTGTCGGTGTCGTCGACCAAGTCGGTGCACGGCCACTGCCTCGGCGCCTCGGCGGCGATCGAGCTGATCGCCTGCGTCATGGCGGTGCGCGAGGGCGTGGTGCCGCCGACGGCGGGCTACCGCGCGCCGGACCCGACCTGCGACCTCGACGTCACGCCCAACGTGGCGCGCCGGCGCGAGGTGCGTGCGGCGCTCTCCAACAGCTTCGCCTTCGGCGGAACCAACGCCGTGGTCGCCGTCAAGGCGATGTGAGCCCGGCCGCCGCGGCGCGGGGCGCATTGCAGCCGGCGCGGCGGCCCCCGATGCGGCACGGATGAAGCACCGCCCGCGCCGCTGCGAGGACCCCTGCGATGACCGCTTCCGCATCCGCCCTGGCCGACTTTCCCATCGTGCGCCGCTGGCCGGCGAGCGATCCGGGCCGGCTGCAGCTCTACTCGTTTCCCACGCCGAACGGCGTCAAGGTGTCGGCCGCGCTCGAGGAGCTCGGCCTGCCCTACGAGGCGCACACGGTGAGCCTGGCCGACGGCGAGCAGAAGACGCCGGAGTTCCGGTCGCTCAACCCGAACGGCAAGATCCCCGCCATCGTCGATCCCGACGGCCCGGACGGCCGGCCGCTCGGCCTGTTCGAGTCCGGCGCCATCCTCGTCTACCTCGCCGAGAAGACCGGCCGGCTGATGCCGGCGAATGCCGCGGCGCGGTATGTCTGCCTGCAATGGGTGTTCTTCCAGATGGGCGGCGTCGGGCCGATGTTCGGCCAGTTCGGCCACTTCTTCCGCGGCGACGGTCAGGCGGTCGACGATCCGCGGCCCGTCGGCCGCTACCGCGACGAGACGCGGCGGCTTCTCGGCGTGCTCGACGCGCGGCTGGCCGAGCGCGAATGGCTCGTCGAGGACGGCTACACGATCGCCGACATCGCCACCTTCCCCTGGGTGCGCACGCTCGGCGCCTATTTCGAGGCGGGCGAGACGCTCGGCCTCGACGGCTTCGCCCATGTCGGCCGGTGGCTCGAGGCCTGCATGGCGCGGCCGGCGAGCCAGGCGGCGCTCGACATTCCGCCGCGCGGCTAAGCGGCTTCAGCGGTCGAAGACGAACCGCGTGTAGCCGGCAAACGAGACCAGCATGGCGAGGCCGGAGGCGACCGCCAGCGCGAGGATCGGCGAGACCCAGGGCGCGGCGAGCAGGATCAGCGAATAGACCGCGTAGTTGACGACGCTGGTGCCGGCGCCGATGCCGCCGTAGCGCGCCCCCTCGACCGCGACCGGCCGGCTGCTGGCGCCGAAGTTGAAGTGCCGGTTGAGCAGCCAGGTCACGGTCAGCGCACAGGCGATCGACACCACGCGCGCCGCCAGCGGGTCGACCGACAGCAGGCCGCTCAGCGCGAGCAGCGTGCCGGCGTCGACCAGGAAGCCGAAGCCGCCGACGATTCCGAAGCCGGCAAAGCGCCTCATGCCACGCGCGCGGCCGCAGCGTGCTCGCCGCGCCGCGTCGCCGCGCCGGCGGCGTGGCCGGCACCGCGCGCCGGGGGGATGGACAGGTAGAGCATGCGCTTGTGCTCGGCCCGGCCGCGCGCCACCGAATCGAGGATCAGCCCGGCGACCAGCATGATCGTCGACAAGACGACGAGCCCGATCGCCAGGATCCAGGTCGGCATGCGCGGCACCAGGCCGGTGGCCAGATACTCCGCCAGTACCGGCGCCATGAAGGCGAGGCTGGCGGCGAAGGCGAGCGCGGCGAGCGTGCCGAAGAAGCGCGCCGGGCGCGTCTCCTTCATCAGCATGGCGAACATCCACAGGATGCGCGCGCCGTCGCCGAAGGTCGACAGCTTGGATGCCGAGCCCTCGGGCCGGCGGCCGTAGTCGAGCGCGATCTCGCTCACCGGGATCTTCAGCGCCGAGGCGTGCACCGACATCTCGGTCTCGATCTCGAAGCCGGCCGAGACGGCGGGGAAGCTCTTGACGAAGCGCCGCGAGAAGGCGCGGTAGCCGGAGAAGATGTCGGTGAAGTCGCGCCCGAACAGCCGCTTGTAGAGGCCGTTGAAGATGCGGTTGCCGAAGGCGTGGCCGGTGCGCCCGGCGTCCTCGGTCACGCCGCGCCGCGTCGCCACCACCATGTCGGCGCGCTCGGTCAGAAGCGTGTTGACGAGCTGCGGTGCGTCCTCGGCCGCATAGGTGCCGTCGCCGTCGGCCATCACGTAGACGTCGGCGTCGATGTCGGCGAACATGCGCCGCACCACGTTGCCCTTGCCGCGGCGCGGCTCGCGCACCACCGTGGCGCCGGCGGCGCGTGCGCGCAGCGCTGTCAGATCGCTGGAATCGTTGTCGTAGACGTAGATCTGCGCGCCCGGCAGCGCCTCGGCGAAGCGCCGCACGACCTCGCCGATCGTGCGCTCCTCGTTGTAGCAGGGCAGGAGGACCGCGATCGACGGATCGGGCTGCGTGATGCTGCTCATGGGCGTCCCTGTCGTTGCCCGGTGCCGGTGCGGCGGCCGGGCTTGCGGCTTTACTATTTGTTGAAGCGGTTAAGGCTAGGTTTAGGGCCGACGCGAACCGTTCCAACCGGGTGCCGCCCCTTTGTCTCTGTCGGACGCAACATTCGGCGCCGCGCCGGCGCGGCGCGGCGGGCTTGCCCCGGACGTCGCCGCCGCCCTCTTGCTGGCGCTCGGCGCGCTGGTGCTGCAGGCGGCCTCCGGCTTTCCCACGCTGGCCGACGCCAAGGGCGACAACGACAGCCTGCTGCGGCTGGTGCAGATCCGCGACCTGCTGGCCGGCCAGGCCTGGCACGACATGACGCAGCAGCGTCTCGGGCCGGACGGTCTGGCGATGCACTGGTCGCGCGTGGTCGACCTGCCGGTGGCCGCGATCATCGCCGCGGCGACGGCGCTCGGCGCCGGCCAGGCCGCCGCCGAGACGGTGGCCGCCATCGTCTGGCCGCTCGGGCTCTTCGCCGTCGCGCTGTTGCTCATCCTGCGCATCGTGCGGGTCTGTGGCGGGGCCTCGGCGCTGCTGCCGGCCGCCGTGGTCGGCGCGGCGGCGCTGCATGCCACCGGCATCTTCGCGCCGGGCGCCTTCGACCACCACAACCTGCAGCTCGTGCTCACCCTGGCGATGCTGGCCGGCCTGGTGCAGCCGGCCGCGACGGCGGCCGCCGGCGCCGCCGCCGGCGCGGCGGCAGCGCTGATGCTCGCCGTCGGCATGGAGACGGCGCCCTATGTCGCGGCCGGCGGCGTGGCGGCGGCGGCCGGGCTGCTCGCGGGCGGCCGCGCCGAGGTGCCGCGTGCGGCCGGCTTCGGCCTCGCCTTCGCGGCGACCGCGCTCGCCGTCCTGGCGGCGACGGTGGCGCCCGGCGCCTGGCTGACGGTCGCCTGCGACGCCTTTTCGTTCGCGCAGGCCGGCGGCGCCGTGCTCGCCGGCCTTGGCCTTGCCGCCGTGGCGCTGCTGCCGGTCGCGCGCTGGCCCTGGCCGTGGCGCGCCGGCGCGCTGGCGGGCCTCGGTCTCGCCCTCGCGGCGGCGGCCCTGGTGCTGTTTCCGCAGTGCCTCGGCGACCCCTATGCCGGGCTCGACCCGCGGCTCCAGCGCTACTGGCTGAGCGCGGTGACCGAGGCGCAGCCGCTCGTCAGCGTGCTGCGCAACACGCCGGAGATGGCGGCGAGCTACTACGGCACGCCGCTGCTGGCGCTCGGCCTGACGGCGGCCGCGCTGTGGCGCGGCGGGCCGACGCGGACGCGCCTGGTGTGCGGCGGGCTTCTCCTGACCGCGGTGCTGGTCAGCGTGTGGCAGATCCGCGGCGCCATGTTCGCCATCCCGCTGGCGACGATCCCGCTCGCCGCCTGGATCGGCCGGCTGCGCGCGCAGGCCGCGGCGAGGCCCACGCCTGGCGCGACGCTGAAGATGGCCGGTGCCTGGCTGGCCTCCGTCGCCGTGGTGTGGAACGTGAGCGCCGCCGCGCTGGCCGGCGTGCTGCGCGCGCCCGAAGCGGACACCGCTGACGTCGCGGCCGCGGCC
>NZ_JAOAOP010000050.1 GCF_030398335.1 Aquibium sp. A9E412
ACCGCCGTCGCGGCCTTCTCGCGTCGCCGTTGCGACTTCAGTCCGGCCGCGCCACGGCGAAGCGGCAGGCCGGCGCGCCGTCGCGGCAGCAGGCGGTGTGGCTGACGGCGAGCGGCGCTGCGACGAGGGTGCGGAACAGCCGCTCGAAGACCGCCACGTGCCACACGCAGCCCGGCACCGCCAGCGGATTGGCGGCGAGCAGGATCGTCATCGGCGGGCCCGCCGCAGTCGTGCAGCGGCCGGAGCCGGCGAAGGTCCAGGCGTGGCGCCGGATGACGGCGAGCAGCAGGCGGCCGGCGAGCGGCGCCGGCAGCGCGGCGAAGGCGGCGCGCGCGGCCGGCGGCACGCGGTGGGCGAGGATGTAGTCGCCGGTGCGCCGGCCGGCCTCGGCGGCGACGGCGCGCGCGGCATCGGCCGGCAGCAGGCCGAACAGCGCCGCGTTGAGCCGCGCCACCGCCTCCTGCGGCACCATGGCGTCGGGCGGCGCGGCGAGCCAGCATGCCAGCCCGGCCTCGGCGAAGACGCGTCCGGCCGCCGCGGCCCCGCGCTCTGCGCGCAGCGCCTCGGCAAGCTGGATCACCGCGTTGGGACCGACGCGCGGGCCGCCGTGCGCTGCGCCGGCCGCGGCCGCGTCCGGCTGCCGGCGGGCGAGGCCCGCCGCGCCGGCCATCACGTCGGCCCGGCCGCCGCCGGCGGCTCGACGCGGACCAGATCGGCGCGCTTCCCGTCGCCGCCGCCGCGCGCCTTCACCGTGCCGCGTGCCTGGCGCATGCGCGCCGCGCGCTCGCTCGCCGCCTCCCAGTCGGCGAGCTGGGCCGGTGCGATGGAGCGCGTGCGGTCGAAGTTGAAGTTGACCCCCTTCTTCGACTGCGGGCCCCAGTAGTTGACCTTGCCGAGGTCGTAGAACTTGCGCTGGAAGCCGGCCTTGAGGAACGCCTTGAGGCAACCGAGCAGGTAGCGCCGGCGGAAGCCGGTGCCGCGCCACGGATAGTTGAACAGCGCCTTGTGCATGTAGAAGCGGCGGTAGTTGTTCATCACCCGGTCGAGCAGCTCGGCGCGGTCCATCGCCGCCGGCTTCATGATCGGCGTGACGAAGTTGTACTTGGAGAAGTCGAACACCTCGACCTTGTCGCCGAGCTCCTGGAACAGCGAGGAGAACGGCCACGGCGTGTACATCGCCCAGTTGGCGAGATCCGGCGCCCAGGCGCGCGCCATGCGGTAGGTCTCCTCCAGCGTCTCGGCCGTCTCGTTCTCCAGCCCGACGATGAACTGCGCCTCGACGAAGATGTCGGCCTCGCGCAGGAGCTGGATGGCGCGGCGGTTGTCCTCGACCTTGGTCTCCTTGTTGAAGCGGTCGAGCTTGAGCTGCGCGGCCGCCTCGGTGCCGAGGCTGACATGCACCAGGCCGGCGCGCCGGTAGAGCGGCAGCAGCGCCTCGTCGCGCAGGATGCCGGTGACGCGGGTGTTGATGCCCCATTTGACGCGGTCCGGCAGGCCGCGCGCGATCAGCTCCTCGCAGAAGGCGACGAACTTTTTGCGGTTGATGGTCGGTTCCTCGTCGGCCAGGATGAAGAAGCCGACGCCGTGGCGCTCGACCAGCGTCTCGATCTCGTCGACCACCTTCTTCGGGTCGCGGATGCGGTAGTCGCGCCAGAACTTCCACTGCGAGCAGAACGAGCAGGTGAAGGGGCAGCCGCGCGCCATGTTGGGGATGGCCACGCGCACGCCGAGCGGCACGTAGATGTACTTCTCCCATTCGAGCAGCGACCAGTCGGGATCGATGGCGTCGAGGTCCTTGACCGTCGGCGCGGCCTGGGTGGCGACGATCTGCGCGCCATCGCGATAGGCGAGACCGTTGATGGCGGCGCGGCCGGCCGGCCAGCGGCCCGCCTCGATGGCGCCGATCAGCGCGGCGAAGATCTCCTCGCCCTCGCCGCGCACGATGACGTCGATCCACGGCGCCTCCGACAGCACCTGCTTGTACATGAAGGTGGCGTGCACGCCGCCCAGCACGCGCACGGCGCCGGGGCAGGCCTCGGCGGCGATCTCCAGCACCCGCTCTGCGGTGTAGATCGACGGCGTGATCGCGGTCACGCCCACCACGTCGGGCGCCAGCGCGCAGAGCCGCTCGCGCACCGCCTCGTCCGGCAGGTCGTTGGTCATGGCGTCGACGAAGTGGACGTCGTCGTAGCCCGCCTTCTTCAGCGCGCCGGCGAGATAGGCGGCCCAGGCCGGCGGCCAGTTGCCGGCGATCTCGGCGCCGCCGGAGTGGTAGTTGGGATGGACGAGGACAATGCGCATTGACACCTCCCTGCGACTGTCAACAAATCCTAATCCCAAAAATGTCAATCAAGGTTGACACAGATCAATTCCCGTCGCACCCTTTCGGCATTGGCCGACCCGCAGCGAGCCGGTCCGGCCGCAGTCCCCGCGTTCCCGGCGCGTGCCGGGCCCCGCGAGGAGGGAGGGGAGCCCGATGCCGACCGCCGCCAGCCGTCATCTCGAGCAGCGCCTGTGCGCCGACATCATGCGACACGCCGGGGAGGCTGCCGGCGGCCGCCGCGGGCTGATCGAGCGGCTGGCACGCTGGGCGCTGCGCGAGCGCAGCGCGCGCCGCGGCTTCTGCCCCGATTGCACTGGCGCCGGACGGTGCCAGCGCGTGTTCGGCGCGCTCGACGCCGCCTGCGCGCAGGCGGAGGCGGAATCCCCGCCGCTGCGCCGCTGCGCCTGAGGGCGTCCGACGCCGCGCCGTCCGGCGTCGCCTTTCGTGACGATTTCCGGTGAGCATCGACGCCGAGGTCGGCGTCGCTTGCCGCCATGCTCGGCTTTGGCGAATCCGTAAGAATTGCTGCGCAGGCCCAATACGACGATCTTACATATTGCATTGCCGAACATTACCGCATAAATAGCGGCTATGGATGACATAGACCGCAAAATCATCGGCGCCCTGGCGGCGGACTCGCGGCGCGCCCTGGCCGACATCGGCGCCACCGTCGGGCTGTCGCCCTCGGCCGTCAACGAGCGCATCCGGCGCCTGGCGGCAAGCGGCGCCATCCGCCGCTTCACCGTCGATGCCGATCCGGCCGCGCTCGGCCGCGGCGTCCTCGCCTTCATCTGGGTGCTGCTTGCCGAGGGCGCCGACGAGGCCGCCTTCCGCGCCTTCGCGGCCGGCCATCCGGCCGTCGCCGAATGCCACCACGTCACCGGCGCCTGGTCCTATCTGGTCAAGGTGCACGTCGCCTCGCTCGCCGATCTCGAGGCGCTGCTCGCCGCCCTCAAGGCCGAGCGCTTCGTCGGCCGCAGCGAGACCATCCTGGCGCTGTCGCCGGTGGTCGACGGTCCTTACCGGCCGAAGGAGAAGCGCTGATGGACCCGCTGCTTCTGGCCAAGAGCATGCTCGTCGGGCTTGCCATCGCCGCACCGCTCGGCCCGATCGGGGCGCTGTGCATCAGCCGGGCGCTCGCCGGCGGCTTCTGGTCGGGGCTCGCCGGCGGGCTCGGCACGGCGCTCGCCGATGCCGCCTATGCCAGCCTCGCCGCGCTCGGCTTCGCCGCCTTCGCCGCCGCGCTCGACCTGGTGGAGGCGCCGCTCAAGCTGGCCGGCGGGCTGTTCATGCTGTGGCTCGGCCTGCGCAGCCTGCGCGCGACGCCGGCCGGCGGGTCGGTGCGGCTCGCCGCACGCGACCTCGCCGGCACGGTGGGCGCCACCTTCGTGCTGACCGTCACCAACCCGATGACCATCCTGTCCTTCGTCGCGGTCTTCGCCGCGCTCGGCCTGGCCGACCAGCCGGAACCGGCGAACGCGGCGACGGTGGTGGCGGGCGTGTTTGCCGGCTCGCTCGCCTGGTGGGCCCTGCTGAGCGGCGGCGTCGCCATCGCCCGCCGGCGCCTGCCGGAGACCTTCGCCTCGTGGGTGGCACGCGGCTCGGCGCTGGTGCTCATGCTGTTCGGCCTGGCGGCGATCGCCTCGCTGGCGCTGCCCGGCTGATCCGCCAGGCTGCTGCGGCCCTGCCGTCGCGCTGTTCTTGCCGCTGCGGCATAATGTCTCCACGGGTTCTTCGCGTCCGGCCCGCCTGGCGTTTCTCCACGCGGCGGAGGCGCGCGCGATACCGGTTCTTCTGCCGTTTTTGCTGCACAACCGCGTGCGCTCGCGGGGCCGCCGCCCGTGTCTGCTGCGCGCGGCACGAAACGACTTCCGGTCTGCTTCTTTCTCGCGTTTTTCGAGTAGGGTGCGCGCAACCGACACGCAAGACGAGTGCAACCCATGCGGGAAGGAAAGGGATCGGACTGCGCGAGATGGCAGCCCGTGCGGTGCTGGTGGCCGCGGCGCCTCATCGACGGCACGCTCGGCCGCGGCCTGCTGTTGCGGCGGTGGAGGGGCGGCCGCTGGCAGTATCGCCGCAAGACGGCGGCCGAGCGCCTCGATGACCTATGGCCATGAGGACGAAACGCCCTTCCCGGCCGTCGGGCGCGGTCTGCACGCCGTGCCCGCAACCGGATGGCCGGAGAAAGGCGGAAATCTCGGCGGCCGGGGCTTGCGGTGCCGGCTGCCCGACCCTATCTAGGGCCTATCGACCGGCGGGACGGGAGTCAGGTCCTGCGAGATACGCGGTGAGGTTTCTCCCGAGCCGGTCGCATTTGTCTCGATCGATTGCCTGTCGACCACGGATGTACTGGCGGCAGAGCGTGTCTCGGGAACGAAGGAAAGCGGGCTCAGGCCCGCTTTTTTCTTGCCCGGTCTTCTCTTCTGGCCGGCGCCTTTCCGTTCCGTCCAATTTTATGAAAAAGGCTCCAAAATGAGCCTAAGTATTTGATTTTTCTGGCGATCCCGGCAGGATTCGAACCTGCGACCCTCAGATTAGGAATCTGATGCTCTATCCTGCTGAGCTACGGGACCGGCGCGCCCGTCATAGCGCGTTCGCGGCGCTTCGCCAACCGCGCAGGGGCCCGGTGCGGCCGGTCCTCCGGGGCCGGCTTCTTCCGCGACAATCTGGCACGCAACGCCCGGGGTGCGGGCGCGTTCGTCCTCGACGTGCAAGTGAACGCGGAGAACAGCCATGGATTGGCTCGACATGCTTGTCGCGCTCAGCCTGTTCACGCTTGCCGCCGCCGTCGGCTATGCGGTCTGGCAGGCGGCGAGCAATCGGCAGGCGCGCCGCGAGGGGCACATCTCGCCCGGCGGCCGGCGCATGCAGGCCAAGCGCGCCCACGAGAAGGACCCGGGCCACACGCGGTCGCCGCAATAGGCCGCGATGCCCGGAGCCGGCCGCGCCCCGGCCGGCATCGGGTCCGGCCGCGGCGGCCGCGGCAGTGGTCCGCTCAGCGCCAGATGCCGTCGACGCGGTCGTAGGCGCCGAGCCTGAGGTCGTCGGCCGCGGCCACCAGCTTCTGCTTGGCCACCTTGCGCGAGGGCGTGCGCGGAAAGTCGCCGTCGACGAAGGCGAGGTAGCGCGGCACCTTGAAGGCGGCCAGCCGCTCGGCGCAATGGGCGAAGACCCGGTCCGGCGCGACGTCCTCGCGGCGCACCCCTTCGCGCAGCTTGAGATAGGCCTTGACCTCCTCCTTGCGCAGCGGATCGGGCACCGGCACGATCGCCGCCTCCTCGACCTCGGGCAGCTCGTCGAGCACCGCCTCGACCTCGCGCGCGGAGATGTTCTCGCCGGCGCGGCGCACCATGTCCTTGAGCCGGCCGACGATGGTAAGATAGCCGTCGGCGTCGCGCACGAACAGGTCGCCGGTGCGGAACCAGGCGCCGTCGAAGCTCTCGGCGTTGGCGTCGGGCCGCTTGTAGTAGCCCCACAGGATGCTGCGGCCGCGCATCTGCAACTCGCCCATCTCGCCGGGGCCGCATTCGCGGCCGTCCTCGCCGACCACCCGCGCCTCGCGGAAGGGGGCGGGCACGCCGCAGGAGCGGCTGTCGAGCTTGTGGCTCGCGGCGACCGGCATGATGATGCCGGCGCCGATCTCGGTCATGCCGAAGGAATCGCGCGCCACCACGCCGAAGCGGCGCTCGGCCTCGGCGATCGCCGCCGGGCTCCAGCCGAAGGCGTTGATGTATTTCAGGCTCTGCAGGCCCGCGTCGGCCTCCGCCGGCAGGCTCTTGAGCGCCGTCTCGGGGAAGTAGGTGTAGTTGACCGCGAAGTCGCGCGCCCAGCCGAAGAAGCGGCTGAGGCTCATGCGGCGCGCCACATAGGCGGTGCCGCCGAGCTTCATCGACATCAGGAACTGCCACTGCGGGTCCATGTAGAAGAACGGCGCCCACAGAAGCGAGCGTTCGACGCCGAGATCCTGCGAGCCGAGCGCGGCCGAATGCGACAGCAGGAGCCAGTAGTCGTGGCTCAGCATGCAGCCCTTCGGAAAGCCGGTCGTGCCGGAGGTGTATTGCAGGCTCGCCAGGTCGGTGGCGGCGACCGGCGCCGGCGGCTCGAAGGCGGCGCTGCCGGCCAGCATGGCGTCGAGCGAGCCGTAGCGCTCGTCGGCCGCGCCGGCGACGAAGACGCGCGCGTCGGCGAGCACGGCGGGGCGCTCGCGCATCGCCTCGAAGGCCGGCAGATAGGCCGCGTCGAGGATCAGCGCCTGGGCGTCCGACTGGTTGAGGAGATAGTCGAGCTCGGCGCCGGTGTAGGCGGTGTTGACCGGCACCAGGACGGCGCCGAGCTTGGCCAGCGCGAACCAGGAGAACACGAACGCCGGCACGTTGGGCATCATCATGGCGACATGCGCGCCCTTGCGGATGCCGCGCTCGAGCAGGGCGGCGGCGAGCGTGTCGGACCGCCGGTCGAGCTCGGCATAGCTCACCGTGACGTCGTCCTCGAACCAGACGCCGGCCGGGCGGTCGCCCAGCGTGGCGGCGCGCTCCTTGACGAAGGCGCCGATAGAGGCCGGGAAATCGGTGGCGGCAAGCCGCTCGGCGGCCTGCTGCATCTCCTGGATACCGGGGTCGACGGTCATGCCCGCTCCTCCTTGTCGGCCAGCGGCGGCGTGGCGTCCATGGTGGCGCGCACGAGCTGGTAGAGATGGCCGCTGAAGGCGAGCGCGTCGTCGCGGCCGAGATCGAGTGCGCGGTAGAAGCCCTCCATCTCCGCGCGCACGGCGATCGGCGGATGGGCGGCGATCTGCGCGGCGACGGCGCGCGCGCGCGGCATCAGCCGGTCGGGCTCGACCACCTCGTTGACGAGGAAGCAGCGGCGCGCCTCGGCCGCGTCCATCGCCTCGCCGGTCAGCGCCAGCCACAGCGCGGCGGTCTGCGGGATCTGCCGGCCGAGCCGGGTGGCGGCGCTGCCGCCGGGCATGCCGTAGGCGATCTCCGGCAGGCCGAAGCGCGCATTGGGCGTGGCCAGCCGCAGGTCGGTCAGCAGCAGCAGGTAGATCATGCCCTGGCCCATGCACGGGCCGTTGACGGCGGCGATCAGCGGCTTGGTGCGCTCGAGCCGCAGGATGGCGCCCTCCCAGCCGGGATACTCCGCCGCGTCGCCCTCGCGGCGCACCGACAGGTGCCGCTCGACGACCTCGGCGGTCGAGCGCCGGCGGCGCGGCGTCTTGACGTCGTCGCCGGCGCACCAGGCGCGCTCGCCGGCCGCCGTCCAGATGCCGCAGCGCACCTGCGGGTCGGCGTAGAAGTCGCGGAGGATGTCGTAGAGCTCCTTGTGCAGCTCCGGCGTCAGCACGTTGACCGGCGGATTGTCGAGGGTGATGACGGCGACGCCGTCCGACTTGTCGTATCTGAACGTCATGGACTTCCCTGTCTTCTGGTGGCGCGCAGGCGCAGGAATTCCGCCAGCGCCATGGCCGCGGCCGTGACGATGACGAAGAGGGTGGAGATCGCGGCGATCGTCGGATTGATCTCGAAGCGCAGGTCGTTCCAGATGCGCACCGGCAGCGTCTCCGCGCCGCCCATCAGGAACAGCGCCACGACCAGCTCGTCGAAGGAGACGAAGAAGGCGAAGATCGCCGCGGCGAGGATCGCCGGCAGGATGGCCGGCAGCGTGGCGGTCCAGAAGGCGCGCAGCGGGCCGGCGCCGAACACGCGCGCGGCGCGCTCCAGCGCCGGGTCGGTCTGCCGGTAGGCCGCGCCGACGATCATCACCACGAAGGGCAGGCCGAGCGTGGCGTGGGCGAACACCAGCGTGATCTCGCTGTCGGTGCCGCCGATGCGCAGCGCCAGGATGAACACGCCGAGCGCGATGATGATGTTGGGAATGATGGCCGGCGCCAGGAACAGCCCGGTGAGCGCGGCGCGCGGACGCGGCCGCACGCGGCCGAGACCGACGACGGCCGCGGTGCCGGCCGTCGTCGCGATCAGGCTCGCCAGCAGCGCGATGCGCAGCGAGCGGCCGGTCGCGGCGAGCCACACCGGATCGGTGAAATAGGCGCGGTACCAGGTCAGCCCCCAGCTTGCCGGCGGAAAGCCGAGGAAGCGGTCGGCGCTGAACGACATCGGCGCGACGATCAGGATCGGGAAGAACAGGAACAGGACGCCGAGCGCGAACAGCCCGGCGGCGACAAGCCGGCGGGTCATGGCCGGGCCTCGCGCGGCGAGTGGATGAAGCGGCCGGCGACAAGCCGCACCAGGCCGAGCAGCGCCACGGTGGCGGCCAGGAGGACGATCGCCATGGCGGCGGCGAAGCCCCAATTGGTCTGCGCCACCTGGCCGACGATCAGATTGCCGAGCAGCGTGTCGCGGCGTCCGCCGATCAGCGCCGGCACGATGAAGAAGCCCATCGACAGGATGAAGATCACCGACCAGCCGGTGACGGCGCCCTCCAGGCTGAGCGGCAGGAAGACGTGGCGGAAGGCGCGCAGCGGACCGGCGCCCATGACGCGCGCGGCGCGCACCAGGCCGGGGTCGATCTCGGTCATGCCGGCATAGCAGGTCACCACCATGACCGGCAGCAGGATCTGCGCCATGGCGAGATGCACGGCATAGCTGTTGAACAGCAGGGTCACCGGCTCGGCGGTCAGACCGAGCCATTGCAGCGCGCCGTTGACGATGCCCTCGCGGCCGAGCACGACCATCCAGGCATAGGTGCGCACCAGGATGCTCATCCACATCGGCACCAGCACGAGGAAGAGCAGCAACGGCCGCCGGCGCGGCGGCTGGTGGACGATGTAGAGCGCCATCGGATAGCCGACGAGCAGGCACAGGCTGGCGACGACGGCGGAGACGACGAGCGTCTTCTGCAGCACGCCGAGATAGACGCTGCGGGTGAAGAAGCGCTCGAAATGGACCGCGGTCAGGCCGGGGTCGAACAGCGCCTGCTGCACCATCAGCGCCGCGGGAACGGCGAACATGGCAAGCGCCAGCAAGAGCGCCGGGATCAGGGGCAGGCGGGGGCCGAACGGCATCGCAGACGGGCTCGCGCGGGACAGGAGGCGGACGGGGCGGCGGCCGGCGCGCGCAGCGCGCCGGCCCGGAGCGGAATGCGGCCGGGCCGGCCGGTTCGCCCGGCCGGAGCCTGCCGCCGGCAGGCGGCTACTGCAGCAGCCACTCCTCCCAGCGCTCCTGCAGCGCATCCATGTTCTTCGCCCAGAACACGGCGTCGGTGACGAACTGGTTCTCGACGTTGTCGGGATGGGTGGGCAGCGCGCGGCCCTCCTCCTCCGGCAGGTGGTCGTAGAGGCCCTTCACCATGCCGGGATAGGAGACCAGCTTGGCGAACTGGGCGGCGCGCGCGGGATCGGTGAGCATGAAGGAGACATACCGCATGGCCTGCTCCTTGTGCTCGGTGCCCTTGAGGACGCCGATATAGGAGGGCTTCAGGCCGCCGCCGTTCCACACCGCCTCGACCGGCACGCCTTCCGCCTGGAGCTGCGTGATGCGGCCGTTCCAGGCGGAGGTGAAGTGCACCTCGCCGTCCGACAGCATCTGCACCGGCTGGGCGCCGCTGGTCCACCAGGCGACGATGTGCGGCTTGATCTCGTCGAGCTTGGCGAAGGCGCGGTCGACGCCCTCGTCGCTGGCGAGCACCTCGTAGACGGCGTCCGGCGCGACGCCGTCGGCGATCAGCGCGAACTCGAGATTGTCGAGCACGGAATCCTGCAGCGCACGCGGCCCGGGAAAGGTCTCGACATCCCAGAAGTCGGCCCAGGAGGTCATCGTAAGGCCTTCCGGCAGCTTGTCGGTGCGCTGGGCGAGGATCGTCGAATAGGTCGCCGCGATGCCGGCGTCGTCGAGCCGCGCCTGCTCGGGCAGCCGGTTGTCCGGGTCGACCGTCGCCCAGTCGATCGGCTCCAGCCAGCCTTCCAGCGAGGCGGTGGCGTAGTCGACCGGCGTCAGCTCGGCGACGTCCCAGATCGGGTTGCCGGCTTCCATCATGGCGCGCATCGCCGAGGCGCGGTCGGTGGTGGCGAGCGCCTTGATGCGGATGCCCGTCTCCTCCTCGAACGGCTTGTCGAAGACGGCGTCCATCACCTGCGCCAGGCCGCCGCCGGAGCCGGCGAACACCAGCTCCACGTCGTCCTGGGCGGCCGCCATGCCGCCGATCAGCGGCACCAGCACGGCCGAAGCGAGCAGGCTTCGTCTCGTCAGTCGGGTCATGGTTCTCTCTCCCTTGCGGTTGTGCGGTTCAGTCGAACAGCGGAACGGCGTCGCCCGGCGCGTAGCCGATCTCGACGGTCTGGCCGCGCTCGGGCGGCGGCAGCGTGCCGGCGCGCGTCTCCGAAAGACGCAGCACGGCACCGCTGCGGGTGACCAGGCGGCTCTCCACGGCGGCGCCGAGGAAGGTGACGTCCTCGACGCGCGCCTCGAAACGGCGGTCGCCGTCGCGCGGCGTGCGGCGCAGCTTCTCCGGCCGCAGGCTGACGGCGCGCACGCGGCGGTCGTCGAGCGCCAGGTCGATGTCGGCGAAGGTGCCGGGCGCGCCGGCCGGCGCCTCGACGATGTTGGTGCGACCGACGAAATCGGCGACGAAGCGGCTCGCCGGGCGGTCGTAGAGCGCGCCCGGCGTGTCGACCTGGCGCACGCGGCCGCTCTCCATCACCGCCACGCGGTCGGACAGGCTGAGCGCCTCGCCCTGGTCGTGGGTGACGAAGACAACGGTGGTGCCGAGCACGCGATGCAGCCGGCGGATCTCCTGCTGCAGCTCCTCGCGCAGCTTCAGGTCGAGCGCCGACAGGCACTCGTCCATCAGCAAAACCGGCGGCTCGGCGACCACCGCGCGGGCGAGCGCCACGCGCTGGCGCTGGCCGCCCGACAGCGCATTGGGGCGGCGCTCGGCATAGTCGGCCAGCCGCACCATGGCGAGCGCCTCGGTAACGCGGCGGGCGCGGCGCGCCTTGTCGACGCCGCGCATGCGCAGCGGAAAGGCGACGTTGTCGAACACGCTCATGTGCGGAAACAGCGCGAAGTTCTGGAACACCATGCCGACATTGCGCTTCTCCGGCGGCAGGCCGCCGACGGCGCGCTCGCCGATGAACACGGCGCCCGCGTCGGCATGGTCGAAGCCGGCCAGGATGTTGAGCGCCGTGGTCTTGCCCGAACCGCTCGGCCCGAGCAGCGTGACGAACTCGCCGGGCGCGACCGCCAGGCTGAAATCCTCCAGCGCGACCACCTGGCCGAAGCGGCGGGTGACGTTCTCGAAGCGCACGGGAGCGCTGGCTTCGCTCATGAGAGGCAACTTTCTGACGTTAGCGTCATTTATGACATTGACGTCATTTTATCCGCGCGTCAATCTCTCCGCATGACACGACAGGCGCAGACAAGGCCGGCCGGCGCCGGCGCGGCAGCCACGGCCGGCGAGGCGGCGGCCGACGAGCCGATGGATTTCGTCGCGCTGCTTGAGGACCGGGCGCGGGCGATGCGCGAGCGGCCCAAGCGGGTGCGCACGCGCGCCCGGCTGCTCGCCGCGGTGGCGCGCGAGATCGCGCGCAACGGCTATGACGGGCTGACGGTGGAGGGCATCTGCGCCGATGCCGGCATGGCGCGCGGCACCTTCTATCTCTACTACCGCCACCGCTCCGATGCGGCGACGGCGGTCTACCGGCTGTTCTGGGTGGTCATGCACCGGCAGCGCCCGCGCCTGCCGGGCGCCACGCTGGCCGACAAGATCCGCATCTCCAACCTGTTCTATCTCAAGACCTATGCGCAGAACGCGCCGCTGCTCGCCGGCCAGGCCGCACTCGGCCGCGAGCGGCCCGACTTCGCGCTGCAGCACGACCGCATGAACCACCGCTGGTCGCTGGTGATCGCCGCCAACATGCCCGGCGACATGCCGCGCGACATCAAGGTGCTGCGCGCGCGGGCGCTGGTCGCGATGGCCGACGACCTGTTGAGCAACATCTTCACGCGGCGCATGCCGAGCCTCGTGCACTGGGCCGAGGATCCCGAGCGGCTCGGCGCGTGCCTGTCGGAGCTGTGGACGCGCATCGTCGTCGACGGCGGCAGCCGGGAGAAGGGGACGCAATGAGCGAGACGCGCGACGAGGGCGGCGGCGCGGCGGCGGGCGAGGCTGCCGGCTGGGTCGGCCGGCAGGGGCTGTCGGACTGGCACACGATCAGCCAGGAGATGGTGGCCGACTATGCGGCGCTGTCGGGCGACGGCGCCGGCGAGTGGGTGCATCTCGACCCGGCGCGCGCGGCGGCCGAGCTGCCTTATGGCGGCACCATCGTGCAGGGCTTCTTCCAGGTCGCGCATCTGACGCAGCTCTTCGCCGAGGCGATGTGCGACGGCCTCGGCATCGATCCCAACCACGCGCTCAACTACGGCTTCGACCGGCTGCGCTTCGTCAATCCGCTGCCGGTGGGCGCGCCGTTCCGCGCCCGCGTGACGGTGAGCGGCGTGCGTCCGCGCGAGGGCGGCGGCGTGTTCGTCACGCAGGACGTGACGCTCGAGCGCGAGGACGGCACGCCGACGCTGGTCGCCGCGTGGCTGTTCTTCGTCGATCCGCGCGCCTTCGCGGCGGGCTGAGCGGGCGCCGCCGCGGCCGGCGCCTTTGCATGCCGGCAAGGGGCCGCTATAAAGATGCATCGTAAAGTTATCTTATGCGCGGTCCGGCGGGGCCGCGCCACGGAGCCGACCCGATGCGCCTGACGACCTTCTCCGACTACGCGCTGCGCGTGCTGATGTATGCCGCGACGGCGGGCGAGCGGCTGATCACGGTCGAGGAGACGGCGCGCGTCTACGGCATCTCGCGGGCGCATCTGATGAAGGTGGTCAACATCCTCACGCGCATGGGCCATTTGCGCGCCGTGCGCGGCCGCGCCGGCGGCTTCGCGCTCGCCCGGCCGCCGGCCGACATCAATCTCGGCGCCGTGGTGCGGGCGACCGAGCCGGACTTCGCGCTGGTCGAGTGCTTCGCCACGCACAACCGCTGCACCATCACCGGGCGCTGCCGGCTGCCCGGCGTGCTGAACGAGGCGCTCGGCGCCTTCCTGGCGACGCTCGACGGCTATTCGCTGGCCGACATCCTGCTGCAGGCAGACGATTTCGCGCTGCCGGACGGGGTGCCCGCGCGGCCCGAAGCCGCGCCGTCCGCGTCGCGCGGCTGAGCGGTCTCGGCCGGACCGTCCGGCCGCGTCCAGATGAAGGCGAGCACGGCGGCCAGGACCGCCGCCTGCACGGCGAGCAGCGTCGCCGCCACGCCGAGCGCCAGCGACACGGCGAGCGCGGCGGCCACCGCCAGGCTGGCCGCCAGCTTGGCGCGCCGGCCGATGGCGCGGTGCGCGACCCAGGCGTGGATCAGCGGACCGAAGCGGGGATGGCCGACGAGCCAGCGGTGCAGCCGCGGCGAGGAGCGCGCGAAGCAATAGGCCGACAGCAGCATGAACGGCGTCGTCGGCAGGAGCGGCAGCACGACGCCGGCCGCGCCGAGGCCGAAGGAGCCGAAGCCGAGAAGGGTCCACAGGTGCCGCATGGTGTGCCGTCCGTCGCCGGCGCTTGCCGCCGGGCCGCTCTATTGATACATCTTGGATGCATCTTTTCAAGTCCGTCCGGC
Organism: Aquibium sp. A9E412; assembly: GCF_030398335.1. Taxonomy (GTDB): domain Bacteria; phylum Pseudomonadota; class Alphaproteobacteria; order Rhizobiales; family Rhizobiaceae; genus A9E412. The sequence goes on from NZ_JAOAOP010000050.1 coordinate 13,931, forward strand.
GGACGGGCCCAAGCAGAGCACGGAGAGCCGAGCATGTCGATGGCCGAGCGGCGCGCGCAACTGACCGCCGAGATCGCCGAACGCACGGGGATCGACGATGCGATGATCCGCCGCCTGGTGCACGGGTTCTATGCGCGGGTGCGCGAGGACGCGCTGCTGGCGCCGGTGTTCGCGGCGCACATCACGGACTGGGAGCCGCATCTGGAGCGCATGTGCGCCTTCTGGTCGTCGGTCGCGCTCTTGACCGGGCGCTACCACGGCCGGCCGATGCAGAAGCACCTGCCGCTGCCGGTCGACGCGGCCCATTTCGACCGCTGGCTGCAGCTCTTCGAGGAGAGCGCGCACGCGCTGTGTCCGCCGGCCGCGGCCGAACACTTCATCGAGCGGGCGCGGCGCATCGCCGAGAGTTTGGAGCTCGGCATTGCCGGGCAGGCCGGCGTCATGCTGGCGCGCGGCGAGCGCTACCGACGCGACGCTCCGGCCGACGCCGCGGCGGACTGACAGAAAGGGTGCACGCATGAGCGAAGACGCGGACGGGACGGACGACGGGGCCGGCGACTACGCCTCACCGCCCTGCTTCATGCACGCGGTCGAGGCCGGCGCGCCCGGCGCCGGGCCGGCCGTGCGGCCGAACCCCGACGTCGTGCGCTGGCGCAAGGCGGAGCGCGAGCGGCTGATCGCGGCGCGCCTCGCCGTGCCGGCGGCCGAGCGCGAAGCCTGGGGCGAGCGCATCGCCGGGCATCTGGAAACCGCGATCGGCGATCCGCAGGGGCTGGTCGTCAGCCTCTACTGGCCGTTCCGCGGCGAGCCCGACCTCAGGCCGCTGATGGCGCGGCTCGCCGACAGGGGCGCGCGCACGGCACTGCCCGTGGTGGTCGAGCGCGGCCGGCCGCTCGCCTTCCGCGCCTGGCGGGCCGGCGAGCGGCTCGAGCGCGGCGTGTGGAACATCCCGGTGCCGGCCGACGGCGACGCGGTCGTGCCGCAGGTCGTCGTCGCGCCGGTGGTCGGCTTCGACCGCGCGCTCTACCGGCTCGGCTATGGCGGCGGCTTCTTCGACCGCACGCTGGCGGCGCTGCCGGCCCGGCCGCGCGTGTTCGGCGTCGGCTACCGCATGGCCGAGATCGCCACCATCCATCCGCAGCCGCACGACATCGCGATGGACGCGATCCTCACCGAGGCCGGCGCGGTGGCGCCGGCCGGCTGACGCCTCAGGCCGGCTTGCCGGCGAGCGCCGTCTCGGCCAACTCGACCCAGTAGCTGACGCCGTGCGGGATGACCTCGTCGTTGAAGTCGTAGGCCGGGTTGTGCAGGCTCGCCGTGTCGCCGTTGCCGACGAAGATGAAGGCGCCCGGCCGCGCCTCCAGCATGTAGGAAAAATCCTCGCCGCCCATCAGCGGCTGGATGTCGGCCGCCACGTTGCGCGGGCCGGCGACGCGCTGCGCCACGTCGACGATGAAGTCGGTCTCGCCCGCATGGTTGTGCGTCACCGGATAGTTCGACCGGTAGACGACCGACACTTCGGCGCCGTGCGCCCGCGCGATGCCCTCGCAGATGGCGCGCATGCGCTCCTCGGCCAGCGCGTTGACCTCCATGCGCAGGGTGCGCACCGTGCCGGCGAGCTCGACCGTGTTGGGGATGACGTTGTAGGCGTCGCCGCCGTGGATCTTGGTGACCGACACCACCACCGCGTCGACCGGATCGGCCGAGCGCGCGGCGATCGTCTGCAGCGCGGTAACCATCTGGGCGGCCGCCACGATCGGGTCGACGCCCTGATGCGGCATGGCGGCATGGCCGCCGCGGCCGGTCACGGTGATGGTGAACTCCGCCGTGGCCGCCATGATCGGGCCCGGCCGGGTCGCGAAGCTGCCGACCGGCAGGCCGGGCATGTTGTGCATGCCGAAGACGCGCGCGATGCCGAAGCGCTCCATCAGCCCGTCGTCGACCATCACCTTGCCGCCGCCGCCGCCTTCCTCGGCCGGCTGGAAGATGACCGCGACGCGGCCGGCGAAGTTGCGCGTCTCGGCGAGGTAGCGCGCCGCGCCGAGCAGCATCGCGGTGTGGCCGTCATGGCCGCAGGCGTGCATCTTGCCCGGCGTGGCCGAGGCATAGGGCCGGCCGGTCGTCTCGGTGATCGGCAGCGCGTCCATGTCGGCGCGCAGGCCGATCGTCGGGCCGTCGCCCTGGCGCCCGGCGATCAGGCCGACGACGCCGGTGCGGCCGAGGCCGGTGACCACCTCGTCGCAGCCGAACGCCTTCAGCTTGTCGGCGACGAAGGCGGCCGTCTCGTGCACGTCGAACAGCAGCTCGGGATTGCGGTGCAGATGCTGGCGCCAGGCGGCGATCTCGTCCTGCATCTCGGCGGCACGGTTGAGAATGGGCATGTCGGTCGCATCTCCGGTGGTTCGCGCGGGACCCGCTGGCACAATCGTGATCGCTGCGCCTTTGCCTTGTTCGCGTCACATAGGCTAGATAGCAGGCGAGACTGCAGTCGGCGGGGTCGACGGCGCCGGTCGGGGCCGGCCCGTCGCATGGCGGATTTCATAGTAGGAACCGCGCGGCTGTCCAGGCAAGAGGCGATTTCGACGGATTCGTGATGCGGCCCAAGCGCACGGCGACCACCCTTCCGGCCCTTATCCTGCTGCTCATGACGGTCCTGCCGGCATCGGCCGGCCCGTTCATCCTGTTCGAGGTCGACAGCGGCCGGGTGCTGTCGCACGAGGACGCCTTCAAGCGCTGGTATCCGGCCTCGCTCACCAAGCTGATGACGGCCTATGTCGCGTTCCGCTCGGTCGCGGCCGGCGAGATGCAGTTCAACTCGCCGGTGCGCGTGTCGAAGAACGCCGCCGGCGAGCCGCCGAGCAAGATGGGCTATCCGCCCGGCTCGGTGCTGCGGCTCGACAACGCGCTGCGCATCATCATGGTGAAGTCGGCCAACGACATCGCCACCTCGATCGCCGAGAGCGTCGCCGGCTCGGAATACGCCTTCGTCGCGCGCATGAACGCGGAGGCCAAGCGGCTCGGCATGAACGACACCCGCTTCGTCAACGCGCACGGCCTGCACGCCACCGAGCAGTACACCACCGCGCACGACATGGCGCGCCTGGTGCGCGCGATCCGCAGCGAGTTTCCGCAGCACGCCGGCTACTTCTCGATCGAGGCGATCGGCGCCGGCGACAGCGTCATGCGCAACTACAACATCCTGGTGGGTCGGTTTCCCGGCGCCGACGGCATGAAGACCGGCTTCGTCTGCGCGGCCGGCTTCAACCTGATCGCCACGGCCACGCGCGAGGGCCGCACGCTGGCCGCCGTCGTGCTCGGCGCCCATTCGCAGGTCGAGCGGGCGGAACGGGCGGCCGAGCTGCTGACGCGCGGCTTCCGCGCCACCACCTTCGGCGCGCCGCGGCTCGACGCGCTCAGGCCCGAGGGCGTGGCGCGCAACAAGCCGACCGACATGCGGCCGGTCGTCTGTTCGCAGGAGGCGCGCTCGGCGCGCTGGGAAGAGCGCGACGACGACGGCCGCCTGGTGCTGCGCTCCTCCTACATCCTGCCGATGAAGCGCGAGCCGCGCGCCATCCCCGTCGGCCTCGGCGGCGCCGACGGACCGGAATCGACCGCACCGCGCTATGCCGACGTGCCGGTTCCCACGCCGCGGCCCGACTACACCCCGCCGCAGCGCGCCGCCGGCGGCTGACCCCGAGACCGTGGCGCCGCCCGTCCCCGTCACGCTGCTCACCGGCTTTCTCGGCGCCGGCAAGACGACGCTGCTCAACCGGCTGCTGCGCGAGCCGGCGCTCGCCGACACGGCGGTCATCGTCAACGAGTTCGGCGACGTCGCGCTCGACCATCTGATGATCGAGAGCGCCTCGGACGAGGTGATCGAGCTGGCCGACGGCTGCCTGTGCTGCGCGGCGCGCGGCGCGCTGGTCGACACGCTGGTCGGGCTGGCCGAGCGGCATGCGGCCGGCCGGCCGGCCCGGCTCGGCCGCGTGGTCGTGGAGACCACCGGGCTGGCCGATCCGGTGCCCGTGCTGCAGGCGATGCTCGCCCATCCGCTGCTTGCCCGCGCCTTCCGCCCCGAGGCGGTGGTCACGGTCGTCGACGCGCGCGCCGGCGCGGCGACGCTCGAGGCGCACGGGGAGGCGGTGCGCCAGGTGGCGCTCGCCGACCGGCTGGTGCTGAGCAAGACCGACCTCGCCGAGGCCGGCGCCGGCGCGGCGCTCGCCGCGCGGCTTGGCCGCATCAATCCCGCCGCGGCGATCGTCGACGGAACCGCACTGCCGCCGGCCGCCGCGCTGCTCGCCGACGCGGCGGCCGACGCCGCCACGGCGCGGCGGGCGCGGCTCGATGCGCTGGCGGCTACGGAAGGCGGCCATGGCGAGGCCGGCCCTTCGCTCGCCGCGATCTCGCTGGTCGGCGAGCGGGCGATGCCGCGCGCGGCGCTGGAAGCGTTCCTGGAGCGGCTCTACGTTGCGCATGGCGACGCGCTGCTGCGCCTCAAGGGACTGGTGGAGATCGCCGAGGATCCGGACCGGCCGGTCGCCGTGCACGGCGTGCGCGCGGTGCTGTCGCCGCCGCGCCGCCTGGAGCGCTGGCCGGACGGCGGGCGCGGCGTGCGGCTGGTGGTGATCGGGCCGGCCCGGCTCGAGGCGCCGGTGCGGCGGCTGTTCTCCGCCTATGGCGGCGCGCCGGCGGTCGACGCGCCCGACCGCGCGGCGCTCGAGGACAACCCGCTGGCGATCCCCGGCTTCGGCGGCTAGCGCGTTTCCGGGGCGAAGCGGAAACCGGCTCGCCGTCCGCAAAAACGCGTCAAGACAACAGGTGAGAGCCGATCTGCGGTTCTGCGGGAGGCCGGCCGGCTCCGGGGGCCTACCGCGGGCCGCGCGACGTCAGCCGCGCTCGATCAGGAACCGGTGGCCGCCGGCCACGGTCTGGCTGTCGATCAGCCGGTGGCCACTGTCGTTGCAGAAGGCGGGAATGTCGATGCCGGCCAGCGGGTCGGTCGTCTCGAGCCACAGCCGGGCGCCCGGCGCCATGCCGGCCAGCCGCTTGCGCGCCCGCAGGACGGGCAGCGGGCAGCGCAGGCCCTTCAGGTCGTAGATCTCGGCCGGCGCGTCGCCGGCCGGCCGCTCGGCGCGTTCCGGCACGGCGGTCTAGTCGCCGAACAGGTTGCCGATCTGGCGCAGGCGCTTGCGCACGCCGAGCGGGCCGTCGGCGGGCGCGGCCGGCGCCTCGGCGGCCTGTGCCGGGGCTTCGGCCGGCGCGGCGGGCTCGACCGGTGCCGGCGTGGCGGCCGTCGCGCTCTGCGCGCGGGGCTCGGACCGGTTGTCGGCCGGCGGTGCGGCCGGCGTCGGCGCGTAGGCGGTGGCGGTCGCCGGCGTCGCGGCCGGCTCGAGCGAAGGCGGCAGGCGCGAGACGCGCTCGCCGGCGGCGCGCCGGCGGCTCCAGTCGGCGACCAGCTTGGCCTCCTTCAGGCCGGCGATCGACGGGCTGCGGGCGGACGCGGGCGCGCTCGTCAGCGCCGTGGAGAAGGCGGCGTCGAACTCGCTCTTGTAGGTCTGATAGGCGCTCAGCAGCGTGTCGGGCTGGGTGGCGGGCGGGCAGGCCAAGGTGGGCTCGAAGCTGTAGCCGTCCTGCGGCGCGCTGTTGAACACGTAGCGGCGGTCGCACACGTCGACCTTGGGCGGCACGCGGGTGATCTCGAAGTGGTCGTAGCCTTCCTTGAGCATCGTCCAGAACGGGTAGTTCGGGTCGTCGCGGTAGCGCGCCATGTTGGCCGGCGTCATGCGGAAGGGGAACGCCTGCACCTGGAAGGCGGTCTGGCCGCCGCGGAAGGCGTCGCGCGCAAAGGCGTAGATCTCCTCCACCTGCTCGTCCGTCATCGAGTAGCAGCCGGCCGACGAGCAGGCGCCGTGCACCATCAGGTGCGAGCCGGTGCGGCCGTTGGCCCGGTCGTAGCTGTTCGGATAGCCGATGTTGAAGGACAGGTGGTAGCTCGACTGCGGGTTCATCTGCGCCGGGCGCACCGTGTAGAAGCCTTCCGGCGCCTGGCGGTCGCCCTCGGCGAATTTCGGCCCCAGCTTGCCCGACCACTTGCAGATGTCGTAGCTGGTGACGAGGTCGTAGCGCCCGTTGTCCTTCTGCTTCCAGACCTCGAGCTCGGCCTCCTCCTTGAAGATGCGCACCATGATCGGCGAGCCGCGCGACATGCCCTTGGCCTTCATCTTGTTGACCAGGGCGGCGGGCAGCGGCTTTTCCGCCTTCGGCGCGATGTCCTCCAGCGAGGCGTTGCAGCCGGCCAGGGCCAGGGCGGCGAAAAGGACGGCGGCGCGTGCGAAGCGGCTCATCATGGCGATCCGGATCAGATTGTCCCGTTCAAGCTGGCGGCGGTGCGCAGCGGGGCTCCCTCTCCCCGAATGAAACCCGGTAACCTTGAAAAAGGGTTACTGCAAGCGCGCCGGTCCACCCCTCACGGTGCAGACCTGAAGCCAATTCGACGGCGATTTTGTGGCGGCGCGGCACAATTTCGCCCGATCCGCCGCCGGCCGGCTCACAGGCCGCGGCCGATCGCCAGGTATTTCTCGCGCCGGTGCTCGCGGTAGTCCATGTTGGCGCCGGCCATCTCCTGGAAGCCCGCGGCGATCTGCTCGCCGGTCGCGGCGATCACGTCGGCCGGCTTGCGGTGGGCGCCGCCGAGCGGCTCGGCGATGATGCCGTCGATGATGCCGAGCGCCTGCAGGTCCTGCGCGGTGATCTTCATGCTGGTGGCGGCATCCTTGGCGCGGGTCGAATCGTGCCACAGGATCGAGGCCGCGCCCTCCGGCGAGATCACCGAATAGATCGAATGCTCGAGCATGTAGACCTTGTTGGCCGTGGCGATGGCGATGGCGCCGCCGGAGCCGCCCTCGCCGATGACCACCGCCAGGTTGGGCACGGTCAGGCCGAGGCAGGCGGAGATCGAGCGGGCGATCGCCTCCGACTGGCCGCGCTCCTCCGCGCCGATGCCGGGATAGGCGCCGGCGGTGTCGATCAGGCTGATGACGGGAAGCTGGAACCGCTCGGCGAGCTGCATGACGCGCACCGCCTTGCGGTAGCCCTCCGGCCGCGCCATGCCGAAATTGTGCTTCAGGCGCGACTGCGTGTCGTTGCCCTTCTCCTGGCCGATCACCGCCACCGGCTCGCCGCGGAAGCGGGCGAAGCCGGCGACGATCGCGTCGTCGTCGCCGAAGGCGCGGTCGCCGGCCAGCGACGTGAACTCGGTGAACAGCTCGCGCACGTAGTCGAGACAGTGCGGCCGGTCGGGGTGGCGCGCCACTTGCGCCTTCTGCCACGGGGTGAGGGCCTTGTAGGCCTCGCGCAGCGCCTCGAGCGAGCGCTTCTCGAGCCGGGCGATCTCCTCGCCGACATCGACGGCCTCGCCGCTGTCCGACAGCTTCTTGAGTTCGAGGATCTTGCCGTCGAGATCGGCAACCGGCTTTTCGAAGTCGAGATAGTTGTACATTCGCCTGCCAGTGTCGCGGTGCGGGCGCGGCCGGCCCGTGCGGGCCTCACATAGCGACCGGCAGCCTAGTCGGCAAGCGGGTGGTGCCGCGCGACCAGCTCCACCAGGCGCTTCTCCAGCACATGGGTGTAGATCTGCGTGGTCGAGATGTCGGCGTGGCCGAGCAGTTGCTGCACCGCGCGCAGGTCGGCGCCGTTCTGCAGCAGATGGCTGGCGAAGGCGTGCCGCAGCACGTGCGGCGACACCGCCGCCGCCGGCAGGCCGGCGCGCGCGGCCAGGCCCTTGAGCTCGCGGGCGAAGACCTGGCGCGGCAGATGGCCGCTCTGCGAGCCGGCGGGAAACAGCCAGGCGGCGTCGGCCAGACGCGGGTCGCGCGCCCGCTCGGCGAGCCATGCGGCCATCGCCGCGCGCGCCGCCTCCGACAGCGGCACCATGCGCTCCCTGCCGCCCTTGCCGCGCACCTGGAAGAAGCGCTCGTCGCGCAGCGCGACGGCGACCGGAAGGGCGACCAGCTCCGACACGCGCAGGCCGGTGGCGTAGAGCACCTCGACCAGCGCGTGCAGCCGGCGCGCGGCGACCGCGGCGGCCGTGCCGGGCACCGCGTCGGCGGCCTCGGCCGCGGCCCGCCCGAGCAGCGCGTCGACGTCGCGCTCGTCGAGCGTGCGCGGCAGCGGCCGGCCGCGCCGCGGGCTGTCGAGCGTGCCGGTGGGGTCGTCGCCGCGCAGGCCCTCGGCGTAGAGGAAGCGGTAGAACTGGCGCAGCGTCGACAGCTTGCGCGCCTGCGTCGTGGCGGCGAAGCCCCTGGCCGCCATGCCGGCCAGATAGCCGCGAATGTCGCCGGCCGCGGCCGCGACGAGGCCCGGCCCGGCCCCGGCGAGGGCGCCGGCGGCGTCCTCCAGGTCGCGGCGGTAGGAGGCGAGCGTGTTGTCGCTGGCGCCGCGCTCGGCCGCCATCATCTCCAGGAAGGCCTCGATGGCGGCGCCGGCACCCATCGCTCAGCGGTCGGGGTTGAGCTTTTCGGGCGGGATGCGCACCGTCATCTCGCCGGTGTTGGGCTCGACGAAGGTGACCAGCGCGAACATGGCGCCATAGGCGAGGCCGACGAGAATGGCGATTACGGTCAGGAAGCGGATGAGGGTCGGCATCGTGTGGCTTCGGTCCCCCGCGTCTGGTTCTGCCCGCTTCCGTCTCCTCCGCCCACCTTATGAAATGGCGGCTGCGGCAATGCAAGCCCGCCGCCGGCCGCTTGACGCCACCGGGCTTTTCATGTCGAAAGCGCGGCGGAGAGAGCGCAAGATGATGACGGCCCTTCCTACCTCGGCCGAGCGCGACCGGCTCGTCGCCCGGCTCGGCCGCCGCACGATCGTGCTCGTCGGCCTGATGGGGGCGGGCAAGTCGGCGATCGGGCGCAAGATGGCGCAGGCGCTGGCGCTGCCCTTCGTCGACAGCGATCACGAGATCGAAACGGTGTCGCGCATGAGCATTCCGGACCTGTTCGAGCGCTATGGCGAGCGCGAGTTCCGCTCGCTCGAGCGTCGCGTCATCGCGCGGCTCCTGAAGGACGGGCCGCAGGTGCTGGCGTCCGGCGGCGGCGCCTTCGTCGACGAGCGCACCCGTCGCGCCGTCGCCCGGCACGGCGTGTCGCTGTGGCTGAAGGCCGATCTCGACACGCTGATGGAGCGCGTCGCCAAGCGGCAGAACCGGCCGCTGCTCAAGGCGCCGGACCCGCGCGCGGTGATGCGCGAGCTGATGGAGCGGCGCTACCCCGTCTACGGCGAGGCCGACATCACGGTGCCGACGCGCGACGAGCCCAAGGAGGTGATCGCGGCCGAGGCGCTGGCCGCGCTCGACGGCTACCTGGCGCGCGCCGGCGCCGAACCGGCGGCGCGGCCGTGAGCGTCGCGCAGGACGGCCCGACGCGCGTTCCGGTCGGTCTCGGCGCGCGCTCCTACGACATCCTGATCGGCGCCGGGCTCATCGCCGGGGCGGGGCGCACGATCGCCGCCCGGCTGCCGGGCGCGCGCGCGGCCGTCGTCACCGACCGCACCGTCGCGACGCATCATCTGGCGGCGCTGAGCGAGGCGCTGGCGGCCGCCGGCATCGCCGCACAGACCGTGACGGTCGAGCCCGGCGAGCGCTCCAAGAGCTTCGCGACGCTGGAGCGCGTGGTCGAAGCGCTGCTCGCCGCGCGGCTCGAGCGCGGCGACGCGGTGGTCGCGCTCGGCGGCGGCGTCGTCGGCGACCTGGCCGGCTTCGCCGCGGCGATCGTGCGGCGCGGCATGGCGCTCGTGCAGGTGCCCACCTCGCTGCTCGCCCAGGTCGATTCCTCCGTCGGCGGCAAGACCGGCATCAACACGCCGCACGGCAAGAACCTGGTCGGCGCCTTCCACCAGCCGCGCCTGGTGCTGGCCGACACGCAGGTGCTCGACACTTTGCCGCTGCGCGAGTTCCGCGCCGGCTATGCCGAGGTCGTGAAGTACGGCCTGATCGACAGGCCCGACTTCTTCGCCTGGCTGGAGGCCAACCGGGCGGCGGTGTTTGCCGGCGGCGCGGCGCGGGCGGAGGCGATCGCCCGGTCGTGCCGGGCCAAGGCGGAGATCGTCGCGCGCGACGAGCTGGAGACCGGCGACCGGGCGCTGCTCAATCTCGGCCACACCTTCGGCCACGCGCTGGAGGCGGCCTGCGGCTACGACGGCGCGCGGCTGGTGCACGGCGAGGGCGTGGCGATCGGCATGGCGCTGGCGCACCGCTTCTCCGCCCGCATGAATCTCGCCAGCCCCGACGACGCGGCGCGCGTCGAGCGCCATCTGGGCGCGGCCGGCCTGCCGACGCGCATCGCCGACATTCCCGGCGCGCTGCCTGACGCCGAGGGCCTGCTCGCCTATATTGCGCAGGACAAGAAGGTGGCGCGCGGCGCGCTCACCTTCATCCTGACGCGCGGCATCGGCAGCGCCTTCGTGGCACGCGACGTGCCGGCATCGGAGGTGCTCGCCTTTCTCCGGGAGAACCTTGCGCGATGACCATCGAGGTCTACCTCACCGGCGGCGCGATCCTGCTTCTGATCGTGCTGTCCTTCTTCTTCTCCGGCACCGAGACCGGCATCACCGCGGTCTCGCGCGCCCGGCTGCACACGCTGGAGGCGCAGGGCGAGGCGCGCGCCGGCCTGGTCGGCCGGCTGATCGAGCGGCGCGACCGCATGGTCGGCGCGCTGCTGATCGGCAACAACCTGGTCAACATCCTCGCCTCGGCGCTGGCCACCAGCCTGCTGCTGTCGCTGTTCGGCGAGGCCGGCGTCGTCTATGCCACCATCGCCATGACGGTGATGCTGGTGATCTTCGCCGAGATCCTGCCCAAGTCGCTGGCGCTGTCGCGGCCCGAGCGCTTCGCGCTGTTCGTCTCGCCCTTCGCGCGGCTGGTGTTCCTGCTGTTCGGCGGCCTGTCGAGCCTCGCCAACCTGATCGTGCGCGGCCTGCTGTCGCTGTTCCGCGTCGACTTCTCGCGCGAGGCGCCGCTGCTTTCGGCGCACGAGGAGCTGCGCGGCACGGTCGAGGTGCTGCACCGCGAGGGCGGCGTGGTCAAGCAGGACCGCGACCGCGTCGGCGGGCTGCTCGACCTGCACGAGCTCGAGGTCTCCGACGTGATGATCCATCGCACCAACATGCGCTCGGTCAACGCCGACGAGGCGCCCGAAGCGGTGGTGCGCGACATCCTGCGCAGCCCCTACACGCGCATTCCCATCTGGCGCGGCTCGACGGAGAACATCGTCGGCGTGGTGCACGCCAAGGATCTGCTGCGCGCGCTCAACGACGTGGCCAACGACTTCTCGCAGATCGACATCCTCAAGGTCGCGTCGAAGCCCTGGTTCGTGCCCGACACCACCTCGCTGCAGGACCAGCTCAACGCCTTCCTCAGGCGCAAGGCGCACATCGCCATCGTCGTCGACGAGTATGGCGAGGTGGAGGGCCTGGTCACGCTGGAGGACATCATCGAGGAGATCGTCGGCGAGATCGCCGACGAGCACGACGTCGAGATGCAGGGCGTGCGCCAGGAGGCGGACGGCTCGGTGGTCGTCGACGGCTCGGTGCCGATCCGCGACCTCAACCGGGCGCTCGACTGGTCGCTGCCGGACGAGGAGGCGACGACGATCGCCGGCCTCGTCATCCACGAGACGCAGACCATCCCCGACGAGAAGCAGGCCTTCACCTTCCACGGCAAGCGCTTCATCGTCATGAAGCGCGACAAGAACCGCATCACGCGGCTGCGGATCCGGCCGCTGGAAAGCGCCTGAGGCGCCGGCGCGGCGTCAGGGCAGCGCGCCCCGTGCGGGTGCGCGCGGCCAGGCGGCTACCAGCGCACCGCCTCGCCCGGCGCGGCCGGCTCGATGGCGAGCGCATGCACGCCGCCGGAAAGCTCGTCGGCGAGGGCGGCGTTGACGGCGCGGTGGCGCTCGACGCGGCTCATCGGCGCGAAGGCCGAGGCGACGATGCGGACGCGGAAATGGGTCTCGCCGCTGCCGTCGAACACCGCGTCGCGGCCGGCTTCGGCATGGTGGTGGCCGGCATGCAGGTGGCTTTCGTCGCGCACCTCGAGGCGCTCGGGCGCGAAGGCCGCCTGAAGCTTGCTTTCGATGGTCGCCTTCATGGACATGCCGCTCTCCCGACCCCATATGCGGCCGGAGCGCGCCTTGCCGGCCCCGGCGGGTCCGCAGTAGGGCGATCGGCGGCGAAAAGTCAATTCTTGTATCGCGGCCCGATGCCGACATAATCCCCCTGATTTGCCAGCGCGGAACCCGCATGAAATCGAACTCGAAATATTTCGAGAAGATCCGAATCCGGCCCGATCCCGACGCGGAACTGAAGGCGCGCGCGCCGCGTTGCCAGTGGGACGGCTGCGCCGAGGCGGGGCTCTACCGTGCGCCTGTCGGGCGCAAGAAGGAGGGCGAGTACTTCCGCTTCTGCATCGACCATGTGCGCCAGTACAACAAGGCCTACAACTACTTCTCCGGCATGGCCGACGCCGAGGTGGCGCGGCTGCAGAAGGAGGCGCTCACCGGGCACCGGCCGACCTGGCGCATCGGCGGCAACGACAACGGTCATGCCGCGGCGGCCGACTTCTCGCCGCTGCGCTCGGGTGCGGCCGGCTACTACAACCGGATCGGCGATCCGTTCGGTCTGTTCGGCGGCCAGGGCGAGCGGCCGGCGCCGCGCCGGCGGCGGCTCAAGCCGCTGGAGGCCAAGGCGCTGGAAACGCTGGGCCTGGGCGGCGAGGCGGCTGGCAGCGAGATCAAGGCGCGCTATAAAGAGCTGGTCAAGCGTCACCACCCCGATGCGAACGGCGGCGACAGAGGCTCCGAAGGCCGGTTCCGCGAGGTCATCCAGGCCTATCGCGTGCTCCGGCAGGCAGGTTTGTGTTAGGCCCGCGCATTGGATAAGACAGCCCCGCACCCGAAGGACGCCGCGCAGACCGACCCCCTGCGCGCTGGAGGCATGATGAACAAGATCGACCGCGACATGGCCAACCTGCCCGACACCACCGTGTCGGTGAAGGAGACGTTCGGTTTCGACTCCGAGATGGTGGTACCGGCCTATTCGGAGGCCGACGAGCATGTGCCGGATCTCGATCCGGACTACCGCTTCGACCGGCAGACCACGCTCGCCATCCTGTCGGGCTTCGCCTACAACCGCCGGGTCATGGTGTCGGGCTACCACGGCACCGGCAAGTCGACGCATATCGAGCAGGTCGCCGCCCGCCTCAAATGGCCGTGCGTGCGCATCAACCTCGACAGCCATGTCAGCCGCATCGACCTCGTCGGCAAGGACGCCATCGTCGTCAAGGAGGGCATGCAGGTCACCGAGTTCCGCGACGGCATCCTGCCGTGGGCCTATCAGCACAACGTGGCGCTGGTGTTCGACGAGTACGACGCCGGCCGGCCGGACGTCATGTTCGTCATCCAGCGGGTGCTGGAATCGTCGGGCCGGCTCACCCTGCTCGACCAGAGCCGCGTCATCCGGCCGCATCCCGCCTTCCGCCTGTTCGCCACGGCCAACACGATCGGCCTCGGCGACACGACGGGCCTCTACCACGGCACGCAGCAGATCAACCAGGCGCAGATGGACCGCTGGTCGATCGTCACCACGCTCAACTACCTGCCGCACGACGACGAGGTCGAGATCGTCGTCGCCAAGGCCAAGCACTACCGCAACGACAAGGGCCGCGAGATCGTCGGCAAGATGGTGCGCGTCGCCGACATGACGCGCTCGGCCTTCATGAACGGCGACCTGTCGACGGTGATGAGCCCGCGCACGGTCATCATGTGGGCCGAGAACGCCGAGATCTTCGGCAGCGTCGGCTTCGCCTTCCGCCTCACCTTCCTGAACAAGTGCGACGAGCTCGAGCGGGCGGTCGTCGCCGAGTTCTACCAGCGGGCGTTCGGCGAGGAGCTGCCGGAATCGGCGGCCAACGTCGTCCTGACCTGACGGCGGCGATGGCGGGACCGGGCGACAACACGCGCGGCCGGCCCAAGGGGGCCGGCGACGGCGACGCCTTCAAGCGGGCGCTGACGCTGTGCATGCGCGCGGTGGCCGGCGACCACGACCTCGAGGTCAGCTTCTCCAAGGACAAGCCGGCGCTGGTCGGCAACCGCGCGCGGCTGCCCGACCTGCCCAAGAAGCCGACGGCGCAGGACGTCGGGGTGACGCGCGGGCTCGGCGATTCCATGGCGCTGCGGCGCGCCTGCCACGACAGCCAGGTGCACACCCGGCTGGCGCCCGAGGGCAACCAGGCGCGGGCCGTCTACGACGCCGTCGAGCAGGCGCGCGTCGAGGCGATCGGCAGCCGCGCCATGCAGGGCGTGGCGGACAATCTCGACGCCATGCTCGAGGACAAGTACGCGCGCGCCAACCTGGCCGGCGTCGCCGACCGCGCCGATGCGCCGATCGAGGAGGCGATCGCGCTGATGGTGCGCGAGAAGCTGACCGGTCGCGCCGCGCCGAAGAGCGGCGAGCGGCTGGTCGACCTGTGGCGCTCCTGGGTCGAGGAGAAGGCCGGCGCCGACATCGACGGGCTGCTCGACAAGCTCGACGACCAGCAGGCCTTCGCGCGCGGCGTGCGCGACATGCTGGTGGCGATGGAGATGGCCGAGGAGCTCGGCGAGGACGAGCAGGCCGAGGACAGCGAGAGCGACGAGGAGCAGCCCGAGGGCGAGGACAGCTCCGAAGAGGGCGGCGAGCAGGAATCCGGCAGCGAGCAGGAGCGCGCCGACGACGCCGACAGCGCCAGCGAGGAGGAGGAGGCGGGCGAGACCGAGTCCGCCGACGCCTCGGCCGACGACGTCGACCAGGAGGACGACGTCGAG
>NZ_JAOAOP010000051.1 GCF_030398335.1 Aquibium sp. A9E412
CGACCTGATCGTGCTGGGCGACGCCGGCGGCGCGGGCGGGGTGGCGGCGCGCGCCGTGCTCGCGGCCCTCGGCGCGGAGCGCGCGGCGCTGCTCACCGACGCGGCGGCGGATGCGGGCGCGGCGGCGACGGCCGCCCTTGCGCTCAACGAGCGGCATCTCGGCGACCCGCTGGAGGCGCTGCGCCGGGTCGGCGGGCGCGAGGTGGCCGCGCTGGCCGGCGCGGTGCTGGCCGCGCGCATCGAGGGCGTGCCGGTGATCCTCGACGGCCTGCCGGCGCTGGCCGGTGCCGCGGTCGTGGCGGCGACGGCAGGCGAGACGACGGCGCTCGACCATTGCCGGCTGGCCGAGGCGGCCGGGCCGGCGGCGCGGGCGGCGGCCGAGCACCTGGCGCTGACGCCGCTCGTCGATTTCGCCATCGCGGCGGGCGAGGGGACGGCCGGCGCCCTGGCGGCGAGCCTGGTCAAGAGCGCGGCCGCGGTGGCCACGCCGCCGCCGGCGCCGCAGGACGGCGCGCCGGCCGGCTAGCTGTTTCGAGGCGTTCGCGGACGGCGAAGCGCGGCGTCGGAGCCGAACGGCGCTTCAGCGTCGGGGCGGAGGGCGGGTGCGCGCGGGGCGTCAGCCGGCGCGGGCGGCCGGCCGGCCGGTGGGCAGCGCCGGCAGCTCCTCCATCACGCGGGTCGGCGGGAAGGCGGCGATCGCCTCGGTGCCCTCGCGCAGCCGCGAGGAGAGGTCGAAGACGCCGCCGTGCAGCCGCACCAGGCCCTGCACGATGGGCAGGCCGAGGCCGGTGCCCTGCTCGGCGCTCTTGATGGCGATCGAGCCCTGGCCGAAGGCGGCGAGCACGACCGGAATCTCGTCCGGCGGGATGCCGGGACCGTTGTCGCGCACCGCCAGATACTGGCCGCCGCCGGCCGTCCAGCCGACGCGCACGCGGATCTCGCCGCCGGTCGAGGTGAACTTGACCGCGTTGGACAGGAGGTTGAGCGCGATCTGGCGCACGCAGCGCTCGTCGGCCAGCAGCAGCGGCAGGCCGGGCTCGAACTGGCGCACGAAGCGCAGGTTCTTCTGCCGCGCCTTGAGCTCCATCATGTGGCAGCACTCGTCGACGATGGCGGCGAGCGACAGCGGCTCCTCGTTGAGTTGGTAGCCGCCGGCCTCGATGCGCGACAGGTCGAGGATCTCGTTGATGAGATGCAGCAGGTGCTTGCCCGAACCGTGGATGTCGCCGGCGTATTCGCGGTAGGTCTCGTTCTCGATGGGGCCGAGCACCTCGCCGGCCATCACCTCGGAGAAGCCGAGGATGGCGTTGAGCGGCGTGCGCAGCTCGTGGCTCATCGAGGCGAGGAAGCGCGACTTGGCCAGATTCGCCTCCTCGGCGCGGCGGCGCGCCTCGTCGGAGATCGCCTTGGCCGTCTCGAGCTCGGCGATCAGCGCGTCCTTCTCGCTGCGGAACGACAGCAGCATCACCGCCGCCTGGTTGAGATGGCGCGCGACGTAGGTGAAGAAGGGCAGCGAGATGACGAGCAGCGCCGTCATGATGGTCTCGACCGGCATCGACGGGCGCGCGGCGGCCACCGCGTAGACGGCGACGGGCAGCGCGAAGGTGGCGACCATCGCGCCGCCGAGCGAGGAGCCGATCAAGGCCGTCGCCGCGATCGCCATCAGCAGGATGACGGCCTGGACGACGGGCAGATCGGCAAAGCCGCAGCCGGCGCAGCCGAGCGTGACGAAATAGGCCCAGCCGATGCCGCTGACGGCATGGCCGAGAAGGAACAGCGGCCGCAGCCGCTCGGCGTCGACGTCGCCGACGGCCATGCCGTCGACGCGGCGCGCCAGCACGTAGAGGCCGGCGTAGCAGGCGGCCGTGACCAGCGCCCACACCAGGATGCCGTGGTCCATGCCGGCGAACAGCCCGGCGGCGCTGATGACCAGCACCAGAAGCGGGATCGCCAGCGCGCTGTTGAGGATGGCGCGGGCGTGGATCTTCAGCATCTCGCTGTCGAAGGCGGGACTGCCGGCCTGCTGCGAGAGCCGGTCGCGCGTGCGCCGCACGGCGCGCGCCACGTCGGTGTTGCGGTGCGGCTTGGTGCGGTCCACAATGTTCTTGTCCGCCGACGACGGGTGCGGCACAGCCATGGGCCACTGCTTCTTGGTTTGCGGTCGACCGGTCGTTTCGACCCTAGGGGCGAATGATTAAGACTCCCTTTGGCATGGGCCGGCCCGACAGCGGCGGCGGCGTGCATGACGAGGGGAGACCGGGCCGGCCCGTCCTGCGCCGGCGAGGAGGCAACTGCATGAAGCTTTTCGACGGCGGCCGCGCCTCGAACCCGCGCCGGGTGCGCATCTTCCTGGCGGAAAAGGGCATCGAGGTGCCGCTCGAGACGGTCGACATGGCCGCGCTCGGCCACCGCAGCGAACGCATCACCGCGCTCAATCCGCTGCAGCGCTTGCCGGTCCTGGAGCTCGACGACGGCACCGTGCTCAGCGAATCGGTCGCCATCTGCCGCTATTTCGAGGAGCTGCATCCCGAGCCGCCGCTGTTCGGCACCGGCGCCCTGGGCAAGGCGCTGGTCGAGATGTGGCAGCGCCGCGTGGAGTTTCACCTGCTGTTCCCGGTGGCGCAGGCCTTCCGCCACATCCACCCGGCGATGAAGGGCTGGGAGGTGCCGCAGATCGCCGAGTGGGGCGAGGCGAACAAGCCGAAGGCGCTCGAGTTCCTGCGGCTGCTCGACGGCGCGCTGGCCGACCGCGCCTTCATCGCCGGCGACGCCTTCTCCATCGCCGACATCACCGGCCTGGTCTCCGTCGAGCTGATGAAGCCGGCGCGCATCGCCATGCCGCAGGACCTCGACCACCTGGCGCGCTGGTACCACACGGTCGCCGCGCGGCCGAGCGCCGGCGCCTGAGCGGGCGCCGTCCGCCGCCGTGCCGGCCGATCCCGCGCTCGAGCGCCTGCTCGGCCGCATCCGAGCATGCCGCATCTGCGTCGACTGCCCGACCGACCGGCCGATGCCGCACACGCCGCGGCCGGTGGTCGTCGGCTCGTCGACCGCGCGCATCCTGATCGCCGGCCAGGCGCCGGGCACCCGCGTGCACGCCTCGGGGCTGCCGTTCGACGACCGCTCGGGCGACCGGCTGCGCGGCTGGCTCGGCGTCGACCGCGCCGCCTTCTACGATCCGGCGCTGTTCGCCATCGCGCCGATGGGCTTCTGCTTTCCCGGCCAGGACGCGCGCGGCGGCGACCTGCCGCCGCGGCGCGAATGCGCGCCGGCCTGGCGCGCCGCGCTGCTCGCCCACATGCCGCAGATCGCGCTGGTGCTGGCCATCGGCCAGTACGCCCAGGCCTGGCATCTCGGCGACCGGCGCGGCCGCAGCCTGACCGAAACGGTGCTGGACTGGCGCCGGCACCTGGAGCGCGACGCGCGGCCGCACGTGCTGCCGCTGCCGCACCCCTCGTGGCGCAACACCGGCTGGCTGAAGCGCAACCCGTGGTTCGAGGCCGAGCTGGTGCCGGCGCTGCGGCAGCGCGTGCACACGCTCACTTCGCCGAAATGAAGAATGTCATTCTCATGAAAGCGCGGTACCGCGAAGGATATTTTCTTGTTATTGGGAATTGCGCAGTCAGAATAGAGTGATTTTTCGACGGAGCACCCCGATGGACAGACTGGACCGCAAGATCCTGCGCCTGCTGCAGGAGGATTCGACGCTGGCCGTCGCCGACATCGCCAAGAAGGTCGGCCTGTCCACCACGCCGTGCTGGCGGCGCATCCAGAAGCTGGAGGAGGAGGGCGTGATCCGCCGCCGGGTGGCGGTGCTCGACCCGGTCAAGGTCAACACGCGCGTGACGGTGTTCGTGTCGATCCGCACCAACGCGCACAGCCACGAATGGCTGAAGCGCTTCTCCGAGGTGATCCAGGAGTTTCCCGAGGTGGTCGAGTTCTACCGCATGAGCGGCGAGGTCGACTATCTGCTGCGCGTCGTGGTGCCCGACATCGCGGCCTATGACGCCTTCTACAAGCGGCTGATCGCGAAGATCGAGATCCGCGACGTCTCCTCGGCCTTCGCCATGGAGCAGATCAAGTACACGACCGAGCTGCCGCTCGACTATCTGGTGCTGACCAAGGAGCCGGCCGGCTCCAGCGCGGCGGCCTGAGCGGCCGGCCGCCTCATCGCGCCGCGCGGCCGGCGGCCCGGCGCGCCCTGGCGGCGAGCCGGGCGCGCGTCGTGTCCGCCTCGAGCTCGCGCATGGCGGTGCGGCCGATGCGGCGGGCGGTGCGGTCCGGCGCGGCGGCGAGCCGGCGGGCGAGCGCCAGCGCCGCGCCGTGCAGGCGCTCGCTGCGCTTGCCGATCTGGCGCAGCGCCCAGTCGACCGCCTTGCGCACATAAGGCCGCGCGTCGCCGGCCAGCGCGGTCGCCTCGACGATCCGCAGCCACTCGAGGAACAGCCGGTCGGGCGCGGCCGCGTCCGGACGCGGCTCGATGTGCACCGCGCCCCAGGCCATCATGGCGAAGCCGGCGCGGCGCACGAAGAGCCGCGCGTCGGCGGCGAACTCCGGCACCAGCGCCTCGGCCAGGCCCGCCTCGACGAACAGCGCGGCGGCGTGGTCGGTCACCTCCCAGCTGTCGAGATCGCCGGCCCAGCCTCGCGCCTGGGCGGCCGTCACCCGGCCGGGCTCCGCGGTGAAGCAGGCGAGCAGCCGCGCCTCGCGCCAGCCGCTGCGCCACAGGGCGAGGGCGCGCGCGTGGTCGCGCCCCAGCGCCCGGGCGAGCGGCCGCAGCGCGGCGTTGCCGATGCCGAAGGCGCGCGCGGTGTTGATGCCGAACCGCGCCATGCCGGCGCGGTCTTCCGCCGAGGCGTGGGCGCCGAGATGCGCCAGGATGCGCGCGGCGTCCCAGTGCGGCGCCGGCGCGTCCATCGGCTCAGCGTTCGAGCCGGGCGAGCAGCGAGGAGGTGTCCCAGCGCCGGCCGCCGATCTCCTGCACCTCCTTGTAGAACTGGTCGACCAGCGCGGTGACCGGCAGCCGGGCGCCGTTGCGGTCGGCCTCGGCGAGGCAGATGCCGAGATCCTTGCGCATCCAGTCGACGGCGAAGCCGAAATCGTAGCTGCCGGCGTTCATCGTCTTGTGGCGGTTCTCCATCTGCCAGGAGCCGGCCGCGCCCTTGGCGATGACGTCGACCACCTTCTCGATGTCGAGGCCGGCGCGCTTGCCGAAATGGATGCCCTCGGCCAGGCCCTGCAGCAGGCCGGCGATGCAGATCTGGTTGATCATCTTGGTGAGCTGGCCGGCGCCGGCCGGACCCATCAGCCCGACCATGCGGGCATAGGCGTCGATCACCGGCCGCGCCCTGTCGAAGGTCGCCTGCTCGCCGCCGCACATCACCGTCAGCACGCCGTTCTCCGCACCCGCCTGGCCGCCGGAGACCGGGGCGTCGAGGAAGCCGAAGCCGCGCTCGCCGGCCGCCGCGTCGAGCTCGCGCGCCATCTCGGCCGATGCGGTGGTGTTGTCGATGAAGACGGCGCCCGCCTTCATCGCGCCGAAGGCGCCGTCGGGGCCGAGCGTGACGGCGCGCAGGTCGTCGTCATTGCCGACGCAGGCGAAGACGAAGTCCTGGTCGCGGGCGGCTTCGGCCGGCGTGTCGGCGCTGGCGCCGCCATGCTCCTCGACCCATTGTCTCGCCTTGGCGGCGGTGCGGTTGTAGACCGTGACCTCGTGCCCGCCCTTGCTCCTGAGAT
The DNA here is from genome assembly GCF_030398335.1 of Aquibium sp. A9E412. Lineage (GTDB taxonomy): Bacteria > Pseudomonadota > Alphaproteobacteria > Rhizobiales > Rhizobiaceae > A9E412. The sequence goes on from NZ_JAOAOP010000051.1 coordinate 5,737, forward strand.
GGCCGGCCATGGGGTAGCCCATGACGCCGAGCCCGAGAAACGCCACCTTCGCCATCGCGCTTTCGCTCCCTTTGCGATTGTCCGGTCCGGCGAGAAACCACCGCCGGCGCCGCGTCGTCAAGCGTCCCGTGCCTCCGCCCGCCGGCCATAGGCCTCGACGAAATCGGCGATCGCCGGGATCGCGTCGAGCGGGAAGACCGGCAGGCCGCCGCCCTCGGCCGGGCCGTCGGCGGCGATCGCCACGACGCCCGGCACCTCGCCGGCGAGCGGCGCGCGGTCGGCGGCGGCGGCGCGGCGGCACTCGATCTTGCCGTGCGCGGCGCGCTTCAAGCCCTCGACCAGGACGAGGTCGCACGCTGCCAGCCGGGCGAGCACGGTGTCGAGCGTGGCGGGCGGGCCGGGCTGCGGCACGCCGTCGAGCGCCCAGCCCGCCGGCGTCAGCAGCGCGACCTGCCGGGCGCCAGCCTGCCGGTGGCGCCAGGTGTCGGTGCCCGGCCGCTCCGGCGCCAGCGGGTGGTGGCTGTGCTTGACGCTCGCCACCGTGCGGCCGCGGCGCGTCAGCTCGGCGATCAGCCGGGCGGCGAGCGTCGTCTTGCCGGACGCCTTCCAGCCGACGATGCCGAGAACGGCGGTCACCGGGCCGCCGCCGCGCAATGGCGCCCGGCCGTGGCGAGATCGGCCGGCGTGTTGACGTTGAAGAACGGGTCGATGCCGCCGTCGGCGAAGTCGACGGCGACGGCGGGGTGGCGCGTTCCGGCGAAGGCGCCGACGCGGGCGTGGCCGGCGGCGAGGAAGGCGGCGAGGTCGTCGGCGAGCGCCAGCGGCCACAGCGCGGCGACCGGGTGGCGGCGGCCGGCCGAGCGGGCGAGCGCGATGGTGCCGGGCGCGGCGGCCGCGGCGAGCCGGGCGACGAGATCGCCGGGCAGGAAGGGGCAGTCGACCGGCGCGGTGGCGAGGGCCGTGGCGCCGGGCAGCGCGGTGCGGGCCCACAGCATGCCGGCGAGCACGCCGGCGAGCGGCCCCGGCCGGCCGGGCAGCGTGTCGGCGATCACCGGCAGGCCGGTCGCCGCGAAGCGGGCCGGGTCGCCGTTGGCGTTGAGTGCCAGGGCGGCGACCTGCGGCGCCAGCCGCGCCTGCACGTGCTCGACCAGCGGCCGGCCGGCGAGCCGCAGCAGCGCCTTGTCGCCGCCGCCCATGCGCGTGGCGCGGCCGCCCGCCAGGATGATGCCCGCGATCGCACTCATGCTTTCGGCATAGACCAGGATGGCGAGACGCGGGAAGCGGTTTCGCGCGGCATGGCGGCGCGTGCGCTACAGCGCGCCGCGGCGGCGCGCGACCCAGATGACGTAGAGGGTGGAGACGATGGCGGCCAGCGAGGAGAACAGCATCAGCCAGAGCAGCGGGTAGGGGCCGCTCTCGGTCGACAGCAGCACGCCGGCGAGCACCGACAGCGCCGCGCCGCCGCCGATCTGCAGCGCGCCGCCGAGGCCGGAGGCCGAGCCCGACAGGTGCGGGCGCACGCTGACGATGCCGGCATTGGCGTTGGGCAGCGTCATGCCGTTGCCGACGCCGACGAAGAAGGTCGGCCCGAACAGCGCCAGCGCGTGGCCGTAGCCGAAGGCGAACAGCGGGATGGCCGGCGCCAGGCCGACGAGCGCGACGATGTTGCCGGTCAGCATCATGCGGTTGAGGCCGACCTGGCGCGAGAAGCGGCCGGCCAGGAAGTTGCCGATCATGTAGCCGACCGGCAGAAGCGCGAAATACATGCCGTAGGCCGACGGGCTGAGGCCGAGGATCTCGGTGGCGACGAACGGGCCGCCGCCGAGAAAGGCGAAGAAGGCGCCGGAGGCGAAGGCGGCCGTGGCGGTGTAGCCCCAGAAGCGCAGCGAGCGCGCCAGCTCGGGATAGGCGCGGATCTGCGCCGCCATGCTGGCCGAGCGCTGCAGCTTGGTCTCGCCGAGGTCGAAATAGACGACGATCAGCGAGACGAGACCGAAGACCAGGATCAGGTAGAAGGTCGACTGCCAGCCGAAATGCTCGTCGAGCAGGCCGCCGATGGTCGGTCCGGTCATCGGCGCCAGCGTCATGCCCATGGTGACGTAGCCGATCTTGCTGGCCGCCGAATCGGCGTCGACCGTGTCGCGCACGATGGCGCGCGACAGCACCATGCCGGCCGCCGCGAAGGCCTGCAGCACGCGCCAGGCGAGCAGCACCTCGATGGTCGGCGCGTGGATCGCGGCGAAGGTGGAGACGACGAAGACGGCGAAGCAGAACAGCATCACCGGGCGGCGGCCGAAGCGGTCGGAGGCCGGGCCGATGGCGAGCTGCAGGATGGCCGTCGCGCCGAGATAGAGCGACACGGCGAGCTGCACCAGCGCGTAATCGGCCTCGAAATAGCGCGCCATGCCCGGCAGCGACGGCAGGAAGATGTTCATCGCCACGGCACCGGTCGCCGTCGCCAGCACCAGCGTGGTGATGTGCGGCGGCGTGGTGCGGTCGAAATAGCGCACCGGCGCCAGCTCGGCCGGGGCGCGGCCGGCCTGCGGGTTCTGCGGCTCGTCGGTCCTCATCGGCCTAGAGCCCGTCGGGCGCCATGCCCGCATCGGTGCTGCGCGTGACCGGCTGCAGCCGGCCGACGCGGCGCTCGCGGTAGAGCGCGTAGAGGCCGGAGCCGACGATGATCGCCGCGCCCGTCAGCATCGGCCCGTCGGGGATCTCGCCGAACACCAGCATGCCGAGCAGGATCGACCACAGCAGCGCGGTGTAGCGGAACGGCGCGACGAAGGCGATGTCGCCCTCGCGTACCGCCATGATGATGAACTGATAGCCGAACAGCAGCAGCACCGCCGCGCCGAGCAGCATGGCGGCCGAGGTGGGCGCCACCGGCTGCCAGCCGCCGAACGGCGTGACCAGCGCGGCACCGGCGAGCGTGACGGCGATCGCGCTGGCGCTCGACAGCATGAGCGAGGGGATTTCGGCCGGCACGCGCCGGGTGGCGATATCGCGCGTGGCGGCGAACAGCACGCTGACGAGGGCCAGCAGCGCATAGGCGTCGAAGCCCTCGAAGCCCGGCCGCACGACGATCAGCACGCCGAGGAAGCCGAGGCCGATGGCCAGCCAGCGGCGCCAGCCGACCGGCTCGCCGAGCACCAGCGCCGCGCCCATGGTGACGGCGAGCGGCAGCGCCTGCAGAACGGCCGAGACGTTGGCGATGGGCAGCCGGGCGAGGGCGAGCAGAAAGAAGGTCGTGGCGCCGATCTCGCCGGCGGTGCGCAGCAGCACCATGGGATGGAGAAGCCGCTTCGGCGCGGCCAGCGCGCCGGCGCGCCAGGCCAGAAGGCCGATCAGCACGGTGGCGAACAGCCCGCGCACGGCCATCACCTGGCCCATGTTCATCTGCCCGGCCAGCGACTTCACGATCGCGTCGTTCGAGGCGAAGCCGGCCATCGAAACGGCCATGAACAGCGCCCCGCGGAGATTGGCGGAAGAAGACAAGCATCGAACCCGGTGACATCGCCTGACCGGCCACTCTTACGGAGACGGTCGCGGCGGCGCAACGGGCAGGGCCGGACCCGCGGTAGGGCCAGGCGCGGCGGCAGGGCAGGCTGTCAGCAGAAGCGGCGCGGCGCGCGGCCGCCGCGCTCGGGCGGCCCAAAGCCGATCTGCCTTTCGCGGAATCGCAGATCGGCTCCCGCTTATCGTTTCGACGCGTTTGCGGACGGCGGAAGGGGTTCCACGTCGCCTGGAAAGGCCCTAGCCGCCGGTGACGCTCATGTGGCGCGAGACGGCGGGGCGGCGCGTCGTGCGGTCGATGACGAAGTCGTGGCCCTTCGGCTTGCGGCCGATCGCCTCGTCGATGGCCGCCGCGACGAGCGCGTTGCCCTCCGAGGCGCGCAAGGGGGCGCGCAGGTCGGCGGCGTCCTCCTGGCCGAGGCACATGTAGAGCGTGCCGGTGCAGGTCAGCCGCACGCGGTTGCAGCTTTCGCAGAAATTGTGCGTCAGCGGCGTGATGAAGCCGAGCCGGCCGCCGGTCTCGGCGACCTCGACATAGCGCGCCGGGCCGCCGGTGCGGTAGGGGATGTCGGTCAGCGTGAAGCGCTCGGCCAGCTCCGCGCGCACCTGCGACAGCGGCAGGTACTGGTCGGTGCGGTCGGCGTCGATCTCGCCCATCGGCATCGTCTCGATCAGCGTGAAGTCCATGCCGCGGCCGTGCGCCCAGCGCATCATGTCGGGGATCTCGACGTCGTTGAAGCCCTTGAGGGCGACGGCGTTGATCTTGATCCTGAGGCCGGCGCGCTCGGCCGCCTCGATGCCGCGCATCACGCGCTCGAGGTCGCCCCAGCGGGTGATGGCGCGGAACTTGTCGGGGTCGAGCGTGTCGAGCGACACGTTGATGCGGCGCACGCCGGCCGCCGCCAGCTCGTCGGCGAAGCGGGACAGCTGCGAGCCGTTGGTGGTCAGCGTCAGCTCCTCCAGCGCGCCGGACTTCAGGTGGCGCGACAGCTCGTTGATGAGATGCATGATGTTCTTGCGCACCAGCGGCTCGCCGCCGGTCAGCCGCAGCTTGCGCACGCCCTTCTCGACGAAGACGGTGCACAGCCGGTCGAGCTCCTCGAGGGTGAGCAGGTCGCGCTTGGGCAGGAAGGTCATGTCCTCCGCCATGCAGTAGACGCAGCGGAAGTCGCAGCGGTCCGTCACCGAGACGCGCAGATAGGTGATGGCGCGGCCGAAGGGGTCGATCATGCTGCTGTCGGGATTCATACCGTCCTCTCGCTGCCGTCTTCTGGTGGCCGGGGCCCCGCATCGCAGGTGCGAATTCCGCGCCGCGATTGCAAGGCCGCAGCCACGCCTTCCTAGCATCGATCCGCCGGTCGAGGCAAAGCGTGACTTGGTGCGACACCGGCTTCGATCCGTGCGGCCGCGAACCGAGAACGCGGGCCGGCGCGGGTTCGTTGCCGCGACGCGTTCGCCGACGCCGGACCGGGTTCCCGCTTCGCCGGCGCCGGCCCGCCTCACGTCTCCGGCGGCAGCGGCCGGGCGATGGCGCGCTCGCGGAACACGATGTAGAGCCCGGCCGCCATCGTCACCACGATGCCGAGCGCGGCAAGCCCGTTCGGCAGGTCGCGGAAGATCAGCCAGCCGATCAGCGTGGCGAACGGGATCTCGAGATACTGGATCGGCGCCAGCGTCGCCGACGGCGCGTAGCGCAGCGCCCAGGTCATCACCAGATGGGCGAGCGTGCCGAGCACGCCGAGCGTGGCGAGCAGCGCCACGTCGCGCGGCGAGGGCGCGATGAAGGCGAGGGCGGGCAGGTCGAGCCCGGCGGTGGCGAGCGCGAGCAGCGCGAAGCCGGCGCTCGCCATCAGGCCGCTGACGGCCTGCATGGAGATCGGGTCGGTGGCATGCGCGATCTGCCGCGTCACCATCATGTAGAGCGCGAAGGCGAGCGCCACGCCGAGCGGCAGGAGCGCCGGCAGGCCGACCTCGACGAAGCGCGGCTGGACGACGAGCAGCGTGCCGACGAAGCCGACGACGCAGGCCGCCAGCCGGCGCGGGCCGATGTCCTCGTTGAGCACCATCTTGCCGAGCGCCAGCATGATGAACGGCATGACGAAGGCGATGGCCACCGCGTCGGCGAGCGGCAGGTAGCGCAGCGCGGCGAACATGGCGCCGATGCCGGCGATGTGGAACAGCGTGCGCAGCGCGGTGAGCGCGAAGACGCGCCGCGACATGGCGAGCGACAGGCCGCTCCACCACACGATGGGCAGGAGCAGGCCGGCCTGGGCGGCGAAGCGCACCACCAGAAGCTGGAACAGCGGCACGGACTCGCCGAGCAGCTTGGCCATGGAATCGCCGAGCGGCGCCAGCGCGCAGAACAGCACCATGAGCAGGATGCCGACGAGCGGGCGGGCGGCGGTCGTCGTCATCGTCCGGGTCTAGGCAAAGGCGCCGTGCCGCGCAATCGGCCAGAGGCCGACGCCGGCAGGGGCAGCGGCGGCGCGGGGCTTTTCAAGCCGTCGCGAACGGTCTAGAGCCGAGCTGCCGTGCACGGAATCGCAGATCGGCGCCACGGTGTCGTCCCGACGCGTTTCCGAACGGGCGAACCGGTTTCCAATTCGCCTGGAAACGCGACGGGTCGTTGGGGGCCGCCAGGCGGCGCCCGGCAGACGGGTGAGGGCCATGCAGCCACCGAGCGAACTCAGGGTGTCGAAGGACCGGCGCACGCTGACGGTGCGCTTCGCCGACGGCGAGACGGCGACGCTCGAGGCGGAGCTGCTGCGCGTGCTGTCGCCCTCGGCCGAGGTGCAGGGCCATTCGCCGGAGCAGCGCGTCACGGTGCCGGGCAAGCGCGCCGTGGCGATCGCCGGCATCGAGCCGGTCGGCAACTACGCGGTGCGCATCGTCTTCGACGACCGGCACGACACCGGCATCTTCACCTGGCCGTACCTGGCCACGCTCGGCCGCGAGAAGCAGGCGCGCTGGCAGGGCTATCTCGACGAGCTGGCGGAAAAGGGACTGAGCCGCGATCCGCGGTAGCGCGGTCGCGGGCGAAGCGGGAACGGAAGTGCCCGCGCGCGGACGCGTCGGGAGCAGGGCACGGGCACCGGAAGCGACGGACGGAGCGATGACGACGATCGACAGCATGGCGGCGCTGACCGCGCTCTACGGCACACCGGCGGAGGCCGCGCTGGTCAAGGAGGTCGACCGGGTGATCCCGGAATACGCCGCCCTCATCGCCGCCTCGCCCTTCGTGGCGCTGGCGAGCGCCGGGCCGGAGGGGCTCGACTGCTCGCCGCGCGGTGATCTCGCCGGCTTCGTGCGGGTGGACGACGAGCGCACGCTGACGATGCCCGACCGACGCGGCAACAACCGCGTGGACACGCTGTCGAACATCGTGCGCGACGGGCGCGTGGCGCTGCTGTTCCTGGTGCCGGGCTCGGGCACGACGCTGCGCGTCAACGGCCGCGCGCACCTGACGACCGACGCGGCGCTGTGCGACAGCTTCGCGGTCGACGGCAAGGCGCCGCGCTCGGTGATCGTGGTGGCGGTGGAGCGCGTCTACTTCCAGTGCGCGCGGGCGATCCAGCGGGCCGAGCTGTGGAACCCGCAGCGCCACGTCGACGCGGCCGACCTGCCGAGCCCGGGCCGCATGCTGGCCGCGACCAGCCAGGCGCGCATCGACGCGGCGGCCTATGACGCGCAATGGCCGGAGCGGGCGAAGAAGACGCTGGAGTAGCGCCGCCCCTTCGCCGTCACTCGTCCGCGGAGAGCGCCGCGCTCACGAGCGCGCCGCCGGCCGGCGAGCGCGGCACCAGGTGCACCACGCGATAGCCGCGCGCGGCGAGGTCGTCGAGGAAGTCGGGCAGCATGGCGACGGTGCGCGCGTGCAGGTCGTGGAACAGCACGATGCCGGAGCCGGCGCGCTCGAGCGCGGCAAGCGTGCGGGCGCGCACCTGGTCGGGGGTGGAGACGAAATAGTCCTTGGAATCGACCGACGGGTGGACCACCACCACGCCCCGCATGGCCAGGTGACGGCGCAGCCGCGCGGTGTCGGCGAGATAGGGGAAGCGGAAGAACGGCGCGGCCTTGCGCCCGCTCGGCACCAGCGCGGCGTCGACGCTGGCGCGGCCGCGCTCGATCTCGGCCACGGCGGCGTCGAACGCCATGCCCGACAGGTCGGGATGGCTCTGCGTGTGCGTGCCGATCGTGTGACCGCGGCGCGCCACCTCGCGCACCAGATCGGGGTAGCTGCGGGCCATCTGGCCGACCATCAGGAAGGTCGCCCGGACGCCGTGCCGGTCGAGCGCGTCGAGGATCGCCGGCGTCTTGCCGCGCACCGGCCCGTCGTCGAAGGTGAGCACCACCTCCTTGCGCGCGAGCACCAGATCGTCGAGGCCGCCGACGCGGATCGTGCGGCCGGCGAGCCCGCCGCGCCCTGAGGGAAAATCGAGCAGGATGTCGGGCCGCGTCAGGTCGGCATTGGGCTCGGCGCCGAAGGCGAGCCGGGGCAATTCCGCCTCGCCGCGCGGCTTGCTGGTGCAGCCGGCGGCGGCGAGGGCGCCGAGGAGGACGGCGGCAAGGGCGAGACGAAGCGGGCGACGCATGGGACACACTCGGAAAACGAGAGCTCGGATGCCCAAGGGTCGGCCAACATGGTTAACGTTCGGCTAGCGCGCCGGCGCGGCACGCGGGCCGGCGGCGGCTCAGGCGCCGTCGAGCGCCTCGGTGATGCGGCGCATCTGCTCGCCCATGGCGTCGCATTCGGCCGGCGAGGACTGCGCCATCACGCGGTCGATCAGCTCGGTGTAGATGGCGAGCGCCTGTTTCAGCCGCGCCTCGCCGTCCGGCGTCAGGTAGAGGCGCAGCACGCGGCGGTCGTTCTCGTCGCTCTCGCGGCGCAGCAGGCCCTGCTTCTCGAGCTGCGGCAGCAGCATGGTGATGTTGGAGCGGCCGACGAGCAGGCGGCGGGCGAGGTCGTGCTGCGACAGGCCGGGATGGCGGTACAGGTTCATCAGCATGTCGAGCTGCGCGATCTTCAGGTCGAGCGGCGCCAGCGCGCGGGACAGCGCGCGCACCACGGCCTTTTCCGCGCGCACCACGGCGATCCAGTTGCGGAAGCGCGGATTGTCCCAGGGCAGATCTTGCTTCTTGTTCATTCTTGAACTAATTTGTTCATCATTGAACGAATAACGGTTGGGCTCACTATGGCATCGTTCGGGCATATGGTCATCCGCGGCGTTTTTGCCACGGCCGAGCATCTGGCGCCAAACCTGGCGGGCCGGGCGGCGTTCCGGCTGTTCAGCCGCACGCCCGATCCCGGCCGGCTGCCGCAGCGCGAGAAGCGCCGGCTGGCCGAGGCACGGGAATGGCTGGCCGAGGCGCGCCACCACCGGCTGACGACGCGCTACGGCGTCGTCGTGGCGCACGAGTTCCGCCCGGTCGGGCGGCCGAAGCCGTGGCCCACGGCGCTGGTGCTGCACGGCTGGCGCTCGCGCACCGAGCACATGCGCCAGATCGTCGACGGCCTGGTGCGGGCCGGCCACCGGGTGGTGGCGCTCGACCTGCCGGGGCACGGCGGCTCGCCCGGCCGGCGCCTGCACATGGCCAACGCCGTGGCGGCGGTGGCGACGGCGGCCGAGTGGTTCGGGCCGCTGGCGCTGATCGTCGGCCATTCCTTCGGCGGCGCGGTGGCGGTCAACGCGGCGGTCGGCTCGATCCGCGGCATCAAGCCGGTGCGCGTCGGCCGGCTGGTGCTGATCGCGGCGCCGAGCTCGATGCCGGCGATCTTCACCTCGTTCGGCGGCTTTCTCGGCCTCGGGCCGCGCACCCAGACCGCGCTCGCCGACGCGGTGGAGCGGCTTGCCGGCAATCCGCTGGAAACCTTCGTCGGCGCACGCCAGCTCGCCGAGCTGCCGATCCCCACGCTGGTGGTGCACGCGCCCGACGACCGGCAGGTGGCGGCGGCCAATGCCGAGGCCTTCGCCGCGGCCGGGCCGCATGTGCGGCTTTCCTGGGCGCCCGGTCAGGGGCACCGGCGCATCATCGCCGATCCGCAGGTGGTGGGCGAGATCGTCCGCTTCGCCGCGCCCGGACCGCGGCTGACGGCCGTCTCATGAGCCGGCCGCGCCGTCCTTGCGGCCCGGCGGGTCGACCGGCAGGCCGGCGTCGCGCCAGGCCGCGAAGCCGCCGCTGACGTGGCAGACCGGCTCGAGGCCCATGTCCTGCGCCGTCTTGGTGGCGAGCGCGGAGCGCCAGCCCGCCGCGCAGAAGAAGACGAAGCGCTTGCCCGAGGCGAAATAGGGCTTGTGGTAGGGGCTGTCGGGGTCGACCCAGAACTCCAGCATGCCGCGCGGACAGTGGCGCGCGCCGGGGATGCGGCCTTCGCGCTCCAGCTCGCGGATGTCGCGCAGGTCGACGAACACGGTGTCGCCGTCGTGAAGCAGCGCGGCCGCCTCGGCCGGCGCGAGCGCGGCGATCTCGGCCTCGGCCTCGGCGACCAGCGTCGCGATGCCCTTCCTCATCGTCTCCTCCCTCGCATGGCGCGGCCGGTCAGCCGAGGTCGAACTCCTTGAAGAAGTCGTTGCCCTTGTCGTCGATGATGATGAAGGCGGGGAAGTTCTCCACCTCGATGCGCCACACCGCCTCCATGCCGAGCTCGGGATACTCGACCACCTCGACGTGGCGGATGCAGTCCTGCGCGAGCTGCGCGGCGGCGCCGCCGATCGAGCCGAGATAGAAGCCGCCATGCCTGGCGCAGGCCTCGCGCACCTGGCGCGAGCGGTTGCCCTTGGCCAGCATCACCATCGAGCCGCCGAACGACTGGAACTGGTCGACGTAGGAATCCATGCGCCCGGCCGTGGTCGGCCCGAAGGAGCCGGAGGCATAGCCCTCCGGCGTCTTGGCCGGTCCGGCGTAGTAGATCGGGTGGTTCTTGAAGTAGTCGGGCATCGGCTCGCCGGCCTCCAGCCGGGCACGGATCCTGGCATGCGCCAGGTCGCGCGCCACGATGATGGGGCCGGACAGCGAAAGCCGAGTCTTGACGGGGTGTTGCGTCAGTTGCCTGAGAACCTGCTCCATTGGCTGGTTGAGGTCGACCGCGACCACGCCGCCGGACAGCGCCGCCTCGTCGATCTCCGGCATGAAGCGCGCCGGGTTGGTCTCCAGCGCCTCCAGGAAGATGCCCTCGCGGGTGATCTTGCCGAGCGCCTGGCGGTCGGCCGAGCACGACACGCCAAGGCCGATCGGCAGCGAGGCGCCGTGCCGCGGCAGGCGGATGACGCGCACGTCGTGGCAGAAGTACTTGCCGCCGAACTGGGCGCCGACGCCGAGCGACTGGGTCAGCTTGTGGATCTCGGCCTCCATGGCGCGGTCGCGGAAGGCGTGGCCGTCGCTGCCGCCCGCGCTCGGCAGCTCGTCGAGATAGCGCGTCGAGGCGAGCTTGACGGTCTTCAGGTTCATCTCGGCCGAGGTGCCGCCGATGACGATCGCCAGATGGTAGGGCGGGCAGGCGGCGGTGCCGAGCGTGAGGATCTTCTCCTTCAGGAAGGCGACCAGGCGCTCGTGCGTGAGCAGCGACGGCGTGCCCTGGTAGAGGAAGGTCTTGTTGGCCGAGCCGCCGCCCTTGGCGACGAACAGGAACTTGTAGGCGTCCTCGCCCTCCTCGTAGATGTCGATCTGCGCGGGCAGGTTGGTGCGCGTGTTCTTCTCCTCGAACATCGACAGCGGGGCGAGCTGCGAGTAGCGCAGGTTCTTCTTCTCGTAGGCGTCGAGCACGCCGCGGCCGAGCGCCTCGGCGTCGCCGCCGTCGGTCCACACGCGGCGGCCCTTCTTGCCCATGACGATCGCCGTGCCGGTGTCCTGGCACATCGGCAGCACGCCGCCGGCGGCGATGTTGGCGTTCTTCAGCAGGTCGTAGGCGACGAAGCGGTCGTTGTCGGTCGCTTCGGGATCGTCGAGGATGGCGGCGAGCTGCTCCAGGTGGCCGGGCCTGAGCAGGTGGTTGATGTCGGCGAAGGCGGCCTCGGACAGAAGCCGCAGGCCCTCGGCCTCGACGGCGAGGACCTCCTGGCCGCGGAAGGTGTCGGTCGACACGTGCCGGTCGGTCAGCTTGCGGTAGGGGGTTTCGTCGGCGGCGAGCGGGAACAGCTCGGAGATCGCTTCGGCCACGAAGGGGCTCCTGGTCGGTCAGAGGGGGTGTCTCGCCCGCGTTTTACCGCCGGCACGCGAAAAGTCCACCGGCGAGGGCCGGTCACGATCGCGCGAGCACGGCGCCGGCGCGGCCCGCCGCCGGGAACGGAGCCTTAACGGGTGCCGTTGAAGTCTCTATAGTGAATCGGCGGCGACCGGCCGGGACGGACGCCGCGCGGCAACGAGCTGAGGCAGGTGGGCATGGCGTTCAGGGGCAGCGGAAGAGGCAGCGCGCGAACCGCGTCTGTGGCGGTGGTCGCGGCGGCGGTGCTCGGCGTCGGGCTCGGCGAGGCGGCCGCGCAGAACATCTTCGACATGCTGTTCGGCGGCAACCGGCTGAACAATTCGCGCGTCGAGCGCGAACCGGTGCGCCGCGCGCAGCCCGAGCCGTCCACCCGGCGCGCACCGCGGGTCAGGATCTCCTCGCCCTCCTTCTACGACTACACGCCCGAGGCGCTGGTGCGGGTGGAGACCGAGGCGCTCCTCGACGCGCTGGCGGCGCCGCAGCCGGCCGCCTTCGACGCGGCGGGCGGGCGCGACGGCTTCCGCGCCGCGGTGGCCGGGCTCGGGCCGCTCGATCTCTACGCCGAGAAGCCGATCGCCGCGGCGCTGATCGAGCGCTACGGCGACAACCCGTCCTTCATCTGGGTCGACGGCCACCATCCCAACGCGCGGGCCGAGGCGGCGCTGCGCGTGCTGGGCGAGGCGCAGAGCCACGGCCTGTCGGCCGCCGACTACGCGGTCGCCGTGCCGCCGGCGGTGTTCCGGCTGAGCAAGGCGGAAGAGCGGCTGCACGCGCTGGTGCGCTTCGAGCTGGCGCTGTCGGCGCGCGTGCTGCGCTATGCGCGCGACGCGCATGGCGGGCGCGTCGAGCCGAACAAGCTGTCGGGCTATCACGACCTGTCCGAACGGCCGCTCGACCTGGCGCATGTGCTCGACGTGATGGCGCGCACGCGCGATTCCGGCGTCTATCTCGAATCCTTCCACCCGCAGAACGCCGCCTATGGCGCGCTGCGCGTGGAGCTGGAGACGCTGCGCGGCAGCCAGGAGAAGGCGATCGTCGTGGCGCCCGACACCTTCGTGCGGCCCGGCGGCAGCGATCCCGAGTTCGCCAAGATCCTGACGATCATCGAGCGCGACGCCGACGCCGCCTTCCGCGCCGAGCACGGCGCGACGCTCGCCCGCCATCTCGGCAGCGAGACCTACGACAGCGCGCTGGTGCCGGTCATCAAGGCGGCGCAGCGCGCCCGCGGGCTCAACCCCGACGGCATCATCGGCCCGCGTACGGTCGGCGCGCTGGCCGGCGAGTCGAAGCAGGCGCGCATCGACAAGGTGCTGCTGGCGCTGGAGCGGCTGCGCTGGCACCCCTCGGAGCTCGGCGACCCGCGCGTCGTCATCAACGCGGCCGGCTTCCGCGCCGACTTCATCGAAGGCGGCCGCGAGCGGCTGTCGATGCGCACGGTGGTCGGCACCAAGGCCAACCAGACGAGCTTCTTCCACGACGAGATCGAGTATGTCGAGTTCAACCCCTACTGGGGCGTGCCGCGCTCGATCCTGGTCAACGAGATGCTGCCCAAGCTGGTGCGCGATCCCGGCTATCTCGACCGCGCCGGTTACGAGGTGACCGACCGCAGCGGCCGGCGCGTCTCGTCGGCGGCGGTCAACTGGGGCGCGTATGGCGCGCAAATCCCGTTCGACGTGCGCCAGAAGCCGGGCAAGAGCAACGCGCTCGGCGAGCTGAAGATCATGTTCCCCAACAAGCACGCCATCTACATGCACGACACGCCGGCGCGGCACCTGTTCGAGCGCGACACGCGCGCCTACAGCCACGGCTGCGTGCGCCTGCAGGACCCGCGCGCGATGGCCGCCGCGGTGCTCGACTGGCAGGAAAGCCGCGTCTCCGAGCGGGTGCGCGCGGGCCATTCGCGCCAGGACGTGCCGCGCAAGATCCCCGTCTATGTCGGCTACTTCACCGCCTGGCCGGACTCGGCCGGCGCGGTCGCCTATCACGGCGACGTCTATGGCCGCGACGCGCGGCTGGAAACGGCGCTCCGCAAGGTGGCCGACGTGCGCGCGCCGAGCAGCTAGCGGCGGTCTGCGTGGCGGTGAAAAAGCGGAACGGCTCGCGCGCGCGGCCGGGCGTCGCGGGTTCGCCCTCCGACGCGCCTCGGCACGTCCTGCCGGGACCGTTCGGCCGACCGGCGCGAGGGCGCCGGTCGCGGGCGTCGCGGCCGCGGGCGGTCTATTCCGTGCCGCCGAGCAGCATGTAGGCGAGGATCGCGCCGATCACGGCGGCGAGCGCCATGCCGAGCAGCAGGTCTTCCGGTTTCGGTGAACGCGGCAAAATGGGCATGACAGGCACTCCGGTCGTGCTTTGACAAGAGCCCGGCAGCGGATCCATCGAAGCAATGCACAGGCCCCAGCGATAGCCGCGCAGCGCGCGATTACAATCGTGTGTACGGAACGGGACAATGCCGCGGGCGCGCGACCGGGCGGGCTGCGGCCCCCGGCCAATGCGGCCGCGCGGGGCACGGTGACGCCGAAAGGCGCGGCGCGCGCGCCGCACGGCCTGCGGGCGATCCGAGCGGCCCGCCGGAGGCGCACACCGGGCGCGGCGCCCGGCTGCGACGGGAGCTAGGCGCCGACGGCCTGGCGGGGCTGCGCGGCGCGCTCCTTCTTCAGGAGCTCGGCCATCAGGAAGGCGAGCTCGAGGGCCTGGTCGGCGTTGAGCCGCGGATCGCAATGGGTGTGGTAGCGGTCCTGCAGCTCGTCGTCGCGGATGGCCCGCGCGCCGCCGGTGCACTCGGTCACGTTCTTGCCGGTCATCTCGACGTGGATGCCGCCGGGATGCGTGCCCTCGGCGCGGTGCACGGCGAAGAAGGTCTCGACCTCCTTGAGGATGCGGTCGAAGGGCCGCGTCTTGTAGCCGGCCGCGGTGATCGTGTTGCCGTGCATGGGATCGCACGACCACACCACCTTGCGGCCCTCGCGCTCGACCGCGCGGATCAGCCGCGGCAGGTGCTCGGGCGCCTTGTCGGCGCCGAAGCGGCAGATCAGCGTCAGCCGGCCGGGCTCGTTGTCGGGGCTGAGCGTGTCGATCAGCCGCAGCAGGTCGTCGGTCTCGATCGACGGCCCGCACTTCAGCCCGAGCGGATTCTTCACGCCGCGGCAGTATTCGACATGGGCGTGGTCGGCCTGGCGCGTGCGGTCGCCGATCCACAGCATGTGGCCGGAGGTCGCGTACCAGTCGCCGGAGGTGGAATCGATGCGCGTCAGCGCCTCCTCGTAGCCGAGCAGCAGCGCCTCGTGGCTGGTGAAGAAATCGGTCTCGCGCAGCGCCTGGTTGCTGTCGCCGGTGATGCCGACGGCGCGCATGAAGTCGATGGTCTCGGTGATGCGGTTGGCGAGGGCCTCGTAGCGCTCGGCCTGCGGGCTGTCGGAGATGAAGCCCAGCATCCACTTGTGCACGTTCTCGAGGTTGGCGAAGCCGCCCTGGGCGAAGGCGCGCAGCAGGTTCAGCGTGGCGGCCGACTGGCGGTAGGCCATCTCCTGGCGCAGCGGGTCGGGCAGCCGCGACATCTCGTCGAAATCGGGGCCGTTGATGATGTCGCCGCGGTAGCTCGGCAGCACCACGTCGCCGCGCCGCTCGCTGTCGGACGAGCGCGGCTTGGCGAACTGGCCGGCGATGCGGCCGACCTTGACCACCGGCTGCGAGCCGGCGAAGGTCAGCACCACCGCCATCTGCAGGAAGACGCGGAAGAAGTCGCGGATGTTGTCGGCGCCGTGCTCGGCGAAGCTCTCGGCGCAATCGCCGCCCTGCAGCAGGAAGCCCTGGCCGGCCGCCACGGCGGCCAGGTCGCGCTTCAGCCGGCGCGCCTCGCCGGCGAAGACCAGCGGCGGATAGGTGGCCATGCGGGCCTCGACCTCGCGCAGGACCTGCTCGTCCGGATAGGAGGGCACCTGCTGGATCGGCTTCTGCCTCCACGAACCCGGCGACCACTTTTCCATCTCGACACCCATTCACCGTTGCGGCGCCATGCGCCCGTGCTGCGGCCCTCTCTCCGCCCTGAAACGGGGGCTCTATACAGGATGGCCCGGCCGGCTGCTAGCCGAAATCGGCCGCCGCCGGCCGCCCCGGCCGCGCCACGAGCGCGTCGAACAGCGCGCGTTCGGCCGGCGACAGGCGCACGGCGCGCGGATAGCGCGGGCTGGCGCGGTCCTCGTCGATGGCGATGTCGAAGTTCTCGGTCTCGGCGACGAAGCGCGCCAGGCCAGGCTCGCCGTGCTCGTTCAGGAAGCCCTGCATCACCGCGTCGAGATAGGAGCGCAGGATGCGCGGCGGGCGCGGGTGCGGCGGCAGCCGGACGTCGGCCTCGTAGAGGTAGAGCGGGCAGTCGGGCAGGGGGCCGTCGAGCGCCAGGCTGTCGGGCGCGATGGCGCGGCGGTGGTAGCGCGCCTCGCGGGCGTCGACGGCGGCGAGGTTGGCGGCCCGGTCGACGACCAGGAGCCCGTCGCAGGTGGCGGTCGCATCGCGCCGCACGCTGAGCAGCGCGGCGGGAAAGCCCGGCATGTCGGGGCGCGGCCGCCACAGCCTGCGCCAGCCGGAAAGCCGCGCCGGCATCGCCGCGACAATCGCCGTGCGGTGGGTGGCGCGGTTGACCAGCGAGCCATAGCCGAAATAGGCGACCAGCCCGCCCGGCGCCGGCCCGCGGCCGCTCAAGCCGCCTTCTCGACGCGCTCGCCGCGCTCGATGCGGTAGCTCGGCTGGTACATCGTCACCAGCTCCTCCGCGGCGGTCGGGTGGATCGCCATGGTGCGGTCGAAATCCTCCTTGGTCAGCCGCGCCTTGAGCGCGACGCCGAGAAGCTGCGCCATCTCGCCGGCATCCGGCCCCAGCACATGGGCGCCGACGACGACGCGCGTGTCGGCGTCGACGATCAGCTTCATCACCATGCGCTCCTGGCGGCCCGACAGGGTGTGGCGCATCGGCCGGAAGCCGGCGCGGAAGACCTCGAGCCGGTCGTAGCGGCGCGCCGCCTCCTCCTCCGACAGGCCGACGGTGCCGATCTCGGGCTGCGAGAAGACGGCGGTGGCGATGGTGTCGTGGTCGACCGGGGTGGGGTTGTCCTTGAAGGCGGTCTCCACGAAGCACATCGCCTCGTGGATCGCCACCGGCGTGAGCTGGACGCGGTTGGTCACGTCGCCGACGGCCCAGATGTTGTCGACGCTGGTGCGCGAATGGTCGTCGACGACGACCTCGCCGTGCAGGCCGGTCTCGACGCCGGCCGCCTCCAGGCCGAGGCCTTCGGTGTTGGGGATGCGGCCGATGGCGAGCAGCACCTGGTCGACCGTCAGCCGGTCGCCGCCCGAGGTGTGCGCGTCGAGCCGGCCGTCGGCGCGCCGGTCGATGCCGAGCAGGATCTCGTGGCAGCGCACGGCGATGCCCTTGGCCTCCATCGCCTCGTGCAGGCCGCGCCGCATGTCCATGTCGAAGCGGCCGAGGATCTCCTTGCCGCGGTAGATCAGCGTGGTCTCGACGCCGAGCCCGTGGAAGATGTTGGCGAACTCGACCGCGATGTAGCCGCCGCCGAGGATGGCGATGGAGCCGGGCAGGCGCTCGAGGTCGAACACCTCGTTGGAGAAGATGCAGTGTTCGTGGCCGGGCAGGGCGGCGTGCGGGTTGGGCCGCGCGCCGACCGCCAGCAGGATGTGCCGGGCCGTCACCCGGCGGTCGCCGACGCGCAGCGTGTGGCGGTCGACGAGCACCGCGCGCTCGTGCAACAGCGTGGCGCCGGCGGTCTCCAGCCCCTTGCGGTAGAGGCCTTCCAGCCGGTCGATCTCGCGGTCCTTGGCGGCGACCAGCGTCGGCCAGTCGAAGCCGATCTCCGGCACGGCGAAGCCGTAGCCGGCGGCATCGGCGAAATGCTCGGGGAACTGCGAGGCGTAGACGAACAGCTTCTTGGGCACGCAGCCGCGGATCACGCAGGTGCCGCCGAAGCGGTACTCCTCGGCGATCGCCACGCGCTTGCCGAGCCCGGCGGCCAGCCGCGCCGCGCGCACGCCGCCCGAGCCACCGCCGACGACGAAGAGGTCGAAATCATACTGCGCCATGCCGCCACCTGTTCCGGCCGTGCCGCCGGCCGTCCGCCCCGGTTCGCGAGGCGGCCGTGCGGCGTCGCCCCGCTGGTCTCGAGCCGCTCTGCGTTTCACGGAATCGCAGACCGGCTCTAACTCATTGTTTTCGCGCGTTTCCGAACGGCGAACCGGTTTCCACTTCGCCTCGAAACGCTATAGGAGACGGCGGCGCAAAAGAAAAGCCCGGCCGCGGGGCCGGGCTGAAGGCGCGGCGGCCGCGCCGGCGCGATCGCGATATGCCGCGCTACTGGTTCTCGCCGCCGTCGCCGGTGCCGCCCTCGGCCTGCGCGCCCATCGCCGCCTCGAGCTGCTGGGCGACGTTCTGCGCCAGGTCGCGGGCGATGCCGCGCTGCCAGATCTCGGCCGCCTGCATCACCTCGCGGGTGACGATCGGCCCGTCCTGCAGCAGCTTCGCGCCGGTCGGCGAGTTGTAGAAGGTGGCGATCTCCTGCAGCTCGGCTTCGGAGAAGACGCGGGCATAGGCCATCGCCGCCTCGCGCTCGAGATCGGCGCGCCGGGCGGCGAGCGCCAGCGCGTTCTCGTCGACCGTGGCGTTGATCAGCTCGACCAGATTGGGATTCTTCTGGATGAGCTCGGCCTTGAGCGCCTGGGCGGCCTGCGGCAGCACGCTGTCGAACTCGTCGGTCGCATTGACCGCGTCGATCGCCGCGCGCGCGGCCTTCAGGTGCGAATCGGAAATCTCCTGCGCGGTTGCCGTCCCCGCCAGCACCGCTGCCGCAAGCGCCGCGGCGACGCCGAGCAGGCGGACGCTTCTGACCAGTCTCATGTCTCTGTCACTCCTGTCTACCGGGTCGCTTCGATGGTTCGGATGCCGTTCGCCCCGGCCACGATCGCGCGATCGGCGAGGCCGAGGAACAGCCCATGCTCCATCACCCCGGGGATGGCGTTCAAGGCTTCCGCCAGGGCTCTTGGATCGGGAATACGGCCAAATGATGCATCGAGGATGAAATGCCCGCCATCGGTCTCGAACGGCGCGCCGCCGGCCATGCGCAGGGCGAGCGTGCCCGCAAGGCCGAGCGCTTCGCCGGTGCGCGCGATGGCCAGCCGGGTGGCGCCGAGGCCGAAGGGGGTGACCTCGATGGGCAGCGGGTAGGCGCCCAGCGTGTCGACCAGCTTGCTGTCGTCGGCGATGACGATCATCGCGCGCGAGGCGGCGGCGACGATCTTCTCGCGCAGCAGCGCGCCGCCGCCGCCCTTGACGAGCGCCAGGCCGGGGCCGATCTCGTCGGCGCCGTCGACCGTCAGGTCGAGCTCGGGCGTCTCGTCGAGCGTGGTCAGCGGCACGGCATGCTCGGCGCACAGGGCGGCGGTGCGCTGCGAGGTCGGCACGCCGATCACCGACAGCCCGTCGGCGATGCGCGCGCCGAGCAGCCGCACGAAGGCCTCGGCCGTCGAGCCGGTGCCGATGCCGAGCCGCGCCCCGTCGCTCACCGCCTCGAGCGCCGCGCGCGCGGCCTCGCGTTTGCGTTCGGCCTGGTCCAAGTCGTCATCCCCCGTTTCTGCCGGCGCCTCCCTAACACGCCGGCGGCGACCGGCAAACGCTTTCCGGCCGGCTTGCGAAGCCGCCCGCGGCGGGCTATCGCCGGGCGGCACCCGGAGCCGAGCTGCCCGTCACGGAAGCGCAGATCGGCTCCCAGGCATTGTCTTGACGCGTTTTGGAACGGCGAACCGGTTTCCACCTCGCCTGGAAACGCTCTAGCGGACGGGACCGGCGCATGGCCTCTTCGATCATCGTCTTCGACCTCGACGGCACGCTGGTCGACACCGCGCCCGACCTGATCGACAGCCTCAACCACTGCCTGGCGCTGGCCGGCCTCGAGCCGGTGCGCGGCGCGCGGCTCAAGCAGGACGTCTCGTTCGGCAGCCGGGTGATGCTGGAGCGCGCCTTCGCGCGCCAGCGGCGGCCGCTGCCGGTGGCCGAGCTCGACCGGCTGCAGGCCGTCTTCCTCGACCACTACGCCGCCTCGATGCCGGGCCGCTCGCAGCCGTTTCCCGGCGCGGTGGCGGCGCTCGAGCGCTTCGCGGCGGCCGGCTTCACCGTCGCGGTGTGCACCAACAAGCTGGAGGGCATGTCGCGGCGCCTGCTCGGCGCGCTCGGCCTCGCCGAGCGCTTCGCGGCGATCTGCGGCGCCGACACCTTCGCCTTCCGCAAGCCCGACCCGCGCCACCTCACCGCCACGGTGGCGCAGGCCGGCGCGGATGCGGGACGGGCGGTGATGGTCGGCGATTCGCGCACCGACATCGACACCGCGCGCGCGGCCGGCATTCCCGTCGTGGCGGTCGATTTCGGCTACACCGACCTGCCGGTGCGGCATTTCGAGCCGTCGCGGGTGATCTCGCACTACGACGAGCTGACCGTCGCGATGGCCGAACGGCTGATCGCGGAGGGCGGGCCGCAACAGCCGGCTTGACTTGCCGGCCGGGCGCCGCCTATATCGCCGGCGAGCCCGGCCGGCGGCCGGGTCTCGGGCGCGTAGCTCAGCGGGAGAGCACACCCTTCACACGGGTGGGGTCACAGGTTCAATCCCTGTCGCGCCCACCACCCAACCGGGACCGCGACAACACCTTCCGATCCGTAACGACCGGTCCCTCTACCGAGGCAACGTCCTTGCAGGCTCAGGCGCTTCGGACCGCCGTGCACGTGGCGGCCGTCTTTGCCCTCTATCTCGCGCTGGCGATGCTCGTTCCGGCCGCGGTCGACCTTCATGCAGGCAACCCCGACTGGCGGGTCTTCGCGCTGTCGGCGGTGACCGTCGGCGGCTTTTCGCTGACGGTCGCAGCGGCGACGCGCAGCCGGCCGCCGCTGCAGTCGACCCGCTTCGCCTTCCTCGTCGTGGTCGTGCTGTGGATCACCCTCGGCCTGGTCAGCGCGGTGCCGTTCTACGCCGCCTCGCTGCGGCTCGGGGTGGCCGACGCGGTGTTCGAATCGGTGTCGGCGATCACCACCACCGGCTCGACGGTGATCGTCGGCCTGGACGGCCTGCCGCCGGGGCTTCTCGTCTGGCGCTCGCTGCTGCAGTGGATCGGCGGCCTCGGCGTCATCGCGCTCGGCCTGTTCCTGCTGCCGTTCCTGCGCGTCGGCGGCTTCACCTATTTCCGCATCGAATCGTCCGACATCGACGAGCGCCCCTTCGAGCGCTTCTCGACCCACATCCTGGCGCTGATCGGCATCTATGTCGTGCTGACCACGCTGTGCGCCTTCGCCTATGCGGCGGCCGGCATGTCGGGCTTCGATGCCGTCAACCACGCGATGACGACCATCGCCACCGGCGGCTTCTCCACGCACGACGCCTCGTTCGGCCACTTCGAGGGCGAGGCGGTGCTGTGGGTCGGCACGCTGTTCATGCTGGTCGCAGCACTGCCGTTCTCGATCCTCATCCTGCTCGTCGTGCGCGGCCGGCTCGACGCGCTGCGCGATCCGCAGATCCGCCTGTTCCTCGCCTATGCCGTCGGCTTCGCCCTCGCCGTGGCGGTCTATCGCAGCGCGACGACCGGCATCGGCTTCGAGGCGGCGCTGGCCGGCTCGGTGTTCAACTTCGTGTCGATCATCACCACCACCGGCTATGCGAGCGAGGACTACACCGCGTGGGGGCCGTTCGCGGTGGTGGCGGCGTTCCTGGCCACCTTTCTCGGCGGCTGCTCGGGCTCGACGGCCGGCGGCGTGAAGGCCTACCGCTTCCTGATCCTCGGCCGGCTGCTCGGCAACGGGCTCGCCCAGCTCGTGCATCCGCACGCCGTGCACAGCGTGCGCTACGGCGACCGCGTCGTCGACGCCGAGATGCAGCGCGCCGTGGTGCTGTTCGTCGCCGCCTTCCTGCTGGTCTGGGCCGCGGCGACGGCGGCGCTCGCCGCGTTCGGCGCCGATCTGGTGACCGCGCTGACCGGGGCGCTGACGGCGCTGACCAATGTCGGCCCCGGCCTCGGCCCGACGATCGGCCCGGCCGGCAACTTCGCGCCGCTCGACGACGCGTCCAAATGGGTGCTGTCGGCGACGATGCTGTTCGGCCGGCTCGAACTGCTCGCCGTGCTGGTGCTCCTGGTGCCGGCCTTCTGGCGCGGCTGAGCGGTCACATCCAGCCGAGGGTCGCGGCCGCCAGCGCCGCATAGCGGCCGGTCTTGGCGATGCCGACCAGAAGCAGGAAGCGCCACAGCGGCTCGCGCAGCACGCCGGCGACCAGCGTCAGCGGGTCGCCGATCACCGGCATCCAGGACAGAAGCAGGCTCCAGCGGCCGTAGCGGCCGTACCAGGCGCTCGCGCGGTCGAGCGCGGCCGGGCCGGCGGGGAACCAGCGCCGCTCGCGGAAGCGCTCGATGCCGCGGCCGAGCGCCCAGTTGACCACCGCGCCCAGCACGTTGCCGAGGCTCGCCACCGCGACCAGCAGCACGACGGGCAGGCCGCCGGCCGCCGTCAGCCCGACGAGCAGCGCCTCCGACTGCGCCGGCAGCAGCGTGGCGGCGAGAAAGGCGGCGGCGAACAGGCCGCCGAGCAGCGCGGCATCGGACATGGCGGTTTCCGGGACGGGCGGGGGCAGGGCGCCGGCGCCCTGCTTACGCGGCTTTGCCGGCAAGGGGAATGGCCGG
>NZ_JAOAOP010000052.1 GCF_030398335.1 Aquibium sp. A9E412
TTTCCGAACGGCGAACCGGTTTCCACTTCGCCTGGAAACGCTTGTCTTGACGCGTTTCCGAACGGCGAACCGGTTTCCACTTCGCCTGGAAACGCGTTAGCGCAGGCGACGCGGACGGCCGGCCGCCGCCGTCACACCTCCTCGTCGAGCAGCCCGGCGACGAAGTCGTAGAGGCCCGGCCGGCGGTCGCGGCGCAGCCGCTCGGCCGCCACGATGGCGCGCACGGCGGCGAAGGCGCGGTCGAGATCGTCGTTGACGACGACGTAGTCGTATTCGGTCCAGTGCTCGATCTCGACGCGGGCGTTCTTCAGCCGCGTCTCGATGGTCGTGTCGGAATCCTCCGCCCGCCGCTTCAGCCGGGCGAGCAGCTCGCGCATCGACGGCGGCAGGATGAAGACGGAGACGATGTCGCCGCGCATCTTCTCCTTGAGCTGCTTGGCGCCCTGCCAGTCGATGTCGAACAGCATGTCGCGGCCGGCCGCCATCGCGGTCTCGGCCGGCTTGCGCGGCGTGGCGTAGTAGTTGCCGTGCACCTCGGCCCATTCGAGCAGCTCGTCGCCGTCGCGCAGCATCTCGAACTCGCGCGGCGTGCGGAAGTGGTAGTGCACGCCCTCGATCTCGCTGCCGCGGCGCGGCCGCGTCGTCACGCTGACCGACAGCTCGAAGCCCGCATCGCTCTCCAGCAGGTTGCGGGCGATCGTCGACTTGCCCGCGCCCGACGGCGAGGACAGGACGAGCATGAGGCCGCGACGGTCGATCTCGGCGGCGGCGGGCACGGCTGCCATGCGCTACTCCAGATTCTGCACCTGCTCGCGGAACTGGTCGACGACGGCCTTGAGCTCGAGGCCGATCGCGGTGACCGCGGCCGCGTTGGACTTGGCGCACAGCGTATTCGATTCGCGGTTGAACTCCTGCGCCAGGAAGTCGAGCTTGCGGCCCGCCGGCCCGCCGGCGTCGAGCAGGCCGCGCGCGGCGGCGACATGCGTCTTCAGCCGGTCGATCTCCTCGCGGATGTCGGCCTTGGTGGCCAGGAAGGCGGCCTCCATGTGCAGGCGCTGCGCGTCGAGCCCGGGGGCCGCCTCGCCGAGCAGGCGGACCTGCTCAGCCAGCCGCTCGCGGATCGCCTCCGGCCGGCGCGAGGGATCGGCCTCGGCGCGCAGGGCGAGCGCCTCGATGGCGTCGACATGGCCGCGCAGATGCGCCGCCAGGGCCGCCCCCTCGCCGCGGCGCGCTTCGGCGAGGCCGTCGAGCGCGCGCTCGAAGACGGTCAGGATCGCCGCGTCGAGCGCCTCGCGGGCCGCCTCGTCCACCACCCCGTCGGGCACCTCCATCACGCCGCGCAGGGCGAGCAGGCCGTCGGCCCGCGCCGGCGCGACGCCGAACTGCTCCTCGAGCCGGCGGGCGAGCCCGGCGAGATCGGCCAGCAGCGCCTCGTTGACCACCGGCTGGGCGCTCGCCGGCGCCCGCGTCAGCGTCAGGGCGCAGTGGACGGTGCCGCGCGTGAAGCGCTTGTGCACCGCCTGGCGCAGGCGCTGCTCCAGCCGGTCGAAGCCGGGCGGCAGGCGCAGCCGCGCCTCCAGCCCCTTGCCGTTGACGGATTTGACTTCCCAGACGACGGCGCCGCCGTCGTGCTCGCCCGTCGCACGGGCGAAGCCGGTCATGCTCTCAAGTGTCATCGGGCCCCCACCCGCTCGCCACCCTGCCGGACGGCGCCCCTTTATCGGGCATCGCGCCCGTCCTGTCCATGCACCGCGCGGCCCGCGGTGCGGCGTTGGAGCCGCTCTGATTTTCGCGGACTCGCAGATCGGCTCCGACTTATCGTTTCAACGCGCTTGCGGACGGCGAACCGGTTTCCACGTCGCCTGCAAACGCTCTATTCCGTGCTCGTCGCGCCGTCCTCGCCGGCCGCCTCGGCCTCGGCGGCGGCGGCCTCCGCCTCCTCGCGGCGCTTGCCCTCGATGGCCCGCCAGCGCGCCACGTTCTCGTTGTGCTCGGCGAGCGTCGTGGCGAAGGCGTGGCCGCCGGTGCCGTCGGCGACGAAGTAGAGATCGTCGGTCTGCGAGGGGTTGGCGACCGCCTCCAGCGCGGCGCGGCCGGGATTGGCGATCGGGCCGGGCGGCAGCCCGTCGATCACGTAGGTGTTGTAGGGCGTCGGCTTGTCGAGGTCGGAGCGGTAGATCGGCCGGTCGGCCGGCTTGCCCTCGCCGCCGAACAGCCCGTAGATCACCGTCGGGTCCGACTGCATGCGCATGCCGCGGCGCAGCCGGTTGATGAAGACGGCCGCCACGCGCGTGCGCTCGTCGGCGCGGCCGGTCTCCTTCTCCACCATCGAGGCGAGCGTGACGAACTCCTCGACCGTCTCGATCGGCAGGTCGTCGGAGCGCCGCTCCCAGATCGAGCGCACCAGCTCCGCCTGCTGCTGCTTCAGCTTCTCGACGATCTCGCCGCGCTCGGTGCCGCGGGTGAAGCGCAGCGTGTCGGTGGCCAGGCTGCCCTCCGGCGGCAGCTCCTCCGGCAGTTCGCCGGCCAGCTCCTCGGTGGCGGCGATGCGGTCGAAGATCTCGCGCACCGTCAGACCCTCCGGCAGCGTCAGCGAGTAGAGCACCGACTTGCCGCTTTCCAGCAGGTCCATGATCTCGCGCATCGAGGCGCCGGCCTTGATCTCGTACTCGCCGGCCTTCAGGTCGTCGTCCTTGCCGTAGGCGCGCAGGCCGACCAGGAAGATGCGCTCGTCGCTGATCAGGCCGCGCCGCTCCAGCATGTCGGCGATCTCGCGCGTGCCGGTGTTGGGCTTGATGAGCACGGTCTCGGCGGTGCGCGAGGGACCGGGGCCGTCGAACTCCTGCTTGCCGAAGTAGAAGGCGGCGGCCGCCGCCAGCAGCAGCAGCACGATCGAGGAGACGACGAAGTTCAGGAACACGACGAACTGGTTGCGCGACTGGCGCGAGCGCCTGGGCGGCGGCGTGCCGGCGGCCGGACGCAGCGCATCGCTGGCCGGCTTGGCCACGAAGGGCGCGCGCGGCGCGGTCTCGTCGGGTCGGCCGGCGCGGCCGCTCTCATCGCTCATCGTTCGCTACCCGCTCCTTGCAGACGCCGCGGCACTGCCGCATGCCGGCGACAGTAGCGGCGAATATGGCGAAAATTCCGCCGCCGGCACGCCGTCAGGCGTCGTAGCGGCGGAAGATCAGGGACGCGTTGGTGCCGCCGAAGCCGAAGGAATTCGACAGCGCCACGTCGATGCGGCCCTGACGCGGCTTGTGCGGCACGAGGTCGATGGCCGTCTCGGTGGCGGGATTGTCGAGGTTGATGGTGGGCGGCGCGACGTTGTCGCGGATCGCCAGCACGCAGAAGATCGCCTCGGCCGCGCCGGCGGCGCCGAGCATGTGGCCGATCGACGACTTGGTCGACGACATGGCGATCTTGGAGGCGGCGTTGCCGACCAGCCGCTCGACGGCGGCCAGCTCGATCGTGTCGGCCATGGTCGAGGTGCCGTGCGCGTTGATGTAGTCGATGTCGGCCGGCTCGATGCCGGCGCGCTTGATCGCCGCGCGCATGCAGCGGTAGGCACCGTCGCCGTCCTCGGCCGGGGCGGTGATGTGGAAGGCGTCGCCCGACAGGCCGTAGCCGACCACCTCGGCGTAGATCGTCGCGCCGCGCGCCTTGGCGTGCTCGAGCTCCTCGAGCACGACGACGCCGGCGCCCTCGCCCATCACGAAGCCGTCGCGGTCGCGGTCGTAGGGCCGCGAGGCGCGCTGCGGCTCGTCGTTGAAGTCGGTCGACAGCGCCTTGCAGGCGGAGAAGCCGGCGATCGACAGCCGCGTGATCGGCGCCTCGGCGCCGCCGGCCAGCATCACGTCGGCATCGCCCAGCATGATCAGCCGGGCCGCGTCGCCGATGGCGTGCGCACCGGTCGAGCAGGCGGTGACGACGGCGTGGTTCGGCCCCTTGAGACCGTGCCGGATCGACACCTGGCCGGAGACCAGATTGATGATGTTGCCGGGGATGAAGAACGGGCTGATGCGCCGCGGCCCGCGATCCTTGAGGATCAGCGCGTTCTCGGCGATGCCCTCGATGCCGCCGATGCCCGAGCCGATCATCACGCCGGTCGCGCAGCGCTCGTCCTCGGTCTGCGGCCGCCAGCCGGCGTCGGCCAGCGCCAGCTCGGCGGCGGCCATGCCGTAGACGATGAAATCACCGACCTTGCGCTGCTCCTTCGGCTCCATGAAGGCGTCCGGATCGAACGCCCCGTCGCCGGAGCCGCGGGGAATCGAGCTGGCGATCTTGCACGGCAGATCGTCGACCTCGAAGCGGTCGATGCGGGCCGCCGAACTGGCGCCCGTAAGGAGCTTCTTCCAGCCGTG
This sequence comes from Aquibium sp. A9E412, assembly GCF_030398335.1. Taxonomy (GTDB): domain Bacteria; phylum Pseudomonadota; class Alphaproteobacteria; order Rhizobiales; family Rhizobiaceae; genus A9E412. The sequence goes on from NZ_JAOAOP010000052.1 coordinate 4,362, forward strand.
CTCCGCGCCGACCCCGAAGGGCGACAGCAGACCAAGACCGGTCACGACAACACGTCTCATGGCAGCAACTCACCCGTGTCCGCGGCCTGCGCCGTCACGGCGGGCTGGCGACGTCAGGCCGTGGCCTTCTCGATGTACTTGATGGCATCGCCGACGGTCAGGATCGTCTCGGCGGCATCGTCGGGGATCTCGACGCCGAACTCCTCCTCGAAGGCCATCACGAGTTCCACGGTGTCGAGGCTGTCCGCGCCCAGATCATCGATGAAGCTCGCCGACTCGGTAACCTTGTCGGCATCGACTCCCAGATGCTCGACGACGATCTTCTTGACGCGCTCTGCCGTATCGCTCATGTCCTGAACCCTCGACTTCCTGTTTGGTCCGCCTTCGTTAGCGGCACGGTTGCCGCTAATCAAGCTGAAAGATTTCGCCTGCCGCGGCCTTTCGCGGCGCCTCGGCCGGGGCCGAAAAGACCGTCCCGCAAGGTCCGCCGAACGGTGCCGAAGCGGCCGCGAAACGGCTCTCGGCCGCCGCCCTACACGAAAAGGCCGGAGCGCGAAAGGACTATTCGCGCGTCGCCGGCGAAGGCTCAGATCATCGCCATGCCGCCGTTGACGTGCAGCGTCTGGCCGGTGACGTAGGCCGCCTCGTCGGAGGCGAGATAGGCGACCGCCGAGGCGACCTCCTGGGCCGTGCCCATGCGGCGCATCGGGATGGCGCCCATGATGGCGTCGCGCTGCTTGTCGTTCAGCTTGCCGGTCATCGCCGATTCGATGAAGCCGGGCGCGATGCAGTTGACCGTCACGTTGCGCGTCGCAATCTCCTGGGCGAGCGACTTGGAGAAGCCGATCAGCCCCGCCTTGGAGGCGCAGTAGTTGGCCTGGCCGGGATTGCCGGTGACGCCGACCACCGAGGTGACGTTGACGACGCGGCCGAAGCGGCGGCGCATCATCGGATGGGTCAGCTCGCGCGTCAGCCGGAAGGCGGCCGTCAGGTTGACCTCCAGCACGGCGTCCCAGTCCGCGTCGCTCATCCGCACGAACAGCCCGTCGCGCGTGATGCCGGCGTTGTTGACCAGGATGTCGACGCCCTCGAGCGTGCTTTCGGCCTGCTGGCCGAGCGCCTTGACGGCGTCGCGGTCGGACAGGTCGGCGGGAAAGGCGTGCGCGCGCTGGCCGAGCTCGCCGGCCAGCGCCTCGAGCCGCTCGACACGGGTGCCGTGCAGGCCGACGGTCGCGCCCTGCGCGTGCAGCACGCGCGCCACCGCCTCGCCGATTCCGCCCGACGCGCCGGTGACGAGCGCCTTGCGGCCAGTGAGATCGAACATGGTCTTCTTCCTCGTGTGTGATCGGCGGGCCGGCGGCGGCCCGCGCACCAGTCTCAGGCGAGCACGGCCGCCGTCTTCTCGATGTCGTCGGGCGTGTTGACCGGCACCGCCGAAACGTCGCGGGCGATGCGCCGCGCTAGCCCGGACAGCACCTTGCCGGTGCCGATCTCGTAGAGCGTCTCGACACCCTCGGCGGCCAGCCACTCGACGCTCTCGCGCCAGCGCACGCGGCCGGTCACCTGCTCGACCAGCCGGCGCGCGATCTCGTCGGGATCGTCGAGCGGGCGGGCCGTCACGTTGGCGACCAGCGGCACGACCGGCGCGCGCTTGTCGACCTCGGCGAGCGCGGCGCGCATGGCGTCGGCCGCCGGCGCCATCAGCGCGGAGTGGAACGGCGCGGAGACCGGCAGCATCAGCGCCCGCTTGGCGCCGCGCTCGGTGCAGATGCGCGCGGCCTGCTCGACCGCCGGCTTGGTGCCGGAGATGACGAGCTGGCCGCCGCCATTGTCGTTGGCGATCTGGCACACGCCGCCCGCGCCGGCTTCCGCGCAGGCCGCCTCGACCGCCTCCTGGTCGAGCCCGAGAATCGCCGCCATCGCCCCCTCGCCGACCGGCACCGCGGCCTGCATGGCGTTGCCGCGGATGCGCAGCAGCCGCGCGGTGTCGGCGAGCGAGAACATGCCGGCAGCGCACAGCGCGGTGTACTCGCCGAGCGAATGGCCGGCGACGTAGGCGACCTTGCCGGCAAGATCGAGCCCGCGCGCCTGCAGGACGCGGATCGCCGCCATCGACACCGCCATCAGCGCCGGCTGGGCGTTGGCGGTCAGCGTCAGCGTCTCCTCCGGCCCCTCCCACATCAGGCGCGACAGCGGCTCGCCGAGCGCGGCGTCGACCTCCTCGAACACCGCGCGCGCCTCGGCGAAGGCGTCGGCGAGCTCGCGGCCCATGCCGACCGTCTGGCTGCCCTGTCCGGGAAAGGTGAATGCGAGGCTCATCGGCGCGATCCTGCCATGCGGGTGCTGATGGCCGAACCTCGTGGCGCAACACGCCCCGTCTCGTCAAGCCTGCGGGCGCCCGTCGGCGCGCCGACGGCCGCCACGAAAAATCCGCAATTGCGGCGCCAGCCTGCCGCGCTCCGCCCCGCTTCCGGTGGCGTTTGGAAAGCCCTCGCAGCCATGACACCGCATCCCGCCTCTCCGTCCAGCGCGCCGGTCGCTGGCGCAACCGCGTCCGCCCTCACCGTCGCACAGATCACCGGCATGATCGGCATGACGCTGTTCGTGGTGACGGAAATCGCCGCGGCGCTGGGCGCTGCGGCCTGGGCGGTGGTCGGCGCGCTGGGGCTCGCCGCGCCGGGCGCATTCGTCGTCTACGCGATCGCCGCCGTGCCGACCGTGGTGCTCGGCTGGATCGTGGCGCGGCTCGCCTACCTGGCGGAGACGGACCCCGACACGATGGCCGGCTGAACGGCCCGTGCCCGGCGCCGCTCTGGCCAGACGGCGCCCGCTCCCATATATGACGGCATCGCGACCCCGGCGCGGCCGGCACGGCATCCCCGTGCCGGCCGTCTGCGGCCGCGTCCCGCAACCGCCCGCCGCAGCCGAGCCATGCCGTCCGTCATCCAGATCCGCAACCTGTCGAAGACCTATGCCTCGGGCCACCAGGCGCTAAGGGCCGTCGACCTCGACATCATGGACAGCGAGATCCTGGCGCTGCTCGGCCCCAACGGCGCCGGCAAGACGACGCTGATCTCGATCATCTGCGGCCTCGTCAATCCGAGCTCCGGCTCGGTGACGGTCGAGGGCAACGACATCATCCGCGACTTCCGCAAGGCGCGCTCGCTGATCGGGCTGGTGCCGCAGGAGCTGCACACCGAGACCTTCGAGACGGTCTGGTCGACGGTGAGCTTCAGCCGCGGCCTGTTCGGCAAGAAGCCGAACCCGGCGCATATCGAGGCGGTGCTGCGCGACCTGTCGCTGCTCGACAAGCGCGACAACCAGATCATGACGCTGTCGGGCGGCATGAAGCGGCGCGTCATGATCGCCAAGGCGCTGTCGCACGAGCCGCGCATCCTGTTCCTCGACGAGCCGACGGCCGGCGTCGACGTCGAGCTGCGCAAGGACATGTGGCAGCTCGTCGAGCGGCTGCGCGCATCCGGCGTCACCATCATCCTGACCACGCACTACATCGAGGAGGCCGAGGCGATCGCCGACCGCATCGGCGTCATCAACCGCGGCGAGCTCTTGCTGGTCGAGGAGAAGGCCGAGCTGATGCGCAAGCTCGGCGAGAAGCAGCTCACGCTCGAGCTGACGCAGCCGCTCGAGGCGCTGCCCGAGACGCTCGCCGACTACGGGCTGGAGCGCGAGGAGGACGGTGCGCGGCTCGTCTACCGCTACGATTCGCAGGCCGCGCGCACCGGCATCACCTCGCTGCTCAGCGAGCTCAACCGATCGGGCATCCGGGTGAAGGACCTCAGCACCCGGCAGCGCTCGCTGGAAGACATCTTCGTCAGCCTCGTGAGGGAGCAGTCGTGAACGTCCAGGCGATCAAGTCCATCTACCTGTTCGAGATGGCGCGCATGCGGCGCACGCTGCTGCAGAGCGTGGTCTCGCCGGTCATCTCCACCTCGCTCTATTTCGTCGTGTTCGGCGCGGCGATCGGCTCGCGCATCGACGAGATCGACGGCGTGCCCTACGGCGCCTTCATCGTGCCGGGCCTGATGATGCTGACGCTGCTGACCAATAGCATCTCCAGTGCCTCCTTCGGCATCTATTTTCCGAAGTTCATCGGCACGGTCTACGAGCTCCTGTCGGCGCCGGTGTCCTACTACGAGATCGTGCTCGGCTATGTCGGGGCGGCGGCGACCAAGGCGCTAATCCTCGGCCTAATCATCCTGGCGACGGCCGGGCTGTTCGTGCCGCTGCAGATCGCCCACCCCTTCCTGATGCTGCTCTTTCTGGTGCTGACGGCGATCACCTTCTCGCTGTTCGGCTTCATCATCGGCATCTGGGCCGACAATTTCGAGAAGCTGCAGCTCATCCCGCTGCTCATCATCACGCCGCTGGTCTTCCTCGGCGGCAGCTTCTACTCGGTCGACATGCTGCCGCCCTTCTGGCGCACCGTGACGCTGTTCAACCCGGTGCTCTACCTGATCAGCGGCTTCCGCTGGGCCTTCTACGAGAGCTCCGACGTGGGCGTCGGGGTGAGCCTGGCGATGGTGCTCGTCTTCCTGGCGCTGTGCATGGCGGTGGTGTGGTGGATCTTCAGGACCGGCTACCGGCTGAAGAGCTGAGCGGCCGGGCCTTGCACGGCCGGCAAATATCGGTATAAGCGCCCGGTCTGTCCGGTCCCAGCCGGGGGCTGAACGGAGGGCCGGGCGCGCATGCGCCCGTCGCGAAGCCGATGACGGTCTTCCGCCTCCCGTGTCTCCGCTCTCGACCGTCTCGATCAAGGCGCCTTTCTTCTCCCGCCACGCGCGGCAAGCGAGGTCGCTGAGGCTCTAGCCGCTGGGGTCGGACCGAAACGAAGAAAGGCAAGGCAATGGCACTTTACGAGCATGTGTTCCTTGCCCGGCAGGATCTGTCGCAGCAGCAGGTCGACGCACTTGTCGAGCAGTACAAGGGCGTCGTCGAGCAGGCGGGCGGCTCGATCGGCCGGGTCGAGAACTGGGGTCTGAAGACCCTCGCCTACCGGATCAAGAAGAACCGCAAGGCCTATTTCACGCTGATGGACCTCGATGCGCCGGCCGAGGCCGTGCAGGAGATCGAGCGCCAGATGCGGCTGTCGGAGGACGTTCTGCGCTTCCTGACGGTGCGCGTCGAGGCGCACGAGGAAGGCCCCTCGGCGATGATGCAGAAGCGCGACGACCGCGGCCCGCGGCGCGACGGCCGTGGCCCGCGGCGCGACCGCGACGATCGCGGCCCGCGCGGTGACCGTGACGACCGCGGCCCGCGCGGCGACCGTGACGAGCGTGGCCCGCGCGGCGACCGCGAGACGAGCGAAAGGAACGCCTGATGGTCGACATCAACCAGATCCCCTCGCGCCGCCCGTTCCACCGCCGGCGCAAGACCTGCCCGTTCTCCGGCGCCAACGCGCCGAAGATCGACTACAAGGACGTCAAGCTGATGCAGCGCTACGTCTCGGAGCGCGGCAAGATCGTGCCCTCGCGCATCACCGCCGTCAGCCAGAAGAAGCAGCGCGAGCTGGCCCGCGCCATCAAGCGGGCGCGCTTCCTCGGGCTGCTGCCCTACGTCGTCAAGTGATCGGGCGGCGGGCGCGCCAGGCGCCCGCCTCCTCCCCTCCCGCGACGGGCGCGGACCAGGGGGCAAGAGCGAACCCGGGCTGGGGCCGGAGCCCCTAACTGCCGCGACCGGCAGGACAGCGACCACGGCGCCGCGGCGCCGGCTTTCCTGTTCGGCCCGGCCTCCCTTCGGGGAACGCGAAAGGAACAGGACATGCAGGTCATTCTTCTCGAACGCATCGCGCGGCTCGGCCAGATGGGCGACGTCGTCAGGGTCAAGGACGGCTACGCGCGCAACTTCCTGCTGCCGCAGGGCAAGGCGCTGCGCGCCAACGAGGCGAACCGCAAGCGCTTCGAATCGCAGCGCGCCGAGCTCGAGGCACGCAACCTGGAGCGCAAGTCGGAGGCGCAGAGCGTCGCCGACCGGCTCGACGGCCTGACCTTCGTCGCCATCCGCTCGGCCGGCGAGACCGGCCAGCTCTACGGCTCGGTGTCGACGCGCGACATCGCCGAGTTGCTCGCCGAGGAAGGCTTCAAGGTCGGCCGCAACCAGGTCGAGCTCAACCAGCCGATCAAGGCGATCGGCCTGACCAACGTGGCGATCGCGCTGCATCCCGAGGTCGAGGTCACGGTGACGCTCAACGTGGCGCGCTCGGCCGACGAGGCGGAGCGCCAGGCGGCCGGCGAGAAGCTGGATTCGGCCGAGGCGATCTACGGCTCGGACTACGACGAGAGCGCCCGGCCGGAGACCTTCTTCGACCCCGATGCGGAGTACGAGGAGGCCGAGCAGCCGGCGGCCGACGCCGAGAACGAGACGCCGGAGGGCGAGACGCCGGAGGGCGAGACCGGGGCCGGCGACGAGCCGCGCACCGGCGCCTGATCCGCGCCGCCGGGCGACCGGCGGCCGCACATCGTCACACCGTCAGGCCGGGCCGCGCGCCCGGCCTTTCGGCGTTGCGCGCCGAACCGCTTTGCAACCGGCAAGATTCTGTTTAATAATGGAAAACTCCCAGCGTTACGGGGGTTTGTGCCATGAACTGGTTGCTCGACAAGGTCGCCACGCGGGTCTTCAGGACCGGGAACCTCACCGTCACGGACGCCGGCGGCGCCACGCGCCGCTACGGCGACGGCAGCGGCACCCCACTGCATGTGGTCATCAACAACCGGCGGACCGAACGCGCCATCGCGCTCGACCCGATGCTCGCCGTGCCGGAAGCCTACATGAACGGCGGCCTCGACTTCGCCGAGGGCGACCCGCTGGCGCTGATGCAGACCGTCTACACCAATCTCGACCAGGCCGGCGCCGAGGCGCTGGTGATGAAGCTCGGCGAAGGCATGCGCTACGTCTTCCGCCGCTTCCAGCAGCTCAACACGGCCAGCCGGTCGAAGCGCAACGTGCACCGGCACTACGACCTGTCGGGCGAGCTCTACCGGCTCTTCCTCGACGAGGACATGCAGTATTCCTGCGCCTATTTCGAGAGGCCCGAGGCGACGCTCGACGAGGCGCAGCGCGCCAAGAAGCGCCACATCGCCGCCAAGCTGGCGCTCGAACCGGGCCAGAGCGTGCTCGACATCGGCTGCGGCTGGGGCGGCATGGGCCTGACGCTGGCCCGGCAGTTCGACGCCCGGGTGCTCGGCGTCACGCTGTCGGAAGAGCAGCACGGCGTCGCGGCGGAGCGGGCGCGCGCCGCCGGGCTCGCCGACCGGGCGCGCTTCGAGATCGCCGACTACCGGTCGCTCGCCGGCCCGTTCGACCGCATCGTGTCGGTCGGCATGTTCGAGCATGTCGGCATCAACCACTACCGCACCTTCTTCGACAAGTGCAGCAGCCTGCTGGCCGACGACGGCGTGATGCTGCTGCACACGATCGGCCGCACGACCGGGCCGTCGGTGACCAACGCCTTCATCCGCAAGTACATCTTCCCCGGCGGCTACATCCCGTCGATGTCGGAGGTGCTGCCGGCGGTCGAGCGGTCGGGGCTGATCCTCACCGACGTCGAGGTGCTGCGGCTGCACTATGCCGAGACGCTGCGGCACTGGCGCGAGCGCTTCATGGCCAACCGCGACAAGGCGGTGGCGCTCTACGACGAGCGCTTCGCGCGGATGTGGGAGTTCTATCTCGCCGGCTCGGAGGCGACCTTCCGCTGGCAGAACCTGGTGGTCTTCCAGTTCCAGCTCGCCAAGCGGCGCGACACGCTGCCGCTGACGCGCAACTACATCGCCGAGACGGAAGAGCGGCTGCGCGCCGCCGAGGCCGCCGGCGGGCGCCTGTTCCACGACGCGGCGGAATAGGAATACAATCACAGCCGGCGCGATTCGCGGCGCGGCGCAAGCGCCCGCCGTCGGCCGGCGGTGGATGAGTGTGAATTACGGTCGCATCGCCAGATAGCGCTTTGAGGCGCCGGCGCCACGGGGTAGGACCGTGGCGCAACCGACTGCCGGGACGTGTTTGTTCGTTGGCCTGGCGACACGAGACGGAACGGAACCGGCATGGCTGACGCGGCCCGCAAGATCAGCGCGGCGGAAACCCCGCTTTATCGCGAAGCGCCCAACAACATCGAGGCCGAGCAAGCCCTGCTCGGCGCCATCCTGGTCAACAACGACGCCTTCTACCGCGTCTCCGACTTCCTCAAGCCGCCGCATTTCTACGAGCCGCTGCACCGCAAGATCTACGAGGTGGCGGGCGAGCTCGTGCGCATGGGCAAGACCGCCAACCCGGTGACCATCAAGACCTTCCTGCCGGCCGAGGAGAAGGTCGGCGAGATGACGGTGGCGCAGTATCTGGCGCGGCTGGCGGCCGAGGCGGTGACGGTCATCAACGCCGCCGACTACGGCCGCGTCGTCTACGAGCTCGCCACCCGCCGGGCGCTGATCACCGTCGGCGAGGACATGGTCAACATCGCCTACGACGCGCCGGTCGACATGTCGCCGCAGGCGCAGATCGAGGACGCCGAGCGGCGGCTGTTCGAGCTCGCCGAGACCGGCCGCTATGACGGCGGCTTCGAGAGCTTCTCCGACGCGGTCAAGACCGCCGTCGACATGGCCAACGCCGCCTTCATGCGCGACGGCCACCTGTCGGGCATCGCCACGGGGCTGCGCGACCTCGACCGGCGCATGGGCGGGCTGCAGCCGTCCGACCTGGTGATCCTCGCCGGCCGGCCGGGCATGGGCAAGACCTCGCTCGCCACCAACATCGCCTTCAACATCGCCGCCGCCTACGAGCCGGCGCAGCAGGCCGACGGCTCCTTCAAGGCCAAGAACGGCGGCGTCGTCGGCTTCTTCTCGCTCGAGATGTCGTCGGAGCAGCTCGCCACGCGCATCATCTCCGAGCAGACGGAGATCCCCTCCTCCAAGATCCGCCGCGGCGAGATCACCGAGGCCGATTTCGAGAAGCTGGTCGCCTGCTCGCAGACCATGCAGCGCATTCCGCTGTTCATCGACCAGACCGGCGGCATCTCGATCGCCCAGCTCGCCGCCCGCGCCCGGCGGCTGAAGCGCCAGCGCGGCCTCGACGTGCTGGTGATCGACTACGTGCAGCTCATGCAGGGCAGCTCGGCGCGCGCCTCGCAGAACCGCGTGCAGGAGATCACCGAGATCACCACCGGGCTGAAGTCGCTCGCCAAGGAGCTCAACGTGCCGATCGTGGCGCTGTCGCAGCTCTCGCGCCAGGTGGAAAGCCGCGACGACAAGCGGCCGCAGCTTTCCGACCTGCGCGAATCCGGCTCGATCGAGCAGGACGCCGACGTGGTGATGTTCGTCTATCGCGAGGAATACTACCTCAAGAACCGCGAGCCGAAGCCGGGCACCGAAGAGTACATCAAGTGGGAGACGGAGATGAACGAGGCGCGCGGCAAGGCCGAGGTCATCGTCGCCAAGCAGCGGCACGGGCCGACGGGAACGGTGTCGCTCGGCTTCCAGGCGGAGTTCACCCGCTTCTCCGACCTCGCCGACGACAGCCACCTGCCCGACCGGTTCGAATAGCCGTGACCAACGTGATCGAAACCGCGCGCGGCTCGGTGGCCGAGCCGCTCGCCGGAGGCCGGCTGACCATCGACCTGGCCGCGCTCGCCGAGAACTACCGCATGCTGGCGCGGCTGTCCGCGCCAGCCGAGACGGCCGCCGTGGTCAAGGGCGACGCCTACGGCATCGGCATCGCGCACGCGGTGCCGGCGCTGCTGGCGGCCGGCTGCCGCCGCTTCTTCGTCGCGCTGCCGGCCGAGGGGGCGGCCGTGCGCCGCGCCGCGCCGGATGCCGACATCATCGTGCTCAACGGCCTGTTCGACGCCGAGACCGCCGCGCACTACGCCCGTGAGCGGCTGATCCCGGTGCTCAACACGCAGAGCGACCTGGCGCTGTGGGAAGCGCATGGCTGGGACGGCGAGGTGCCGCGGCCCTGCGTCATCCATGTCGATACCGGCATGAACCGGCTCGGCCTGACGCTCGAGCGGGCCCGCGTGCTGGCCGGGGAGAACGCGCTGACCGGCGCGCTGACGCCGCTGCTTCTCATGAGCCACCTGGCCTGCGGCGACGATGCCGGCCACGCCATGAACCGGCGGCAGCTCGAGGCCTTCCAGGCCGCGCGGGCGCTGTTTCCGGGCGTCGCGGCGAGCCTGGCCAACTCGGCCGGCATCTTCCTCGGCGAGGCCTACCACTTCGGCCTGACCCGGCCCGGCGTCGCGCTCTACGGCGGCGCGGCGGTGTCGGGGGTGGCCAACCCGATGCGCCCGGTCGTCACCGCCGAGGCGCGCGTGGTGCAGGTGCGCCGGGCGGCGGCCGGCGAGACGGTGAGCTACGGCGCGCCCCGACCGCTCGACCGCGACACGCTGATCGCCGTCGTGGCGGCCGGCTATGCCGATGGCTATCCGCGCTCGGCCTCGGGCGCCGGCGTGCCGCTGCGCGACCGGGTGGCGGCCGGCGCGGCCGGCTGGATCGGCGGCCGCACGGTGCCGCTGCTCGGCCGGGTGACCATGGACCTGACGATGTTCGACGTCACCGATCTCGGTCCCGACGCGGTCGCGGTCGGCGACACCATCGAGCTGTTCGGTCCCAACATGCCGATCGACGCGGTGGCCGCGGCGGCCGGCACCATCGGCTACGAACTGCTCACCGGGCTCGGCCGGCGCTACCACCGGCGCTACACCGGCGAGGCCGGATGATGGCCAAGCCGCGCCTCCAGTTCGTCTGCCAGAACTGCGGCGCCGCGCACACGCGCTGGGCCGGCAAGTGCGATGCCTGCGGCGCCTGGAACACGCTGGTCGAGGAAGGCACGGCCGGCGGCATCGGCTCGGGGCCGGCCGCGCTGCGCAAGGCGCGGCCCGGCCGTCCGGTCGCGCTGACGACGCTGTCGGGCGAGATCGAGGACGCGCCGCGCATCGTCACCGGCATCGGCGAGCTCGACCGGGCGACCGGCGGCGGCTTCGTGCGCGGCTCGGCGCTGCTCGTCGGCGGCGATCCGGGCATCGGCAAGTCGACGCTGCTCACCCAGGCGGCCGCCGCGCTGGCCGGCGCCGGGCACCGCGTGGTCTACGTGTCGGGCGAGGAGGCGGTGGCGCAGATCCGGCTGCGCGCGCAGCGCCTCGGCCTCGCCGAGGCCGCCGTCGAGCTGGCCGCCGAGACAAACGTGGAAGACATCCTGGCGACCATCGCCGAGGGTCGCCGGCCCGACCTGGTGATCCTCGATTCGATCCAGACGCTGTGGACCGACCTGGCCGATTCGGCGCCCGGCACCGTGACCCAGGTGCGCGCCGCCGCCCAGGCGATGATCCGCTACGCCAAGTCGACCGGCGCGGCGGTCGTGCTGGTCGGCCACGTCACCAAGGAGGGCCAGATCGCCGGCCCGCGCGTCGTCGAGCACATGGTCGACGGCGTGCTCTACTTCGAGGGCGAAGGCGGCCACCACCACCGCATCCTGCGCACGGTGAAGAACCGCTTCGGCCCGACCGACGAGATCGGCGTCTTCGAGATGGGCGACCGCGGCCTGCGCGAGGTGGCCAACCCGTCGGAGCTGTTCCTCGGCGAGCGCAGCGCGGCAGCGCCCGGCGCGGCCGTCTTTGCCGGCATGGAGGGAACGCGGCCGGTGCTGGTCGAGATCCAGGCGCTGGTGGCGGCCTCGTCGCTGGGCACGCCGCGGCGCGCCGTGGTCGGCTGGGATTCGGCGAGGCTGGCAATGATCCTCGCCGTGCTCGAGGCGCATTGCGGCGTGCGCTTCGGCACGCACGACGTCTATCTCAACGTGGCCGGCGGCTACCGCATCTCGGAGCCGGCGGCCGACCTCGCCGTGGCGGCGGCGCTGGTCTCGTCGCTCACCGGCCTTGCCCTGCCTGCCGATTGCGTCTATTTCGGCGAAATCAGCCTGTCGGGGGCCATCCGCCCCGTCGCGCACGCCGCGCAGCGCCTCAAGGAAGCGGAGAAGCTCGGCTTCGCGCAGGCGGTCATGCCGTCCGGCGGCGAAGAGGCGGGCGGCACGGCCGCCGCGCAGCTCTTCCAGCCCGCGGCGCTGGCCGACCTGGTGGTGCGGATCGCCGGTCCGGCAGCGGACTGAACAGAGCGCCGGCCGCAAGGCCGGCGAGCGGGGACAAGAAAGTAGGGGCGACCATGCCGATCACGCTGCTGGACGGGGTTCTCGTCGGCTTCACCCTCGTCTCCGCCATCCTGGCGATGGTGCGCGGCTTCTCGCGCGAGGTGCTGTCGATCGCCTCCTGGGCGGCGGCGGCCGTGGCGGCCTATTTCTTCCATCCCCTCGTGCTGCCCTATCTGGAACCCTATATCAGCAACGACAAGCTGGCGCTGGCGGCGGCCGCGGCGATCATCTTCTTCATCGCGCTGATCGTCGTCACCGTCATCACGATGAAGCTCGCCGACTTCATCATCGATTCGCGCGTCGGCGCGCTCGACCGCACGCTCGGCTTCGTCTACGGCGCGGCGCGCGGCGTGCTGGTGGTCGCCGTGGCGCTGCTGTTCCTCAACTGGCTGCTCGGCGACAACCGGCCGGACTGGATCACCGAGGCGAAATCGCTGCCGCTTCTGGAAGGCGTCGGCCAATGGCTGCAGAACCTGCTGCCCGACGATCCGGAGAACTCGATCTTCCAGCGCCTGTCGCCCGCCTTCGAGGACGGCCAGGCCGGAGGCGAGACCAACAGGTAGAGCCGGCCGCGGCAGGCCGGCGCGACAGGAAAGGCGCTCCGCGATGACGGCGCATGAGCCCATCGTCCCGGCCGGCGAGGCCGACGACCACTTCCACGACGAGTGCGGCGTGTTCGGCATCTTCGGCCGGGCCGACGCCGCGGCGATCACGACGCTCGGCCTGCACGCGCTGCAGCACCGCGGCCAGGAGGCCGCCGGCATCGTCTCCTTCGACGGCAGCCAGTTCCACGTCGAGCGCCACATCGGCCTGATCGGCGACACCTTCACCAAGCCGGCGGTGCTCGACCGGCTGAAGGGCAACCGCGCCATCGGCCACACGCGCTACTCGACGACCGGCGGCGCGGGCCTGCGCAACGTGCAGCCCTTCTTCGCCGAGCTGGCCGACGGCGGCCTGGCGATCGCGCACAACGGCAACATCACCAACGCCATGACGGTGCAGCGCAAGCTGCAGCGCGAGGGGTCGATCTTCTCCTCCACGTCCGACACCGAGACGGTGCTGCACCTGGTCGCCACCAGCAAGGAGCGCGACACCATCGGCCGCTTCACCGAGGCGGTGCGCCAGCTCGAGGGCGCTTTCTCGCTGGTCGCGCTGACCTCCAAGAAGATGATCGGCTGCCGCGATGCGCTCGGCATCCGGCCGCTCGTGCTGGGCGACCTCGACGGCTCCTACATCCTCGCCTCCGAGACCTGCGCGCTCGACATCATCGGCGCGCGCTTCGTGCGCGAGGTCAGGCCGGGCGAGATGGTGGTGGTGACGGAAAAGGGCATCGAAAGCCACTTCCCCTTCGAGCCGGCGCGGCCGCGCTTCTGCATCTTCGAATACGTCTATTTCGCCCGCCCCGACTCCTCGGTCGAGGGACGCAACGTCTACGACGTGCGCAAGGCGATCGGCGCGGAGCTGGCGCGCGAGAACCCGGTCGAGGCCGACATCGTGGTGCCGGTGCCCGATTCGGGCACGCCGGCGGCGATCGGCTTCGCCCAGGCGGCCGGCCTGCCCTTCGAGCTCGGCATCATCCGCAACCACTATGTCGGGCGCACCTTCATCCAGCCGTCCGAATCGATCCGCCACATGGGCGTGCGCCTCAAGCACAACGCCAATCGGCGCACGCTCGAGGGCAAGCGGGTGGTGCTGGTCGACGATTCCATCGTGCGCGGCACGACCAGCCAGAAGATCGTCCAGATGGTGCGCGACGCCGGCGCCGCGGAGGTGCACATGCGCATCGCCTCGCCGCCGACCCGCGCCTCCTGCTTCTACGGCGTCGACACGCCGGAGACGGCCAAGCTGCTCGCCTCGCGCATGAGCGTCAGCGAGATGGCCGACTTCATCCGCGTCAACTCGCTCGGCTTCCTGTCGATCGACGGGCTCTACCGGGCCGTCGGCGAAGCGGCGCGCGACAACGAGGCGCCGCAGTTCTGCGACGCCTGCTTCACGCGCGACTACCCGACCCGGCTGGCCGACCTCGAGGGGGCCGACAACGTGCGCTCGCTCTCGCTGCTGGCGGCGGGCAGCCAATGAGCGCGCGGCCCGACCTCACCGGCCGGCTGGCGCTGGTCACCGGCGCCTCGCGCGGCATCGGCTATTTCCTGGCCAGGGAGCTGGCGGCGTGCGGCGCGCATGTCGTCGCCGTGGCGCGCACCGTGGGCGGGCTCGAGGAGCTCGACGACGAGATCAAGGCGGCCGGCGGCGAAGCCACGCTGGTGCCGCTCGACCTGGCCGACATGGCCGGCATCGACCGGCTCGGCGGCGCCATCCACGAGCGCTGGGGCAAGCTCGACGTGATGGTCGCCAATGCCGGCATCCTCGGCGTCATCTCGCCGCTCGGCCATGTCGAGGCGAAGACCTTCGAGAAGGTGATGGCGATCAACGTCACCGCCGTATGGCGGCTGATCCGCACCGTCGACCCGCTGCTCAAGGCATCCGACGCCGGCCGCGCCATCCTGATGTCGTCGGGCGCGGCGCACTCCGCGCGCGCCTTCTGGGGCCCCTATGCGGCCTCCAAGGCCGCGCTCGAGGCGCTGGGGCGCTCCTGGGCCGACGAGACGAAGAGCTTCGGCCTCAAGGTCAACGCGGTGAACCCGGGGCCGACGCGCACTGCGATGCGCGCCCAGGCGATGCCCGGCGAGAACCCCGACACGCTGCCCCACCCCTCCGAGGTGGCGGCGAAGATCCTGCCGCTCGCCAGCCCGGAGCTGGAGGAGACCGGCCTCATCCTCGACGTGCCGCAGGGCCGGTTCCTGCGCTACCGGATGCCCGAATAAAGCGCTTCCAGGCGACGTGGAAACCGGTTCGCCGTCCGCAAACGCGTCAAAACGATAGCTTGCGGCCGATCTGCGATTCGGCGAAAAGCAGAACGGCTGGCGCAGCGCCGCCGCACCGGCGGCGGGCGGACAGACGATTGACCTCGGCGCGGCTTCCGCTACCCTCACCGTGAAGGCGGCCGCAGAGCCGCCCGGCCGGCGTGCCGTGCCTGCGAAGGGCGGCCGCGGGCCGAGAACGAGACCTGACGGGACGGCGCGGCTGGCGCGACCCGCCGGGGCCGGGGGGACGAAACAGGGAGATGCGGCATGGCGATCGCGCTTACGATCGTTGCCGCGGTGCTGGCCGTGTGGGCCGGCGTGGCAGCCCATCTGGTGAACCGTCACGGCCTGACGGTGCGCCAGGCGATCTTCTACGCGCCGTTCAAGCTCGCCTACCGCATCGACGACCGCGAGATCGCGACGGCGCGCAAGGCCGACGCGCCGGTCGTCTATGTCGTGGTGCACGCCTCGCGGCTCGACCCGGCGCTGATGCTGTCGCTGCTGCCGGCCGACACGCTGCACATCCTCGACGGACCGTCGGCGCGCTCGATCTGGCTCGAGCCGTGGCGCGAGCTCGCCCGCTGCATCGCCTTCAACGCCAAGCACGTGTTCGTCAGCCGGCGGCTGGTGCGCCACCTCAAGGGCCGCGGCCGGCTCGCCGTCTACTTCCCCGACACGGTGGAGCCGGACGCCCGCGCCTTCCGCCTCTACCGCGCCGTCGGCCGCATCGCCGCGCGCGCCGAGGCCACCATCGTGCCGGTGATGGTGGCCGGCAGCCGCGAATCGGCGCTCACGCTCGCCGATCGCCAGGCCGGGCCGCGCCGGCTGCTGCCGCGGCTTCGCGTGCGCACCCTGCCGCCGCTGACCGTCGAGGCGCTGATGGCCGAGAACGGCGCGCCGCAGGTGACCGCCTCCAACGCCTTCTTCGACCGCGTGGCGCAACTGCGCCTGGCCGCCGCCGACACCGACCGCACGCTGTTCGGCGCGGTCGCGGCCGCCGCACGCCGGCACGGCAGCGGCCGCGTCGTGCTGGAGGACGAGAGCGGCGAGACGATGCGCTACGGCCGGCTGCTCGTCGCGGCGCGGCTGATCGGCCGGCACGTCGCCGAGCACGCCAAGCCGGGCGAGCCGGTCGGCATCATGCTGGCCAACTCGAACGCCGTGGTGGCGCTGTTCCTGGCCGTGCAGTCGGCCGGACGGGTCGCGGCGATGATCAACTTCTCGGCCGGCTCGGCCGGCGCGGCGGAGGCGGTGGGCACCGGCGGCATCCGCACCGTGTTCACCGCGCGCCGCTTCGTCGAGCAGGCGGGCCTCGCCGAGATGGTCGCCGCGCTCGAGGCGGTCGGTGCGCGCGTCGTCTATCTCGAGGACCTGCGCGCAAGCTTCACCCGCCGCGACACGGCGCTGGCCGCGCTGGCGCGCGGCCGGCCGCTGGCGCCGGCGGCGGTCGACGCGGCGGCGGTGATGCTCTTCACCTCCGGCTCGGAGGGCCGCGCCAAGGCGGTGCTCCTGTCGCACCGCAACCTTCTGACCAACGTCGCCCAGGCGGCGACCCGCATCGCCTTCTCGCCGGCCGACACGCTGTTCAACGTGCTGCCGGTGTTCCACGCCTTCGGCCTGACCGGCGGCACGCTGCTGCCGCTGACCGGCGGGCTGCGGCTTTTCTCCTACCCCTCGCCGCTGCACTACCGGAAGGTGCCGGAGACGGTGGCGCGGGTGAAGCCGACGGTGATGTTCGGCACCGACACCTTCCTCGCCGGCTATGCCCGCACGGCCGGGCCGGACGACTTCGCCAGCCTGCGCTTCGTCGTCGCCGGCGCCGAAGCCGTGCGGCCGCAGACCCGGCGCACCTGGCGCGAGCGCTTCGGCGTGACGATCCTGGAAGGCTTCGGCATGACGGAGGCCTCGCCCGTGGTCGCCGTCAACACCGCCACGCACGGCCGCGACGGCACGGTGGGCCGGCTGCTGCCCGGCATCCGCGCCCGGCTCGAGCCGGTCGAGGGCATCGCCGAGGGCGGCCGGCTCCACCTGTCGGGACCGAACGTCATGCTGGGCTACCTGACGGCCGAGGCGCCGGGCACGCTGGTCGCGCCGCCCGACGGCTGGCACGACAGCGGCGACATCGTCTCCTTCGACCGCGAGGGCTTCGTCACCGTGCGCGGCCGCGCCCGGCGTTTCGCCAAGGTGGCCGGCGAGATGGTCTCGCTCGGCGCGATGGAGATGATCGCCGCGGCGCTGTGGCCGGAGGACAAGCACGCCGCCGTCGCCGTGCCCGACCGGCGGCGCGGCGAGCGCACGGTGCTGGTGACGACGGCGGCGGACGCCGACCGCGACACCGTGCGCCAGCACTGCAAGCGGCACGGCCACGCCTCGGTGCTGACGCCGAGCGACGTGGTGGCGACCGAGGAGATCCCCGTCCTGGGCAGCGGCAAGATCGACTATGCCGGCGTCCGGCGGCTGGCCGCGCAGAGCCTCGGCCTCGAGGCGGCGGCCTGAAACGCGACGCGGCCGGAGGCGCAGCCCCCCGGCACGCCAGGCGAGCGCCCCGGAGGTTTCGCGAAACGCCGCGCCGGCCGCGGCCCGCCGCTCAGCCTTCCGGCGGGCCGGCGGCGGCCTCCTGCTGTGCCCGCGCGGCGCGCCGCGCATAGGCGGCCATGCCGACCGGCAGCGACAGCACGTAGAGGATGGCGCTGGCGGCCATCGTCTCCCAGGTGAAGCTCGCCAGAAGCAGTACGTAGAGCACGACCAGCAGAATGAGCGGCAGCACCAGGTCGCGCCGCACGCGGCTCGCCGAGACCTTGCCGGAATAGACCGGCAGGCGGCTGACCAGCAGAAGCCCGATCAGCACCGTGTAGAGGCTCGCCGCCAGCGCGAAGGGCAGCGACGGCGCCAGGCCGAGAAAGCCGAGATAGACCGGCAGCATGACGAGCACCGCACCGGCCGGCGCCGGCACGCCGACGAAATAGTCGCCGTGCCAGGCCGGCCGCGTCTCGTCGTCGAGCATGACGTTGAAGCGGGCGAGCCGCAGGCCGCAGGCGATGGCGAAGATCAGCGCCGCGATCCAGCCGATCGAGCCGGCCCGGTCGAGCAGGAAGGCGTAGAGGACGAGCGCCGGCGCGACGCCGAAATTGACGATGTCGGCGAGCGAATCCATCTGCGCGCCGAAGCGCGAGGAGGCCTTGAGCATGCGCGCCACGCGGCCGTCCACGGCGTCGAGAAAGGCGGCGACCAACACCATCATGACGGCGAGCTCGACGCGGTGCTCGAAAGCGAGCCGGATGCCGGTGAGGCCGGCGCAAATCGCCAGCAGGGTGATCAGGTTGGGCACGACGAGGCGGAACGGCATCTCGCGGATGCCGGGGCCGCCGCCGCCATGCGGCTCGAAGGGGGGGAAGGGACCGGACATGCTCAGCCTTTTCTCACGCCGCGCCGGCCGGTCCGGCAAGACCGACGGCGCGGCCGCGGGAAGAACGGTGCGCACGACGGTGTGTTCCGCGCCCGTGCCACGCGTTCGCGGACGGCGAACCGGTGCCCGCTTCGCCTGCAAACGCTCTAGGACGCATGGACGAGCGACGGCGGGATGTCGGAGCCGAATTCGGCGATCACCGTCTCGCCGGCGACCGCCGTCTGGCCGACGGCGACGCGCGGGACGGCGGCGGCCGGCAGGTAGACGTCGACGCGCGAGCCGAAGCGGATGAGGCCGAAGCGCTCGCCGACGGCGATCTCGTCGGGCGCCTCGACCCAGCACAGGATGCGGCGCGCCACCAGGCCGGCGATCTGCACCACCGCGACCGGGCCGTTCGGGCTTTCGATCACCAGGCCGTTGCGCTCGTTCTCCTCGCTCGCCTTGTCGAGCTCGGCGTTGAGGAACCGGCCCGGCCGGTGCTCGATCAGCGAGATGCGGCCGCGCACCGGCGCACGGTTCACGTGGCAGGAAAAGACGTCCATGAAGACCGAGATGCGCAGCGCCTCGTCCTCGCCCATGCCGAGCTCGCGCGGCGGCCGCGCCGGGCCGACCATCGACACGCGGCCGTCGGCCGGGCTGACGACCAGCCGGTCGTCGAGCGGCGTGACGCGCTCGGGATCGCGGAAGAAGTAGACGCACCACAGGGTCAGGACGAGGCCGATCCAGAACAGACCGTCCCACACGAGGCCGAGCAGCAGCGCGGCCAGCGCGAAGGCGGCGATGAAGGGATAGCCCTCGCGGCGGATCGGCACGAAGGTCTTGCGGATCGATTCGGCGACGCTCATCGGCGGAACGGTTCCGGACGCCGCGGCGGACCCATTCCGCCGCCGGGCGAGCGCCTTCCTATCGGAAAGCGCCGCCCCCGGCAACGCGGCAGCGCCGGACGCCGTTCAGTAGCTCGGCGTGCGGCGCACGACGACGCCCATCTCGTCGGTCTCGCGGGCGCGGCGCAGCCGCTCCTCCGCCTCGGTCGCCTCGCGCTGGCGGTCCCACATGGCGGCATAAAGGCCGCGCGCGGCGAGCAGCGCCTGGTGGTTGCCGCGCTCGGCGATGACGCCGTCCTGCAGGACGATGATCTCGTCGGCGCCGACGATGGTCGACAGCCGATGGGCGATGACCAGCGTCGTGCGGCCGCGGCTCACCAGGTCGAGCGCGTCCTGGATGTCGCGCTCGGTCTGCGAATCGAGCGCCGACGTCGCCTCGTCGAGCAGCATGATGGGCGGCGCCTTGAGGATGGTGCGGGCGATCGCCACGCGCTGCTTCTCGCCGCCCGACAGCTTGAGGCCGCGCTCGCCGACCATGGTGTCGTAACCGTGCGGCAGGCTCTCGATGAACGGGCCGATCTGGGCCAGCTCGGCGGCGCGGCGCACCTCGGCATCGCTCGCGTCGGGCCGGCCGTAGCGGATGTTGTAGGCGATCGTGTCGTTGAACAGCACCGTATCCTGCGGCACGATGCCGATCGCCGCGCGCAGGCTCTGCTGGGTGACGCCGCGCACGTCCTGGCCGTCGATCGTCACCGCGCCCTGCTGCACGTCGTAGAAGCGGAAGAGCAGTCGCGAGATCGTCGACTTGCCGGCGCCCGACGGGCCGACGACGGCGACCGTGCGGCCGGCCGGGATCTCGAAGCTGATGCCCTTGAGGATCGGCCGCTCGGGATCGTAGGCGAAGCGCACATCGTCGAAGCGCACGGCGCCCGCGCCGACGGCGAGCGGCACGGCGTCGGGCCGGTCCTTCACCTCGGCCGAGACGTCGAGCAGGTCGAACATCTGCTCGATGTCGGTCAGCCCCTGGCGGATCTCGCGGTAGATGAAGCCGATGAAATTGAGCGGGATGGAGAGCTGCATCAGCATGGCGTTGATGAAGACGAAGTCGCCCAGCGTCTGGGTGCCGCGCGTCACCTCCCAGGCCGACAGCGCCATCGCCGCCATCATGCCGAGGCCGAAGATCACGCCCTGGCCGAAATTGAGCCAGCCGAGCGACGTCCAGGTGCGGGTGGCGGCCGATTCGTAGCCGGCCATCGCCCGGTCGAAGCGGCTCGCCTCCATCGCCTCGTTGTTGAAATACTTCACCGTCTCGAAGTTGAGCAGCGAATCGATCGCCTTGGTGTTGGCGTCGTTGTCGCTGTCGTTCATCTCTCGGCGGATGGCGATGCGCCAGTCGCTCGCGCGCACGGTGAACCAGGTGTAGAGCCACACGGTGACGGCGATGATGGCGACGTAGAGCCAGCCATAGGCGACGGCGAAGATGATGGCGGCGAGCGCGAACTCCAGGATGGTCGGCAGCGTGTTGAGGATGGTGAAGCGGACGATCGTCTCGATGCCCTTGGTGCCGCGCTCGATGATGCGCGACAGCCCGCCGGTGCGGCGCTCCAGGTGGAAGCGCAGCGACAGCGCGTGCATGTGCACGAAGGTGCGGTAGGCGAGCTGGCGCACCGCATGCTGGCCGACGCGGGCGAACAGCGCGTCGCGCAGCTGGTTGAAGCCGAGCTGGACGACGCGCACCACGTTGTAGGCGACGACCAGCATCACCGGGCCGGCGAGCAGCGCGGGCACATAAGGCGGCACGTCGAGCTGACCGTCGAGCGCGTCGGTCGCCCATTTGAAGAAGTACGGCACCAGCACGAGCACCAGCTTGGCGAGCACGAGAAAGCCCGCCGCGACGACCACGCGGCGCTTCAGCGCCGGCCGGTCGGCCGGCCACATGTAGGGCCACAGATTGCGCAGCGTCCGCAGCGTCGAGCCGGAATCGGCGGAAACGGTCTTCGTGTCGGCCAAGGGTCTATCCTGCGGTTGTCGCTCAGGCGGATGCGTCGTGCCGACGGCAGCACCGCCCGGCCAGGTCCGAGAAGGCGCCCGCAAGCGCCGACAGCGCGGCGCGGTCCACCGTGTAGCGCAAGCGCTGGCCTCGCGGCGCGGCGCGCACCAGGCCCGCCTCGACCAGCACCTTGAGATGCTGCGAGACGGTCGACTGGGCGAGATCCATGCGCTCAACGACCTGCATGCAGCCGCAGCCGCCGCAGCCTGCCAGATGGCACAGGATCTCGATGCGCGCGGGATGCGCCAGCGCCGCCAGCCCGGCGGCGAGCGGCTGCGCGGCGGGACAATCGGCTGCGGGGGCGGGTTCGCAATTCATCGTCCATCGTCGATATACGATGATCGGACCGGAAGCAACCGGCCGCGCCCTGCCGGCTTTCGGAGCGCCCGGCGCCCGGCCCGCCCCCCCTGTCGGCTGCGCCGACATCTCCTCCTCAAGGGGGAGATCGGGCTGGCGTTTGTGGCCGACCGCCGTGCGGGACCTGCGAGACCGGGCGCCCCCTTCTCCCCGCATGCGGGGAGAAGGCGCCTTGCAGGGGCGGATGAGGGGCCGCGCCGGCGTTGGCCGCAAGGGCGCCGCCATTCCTGCGAAAACCGCGCCCCGCCGCCAGGTCGCCGCTGCCCCTCACCCTGCCCTCTCCCCGCAGGCGGGGAGAGGGTGAGGTTGCGCGCGGCTTCGGCGGCCGTCCCCTCTGGCACTCCCCTCTGTCGGCTGCGCCGACATCTCCCCCTCGAGAGATCGGGCTGGCGTTTGCGGCCGGCCGCCGTGCCGAGGCCTGCGAGACCGGAGCGCCCCTTCTCCCCGCCTGCGGGGAGAAGGTGCCCCGCAGGGGCGGATGAGGGGCCGCGCCGGCATCCGCCGCGCGTGCACCGCCATCGATCCGAATGCCGCGCCCCGCCGCCAGGTCGACGC
>NZ_JAOAOP010000053.1 GCF_030398335.1 Aquibium sp. A9E412
CTGCGCGCGCTGCTGGCGGCGTTCGACGGCTGCAACCTGAAGACGACGGCCAAGAACCTGGTGTTCGCCGACGGCAACCCGGCGGCCGATATCATGCTGGTCGGCGAGGCGCCGGGCCGCGAGGAGGACATCGAGGGCCTGCCCTTCGTCGGCCGCTCCGGCCGGCTGCTCGACCGCATGCTGGCGGCGGTCGGCCTCGACCGGCAGTCGGCCTACATCTCCAACGTCATCCCGTGGCGGCCGCCCGGCAACCGCGACCCCTCGCCGCTGGAAACCGAGATCTGCCGCCCATTCATCGAGCGCCACATCGCGCTCGCCGCGCCGAAGGTGCTGGTGACGCTCGGCAACCCGTCGACCAAGCTGCTGTTGCGCACGCAGACCGGCATCATGCGCATGCGCGGCACCTGGTCGGCGCACCGCACGGCCGAAGGCAGCGAGATCGCCACCATGCCGACGCTGCACCCGGCCTATCTGCTGCGCAACCCGGCGCACAAGAAGCTCGCCTGGCGCGACTTCCTCGCCATCCGGGCGAAGCTGCGGGAGGGCTGACGGCGGAGATGCGCGAACGGCGGAGCTTGCGCCCCGCCGTCGTGCCCGGTGCGATCGCGCCCGGCCGGGGCATGGCCCGACCCGGCAAGAGGCCTCAGCGCGGCGGCGCGACCTCCTCGATCTCGGCCACCTCGACGGTGCCGATGCCCTGCATGCAGAACGAGGCGTCGGCGCGCTCGCCCTCCACCTCGACATACTCGCCGGCGGTGAAGCGCACGTCGTCGCTGACCAGCGACCACAGGTCGCCGTCGGGCGTGCGCAGCGTGTAGCATTCCGCGCCGCGCCGCACGCGGCCCTCGAGCGCCACCGGCTCGCCGCCGGGGCCGGCGCCGTCGGTCACGTTGAAGACGCCCGACTTGAAGGTGTAGCCGCGGTCGGTGTCGACGACGAAGATCAGGTCGTCGCCCGGTTCCGCCCAGCCCGGCACGCGCACGTCCTCGGCCACCTCGCCGTCCTCGGCGACGCGCACCGCCTCGACCGCCTCCCATTCGGAGGCCTGCGGGCCGACGCCGATCGTCACCCAGTCGTCCGGGCGCAGGCCGTCGGCGCGCACGGTGACGGGGGTGCCCGCCTCGCCGCTGCGCGGCGCGACGCCGACGGTCGCCGCCGGCCGGCCGTCGTCGCCGGGCACCTCGATGACTTCGCCGATCTCGAGCGCGAACGGATCGAGGTCGGTGTTGGCGTCGAGCAGCTCGATCAGCGACACGCCGAGGGCCTGGGCGATCGAGAACATCGTGTCGCCGGCCTCGACGCGGTAGCGCTCGCGCGGCGCGCTGTCGCCCGGCGCCGCGTCCCGGGCAGCGAGCTGCAGCGCGCTGCCGACCGCCATGTCGCGGGGCTCGAGGCCCGGGTTGAGCCGCATGATCCGGCTCATCGTCACGCGGCATTGCTGGGCGATGCCGTAGAGCGTGTCGCCCGGCTCGACCGTGTAGCTCGCCCCGCACCGGGTCTGGGCGAGCGCGCTGCCGCCCATCAGAAGTCCCGCCGACACGGCGAGCACGGAAATCGCTGTCTTCTTCACGGCTGCCTCCTCGTCTGGAGCCGATCTGCGTTTCACGGAACCACAGATCGGCTCCAAGTCCTTGTCGTGACGCGTTCCCGACCGGCGAACCGGTTTCCAGTTCGCCTGAAAACGCTCCAGGATGAGTGCGTCTGCGGCGCCAATGGGAGAACGCGGCGATGAGTTCCATGCCGGTGGCGGCCAGGGCAGACCGGCGCGCGCAAGCGCCGGCGCGCGATGGAACGCGCGCGGGCGCAACGGCGTTTGACGGCAAATGACCGCGACCACCGACCTCGCCGCAGCCATCGTGCAGACCATGCACCAGCCAGTCCTCGTTCTTGACCGGGACCACGCGGTGGTGACCGCGAACGACGCGTTTCTCGCGCACTTCCAGGTCACCGCAGCCGAGACGATGGGCAAGCCGCTCGCCCGGCTGGGCAACGGCCAGTGGGACATCCGAGAGCTGCGCGCGCTGCTCGCCTCGCTGACGGGGAGCGAGCAGTCCGTCCGGGACTATCGGGTGGAGCACGCCTTCGAGAGCCTCGGACGGCGCAGCATGCTGATCAACGCCCGGCTGCTCCGGCAGGATTCCCGGTCGCGGGTTCTCCTGTCCATCGCCGACGTGACGATGCAGGAGGAACGCGAGAGCGAACTGGTCGCCCAGCGCGAGTTTTCCGACAAGCTGATCGACAGCGTCCGCGAGGCGCTGGTGGTGATGGATCGCGACCTGCGCGTGACACGCGTCAACGAGACGTTCCGGACCGCCTTCGGCGTCGGCAACGCGGAAACCGTCGGCCGGCGCATCTTCGAGCTGGGCAACGGCCAGTGGAACATCGCGCCGCTCAAGAAGGCGCTCGCCGAGGTGCTGCCGAAGGAGCATTCCTTCGACGATTACGAGGTCGTCCACACCTTCCCCGGCATCGGCCGGCGCGTGATGATGCTCAACGCGCGGCGGCTCGACCACATGCCGCGCATCCTGCTGGCCATCCGCGACGAGACCGAGCGGCGCAAGCATGCCGACAGCCAGAAGCTCATGGTCGGCGAGCTGCAGCACCGGGTGAAGAACATCCTGGCAAACGTGCAGGCGGTGGCGTCGGGCACGGTGCGGCGCAGCGCCTCGCTCGAGGCGTTCGAGCGCGTGTTCCTGCAGCGCCTGCAGTCGCTGGCGCGGGCGCAGGACCTGCTGACGCGGCAAGCCGACGGAACCGCCAGCCTGCGCGAGCTCGTCGCGCGCGAGTTGTCGGCGCACGGATGGGAGGAGGACGGGCGGCTGGCCCTCTGCGGACCGCCGGTGGTGCTGTCGCGGCGCGAGACGCAGCCGGTCGCCATGATGCTGCACGAGCTCGCCACCAACGCCGTCAAATACGGCGCCTTCGCCCGGCCGGGCGGACATCTCACCGTCTCCTGGGAGCGTGCGGCGGACGACCCGGCGTGGCTGGAGATGGAATGGTCGGAAACCGGGCTGGACGGCATAACCGCTCCGACGACCAAGGGCTACGGCACGCAGATGATCGAAGGCGCGGCGCGGCAGATGCTGAGCGGCGAGACCGCGGTGCACTTCCGCCCGCAGGGCATGCTCTATCGCGTGCGCTTTCCGCTCGAGCTCGAAGCGCCCGGAGGACGGTCATGAACGACGAGCGGCCGCTGCACGACAAGCGCATCCTCGTGGTGGAGGACGAGTTCCTGGTCGCCCTCGATCTCAGCGACATCGTCGAGCGGCTCGGCGCCGCGGAGGTCCGCACGGCCGGCACGCTGGGCGAGGCGCTGGCGGCCGCCGACGAGCGCTTCGACGGCGCCTTCGTCGACGTCCAGCTTCGCGACGAGAAGTCGTTCCCCGTCATCGAGAAGCTGCGCGCGGCCGGCGTGCCGCTGATTCTTACGACCGGCTACGACCCGGGAACGCTTCCCGCGCATGTCGGCGACCTGCCGCGGATCGCCAAGCCGTTCGCCCCGACGGAGCTGCGCCGCGCGGTCGAGGACGCGTTCGGCCGCTGAGCGGCGCCGACCTGCGGCTCTTCCGCGCCTGCGGACGGCGAACCGGTCTCCACTTCGCCTGGAACCGCTTCAACCCTGCGGCGGCACCAGCCGGCGCGCGGCGCCGCGCTGCAGGCCCAGCCGATGCTCGCGCCAGATGATGAACAGCCCGGCGCCGACGACGATGGCGCCGCCGACCAGCATGTGCGGCGTCGGCACGTCGCCGAAGGCGAGATAGCCGACGACGATGGCGAGCAGCATCGAGGTGTATTCGAACGGCGCGATGGTCGACATCTCGGCATAGCGGTAGCTCTGCGTCATCAGGAGCTGGCCGAGGCCGCCGCAGATGCCTGCCGACACCAGGAAGGCCGCCTGCGTCCAGCTGAGCGGCGCCCAGCCGAAGGGCAGCGACATCAGCGAGACCACCGTCGCCGTCAGCGAGAACCACAGCACGATGGTGGCGGTCTTCTCGGTCGCCACCAGACGGCGCACCAGAAGCAGCGCCACGGCCGAGACCGCCGCGCCGGCCAGCATGGCCACGACGCCCAGCGCCTCGCCCTCGGCCAGCGGCGTGCCGGCGGAAAACAGCGTCAGCTTCGGCCAGGCGATGATGACGACGCCGAGAAAGCCGACGGCGACCGCGCTCCAGCGGAAGACGCGCACCACCTCGCCCATGAACAGCGCGCTGAAGACCACGACGACCAGCGGCTGGGCGTAGTTGAGCGTGATCGCCTCGGGCAGCGGCAGCCGGGTGAGGCCGAAGAAGCCGAGCCCCATGGCCGTCACGCCGACCAGGCCGCGCGCCATGTGGCTGAACGGCCGGGTCGTGCGGAAGGCGGTCGCCAGCTCGCGGCGCAGCGCCAGCACCGCCAGGATCGGGAACATGGCGAAGAAGGAGCGGAAGAAGACGAGCTGCCCGGCCGGCAGCGTGCCGGCCGCCTTGATGAACGACGACATGCCGACGAAGGCGGTGACCGACATCACCTTGAGGGCGATGCCGACGAGCGGCCGACCGGCGGGGCGGAACGGCCCCGCGGCGCCGGTCATCGCAGCGGCCGCGGCGGCCGCCGTGCCTCCGTCGCGCCGGCGCCGGCCAGGCGAGCGCTCATCGTTCCGACCGGGCGGCCTGGATCGCCTGCCAGACGCGCTGCGGGGTCGCCGGCATCTCGATGTGGCCGATGCCGTAGGCGCGGTGCAGCGCGTCGGTGACCGCGTTCATCACCGCCGGCGTCGCGCCGATCGTGCCGGCCTCGCCGGCCCCCTTGATGCCGAGCGCGTTGGTCGTCGAGGGCACGTTGCGCGTCTCGAAGTCGATGAACGGCAGGTTGTCGGCGCGCGGCATGGCGTAGTCCATGAAGGTCGCGCTGACGAGCTGGCCGTCCTCGGAATAGACCGCGTCCTCGGTGAGCGCCTGGCCGAGGCCCTGGGCGACGCCGCCATGCACCTGGCCGGCGAGCAGGATCGGGTTCACCGTGGCGCCGAAATCGTCGACGATCGTGTAGGCGACCACCTCGGTGGCGCCGGTCTCGGGATCGATCTCGACCTCGCAGATATGCGTGCCGTTCGGATAGGTCGCCTCCTCCTGGACGAACTCGCCGAAGCCCTTGAGATCCTCGGGGTTCTTCGCCGCCTTGGCGAGCGTGGCGAAGTCGATCGCCCGGTCGGTGCCGGCGATGCGCGCCTCGCCGTTCGACAGCTCGATGTCGGCGGCCGCCGCCTCGAGCTCGTCGGCGGCGAGCTTGCGGATCTTGCCGGCCAGGTCCTCGCCGGCGCGCGCGGCGGACACGCCGCCGAGCGGGATCGAGCGCGAGCCGCCGGTGCCGCCGCCCTTGGCCAGCCGGTCGGTGTCGCCCTGGTGCACGGTGATCCGCGCCACGTCGAGATCGAGCTTGTCGGCGACGAGCTGGGCATAGGCGGTGGCGTGGCCCTGGCCGTTCGACTGGGTGCCGATCAGCACGGTCACCGTGCCGTCGCCGTTGAGCTCGACATGCGCCGGCTCGGAGCCGGCGAAGGCGCACGCCTCGACATAGGTCGCCATGCCGATGCCGCGGATGCGGCCGGCCGCGCGGGCGCGCTCCAGCCGCGTCTCGAAACCGGCCCAGCCGGCCTTCTCCATGGCGCGATCCATGTGGCCGGCGAACTCGCCGACGTCGTAGACCCGGCCGGTCGGCGTGCGGTAGGGGAACTGCTCGGGCCCGATGAAGTTGCGCCGGCGGATCTCGTCGGGCGCCAGGCCGAGATCGCGGGCGCAGGCGTCGACCAGCTTCTCGAGCAGGAACGAGGCCTCCGGCCGGCCGGCACCGCGATAGGCATCGACCGGGCAGGTGTTGGTGTAGACGCCGGTGATCGTCACGTCGAGGGCGGCGATGTCGTAGACGCCGGTCGACATGGTGGCGCCGAGATAGGGGATGAAGGGCCCGAACTGCGAGGTGTAGGCGCCCATGGCGGCCTTGATGTCGATGCGCAGGCCGAGGAAGCGCCCCTGGTCGTCCATCGCCATCTCGGCCGTCACCAGGTTGTCGCGGCCCTGCGCGTCGGTGAGGAAGTGCTCGCCGCGGTCGCCGTTCCACTTGACCGGCCGGCCGAGCCGCTTCGCCGCCTCCATGACCAGCGGATACTCGCGGTAGACGAAGGTCTTGGGGCCGAAGCCGCCGCCGACGTCCGGCGTGACGACCCGCACCTTCTCCGGCGCCACGCCGAACACCTGCTTGGCGAGGATGCCCTGCATGGAATGCACGCCCTGCGAGCCGGTGGTCAGCACGAAGCGGTCCTCGTCGGCATGCCATTCGGCGACCGCCGCGCGCGGCTCCATGTAGTTGCACACGAGCCGGTTGTTGTGGAACGCGATGCGCGTGACGCGGCTTGCCCCGGCGAAGGCGGCGTCGGTCTTCGCCTTGTCGCCCAGCGTGTTGACATAGGCGCGGTTGGTGCCGAGCTCGGGCCACACCAGCGGCGCATCCTCGGCGAGCGCTTCGGCGATGCCGGCGACCGCCTCGCCGTCGTCGAACTCGACCTCGATCAGCTCGGCGGCGTCCTGCGCGGCAGCACGGCTGTCGGCCACCACGAAGGCGATGGCGTCGCCGACGTGGTGCACCCGGTCGCGGCACAGGATCGGGATGTCGCGCGTCGGCGCGCGGGTGCCGTCTGGCTGCTTCTGCATGCCGCTCGACCTGAGGTCGCCGAGATGGCCGAGATCGGCCCCGGTCAGCACGAGGTGCACGCCGGGCGCCGCTTCGGCGGCCTCCGTCGAGACGATCGTGAAGGCGGCGCTGGCGACCGGCGAGCGCAGCACGTAGCCGTGCAGCACCCCGTCGGGCCGGATGTCGTCGGTGTAGCGGCCGTGGCCGGTGATGAAAGCGTCGTCTTCCTTGCGCAGCACGGAAGCGCCCATGCCGAATTTTGGCGTCAGCACCGTCATGGCAGGTCCTTGCAGTCGTGAGGGAGCATCGGGGGGAGACTTAAAGTGCGCGGCAGTTTTGTCGAGCGCGGCAATCGTGTAAAGAGCACGCCTCCGTTTTTGTTGCGCCAGCCGCCGCGGCCGGCCGGCGCGACCATCCCCGCTGAAAGGGTTGCGATGCGCACCGACACCGGCCAGGTCTTCCGCCTCGAGGACTACAAGCCGAGCGACTTCCTGATCCCCGAGGTGGCGCTGACCTTCCGGCTCGACCCCGACGACACGCAGGTGACGGCGCATCTGACCGTCGAGCGCCGGCCGGGCGGCGATCCGACGCGGCCGCTCGTGCTCGACGGCGACGGGCTGACGCTCGCCGGCCTGACCATCGACGGCGTGCCGGCCGGGGCCGAGGACTACGAGGCGACGCCCGACGCGCTGACCATCCCGCGGCCGCCGGCGGCCGACCGCTTCACGCTCACCATCGAGACGCGGCTGGCGCCGCGCGCCAACACCCAGCTCATGGGGCTGTACCAGTCGAATGGCGTGTTCTGCACCCAGTGCGAGGCGGAGGGCTTCCGCCGCATCACCTATTTCCTCGACCGGCCGGACATCCTGAGCGTCTACACCGTGCGCATCGAGGCCGATCGGCGCAGCGCGCCGCTGCTGCTGTCGAACGGCAACCGCACCGAGGCCGGCCCGCTCGAGGACGGCCGCCACCACGCGGTGTGGCACGACCCGTTCCCCAAGCCGTCCTACCTGTTCGCGCTGGTCGCCGGCGATCTCGGCGTCGTCGAGGACAGCTTCACCACCGCCTCGGGCCGCAAGGTCGCGCTCGCCATCCACGTCGAGCACGGCAAGGAGCCGCGCGCGGCCTACGCGATGGACGCGCTCAAGCGCTCGATGCGCTGGGACGAGGAGCGCTTCGGCCGCGAATACGATCTCGACGTGTTCAACATCGTCGCCGTGTCCGACTTCAACATGGGCGCGATGGAGAACAAGGGCCTCAACGTCTTCAACGACAAATACGTGCTGGCCGACGAGGAGACCGCGACCGACGCCGACTTCGCCAACATCGAGGCGATCATCGCGCACGAGTACTTCCACAACTGGACCGGCAACCGCATCACCTGCCGCGACTGGTTCCAGCTCTGCCTCAAGGAAGGGCTGACGGTCTACCGCGACCACGAGTTCTCCGCCGACCAGCGCTCGCGGCCGGTCAAGCGCATCGCCGAGGTGCGGGCGCTGAAGGCGCACCAGTTTCCCGAGGACCAGGGGCCGCTCGCCCACCCGGTGCGGCCGCGCCGCTATCGCGAGATCAACAACTTCTACACCGCCACCGTCTACGAGAAGGGCTCGGAGGTGGTGCGCATGATCCACACCATGCTGGGCGACGAGACCTTCCGCGCCGGCATGGACCGCTATTTCGAGCGCCACGACGGCCAGGCCGTCACCATCGAGGACTTCCTGCGCGTCTTCGAGGCGGTGTCGGGCCGCGACCTGTCGCAGTTCGCGCTGTGGTATCATCAGGCCGGCACGCCGAACGTCGCGGCGACGGCGCGCTACGACCAGGCGAGCGGCACCTGCGTGCTGGAGCTCGAGCAGTCGCTGCCGCCGACGCCCTCGGAAAGCCGCAAGCGGCTGATGCACATCCCCCTCGCCTACGGCCTGGTCGGCCCGGACGGCGAGGACATGGTGCCGGCCCGCATCGAGGGCGCGACGGTGGAGAACGGCGTCATCCATGTGCGGCGGCGGCACCACACGGTGACCTTCTCCGGCCTCACCGCGCGGCCGACGGTCTCGCTCAACCGCGGCTTCTCCGCGCCGATCACCCTGTCGCAGGAGGTCAGCACGGCCGACCAGCTCTTCCTGGCGCGCCACGACGCCGACCTGGTGTCGCGCTGGCAGGCGCTCAACGGGCTGCTCAGCGAGGCGCTGATCGCCGCCTTCCGGCGGCTGCGCGGCGGCAAGGCGGCGACGTTCGCGAGCGAGCTCGTCGAGGCGGTGGTGGCGCTCGCCGACGACGACACGCTGGAGCCGGCCTACCGGGCGCTGGCGCTCACCCTGCCGGCGGAGACCGACATCGCCCGCGAGATCGGCGACAACATCGACCCCGACGCCGTGCACAGCGCGCGCGTGGCGCTCAGCGAGGCGGTCGCCGCCCGCGGGCAGGCGCGCTTCGCCGCCGTCTACGCGGCGATGGCCGACGACGGGCCGTTCCGGCCCGACGCGGCCGGCGCCGGCCGGCGGGCGCTGCGCAACGTGCTGCTCGACTACCTGGCCGTCGCCGAAGGCCGGCCCGACCCGGCCGCCGCGCAGTTCGAGACGGCGAGCAACATGACCGAGCGGGCGGCCGCCATGACGGTGCTGGTGCACCGCTTCGCCGACAGCCAGGCCGCGGCAGAGGCGCTCGACGCCTTCGAGCGGCGCTACGGCGACGACCCGCTGGTGATCGACAAGTGGTTCCAGGTGCAGGCGACGATGCCCGGCCCGGCGGCGCTGCCGCGCGTGCGCCACCTGACCGGCCACCCCGCCTACGCGCAGAACAACCCGAACCGGCTGCGCGCGCTGATCGGCACCTTCTGCACGGCCAACCCGACCGGCTTCCACCGGGCCGACGGGGCGGGCTACGCGCTGCTCGCCGAGACGGTGCTGGCCGTCGACAGGCACAACGCGCAGGTCGCCGCGCGGCTCGCCACGGCGCTGCGCTCCTGGCGCTCGCTCGAGCCCGGACGGCGCGGCAAGGCCCGCGAGGCGCTGCTTTCGGTGGCGGCCGAAAAGGCGCTGTCGCGCGACCTGCGCGACATCGTCGAGCGCACGCTGGGCTGACGCCGCCGCCGGCCGTCCCCCGCCCGCCGGGGCCGATTCGCCAGCTTGCCACTGGACAAGGCGAATCACCTTTGATTCCTTATGGGTGATTCGGCTGTGCGGCGTTGCCGGATCACGCAACGAGGGACACACCAGGGAGCCGGTGGATGGCAAAGGCGGCGGCGCGGCCCGCGCCCGAGGGGAGCCTTTTTGCCCGGCGCAGGCGCCGGCGCGGCACACGCAGCGGGGTCGCGGGCAACGCCAAGATCATCGCGGCGCCCGCCTATGAGCAGCTTCTGGCCATCGAGCCGGTGCTCAGGCGCTCCATTCCGGTGCTGATCGTCATCTTCCTGATCGTCATCGCGGCGACGCGCTTCCTGTCGCTGACCACCTGGCGCGCCGACATCGAGAGCGACGCGCGCACCGTTCTGGCGCTGGCGGCGAGCGACCTCGCCGGCGCCATGGAGCTGGCCGAGACCGAGGAGATCAGCCCGCGGGTCGCCGCGCGGCTGGTCGCCGCGGCGGCGCGGCACGGCGGGCTGACCGCGAGCTGGGTGCTGGCCGTCACCGACGAGCGCTTCGAGGTGCTGGCCGCCTCGGCCAAGGGGCACGCGCTGGTCGGCCGCTCGCTCGAGCAGGTCTTGGGCGGGGCGCAGCCGCTGTTCATGTTCGGCGAGCGCGCCGGCGTCATGTCGGTGGCCGTCGACGACCGGCCGTTCTTCGCGGCGGCCGACTTCGCGCGCGGCGGCGGGGCGGCCGTCGCCATGCTGTCGCACGACGCGCTGTTTGCCGAATGGCGCAAGTCGGTGTCGCTCAACGTGACGCTGTTCGTGCTGACCGCCGGGGTGCTGATCGTCATCCTGTACGGCTATTTCAGCCAGTCGGCGCGCGCCCAGGCGGCCGACCGCATCTATCTGGAGGCGCATCAGCGCATCGACCTGGCGCTGGTGCGCGGCAAGTGCGGCCTGTGGGACTGGGACATGGTGCGCGGCAAGATGTACTGGTCGCGCTCGATGTACGAGATGCTCGGCTACCAGCCGGTCGACACCATGCTGTCGTTCGGCGAGGTGGCGGCGATCATCCACCCCGACGACGGCGACCTGTTCGCGCTGGCAAAGCGCATCGTGGCGCGCGAGACCGAGCAGATCGACCAGGTGTTCCGCATGCGCCGGGCCGACGGCCAGTGGGTGTGGATGCGCGCACGCGCGCAGGTCGTCGACCCGACGGCGCGCGAGATCCAGCTCATCGGCATCGCCGTCGACGTCACCGAGCAGCGCCACCTGGCGCAGCGCTCGGAAGCCGCCGACCAGCGGCTGCGCACGGCGATCGAGAACATCACCGAATCCTTCGTGCTGTGGGACGCGGCCGAGCGGCTGGTGATGTGCAACACCAAGTTCCAGGAAAACACCGGGCTGGAGCCCGGCCAGATCGCGCCGGGCACGGCGCGCGGCGACATCGAGGCGCGCATGAAGCCGCTGGTCGCCGAGCGGCGCATCGCCAGCGTGCACGGTCCCGAGGCCGGCGCCACCTACGAGCGGCAGCTCGCCGACGGGCGCTGGCTGCAGGTCACCGAACTGAAGACGCGCGACGGCGGCACGGTGTCGCTCGGCACCGACATCACCCAGCTCAAGCTGCACCAGGAGAAGCTGGTCGACAGCGAGCGGCGGCTGATGGCGACGATCCACGACCTGTCGCTGGCGCGCCGCGCCGAGCAGGAGCGCGCGCGCGAGCTCGTCGAGCTCAATCGCAAATACATGCGCGAGACGGAGCGCGCGGAGGCCGCCAACCGCGCCAAGTCGGAATTTCTCGCCAACATGTCGCACGAGCTCAGGACGCCGCTCAACGCCATCATCGGCTTTTCCGAGCTGATGCAGTCGGCGCTGTTCGGGCCGCTCGGCTCGGAGCGCTACGAGGAGTATGCGCGCGACATCAACACCAGCGGCGCCTATCTGCTCGGCGTCATCAACGACATCCTCGACATGTCGAAGATCGAGGCCGGCCAGTTCTCCATCGAGCGCGAGAGCATCGACCTGTGCCCGCTGATCCGCGAGACGGTGCGCGTGGTGGCGCTGCAGGCGGCCGAAAAGGACATCGAGGTGGCCACCCGCATCCCCAACACGATGCGGCTTTACGCCGACCGCCGGGCGATCAAGCAGATCGTCATCAACCTGCTGTCGAACGCGGTGAAGTTCACCGGCGAGGGCGGCAAGATCACGCTGCGCGCGCGCAAGGTGTCCGGCGCGGTGGTGCTGAGCATCGAGGATTCGGGCTGCGGCATCCCGCGCGACGCGCTGAAGAAGCTCGGCCGGCCGTTCGAGCAGGTGCAGAACCAGTTCTCCAAGACGCACACCGGCTCCGGCCTGGGGCTCGCCATTTCGCGCTCGCTGGCCGAGCTGCACGGCGGCGCGCTGAAGATCCGCTCCACCGAGGGCGTCGGCACCATCGTGTCCGTGCGCATGCCCGCGCGCAGCGCCGAGGAGGAGCCGGAGCGGCCGGCCGCCTGAGGCCCGAGCGGCTGCGACGCGGCTCAGCCCTCGTCGAGCTCGCGCGCCACCGCGACGAGCTGGTCGAGGCACTGGCCCCAGCCCTCGTGGAAGCCCATCGCCTCGTGCGCGGCGCGGTCCTCCTCGCTCCAGTGGCGCACCGTGGCGGTGTAGCGCGTGCCGCCGTCGGCATCCTCGAGCTCGAGGATCAGCGTCATGAACGGCTTCTGCGACGGCTGCCAGGCGCGCACATAGGCGTCGGTGACGACCAGGCGCCTGTCGGGCACCACCTCGAGATAGACCCCCTCGTTGGGATGGTCCTCGCCCTCGGGACTGCGCATGACGATGCGGTTGATGCCGCCCGGCCGCACGTCGACCTCGACGTCGGAAACCGACCAGGGGCGCGGCGCGAACCAGCGCTTCATCAGCTCCGGCTCGGTCCAGCAGCGATAGGCCGAACGGCGCGTGACGGGAATGACGCGGCTGAGCACCAGCTCGCGCGCGCCGGCGGAGGGAACGGGGTCTTGGGTCATCGGATCGTTTCCTTGCAGACCATGAGGCGCGGACCATGAGGCGGGAGAGCGCGCAGCAGCGCGCGGCCGGCGTCACGGTCCATCGCGTTGGATTGTGCCGCGGGCCTGCCGGGCCGGCCGCGTTCGCCGGCCGCGGCATGCGCTGCGGCGGTGCGTTGTCGCGCGGATCACACGTCGAGGATGGTCTCGAACCCGCCGAAGATCATGCGCTTGCCGTCGAACGGCATCTCCTCGCCGGTGAGCCGCGGATCGGCCATCGCCGCGGCCATGCCGGCATCGCGCGCCGCGCGCGACGGCCAGACGATCCAGCCGAGCACCACCGTCTCGTCCTCGGCGAGCTGCACTGCCATCGGAAACGAGGTGCGCTCGCCCTTGGGCACGTCGTCGCCCCAGGTCTCGACGCAGGCGAGCGCGCCGTGCGCCTTGAACACCTCCGCCGCGCGCGCGGCGTGCGCGCGGTAATCCTCCCGGCGGCCGGTCGGCACCGGTGCCACGAAACCGTCGACATAGGTCATGCTTGGTCCTCCCTTGGGGGTCGATGCTCGAAGAGCAGGGTGATGTATCGCCTGAGATGATCGATGCTCTCGGCGGCCGGTTCCGGCCCGCCGGTCGCCTTGGCCAGGATGAAGGCGCCCTGGATGACGGCCTGGGTGTGGCGCGCCAGGCTCGCGGCCGTCCAGTCGGGGCGCAGCCCGCGCGCGGCGATCGCCGCCTCGATGTCGGCTTCCAGCGTGTGCGCGTGGCCGAGGATCGAGCGCGCGCAGGCGGCGCGGATCTCGTCGTGGGTGGCGTAGGTCTCCTGCACCATGGTGCCGACCAGACAGGTGAACTCCGGCGGCGCGCCCGCCAGGATGGCGCGGCGGAAGTCGACATAGGCGATAAGCCGGTCGAGCGGATCGGCATGCGCGTGGTACGGCGCGGCCCGGAACAGCGCCGCCGTCGTCTCGCTCCAGTGGTCGGCCGCCGCGACGGCGAGCGCCTCCTTGCCCTCGAAATGGTGGAAGAAGCTGCCCTTGGTGCGTCCCGCGCGCTGGCAGATGTCGTCGACCGTGGTCGCCGTGTAGCCCTTCTCGCGGATGACGGCGAGCGCGGCGTCGAGCAGATCGGCGCGCGCCTTCGATCCCGCCTGCCTGCGTCTGTCCGTCGTCTGCGCCATGCCGTCGTCCGTCTGCCTCGTGCCGGCGTCTGCCCGATGCGGGCCGCTGCCGCAGCGCCCGGCGTTGCCGCTCGCGCGGAGCGCCGGCCGCCGATCCGAAATCACCATACCGATTAGTCGGTATGTTTTCAAGGCGCAATCGGCGGCGTGGCGGTCGCGGCTCCACGCGCCTGACGGCTGGCGAATCGCGAACCGGGACACTGCCCGGCCGGCGGGCCGGCGGCACGGCCGGCCGGCGCCCCGCCCCACGCGGAACGGGCGCCCGGTTGCCGGGCGCCCGTCCTGGAGCGATCCTGTCGGTCAGCGGATCGCGGAACGGCTCCGAGGCGCCGTCCCGACGCGTTCTTCCGACGGCGAAGCGGTGCCCGCTTGGCCTGGAACCGTGTCGGCCGTCAGTGGCGCGGGCCCATGCCCATGCCGCCGCCGCGGTGACGGCGCGGCATCTCGTCGGCATCGACCTTGCCGTCGTCGTTGCGGTCCATCAGCGCGAACATCTTCTGCTGGCGCGACTCGATCTCGGCCTCGGTCAGCACGCCGTCGCCGTCGGTGTCGAAGCGCTCGATCATCCGCCGGGCCATGCGCTCGGTGCGGCGGCGCTCGATCTCGGCGGCGATCTCCTCCACCGTGAGCGATCCGTCGCCGTCGGCGTCGACGCTCTGGAAGGCGCCGAAGGCGGCGGCGAACTCCTCGAAGGTGACGTCGCCGCTGTCGTCGGCGTCGGCGCGCTCGAAGTGCATCATGGCCCGGCTGCCCATGCCCGGGCCCATGCCGCCGCCCATGCCGCCGTCGCGGCCCCAGCGCTCGTGCGCCACGGCCGTGGCGGTGACCGCCGCGACGGCGGTGAAGGCAAGCGCGATCCTGGTCAGGTTCTTCATGGTCTTCTCCTTTGCATCGTCACCCCCGATGCGGAAAGGGCAAGGCGCGGCGTCCCATCACGACCCGTCACCCGGCCCACGCAGCAGACGGTCGAAATGCTCCCGCACCGTCCGCGACGTCTCTTCGACATGTGCCTGCAGGACCGCCAGGTCCGGCAGATCGGTGGCCCGCAGCAGCAGATCGGCAAGCCCCGGCGGCACGTCGTCGGGCTCGAACGGCCCGGTCAGGCACAGCCGGATGATCTGCGTCAGCGTGAAATAGAGCGCGTGCGCGTCGACCAGCGCCGCGCGCGTGTCGGCGTCGGCGAAATCGGGCGCCAGCCGCGCCAGCACCTCGGCCGTCGCCGTCGGCCTCGACCCCTCGGTCAGCCGGCCGGCGAGCACCGCGTGCTGGGCGATGAACTCGAGATCGATCAGCCCGCCCGGCACCAGCTTGAGGTCCCAGGCATCGCGCGGCGGCTTCTCCTCCTCGATCAGGTCGCGCATCTTGGCCGCCTCGCCCGCCAGCACGGCGCGGTCGCCGTCGGCGCCGAGCACGGCGTCGATCTCGGCGGCCGCCTCCGCCCCCAGGCCGGCGTCGCCGGCCACCGGCCGGGCGCGTGCCAGCGCCATGTGCTCCCAGGTCCAGGCCTCCTGGCGCTGATACTTGCGGAAGGCCTCGATGTGCGTGGCCACCGGCCCCTTGTTGCCCGACGGCCGCAGCCGCAGGTCGAGCTCGTAGAGCACGCCCTCGGCCATCGGCGCCGAAACGGCGGCGATCAACCGCTGGGTGAGCCGGGCGTAGTAGTGCGACGGGGCGAGCGGCTTGTCGCCGTCGGACTCCTCGGCATCGGCGTCGTGGTCGTAGAGCAGGATCAGGTCGACGTCGGACCCGGCGGTGAGCTCGCGGCTGCCGAGCTTGCCCATGCCGAGGATCGCCGCGCGGCCGCCCGGCACCCGGCCGTGCCGGCGGGCGAACTCCGCGTGCACCGCCTCGAAGGCCATGCCGATGGTCAGGTCGGCGAGGTCGGAGAAGGCCTTGCCGGCGCGGTAGGCGTCGATCGCGCCGGTCAGCAGCCGGATGCCGATCAGGAACTTCTGCTCGGCGGTGAAGATGCGCAGCCGGTCGAGCGTTTCCTCGTAGGCGGCGGCGCCGCCGAGAAACGCCTCCAGCCGCTCCGCCAGATAGGCCTTGTTGGGCAGTTCGGACAGCAGCGCCGGATCGAGCAGCCCGTCGAAGACGTGCGGCCGGCGGGTGATCGTCTCGGCCAGCCGCGGCGCGGCCCCCATGATGGTGGCGAGCAGCTCGAGCAGCCGCGGGTTGGACTGCAGCAGCGAGAAGAGCTGGATGCCGGCCGGCAGGCCCGACAGGAAGGCATCGAAGCGCATCAGCGCCTCGTCGGCGCGACGCGTCTGGCCGAACGCCTCGAGCAGCGCCGGCGTCAGCTCGGTCAGCCGGCCGCGCGCCTCCGACGAGCGGGTGGCGCGGTAGCGGCCGAAATGCCAGCCGCGGATGACGCGGCAGATGTCGCTCGGCCGCTCGAAGCCGAGCGCCGACAGCGTCTCCAGCGTTCCGGGATCGTCGACGTCGCCGGTGAAGACGAGATTGCCGAGGTCGCCGGAAAGCTGCGGCGCGGTCTCGAACAGCGCCGCATAGTGGCGCTCGACGAGCTGCAGCGAGCGGCGGAACGCCTCGGAGAAGGAGTCCGCGTCGTCGTAGCCGAGCAGCAGCGCCACGCGCGTCAGCCCCTGGTCGTCCTCCGGCAGGCTGTGCGCCTGCTCGTCGGCGATCATCTGGATGACGTTCTCGACGTCGCGCAGGAACCAGTACTGCCCGGCCAGCGCCTCGCGCGCCTCCTCGCCGATCCAGCCGAGCTCGGCCAGCCGGCCGAGCATGGCGACGGTCTCGCGGCCGCGCAGCTCGGGAAAGCGGCCGCCGGCGATGAGCTGCTGGGTCTGCACGAAGAACTCGATCTCGCGGATGCCGCCGCGGCCGAGCTTGACGTTGTGGCCCTTCACCGCCACCGCGCCATGGCCCTTGTGGGCATGGATCTGACGCTTGATCGAGTGCACGTCGGCGATCGCCGCGTAGTCGAGATATTTGCGCCAGACATAGGGCTGCAGCTCGGCGAGGAAGGCGCTGCCGGCGGCCGTGTCGCCGGCCACCGCGCGCGCCTTGATCATCGCCGCCCGCTCCCAGTTCTGGCCGCGGCTCTCGTAGTAGGTGAGCGCCGCCTCGGTGGGAATGGCGAGCGGCGTGGAGCCGGGGTCGGGGCGCAGCCGCAGGTCGGTGCGGAAGACGTAGCCGTGCTCGGTGCGCTCCTGCAGGATGCGCACCAGCCGCCGCGTCAGCCGCACGAACAGGTCGCTCGCCTCGACCGGGTCGGCGATCGCCGGCGCCCGCTCGTCGAACAGCGCGATCAGGTCGATGTCGGAGGAGAAGTTGAGCTCGCCGGCGCCGAGCTTGCCCATCGCCAGAAGGACGTAGCCGGAGCCGCGCGCGGGCTCCTGCGGGTCGGGCAGCGCCAGCTTGCCGCGCCGGTGCGCGTCGACCAGCAGGAAATCGGCCGCCGCGCGGATGCAGGCGTCGGCCAGCGCGCTCAGCCGCGCCACGGTGGTGGCGGCGTCGGCGGCGCCGGCCAGGCTGGCAAGCGCGATCAGCGCGTGCGCCTCCGCCTTGTGGAGCCGCAGCGCCTGCATCACCCCCGCCTCGCTCTGCTCCTCGGCCAGCGCGACGCCGGCGATGGCGTCGCCGAGCTCGGCCAGGCGGCGGTCGAGCGGGGTGTCGAACAGGCGGTCGAGCAGGACCGGCCGGCGCCGCGCCTGGTCGCGCAGGAAGGGCGAGAGGTCGAAGACGGCAGCGAGGAAGGCGGCGAGCGGCCCCTCGCCTTCGAGCAGCGCGGCGACGCGGTCGAGCCCCTCCTCCGCGGCGCATTCGGCGACCGTGGCCGCCGCCTCCTTCGCCGCCTCCCGGTCGAGCGGCTTCAGCGCCCGCGGCGCGACGCCGAACCAGGCGGTTCCGTCCTCGGCCGCGATCCCCGCCCGCGCTTTCTGCATCAGCGCCCCTCCCCGCTGGAAAACACCATGGCCACGGCGAGGCCGCCGCCTTCGGCCGCCGCCAGCTCGAGCCGCCCGCCATGGAACTTCATCACCGCCTTGGCAAGGCTCAGGCCGAGGCCGGAGCCCGGCTGGCTGCGGCTGGCCTCGAGCCGCACGAAGCGCTCGGTGGCGCGCGCGCGATCCTCCTCCGGAATGCCCGGCCCGTTGTCGGTCACGGTGATGCGCGTCGCCGTGCGGTCCTGCGCCAGGCCGACCGCAACGCGCGCGGCCGGGGTGCCGGCGGAGTACTTTATCGCATTGTCGACGATGTTCGACAGCGCCTGGCCGATCAGCTCGCGGTTGCCCTCGACCGTCGCCGGCACCGCGCCCGCCTCGGCGACGAGCGCCACGCCCTGCTGCTCGGCGAGCGGCTCGTAGAGCTCGACCACGTCGGCCACCACGGCGGCGAGGTCGACCGGCTCGGCCGCCTCGGCCGAGTGGCCGGCCTCGACGCGCGAGATCATCAAAATGGCGTTGAAGGTGCGGATGAGCTGATCGGACTCCGCGATGGTGCGCTCCAGCGCCGCGCGGTACTCGGCCGGATCGGGCTGGCCGGCGAGCGCCGCCTCGGCGCGGTTGCGCAGCCGCGTCAGCGGCGTCTTGAGATCGTGCGCGATGCTGTCGGAGACCTGGCGCAGCCCGTCGTTGAGCTCGGCGATGCGCGCCAGCATGGCGTTGAGGCTGGCCGACAGGCGGTCGAACTCGTCGCCCGCCCCGCTCACCGGCAGCCGGCCCGACAGGTCGCCGCCCATGATGCGGCGGCTCGCCTCCGAGACGCGGTCGATGCGGCGCAGCGCGCGGCGGCCGACGACATACCAGATGAGCAGCGCGCCGAGCCCCATCATGCCGAAGGCGACGACCAGCGCGCGGCGCACGACCGAGCGGAAGCGCTCCGGCTCGCCGAGGTCGCGGCCGACCAGCACGATCATCCGGTTGGGCAGGCGAAAGACGTGCGCCATCGCGGTGTGGCGGCCGTCCGCGACCGCGCCGGGTCCCTCGCCGTAGCGCTGATAGGCGAAGGGCCGCGTCGTCCAGCCCGCCTCGTCGAGGACGCCCGGCGCCAGGCTTTCCACGTTGCCGGCCAGGACGCGGCCGTTCGGATCGGTGATCAGGTAGAGGTTGGCGCTCGGCTGGCGCGAGCGGCGCTCGACCATGCGCACCAGATAGGGCAGCCCGCCGCGCTGGTAGGCGGCGGCCAGGCCCTGCGCCTCCTCGGTGATCGTCTCGCGCGTCTGCACGGTCAGCATGCGCACCGAAAGGCCCGTCATGTAGAAGACGAGCAGCACCGCGCAGAGCGAGAACAGGACGAGATAGAGCGCCGACAGCCGCGCGGCGGTGGTCTTCATGATGGCCGGAACGGCCGCCATCACTCGGCCCGCAAGACGTAGCCGGCGCCGCGCACGGTGTGCAGGACGGGACGGTCGAAGCCGCGCTCGATCTTGCCGCGCAGCCGCGACACATGCACGTCGATGACGTTGGTCTGCGGGTCGAAATGGTAGTCCCAGACGTTCTCCAGCAGCATGGTGCGGGTGACCACCTGCCCGGCATGGCGCATCAGATATTCGAGCAGGCGGAACTCGCGCGGCTGCAGCACGATCTCCTGGCCGGCGCGGCGCACCGTGTGCGACAGCCGGTCGAGCTCGAGATCGCCGACGCGGTAGAGCGTCTCGACCTCCTTGCTGCCGGCGCGCCGGTTGAGCACCTCGACGCGGGCGAGCAGCTCGGAAAAGGCATAGGGCTTGGTGAGGTAGTCGTCGCCGCCGGCGCGCAGCCCGGTAACCCGGTCGTCGACCTCGCCGAGCGCCGACAGGATCAGCGCCGGCGTCTCGTTGCCGCGTTCGCGCAGCTCCGCGATGACGGACAGGCCGTCGCGGCGCGGCAGCATGCGGTCGATGACGAAGACGTCGTAGTCGCCGGAGTCGGCGAGCGCGAAGCCGGTCTCGCCATCGGCCGCCAGGTGGGTCGTGTGGCCGGCCTCGGAGAACGCCTTCTTGAGATAGTCCGCCGCCTCGCGGTCGTCCTCGATCAGCAGAATCTTCATGGCGACCTTATAGCCGAAATCCTGGGCGAAATCGGAAGGGGTCGCGACGGGTTCCATGCTGGGCTCCGGACGGCGGAAAAGCGGCAGAGGACGATGGGGCCCGCTGCCGCGGGGGCCGCAGCGCGGCCCCGGGCCTTCCGCCGGCCGGCCGGGGGTGCGGAAATCCGGCCGACGGAAGGCATCTCGCGGGGCCGATCAGCCGCGTGCCACCGGCAGCGCGACGAAGCGGTTGGCGTTGTCGCGGCGGAGCTGGAACAGCACCGCCTTGCGGCCGGCCTCGGAGGCGTCGTCGACGATCGAGGCGACGTCGCCGGCGCTCGAGACCTCCTGCGAGTTGACCGACAGGATGACGTCGCCCGCCTGGATGCCGCGCGAGGCGGCCTCGCTGTCGGGGTCGACGTCGGTCACGAGCAGGCCTTCGCCGTCCTCCGCGCGGGTCACGGTCAGGCCGAAGTCGGCGAGCGCGCTGCCCGCCGCCTCGTCCTGCCCCTCGTCCTGCGGGGCGGCCATCGCCTGGCGGTCGAGGCCGGGCATCTCGCCGAGCTCGACGTCGAGCGTCTCGGCCTGGCCGTCGCGCCACAGCGTGACCTCGACCGACTTGCCGGGCTCGTAGTTGCCGATGATACGGGCGAGCTCCTTGGCCGAATCGACCGCCTCGCCGTCGACGGCGACGATCACGTCACCGGCGCGGATGCCGGCGCTGCGTGCCGGGCTGTCCTCGGTCGGCTCGGCGACCAGCGCGCCCTTCTCGTCCTCCAGGCCGAGCGATTCGGCGATGTCGGAGGTGACGGGCTGGATCTGCACGCCGAGCCAGCCGCGCTCCACGGTGCCGTCCTCGATCAGCTCCTGAACGACGTTCTGGGCGATCGAGGCGGGGATCGCGAAGGCGATGCCGACATTGCCGCCGGACGGCGAGAAGATCGCGGTGTTCACGCCGACCACCTCGCCGGCCAGGTTGAAGGCCGGGCCGCCGGAGTTGCCGCGGTTGACCGCCGCGTCGATCTGGATGAAGTCGTCATAGGGGCCGGCGCCGATGTCGCGGCCGCGCGCCGAGACGATGCCGGCCGTCACCGTTCCGCCGAGGCCGAACGGGTTGCCGACGGCCACCACCCAGTCGCCGACGCGCACATTGGCCTCGTCGGCGAAGTCCACATAGGTGAACTCGCGCGCCTCCTCGACCTTGAGCACGGCGAGGTCGGTGCGCGGGTCGGAGCCGATCAGCTCGGCCGACAGCTCGGTGCCGTCGTCCATGACCACGAGGAACTCGCCGCCGCCGTCGATGACGTGGTTGTTGGTAACCAGATAGCCGTCCTCGGAGATGAAGAAGCCGGAGCCCTGCGAGGCGGGGCGCTGGCCGCCGCGCCGGCCGAAGCGGTCGCGGTCCTGGCCGGGCCCGCCGCGGAACTCGCGGAAGAAGCGCTTCAGCGGATGATCGTCCGGCAGGTCCTCGAAGCCGGGCATGCCGAAGGAGAAGCCGGGGCCCTGGTCGGAGGCCGGCTGCATCTTGGCCTTGACGCGGACGCTGACGACGGCCGGCGACACCGTCTCGACGATGTCGGCGAAGCTCGGCGCCTGGATCGGCTGATCGAGGCGGGCCGGCTCGGCCAGCACCGGAACGGCGCCGGTGGTCACCGCGGTGGCGCCGATCGCACCGGCCACCGCCAGCGAGGCGACGGTCGCGAACAGGCGCGTGCGGGTCTTGGATGCCGTGTTGTGGCGTTCATCCATGGTTGGTCTGGTCCTCTCTTGGGGATCGGAAACTGTCCGTGGCAGATGCCCGCATCGGGCACCCTCGGGACCAGACATAGGGAACGGCACCTTACCGTGCCATTTCCGGGGCATGAAAGTTTGGTAATGTTCTGCTGCGGCGGCGCCGGGCGACGGCCGGGCCGGGCGGCGGC
Source organism: Aquibium sp. A9E412 (assembly GCF_030398335.1). GTDB lineage: Bacteria > Pseudomonadota > Alphaproteobacteria > Rhizobiales > Rhizobiaceae > A9E412. The sequence goes on from NZ_JAOAOP010000053.1 coordinate 21,790, forward strand.
TACTCGACCTCGCGCACCGAGGTCTTTACCGTCGAGGCGCTTTCCAGCGTGCGGTGCACCGGGCACTTGCCGGCGATCTCGACCAGCTTGTCGCGCAGCGCCTCGGAGATCGCCCCTTCCACCGCGATGACGCGGTCGAAGCGGTCGATGCGGCCGCCGCCGGCGCGCTGCTCGTCGGTGCAGTCCTCGCAGTCGCGCGCATGCATCTTGGCGTGCGAGACGTCGACGCTGACGCGGCCGAGCTCGAGCTTCTTGTGGTCGGCATACATGCGCAGCGTCATCGCCGTGCAGGCGCCGAGCGCGATCGACAGGAAATCGTAGGGCGAAGGACCGGAATCGAAGCCGCCGACGCTTTCCGGCTCGTCGGCGAACAGCCGGTGACGGCCGGCCTGCACGGCGTTCTGGAACTTGCCCTGGCCGGTCTCCATCACGCGCACGTGCTCGATCGCCTCCTCGCCCTGCGGCGCGTCGCCGGCCAGGTAGCGCGACAGCCAGCCGGAGATGACGCGCGCGGCGAAGGCGGCGTCCTCCGGCCGCGTCAGCAGGTGGTCGGCCTTGTCGAGCGAGACGAAGCTCTTGGGATGGCGCGCGGCGACGAAGATCGCCGTCGCGTTGTCGATGCCGACCGTCTCGTCGAGCGGCGAATGGAGGATGAGCAGCGGCTTGCGCAGCGCCTTGATGGCCGCCTCGAGGTTGCGGCCGCGCACGTCCTCCACAAACTGGCGGGTGATGCGGAAGCGCCGGCCGGCGAGCTCGACCTCGGCCTCGGCGTCGCGCTCGATCGCCTCCAGGCTGGAGCCGAAGTTCTTCAGCACATGGGCCGTGTCGGCCGGCGCGCCGATGGTCACGACGGCCTTGACCTCGGGGATCCGGTCGGCCGCCGCCAGCACCGCCGCGCCGCCCAGCGAATGGCCGATCAGCACCGAGGGCGGGCCGAAATTGTCGCGCAGATGGTCGGCCGCCGAGACCAGGTCGCCGACATTGGAGGAGAAGTCGGTGGAGGCGAACTCGCCCTCGCTCGAGCCGAGCCCGGTGAAGTCGAAACGCAGCACCGCCAGCCCCTCGCGCGCCAGATCGGCGGCGATGCGGCGGGCGGCGAGCACGTCCTTGGAGCAGGTGAAGCAGTGCGCGAACAGCGCGTAGCCGCGCAGCGGCCCGTTGGGCAGGTCGAGGCGCGCCGACAGCCGGGCGCCGGAATGGCCGGGAAAGTCGAGCCGCTGGGTGCGAACGGTCATGGCTGGGTCCCCCGTCAAGGCTGTGGACGCATCGGCCTCGCTGCCGCTCACGCTTTGCGGACGGCCCGATGCAGGAAAAGCTGCGGCCGGATGCGCGGCGAAGCGCCTGCGACCGGCCGCCGGACCGTAGGGGAAGGTGCGGGAGAAGGGAAGCGGCGCCGGGGGGCGCTCAGTCGCGCTCGTTCAGGATGGCCTCGAGCCGCGCCTCCTCCTCCGGCGACAGCGCCGGCGAGCGGCGGCGGGCGCGGCGGCGCATGTTGATGAAGGCGTAGCCGCCGCCGGCCAGGAGCAGCAGCGCCGGCGAGGCCCACAACAGCGCGTTGCGCGCGCTGAAGGGCGGCTTCAGAAGCACGAACTCGCCGTAGCGCGCCACCACGTAGTCGATCACCTCGGCATCGGTGTCGCCGGCCACCAGCCGCTCGCGCACCAGAACGCGCAGGTCGCGCGCCAGTTCGGCGTTGGAATCGTCGATCGACTGGTTCTGGCACACCAGGCAGCGCAGCTCCGCCGACAGGGCCCGCGCCCGCGCCTCGAGCGCCGGATCGTCGAGCACCTCGTCGGGCTGAACCGCCAGCGCCGGGCCGGCGGCCAGCGCCAGCCACAGGGCGGCGGCGACGGCCGCGCGCGCCAGCCCTCTCATCGGCCCGCCTCCGGCTGCGCGGCGCCGGTCCGCGCCTTGCGCCGCGCGGGCGCGCCGACGCGCAGCCGCCGGTCGAGCAGCGACACCGTGCCGCCGACCATCATCACCACCGCGCCGTACCAGATCAGCGTCACCAGCGGCTTCCACCAGATGCGCACGACGATCGCGCCGTCGTCGCGCGGATCGCCGAGCGAGACGTAGAGCTGGCTGAAGCCGAGCGTCATGATACCGGCCTCCGTCGTCGGCATCTGGCGTGCCGGGTAGACGCGCTTGGCCGACATCACCTCGCCGAGCGGCCGGCCGTCGGGCGCGGTGACGGCAAAGATGCCGCGATCCTCCAGATAGTTCGGTCCGGTGTAGGGCGTCAGGCCGTCGAAGCGCAGCACGTAGCCGGCGATCTCGGCCGTCTCGCCGGGCTTCATCGCCACGATGCGCTCGCCCTGCATGGTGGTCACGGCGGTGACGCCGATCACCATGACGCCGACGCCGGCATGGGCGAGCGCGGTGCCGAAGGCCGAGCGCGGCAGGCCGACCAGACGCGAGACGGCGACGCGGAGGCGCGCCTTGGGCAGGCCGGAGCGCAGCGCCAGGTCGGTCAGCGCGCCGAGGATCAGCCACACGCCGAGGCCGATGCCGAGCGCGGCCAGCGCGGCGGCGCGGTCGACGAACAGCAGCGCCACGATCATCGCCGCCAGCGCGCCGCCGAAGGCGACGAACAGCCGCTGGCTGACGGCCCACAAATCGCCGCGCTTCCAGGCGAGCAGCGGCCCGAACGGCACCGCCATCAGCAGCGGCACCATCAGCGGCACGAAGGTCAGGTTGAAGAACGGCGCGCCGACGGAGATCTTGTCGCCGGAAAGCGCCTCGATGAACAGCGGGTAGAGCGTGCCGACGAACACGGTCGCCGTGGCGGTGGTCAGGAACAGGTTGTTGAGGACCAGCGCGCCCTCGCGCGAGATCGGGTGGAACACGCCGCCGGCCGTCAGCGCGCCGCTGCGCGCGGCGAACAGCGCGAACGAGCCGCCGACGAACAGCACCAGGATGGCCAGGATGAAGACGCCGCGCGTCGGGTCCGTGGCGAAGGCGTGCACCGAGGTCAGAACGCCCGACCGCACGAGGAAGGTGCCGAGCAGCGACAGCGAGAAGGCGACGAGGGCGAGCAGGATCGTCCAGATCTTCAGGGCCGAGCGGCGCTCCATGACGATCGCCGAATGCAGCAGCGCGGTGCCGGCCAGCCACGGCATGAAGGAGGCGTTCTCCACCGGGTCCCAGAACCAGAAGCCGCCCCAGCCGAGCTCGTAATAGGCCCAGTAGGAGCCCATCGCGATGCCGCCGGTCAGGAACACCCAGGCGGCCAGCGTCCACGGCCTGACCCAGCGCGCCCAGGCGGCGTCGACGCGCCCCTCGATCAGCGCCGCCACCGCGAAGGCGAAGCACACGGAAAAGCCGACATAGCCGAGATAAAGAAGCGGCGGATGCACCGCCAGGCCGACATCCTGCAGGATCGGGTTGAGGTCGCGCCCCTCGATCGGCGCCGGCACCAGCCGGGCAAACGGGTTCGACGTGGCGAGGATGAACAGCAGGAAGGCCGCGCCCACCATGCCCTGCACCGCCAGCACGTTGGCGCGCAGCGTCGCCGGCAGGTTGCGGCCGAACACGGCGACCAGCGAGCCGAACAGCGTGAGGATCAGCACCCACAGCAGCATCGAGCCCTCGTGGTTGCCCCACGTGCCGGTGATCTTGAACAGCATCGGCTTGGCCGAATGCGAGTTCTGCCAGACGTTCTCGACCGAGAAGTCGGACTGCATGTAGGCCGCCGTCAGCGCCGCGAAGGCGATGCCGGTCATCAGGAAGCCCATGATCGTCGACGGCTCGCCGACGCGCATCAGCGCGCTGCTGCCGAGCCGTGCCCCGACCAGCGGCACCGTCGACTGAACCAGCGACAATGCGAAGGCCAGGACCAGGGCGAAATGACCGATCTCGACGCTCATGCGGTCCTCCCCGCGCTTGGAGCATGGTGCGGCAAGGCGCGTTTACCGCGCCGCACGCATGCCGAAACTTCAATCACCGAGACCCCGAGGCTGCCTGCAAGCCGCTGCGCGCTTCCGGCATCGCGGTCCGGTGGCGGTCTAGTCGCCTTCCCACACGCCCTTTTCCTTGAGGCTCTCGGCAACCTCGCGCGGCATGTAGGTCTCGTCGTGCTTGGCCAGCACGGTGTCGGCGCGGAACACCCCGCCGTCGTCGAAGCGGCCTTCCGTCACCACGCCCTGCCCCTCGCGGAACAGGTCGGGCAGGATGCCGGCATAGGTCACCTTGACCGACTCCGAGCCGTCTGTCACGGCAAAGGTGACGTCGGTCTCGGCGCCGTGCGCGAGCGAGCCCTCCTCGACCAGGCCGCCGAGGCGGATGCGCTCGCCGGCCGCGACGGGCCGGACGGACAGGTCGCCGGGCATGTAGAAATACGAGGTCTGCTGGCCGAGGGCGACGAAGGTCAGCGCGGTGGCGGCGGCGAGAAAGCCCATGCCGCCGCCGATGATGGCCAGTCGTTTCTGCTTGCGTGTCACGGCGTCGTCACTCCGTCGCGATGGTCTCGATGCCCTGTGCGGCGGCCGCCTCGCGCAGCGCCGCGCCTTCCGGCGTGTCGGTGCCGAGCGCCTCCAGGCCGCGCGCCAGCGCGTCCTGTGCCGCCTCGGCGCGGCCGAGCACGGCGTAGGAGCGCACCAGGCGCTGCCAGCCGGCCGGATCGTCCGGCGCCT
>NZ_JAOAOP010000054.1 GCF_030398335.1 Aquibium sp. A9E412
GGCCGCGTCGAACCGGCGCCCAACCCATTCGCCCCGGAGAATGTGTAAACGATCTCTCCGGTATCAGCTGTAAACCATGTCCCCGGTATGGACCCGGCGGTGTTTGGCGGAGAGGGGGGGATTCGAACCCCCGATACCCTTGCGAGTATGCCGCATTTCGAGTGCGGTGCATTCAACCACTCTGCCACCTCTCCGCGGGGCGTGGCCGGGCGCCGGAGCGCGGCGCACTAGATAGCGGCTGCGCCGCAGCGACACAAGGGTCAATCTGGGGCAATCTAGGGGCTAACCGGAGCGCGCCCCGGCGGCCGCGCCGAGGATGCCGACGACGTCCGCGACCTGATGGCTAACCGGCGCGCGCCCCGGCGGCCGGCCTGACGCCCGCCCGTGCCGCCGGCCCGTCGCCCGGCGGCCAGCCCGGCGCCCCGGTCGCGCCGCCAGCGCGGCGCCGGCTTGACCTTGCGGCGGGGTTGCGCTATCGGAACGCGGCTGCGGCGTGGAGAAGATCCGCGCCGCTTGTGCGTTGGGCCCGGTGGCCCGAGGCCCGCGACCAACCGCAACGACTGACAAGAAGACGGCCCGGGCGCTTGCGCCGGAGGCCGGACCGGACACCGAAAGGCAAGAAAGATGTTCGCAGTCATCAAGACCGGCGGCAAGCAGTACCGCGTCGTCGCCGACGATCTCCTCGAGGTCGAGCGCCTGGCCGGCGAGCCCGGCGAGATCATCCAGTTTCCGCACGTCCTGGCGCTCGGCGAGGGCGCCGACGTGACGATCGGCGCGCCCTTCGTCGACGGCGCCAGCGTCGCCGCCGAGGTGGTCGAGCAGAATCGCGGCCCCAAGGTCATCGCCTTCAAGAAGCGGCGCCGGCAGAACTCGCGCCGCAAGCGCGGCCATCGCCAGCTTCTCACCACGGTGCGCATCTCCGAGATCCTGACCGGCGGCGCCAAGCCGTCGAAGAAGGCGCCCAAGCCGGCGCCGAAGAAGGCGGAGGCCGAGGCCAAGCCGGGCAAGGCCGAGCCGGCCAAGGCGGAGGCCGGCGAAGCCGCCGCCGCGCCGCTGTTCACCGCGCCCGAGGGGGCCGGCGACGACCTGACCAAGATCAAGGGCATCGGCCCGGTGGCCGCGCGCCAGCTCGGCGAGCAGGGCATCACCACCTTCGCCCAGATCGCCGGCCTGAGCGACGCCGACGTGGCGCGCATCGACGACGCCATGCCGTTCAGCGCCGAGCAGATCGCCGACTGGCGCGAGCAGGCCAAGGCGCTGGCCGGCTGACCGGGACGCGGTGCGCTGTCGGCGGATGGCAGCACTGAGCGACGGATGAATTGACAGCGGGCGCCGCGGCGTCCAGATAACACCACGACAGGCGCCGTCACCGGCGCGAAGGAGCAGAGCATGGCCCACAAGAAAGCTGGCGGTTCGTCGCGCAACGGCCGCGATTCCGAATCCAAGCGTCTCGGCGTGAAGAAGTTCGGCGGCGAGCGGGTGCTCGCCGGCAACATCATCGTGCGCCAGCGCGGCACCAAGTGGCACCCCGGCAGCAATGTCGGCATGGGCAAGGACCACACGCTGTTCGCCCTCGAGGAGGGTGCCGTGTCCTTCGCCAAGAAGGCCAACGGACGAACCTACGTGTCGGTGATCCCGGCCATGCAGGCAGCGGAGTAGCCGGTTCCGCTTCACCCAACACCGGCGACCCATCTCGGGGCCGGTGTCCGGGCAGTCCAGGACCAAGCGAAGGGGAGATGGGTCGCCATCTCCCCTTTTTTTCTTGCTCTGGAGGACGAGCCCATGGTTGCCGAAAGCGAAGACGAGACCTGCGCGGGCGCGCGGATCGACTGCCCGGTCCTGGTGACCGAGCGCCTGGTGCTGCGCCTGCCGCACGACGACGACGTCGACGAGCTGGCCGAGCTCGCCGACAACCGCCGCATCGCCGAGATGCTCGGCCGGCTGCCGCATCCCTACGGCCGCGACGACGCGGCGGCCTTCGTGGCGCGCGCCCGGCGGCGGCGCGCGGGTGGCTGCGTCTACGCGCTGACGATCGCCGGCAGCGGCGCCTTCATCGGCGCGGCGGGCCTCGAGCCGCGCGAGCAGGGGCTGGAGCTCGGCTACTGGATCGGCCAGCCCTACTGGGGCTACGGCTATGCCACCGAGGCGGCCCACGCGCTGGTCGACCTCGCCTTCCGCGCCACCACGGTCGACCGGCTGCACGCCGCCTGCCGGGTGGTCAACTCCGCCTCGCGCCGGGTCATCCACAAGTGCGGCTTCCAGTATGCCGGCCAGGGCATGATGACGTCGCTCGCCGCCGGCCAGGTGCCCGTCGAGCGCTATCAGCTCGACCGCAGCACCTGGGTCAGCCTGCGCAGCTGGGGCATGTGAGGTGGACCGCCGGCCGGCCGCGCGCCACCCGTCAGCCGAGCTCGAGCCACAGCGGCAGGTGGTCCGAGCCGGCGGCGGCGCGGTCGACGCGCACGCCCTGCAGCCGCGCCACCAGGTCGGCGCTGACGAAGCCGTAGTCGATGCGCTTGTGGCGGCTCGCGTCGTCCGGCCGCTCGGGATCGACCCAGGTGGTCAGCGCGCCGTCCTCCGCCGCCGCGCCGCACAGCCGGCGCGCGGCGTCGACCGGCAGCGTGGTGCGCAGCGCCACGCCGTTGTCGCCCTCCGGCCGGCCGGCGAGCGCGGTGTATTCGGCCGAGTCGGGCAGCATGTTGAAGTCGCCGAGAAGCACGAAGCTGTCGGGATGCGGCGGCTCGGGAAAGCCCATCTCGACGACGCCGGTCAGCGCGCCGCCCTCCTGCGCGTAGCCGTTGACGCGCGCCATCAGGAAGGCGAGCTGCGCGATGCGCTCGTCGGCGCTCATGTGGTCGAGATGCACCGAGTAAAAGCGCACCGGGCCGAACGGCGTGGCGATCATCGCCTCCAGCGCGCCGCGCTGCAGGTTGAGCTTGTCGACGCTGCGCCGCCTGGGCAGCAGGTGGTTGCGCACCGAAATCGGCGGCGTCTTCGACAGGATCATGTTGCCGAACTCGAAGCGCGTGTCGACGGCCCGCCCGTCGACCAGCCGCGAGCCCATGTCGGCGCCGAACGGCGCGCCGAAGGCGGCGAAGTAGTCGGGCAGCAGGGCCCGCAGCTCGGCCACCAGGTCGCGACCTTCGTTGGACGGGCTGTTGCGCGTCACCTCCTGCAGCGCGATCACGTCGGCGCCGCGCACTGCATCGGCGATGCGCGCGATGTCGTAGGCGCCGTCGAGCCCGATGCCGTACTGGATGTTGTAGGTCACGATCTTCATGGTGTCGGCGCGTCCTTCTGCCAATCTCCGATTCGCCCCCTCGCCCCGGCGCCGAGCATGCGCTAGAGCAGGCGTCCGGCCCCGTAGACCAGATTGCTGACAGACTCATGAAATTTCTCGACCAGGCCAAGGTGTATGTGCGCTCCGGCGACGGCGGCGCCGGCAGCGTGTCGTTCCGCCGCGAGAAATACATCGAGTTCGGCGGCCCCGACGGCGGCGACGGCGGCCGCGGCGGCGACGTCTGGGTGGAGGCCGTCGACGGCCTCAACACGCTGATCGACTACCGCTACCAGCAGCACTTCAAGGCCAAGACCGGCGGCCACGGCATGGGCCGCAACCGCACCGGCGCCGGCGGCGCCGACGCGCTGCTCAAGGTGCCGGTCGGCACGCAGGTCTTCGAGGAGGACAACGAGACGCTGATCTGCGACCTGACCGAGGTCGGCCAGCGCTTCCGGCTCGCCGCCGGCGGCAATGGCGGCTTCGGCAACCAGCACTTCAAGTCGTCGACCAACCGCGCGCCGCGGCGCGCCAATCCCGGCCTGCCCGGCCAGGAACGCACCATCTGGCTGCGCCTCAAGCTGATCGCCGACGCCGGCCTCGTCGGCCTGCCCAACGCCGGCAAGTCGACCTTCCTGGCCGCCGTCAGCGCCGCCCGGCCGAAGATCGCCGACTATCCCTTCACCACGCTGACGCCCGGCCTCGGCGTGGCGCGCATCGACCAGCGCGAGATCGTCGTCGCCGACATCCCCGGGCTGATCGAGGGCGCTCACCAGGGCGCCGGCATCGGCGACCGCTTCCTCGGCCATGTCGAGCGCACCCGCGTGCTCTTGCACCTGGTCTCCGCGCGCGAGGACGACCCGGCCGCCGCCTACCGCATGGTGCGCGGCGAGCTCGCCGCCTATGGCCACGGGCTCGCCGACAAGCCGGAGATCGTCGCTCTCAGCCAGGCCGACACGGCCGACGCGGAAGCGCGCGCCGAGAAGGCCGCCGCGCTCGCCGCGGCCGCCGGCCGGCCGCCGCTCATGCTGTCGGCGGCAACCGGCGAGGGCGTCACCGAGGCGCTGCGCCGGCTCGCCGCCATCGTCGAGGCGGCGCGCGCGGCCGAGCAGACGGCCGCCGCCGCGCCTTCCGAACGCTGGCAGCCCTGAGGCGGCGGCGATGCGCGACCTCGCCCTCGGCGCCTACCGGCGCATCACCATCAAGATCGGCTCGGCGCTGCTGGTCGACCCGGCGCACGGGCTGCGCCGCGACTGGCTCGCCGCGCTGGCCGACGACGTCGCCGCGCTCGCCGCCGGCGGCAGCGAGATGCTGATCGTGTCGTCCGGCGCCGTCGCGCTGGGCCGCACGGTGCTCGGCCTCGAGCGCCGCACGCTGCGGCTGGAGGAAAGCCAGGCGGCCGCCGCCGTCGGCCAGATCGCGCTCGCCGGCGCCTGGGCGGCTGAGCTCGGCCGGCACGGCCTGACCTCCGGCCAGGTGCTGGTGACGCTCGGCGACACGGAGGAGCGGCGCCGCTATCTGAACGCCCGCGCCACCATCTCGACCCTGCTCAAGCTCGGCGCCGTGCCGGTGATCAACGAGAACGACACGGTGGCGACCAGCGAGATCCGCTACGGCGACAACGACCGGCTGGCCGCCCGCGTCGCCACCATGATGGGCGCCGACCTCCTGGTGCTGCTGTCCGACGTCGACGGGCTCTACACCGCGCCGCCGGCACGCGATCCCACGGCGCGCTTCATCCCCCTCGTCGAGCGCATCACGCCGGAGATCGAGGCGATGGCCGGCGACGCCGGCACGACGCTGGCACGCGGCGGCATGCGCACCAAGCTCGACGCCGGCAAGATCGCCACCACCGCCGGCACCGCGATGATCATCGCCTCCGGCACGCGGCTCAACCCGCTGTCGGCCGTCGCCGCGGGCGCCCGCGCCACCGTCTTCAGACCGAGCGCCGATCCCGTGCGCGGCTACAAATCGTGGATCGCCGGCCAGCTCGAGCCGTCCGGCCGCATCGCCGTCGACGCCGGCGCCGTCGCCGCGCTGATCGCCGGCAAGTCGCTGCTGCCGGCCGGCGTGCGCCAGGTCACCGGCCATTTCGCACGCGGCGACACCGTGTCGATCACCGGCCCCGACGGCCGCGAGGTGGCGCGCGGCCTGGTTGCCTACGACGCCCCCGATGCCGTAAGGATTGCCGGGCTGAAGACGGCCGAGATCGCCGAGGCGCTCGGCTACGAGGCGCGCGCGGCGATGGTGCACCGCGACGATCTGGTGCTGTCGCGGCTCATCGACCGGCCCGCCCGCTACGCGGCGGACGCCCGTCAGGACGCGGAGGACTGAGAGATGCTGCAGCGGCACGAGGCCACCGGCCGGGACGTCGCCGGCCTGATGCGCGAGATCGGCGCGGCCGCGCGCGCCGCCGCACGGCCGCTCGCCATCGCCGACACGGCGCAGAAGAACGCCGCGCTCGGCGCCATGGCCGATGCGCTCGAGGCCGACTGCGCCGCCATCCTCGCCGCCAACGAAGAGGACATGGAGGCCGGCCGCGCCGCCGGCCTGTCGGCCGCCCTGCTCGACCGGCTGCGCCTCGACGCGGCGCGCGTCAGCGCCATCGCCGATGGCGTGCGCGCCATCGCCGAACTGCCCGACCCGGTCGGCCAGGTGATCGCCCGTTGGCAGCGCCCCAACGGCCTCGCGATCGAGCGCGTGCGCACGCCGCTCGGCGTCATCGGCGTGATCTACGAGAGCCGGCCCAACGTGACGGCCGATGCCGGCGCGCTGTGCCTCAAGGTGGGCAACGCGACGATCCTGCGCGGCGGCTCCGACTCCGCCCGCTCCTCCGCCGCCATCCACGCCTGCCTCGTCGCCGGGCTCAAGGCCGCCGGCCTGCCGGAAACGGCGATCCAGCGCGTGCCGACCACCGACCGCGCCGCCGTCGGCGCCATGCTGGCCGGCCTAGACGGCCATCTCGACGTCATCGTGCCGCGCGGCGGGCGCGGCCTGGTCGAGCGCGTGCAGACCGAGGCGCGGGTCCCGGTCTTCGCCCATCTCGAAGGCATCTGCCACGTCTATGTCGACCGCTCGGCCGAAATCGCCATGGCGCGCGACATCGTCGTGAACGCCAAGATGCGGCGCACCGGCATCTGCGGCGCGGCCGAGACGCTGCTCGTCGACCGCGCCGCAGCGGCGAGCCATCTCGTGCCCGTGCTCGAGGCGCTGGCGGCCGCCGGCTGCGCCATCCGCGGCACGCCCGAGGTGGTCGCCGCCTTTCCCGCCGCCACGCCGGCCAGCGACGCCGACTGGACGACGGAGTATCTCGACGCGATCATCGCGGTGCGGCTGGTCGACGGCGTCGACGAGGCGATCGAGCACATCGAGCGGCATTCCTCGCACCACACCGAGGCGATCGTCGCCGAGGACGCGGCGGCCGTCGAGCGCTTCTTCGCCGAGATCGATTCGGCGGTCCTGCTGCACAACGCCTCGACCCAGTTCGCCGACGGCGGCGAGTTCGGCATGGGCGCGGAGATCGGCATCGCCACCGGCAAGATGCATGCGCGCGGGCCGGTCGGCGTCGAGCAGCTCACCTCCTTCAAGTACCGGGTTCGCGGGTCGGGCCAGACCCGGCCTTGAGCGTGGCGCCGGCTCCCAGCGCCGAGGACGTGCCGGCGCGCTTTCTGCGCATGCCGCAGGTCGAGCGCGGCATGGCGGTCGGCCTGTTCGGCGGCTCGTTCAACCCGCCGCATGCCGGCCATGCGCTGGTCGCCGAGATCGCCTTGCGCCGCCTGGCGCTCGACCAGCTCTGGTGGATGGTCACCCCCGGCAACCCGCTCAAGAGCCGCACCGAGCTCAAGCCGCTCGCCCGCCGCATCGCCCTGTCGCAGCGCTGCATCGCCGACCCGCGCGTCAAGATCACCGCCTTCGAGGCCGGCCACAACGTGCGCTACACCGCCGACACGCTGGCCCTGGTGCGGGCGCGCAACGTCGGTGTCAACTTCGTCTGGATCATGGGCGCCGACAGCCTCAAGAGCTTCCACCGCTGGGAGCGCTGGCGCGAGATCGCCATGACCATGCCGATCGCGGTGATCGACCGGCCCGGCGACACGCTGTCCTACCTGTCGGCGCGCATGGCCAAGGCGTTCGACCGCGCCCGCGTCGATGAGGAGGACGCGCCGCGCCTGGCGCGCATGAAGCCGCCGGCCTGGACCTTCATCCACGGGCCGCGCTCCTCGCTGTCGTCGACCGCCATCCGCGACGCCGAGGCGGCCGGACGCTGAGCCGCACGCGGCGCGCGAGCGCCGTCTGAATCCGGCCCGCGCAAGTCGCATTTGTCGCGGCACGACGGGCCGCCGCGGGCGAAACATCGCAGCCATGAACGCGATGACGCAGCCCGACGATCCGGCCCTGCAGGCCTATGGCGGCGACGAGCTGCCGCCGCCGGCGCGCGCCGTTGCCAGCGTCATCGTCTCGGTCGGCCTGGTGGCCATCGGCAACGGGCTCCTGTTCGCCTTCATCCCGGTGCGGCTCGCCGCCGAGGGCTTCGCGCCGACCTGGGCCGGCGCCATCCTCACCGGGCTTTCCGCCGGCGGCATGGCCGGCTGCTTCCTGACCGGCGCGATGGTGCGCCGCGTCGGCCACGCCCGCGTCTTCATGACCTTCTCGGCGATCATCATCCTGTCCAACGCGACGATCAGCATCGGCGCCTACCCGGCGCTGTGGATCGCCTCGCGCGCGCTCTACGGCCTCGCCATCAGCGGCCTGTTCATCGTCACCCAGAGCTGGCTCAACGACGTCGTCGACAACACCATCCGCGGCCGCGTGACGGCGATCTTCTACGTCACCTACGTCGTCGGCGTCGGCGTCGGCTCGTTCATGCTGCGCTTCATCGACATCGACACGCCGGCCGCGCCGATCATCGGCATCGCCTTCGCGGCGCTGTCGATCATCCCCGTCGGCATGACCAGGCTGAGGCCGCCGCCGCCGCCGGAGACCGCCTCGATCGCGCTCGGCCTCGCCTGGCGCATCTCGCCCGTCGGCCTTGCCGGCATGCTCGCCGTCGGCGGCATGTCGATGATGGTGGCCGGCTTCGCGCCGATCCACGCCACCGCCACCGGCCTGTCGAAGAACGACGTGGCGCTTCTGATGTTCGCCATGCCGCTCGGCACCATCCTGGTGCAGCTTCCCGCCGGCTGGATCTCCGACCGCACCGACCGCCGCTACGTGCTGATCGCCGCCTCGCTGATGGTGATCGCCGGCGCGCTGCTGGCGGCCCGCGTCGACGGCGGCGCGCTGCTGCTGCTGCTGGCCGTCTACATGCTGTGGAGCGGCGCCACGGAATCGATCTACGCGATCTCCAGCGCGCACGCCAACGACCGCGCCGGCAAGGGCGACCTCGTCGCGCTGTCGAGCACCATGCTGTTCGCCTGGTCGCTGTCGGGCTTCCTGATCCCCGGCGGCACGACGCTGCTGACCGCCGCCGTGGGCACCCAGGCCTTCATGCACGTCGCCGTCGTCATCGCGGTCGTCTTCTGCGCCTTCGTCGCCTGGCGCGTGCGGCGCAGCGAGCCGGCCGCGCCGGAGGAGACCGGCGAGTTCACGCCGCTGCCGGCGCAGGCGCCGCCGCCGGCCGAGCTCGCCTTCACCGGCGAGGAGGCGGAGGCGCTGACGCTCGCCGAGGCCGCGCTCGACGGGCCGCCGCCGCCCGAACAGGCGGCACCGCCGCTCAGCGAGGACAGTACGGGCCCGGACCAGGAGCGCGGCCCGTTCCTGTCTTGAAACCGCCAACCATCTCTGCCTATCTATTGGTCATCGTCGGGCATGCGCCGGGCGATTTGGTTGTTCTTGTCAGAAGGGAAAGACACTGAGAACAGCACTGCGGAAGAAGGCCGACATCATGCCTTCGCCGGCCGGGACGAACGGAATGGACGCCGTGTCCCGTGCCATCACGACGGTCCTCGCCAGTCTCGAAGACTCCAAGGCGGAAGACATCGTCTCCATCGACATCCAGGGCAAGTCGAGCCTCGCCGACGCGATGGTCATCGCCTCGGGCCGCTCGCACCGCCACGTGGCGGCGGTCGCCGACCACCTGATGCGCGCGCTCAAGGACGCCGGTCTCGGCACCGCGCGCGTCGAGGGTCTGTCGGGCGCCGACTGGGTGCTGATCGACGCGGGCGACGTCATCGTCCACATTTTCCGCCCCGAGGTGCGTGCCTTCTACAACATCGAGAAGATGTGGCAGGCGCCCGACCTGGAGGACGAGACGGTTCACTGAACCGTCCTCGCCCGCCCGAGACGCGAGGCAGAGATGCGCGTGGCGCTGTGCGCCGTGGGCCGGCTCAAGGCCGGCCCCGAGAGGGAGCTGGCCGAGCGCTATCTCGGCCGCCTCGCCCGGGTCGGACCGCAGGTCGGCCTCGAATTCGGCGGCGTCGGCGAGCTTGCCGAAAGCCGCGCCCGCTCGGCAGCCGAGCGCCGGCGCGACGAGGCGGCCCGGCTCGCCGCCATGGCCGCCGACGCGCCGCTGATCCTGCTCGACGAGCGCGGCCGCAACCTGTCGTCCGAAGCCTTCGCCAGCATGCTGGCCGAGCTGCGCGACGCCGGCCGGCGCGATGTCGCGATCGCCATCGGCGGCCCCGATGGCCATGACGGCGCGCTGCGCCAGCGCGCCCACACGGTGCTGTCCTTCGGCGCCCAGACCTGGCCGCACCAGCTCGTGCGCGTGATGCTGGCCGAGCAGCTCTACCGCGCCGCGACCATCCTCGCCGGCCACCCCTACCACCGGGAGTGAGCGGCCGCGGCCACCGCAATGCGGTCACGTTCGCGTGACACGGTCCGCATGCGGCGGGGCGCGGCGCATGGTTGATTTTTCCTTAACGAAGCCGGCCCTATGCTTGCGGCCGTCGACCGAGAGGACTGCGCCGGGAGTGGCAAGCGCGATGCGACGACAGACCGTCCGGACCCTGCTGGCCGCCATGCTGGCGGCCGCGCTGGCGCTGTCCGGCATCGCGCCGCTCGCCGCGCAGGAGCCGACCGCGGCCGAGATCGACGCGCTGGCCGCGCGCGAGGCCGAGCGCCGGCGCGAATACGAGCGGCTGTCGCGCACCATCGAGCTGTCGCAGGAGCGGCACGAGGCGCTCGCCGCCGAGATCGACGCCATGCGCAAGGACAACGCGGCGCTGACGGCGGCGATGATCCAGGCGGCCAAGACCGAGCGCAAGCTGTCGGAGGACATCGACGCCATCGGCCGGCGCATGACCGGGCTGAAGGACCAGGAGGAGGCGATCCGCCTGTCGCTCAAGGCCCGCCGCGGCGTGCTGATCGAGGTTCTGGCGGCGCTGCAGCGCATGGGCCTCGACCCGCCGCCGGCGATCCTGGTGCGCCCGGAGGACGCGCTCGCCTCGGTGCGCAGCGCCATCCTGCTCGGCGCCGTGGTGCCCGAGCTGCGCGCCGAGACCGAGATCCTGCTCGCCGACCTGCGCGAGCTGGCCCGCGTGGTCGCCTCGATCGAGGCCGAGCGCGACCGGCTGAAGGCGCGCATCGCCGACCAGCAGGCCGAGAAGCAGCGCCTCACCCTGCTCCTGGAAGAGCGGCGCAAGCTGCAGGCGACGCGCGAGGCCGCGCTCGCCGAGGAGCGCGCCCGCGCCGAGCTGCTGGCCGCCCAGGCGACCAACCTGCAGGAGCTGATCGGCACGCTGGAAAGCGAGATCGCCAGCCTGCGCGAGGCCGAGGAGGCGCGCCGCAGGCGCGAGGCGGAGCTCGCCAGCCGGCCGGTGCCGGAGGACAACCGGCTGCCGGCCGCCGTGCCGTTTTCCGCCCGCCGCGGCCAGATGGCGCTGCCGGTCGCCGGCCGCTTCGGACCGCGCTTCGGCGCCGAGAGCCCCGACGGCGGCACGGTGATGGGCGACATTGTAAGAACACAATCGGGCGCAATCGTCACGGCACCCGCGGACGGCACGGTGCTCTATGCGGGGCCGTTCCGCTCCTACGGTCAGCTATTGATCCTCAATGCCGGCGACGGCTATCATGTCGTGTTGGCGGGGATGGACAGAATCACCGTTTCGCTGGGCCAGTCGGTGCTGGCGGGCGAGCCGGTCGGAGCGATGGGCGAGACGAGGCTGGCAAGCATCGCCTCGTTCGGGGATGGCCAAGCCGAGCCGGAGCTCTATGTCGAGTTCCGCAAGGACGGGAAACCCGTCGATCCGTCTCCCTGGTGGGCGGAAAGACTTTCTGGAAGGACAGGCAATGATACGTAAGGTGTCGCTACTGTTTGCCGGAGCGCTGCTGGGCGCGACCGCCATGAGCGCCGTCTACGGGACGAACGGCTCGGCGGCCAACGCGGCCGGCACGGAGACCTACCGGCAGCTCGCCATCTTCGGCGACATCTTCGAGCGCGTTCGTGCGCAGTACGTGACGCCGCCCGAGGAGAAGGAGCTCGTCGAGAGCGCCATCAACGGCATGCTGTCGGCGCTCGACCCGCACTCGTCCTATCTCAATCCCGATGCCGCCAAGGACATGCGGGTGCAGACCAAGGGCGAGTTCGGCGGCCTCGGCATCGAGGTCACGATGGAGGACGAGCTCGTCAAGGTGATCACGCCGATCGACGACACGCCCGCCGCCCGCGCCGGCGTGCTGCCGGGCGACCTGATCGTCGAGATCGACGGCGAGGAGGTGCGCGGCCTGACGCTCAACGAGGCGGTCGACCGCATGCGCGGCCTGGTCAACACGCCGATCGAGCTGACGATCGTGCGCGAGAACGTGGCCGAGCCGCTCAGCATCAAGATCGTCCGCGACATCATCAAGGTGAAGGCGGTCAAGTACCGCGTCGAGGAGGATGTCGGCTATCTGAAGATCACCTCCTTCACCGAGAAGACCTTCGACGACCTGAAGGACGCGATCGACACGATCCGCACCGAGGTGCCCGAGGACGAGCTCAAGGGCTACGTGCTCGACCTGCGCCTCAATCCGGGCGGCCTGCTCGACCAGGCGATCAACGTGTCGGACGCCTTCCTCGAGCGCGGCGAGATCGTCTCGACCCGCGGCCGCGACGCCGAGGACGTGGCGCGCTTCGACGCCCGCGCCGGCGACCTGGTCGGCGGTGCGCCTGTGGTCGTGCTGGTCAACGGCGGCTCGGCGAGCGCATCCGAGATCGTCGCCGGCGCGCTGCAGGACCACCGTCGGGCGACCGTGCTCGGCACGCGCTCCTTCGGCAAGGGCTCGGTGCAGACGATCATCCCGCTCGGCGAGAACGGCGCGCTGCGGCTGACGACGGCGCTCTATTACACGCCGGCCGGCAAGTCGATCCAGGGCAAGGGCATCACGCCCGACATCCGGGTCGAGCAGCCGCTGCCGGAGGAGCTGGCCGGGCGCGACGTGACGCGCGGCGAGTCGGAGCTGCGCGGCCACATCCGCGGCGAGGAGGAGAGCGACGAGGGCTCGGGCTCCGTCGCCTACGTGCCGCCGGACCCGAAGGACGACGCGCAGCTTACCTACGCGCTCGACCTGCTGCGCGGCGTGAAGACCGATCCGGCCTTCCCGCCGAGCCCCGACCAGGCGCTGATGAAGCAGGACCAGTAGGCGGCATGGGCGGGCCGGAGATGGCCCGCCCGCCGCTGCGGCCGCGCGCCGGCCGCCCCGCAACGCCGCTCACCGGCTCCCTCCCGCCCCTCGCCCGACCATGAGCCTGCCGCCCAAGCAGATCGACCGCCCGCTCGGCCAGCCGTCCGGCGGCCGGCGCACGCGCGGTCCGCGGCGCGGGCGCGACGTGCTGCTCGGCGCCGTAGCGCTGGCGCTGTTCGCCACCTCCGCCGCCGTGGCGCTGCGCGAGCGGCCGTTCCGCGATGCCGCGCCGGTCGCCGTGTCGACGCCGCGCACCGCCGAGGCGGCCGACGACGGCGCTGTCGAGGCGCCCCGGCGGGCCGCCGCCGCGCAGGCCGATGCCACGCAGGCCGATGCCGCGGCCGGCGCCCCCGATCCGGCGATCATCCGCGTCGATCCGGCCGCCGCCGGCAGCGCCGACAGCGTCGTGGTATTGCGCGATCCGGCCACGCTCGGCAGCGATCCGCGGGTCGCGCACCTGCCAGACCGGGCGCTGATCGAGGAATCGGAAAGCGGCCCGCTGCCGGTGCGCGGCGCCGACGGCCGCCGCCCCTTCGACGCCTATGCCCGGCCGTGGTCGGGCGCCCGCGGCGCCCGCGTCGCGGTGGTGATCGGCGGCCTCGGCCTGTCGCAGACCGGCACCCAGCGCGCCATCGAGACGCTGCCGGGCGAGATCACGCTGGCCTTCGCGCCGCAGGGCAACAGCCTCGACCGCTGGATGCGCACGGCCCGCCAGGGGGGCCACGAGATCGTCATGCAGGTGCCGCTGGAGCCGTTCGACTATCCCAACGTCAACCCCGGCCGCAACACGCTGACGGTCGGCGCGCCGGCCGGCGAGACGCTCGGCGAGCTGCGCTGGACGCTGTCGCGCATCACCAACTACACCGGCGTGATGAACTACATGGGCGGCCGCTTCGTCGCCGATGCCGGGGCGATGGACGGCATGATGGCCGAGCTCGGACGGCGCGGGCTGATGTTCCTCGACGACGGCACGGCGGCGCGCAGCGTGGCCGAGGAGACGGCGCTCAGCAACGGCGTGCCGTTCGCCGCAGGCGACCTGGTGATCGACGGCGCACGCGAGCGCGGCGCCATCCTCGACCGGCTCGACGAGCTCGAGCGCATCGCCCGGGCGCAGGGCTTCGCCGTCGGCACCGGCTCGGCCTTCGACGTCACGGTCGACGCGGTGGCGAGCTGGGCGCGCGAGGCGCGCAAGCGCGGCATCGAGCTGGTGCCGATCTCGGCCGTGGCGCACGATCCCGAAAGGAGCCGCTAGACGATGACGACGGTTGCAGCCGACAGCCTGCCCTACCGGCGCTGCGTCGGCGCCATGGTGCTCAACCGGGCGGGGCTGGTATGGGCCGGCCGGCGCATCGCCGCCACCGACACCGAGATGGCCGGCAGCGAGCGCCTGTGGCAGATGCCGCAGGGCGGCATCGACGACGGCGAGGACCCGCTCGCCGCCGCCCGCCGCGAGCTCTACGAGGAGACCGGCATCGAGAGCGTGTCGCTGCTCGCCGAGACGCCCGGCTGGCTGAGCTACGACCTGCCGGCCGCGCTGGTCGGCATCGCACTCAAGGGGCGCTATCGCGGCCAGAAGCAGAAATGGTTCGCCTTCCGCTTCGAGGGCGCCGACAGCGAGGTGCGCGTCGACCCGCCGCCGGGCGGCCACGCGCCGGAGTTCGATGCCTGGGCCTGGAAGCCGATGGCGGCGCTGCCCGAGCTGATCGTGCCGTTCAAGCGCGACGTCTACCGCCAGGTGGTCGCCGAGTTCCGCCATCTCGTCGCGGCCGAGGCCTCAGACGGCATGTGAGGGCGGGCGTGCGCCGAAAACCGGCGCGCGGGCGGCGGAGCCAGCCGTGCTACCGGTCCGGCGGGGTCGCCCGACCGGGCGAGACGGTCTCGCCGCGTATCGGAGCGCCGCTTTCCACCGCCTCGCCGTCGGCCACATAGTCGTTGAAGACGGCCGGCAGCCCCTCGCCCGCGGCAAGGTCGTCCGTCGTCTGCAGGTGCAGGTGCAGATGCGGCTCGGAGCTGTTGCCGCTGTTGCCGCAGCGGCCGATCATGGCGCCCGCCGCGACGCGCTCGCCCTGGCGCACCGCCACGCTGCCGGTACGCAGATGGGCGAGGAAGGCGTATTCGCCCGCCCCGAGATCGAGCACGACGTGGTTGCCGGCCGGATTGGCCGGGTCCATCGCGCCCGGCGGATTGTCGGGGAAGCGGTCGACGGCCGCCACCACGCGCCCGGCCGCCGGCGCCAGGATCGGCCGGCCCCAGCAATGGTAGTCGGCGAGCGCATCGCCGTCGCCGTCATGGCTGCGGCCCTCGCGCATGACCAGGAAGTCGTAGGCGAAGCGCTGCGCCCGGTCGACCGCATGGTAGTTGTCCGCCACCGTGCGGCCGCCCCAGTAGACGAACCAGCGTCCCGCGAAGGGCAGCCTGAGATCGGCCTTCGTCCGGTAGTCGAGAAAGCGCGACGGCGCCGCGCTCTGCACCGGCCGGATGAAGAAGCCGGCGATCCGGCCCTCGCCGTCGAGCGCCCACTGCGTCTCGACCGGCCGCGCGACGCCGGAGAACCGGCTGGTGCGCCGGTAGATGGCGAGCCCGGCCTCCTCCGTCGCACGTTCCGACAGAACCGCCTCCTCGGCGCCGAGCTCCGCCGCCGCACCGTCGCGGAAGCTGCCGAAGGCCTGCTCGCTGCCCAGCGCCTCGCGCATCGGCGCGTTCATGCGCGCCCACAGCCTGCCGGTCCGGCCCTGCCAGAAGGCCTCGGTCAGCGCCCGCCCGGTCGCCACCGCCTCCGGCTCGGCCGCCGCGGGCGCCACGGCGGCTGCCAGCGCGACCAGCAGGCCGACGATCGCCGCCAAGCGCACCGGCGGCTACTCGACGATGCCGCAGGCGATGCGCTCGCCGGCCTCGCCCGAGGGCTGGCTGGTGTAGTCGTCCTGCCCGGAATGCACGACGACCGCCGAGCCGTCCGCGTCGTTGAGCGGGTTGTCGCCGTCGGCGATCGACAGCCGGTCGGTGAAGAACTCCGCCACCAGCACGCCGTTCGCCGCCACCTGCACGTTCGGGAAGTCGCCCGGATGCGGGCCGCTCTCGCTGGCGATGCCGTGATCCTTGCCGGCGGCATAGTGGCCGCCGGCGGACTTGAAGCCGTCGGCGGGATCGCAGGTGCCGGTCTCGTGCACGTGGAAGCCGTGCGGGCCGGCCGGCAGGTCGGTCATCTCGACGATGACGTGCAGCATGCCCGACCGGGTCTCGTTGAAGGTCACGGTGCCGACCGACACCTCATCGGTGTTGATCATGTTGGCCGAGGCGGTCCGGCCCTCGGTAGACTGCGCGGCCGCGCCGGCCGTCGACACGAGAAGCGCGCTCAGCGCGCAGGCGAGGATGCGGGACATGGCGGGCTCTCCGTCGGTTCTGCGTTCTGCGCCCTCAACGGCGCCGCACCGGTTTTGTTCGGTGCCGGCAACGAAAAAAGGCGGACCGCCGGCCCGCCTTCGTCGTCGGGCGCCGGCCGTTCAGGCCGGCAGGATCGCCTTTTCCAGCGTGGTGAGCTGCGCCAGGTAGTCTTCCGCCTTGGTGCGGCTGTCGTCGTCGCCGGCATCCGACACGTCCTCGCGCGCCTCCTGGATGCGGCGCGTCAGGTCGTCGCGGTCGATGTCGTCGACCCGCATCGCCGATTCGGCGAGCAGGGTGCAGCTTTCCGGCTGGATGTCGGCGAAGCCGCCGAACACGACGTAGCGCTCCGCGCCGCCGCCGGCCGCGTTCACCGTCACGACGCCGGGCTTGATGCTGGTCATGGTCGGCGCGTGCTGCGCCATCACCGTCATGTCGCCCTCGGTGCCCGGCACGACGACGCTCGACACGTCCTCCGACACCAGAAGGCGCTCCGGCGACACCAGTTCGAATTTGAAGCTGTCAGGCATGGCTGCTCGCGTTCGCGTGGTTCGGCCGGGCGGCGTCGTGCGCCGCGCCGGCCGTCAAGGCTTGGTTAGGCGGCTTCGGCGGCCAGCTTCTGCGCCTTCTCGACCGCATCCTCGATGGTGCCGACCATGTAGAAGGCAGCCTCGGGAAGGTGGTCGTACTCGCCGGCGACGAGGCCCTTGAAGCCCTTGATGGTGTCTTCCAGGTCGACCAGCTTGCCGGGCGAGCCGGTGAACACCTCGGCCACGAAGAAGGGCTGCGACAGGAAGCGCTCGATCTTGCGCGCCCGCGCCACCGTTAGCTTGTCCTCCTCCGACAGCTCGTCCATGCCCAGGATGGCGATGATGTCCTGCAGCGACTTGTAGCGCTGCAGCGTCTGCTGCACGTCGCGCGCCACGTTGTAGTGCTCCTCGCCGACGATCATCGGGTCGAGCATGCGCGAGGTGGAGTCGAGCGGATCGACCGCCGGGTAGATGCCCTTCTCCGAGATGGCGCGGTTGAGCACCGTCGTCGCGTCGAGGTGGGCGAAGGAGGTCGCCGGCGCCGGGTCGGTCAGGTCGTCGGCCGGCACGTAGATCGCCTGCACCGAGGTGATCGAGCCGGTCGTCGTCGTGGTAATGCGCTCCTGCAGCGCGCCCATGTCGGTGGCCAGCGTCGGCTGATAGCCCACCGCCGAGGGAATGCGGCCGAGCAGCGCCGACACCTCGGAGCCCGCCTGCGTGAAGCGGAAGATGTTGTCGACGAAGAACAGCACGTCCTGACCCTGGTCGCGGAAGTACTCCGCCACCGTCAGGCCGGTCAGGCCGACGCGCGCACGCGCGCCGGGCGGCTCGTTCATCTGGCCGTAGACCAGCGCCGCCTTGGAGCCCTCGCCGCCGCCCTTCTTGTTGACGCCCGACTCGATGAACTCGTGATAGAGGTCGTTGCCCTCGCGGGTGCGCTCGCCGACGCCGGCGAACACCGAGTAGCCGCCATGCGCCTTGGCGACGTTGTTGATCAGCTCCTGGATCAGCACCGTCTTGCCGACGCCGGCGCCGCCGAACAGGCCGATCTTGCCGCCCTTGGCGTAGGGCGCCAGGAGGTCGAGCACCTTGATGCCGGTGACCAGGATCTCCGCCTCGGTCGACTGCTCGATGTACTCGGGCGCCGGGGCGTGGATCGGCCGCATCTCCTCGCCCTCGACCGGGCCGGACTCGTCGATCGGCTCGCCGATCACGTTGATGATGCGGCCGAGCATCTGCGGGCCGACGGGCACCGAGATCGGCGCGCCGCTGTCGACCACCTCCTGGCCGCGCACCAGACCCTCGGTGCCGTCCATGGCGATGCAGCGAACGGTGTTCTCGCCGAGGTGCTGCGCCACCTCGAGCACCAGGCGGTTGCCGTGGTTGTCGGTCTCGAGCGCGTTCATGATCGCCGGCAGGTGATCGTCGAACGCCACGTCGACGACGGCGCCGATGACCTGGCGGATGCGGCCCTTCGGGCCGCTGGCGAGCGTGGCGGACGACGCGGCCGAAGACTTGGCGGCCGTGCCCTTCTTGGCGCTCGAGCCCCGGGCGCTCGAGGCCGTCTTCTTCGTGGTCGCTTCCTTGGCCATTCTGTTCAACCTCTTTAGGTCCGTTTAGAGCGCTTCGGCGCCCGAAATGATCTCGATCAGTTCCTTGGTGATCTGCGCCTGGCGCTGGCGGTTGTAGGTGATCGACAGCTTGTCGATCATCTCGCCGGCGTTGCGCGTCGCGTTGTCCATGGCCGTCATCTTGGCACCCATCTCGCCGGCCGCGTTCTCCAGCAGCGCGCGGAAGATCTGCACCGCGATGTTGCGCGGGATCAGGTCCTCCAGGATGGCGCCGGCGTCGGGCTCGTAGTCGTAGATCGCGCCGCCCTGCGCCGCCGCGGCGGCCTCCTCCGCCTCGCCGGCCTCGGCCGCCGCGGGGATGATCTGCTGCGCGGTCGGCACCTGGCTGATCACCGACTTGAAGTTGGAGTAGAACAGCCGGCAGACGTCGAACTCGCCCGCCTCGAACAGGCCGATCACCTTCCTGGCGATCGCGTCGGCGTCGGTGAAGCGGATCTGCTTGACCTCACGCAGGTCGACCCGGTCGATGATCATCGACTGGAAGTCGCGCCGCAGGATGTCATAGCCCTTCTTGCCGACGCAGATGATCTTGACGGTCTTGCCCTCGGCGACGAGCTTGCGGATGTGCTCGCGGGCCAGCCGCGCGATCTGCGCGTTGAAGCCGCCGCACAGGCCGCGCTCGGCCGTGCACACCACCATCAGGTAGGTGTCGTCCTTGCCGGTGCCGGTCATCAGCGCCGGCGCGTCGCTGCCCTGCACGGCGCCGGCGATGTTGGCGAGCACCGTCGCCATGCGCTCCGAATAGGGCCGCGCGGCTTCCGCGGCCTCCTGGGCACGGCGCAGCTTCGCCGCGGCGACCATCTGCATCGCCTTGGTGATCTTCTGCGTCGCCTTGACGGAGGCGATGCGGTTGCGGAGATCCTTGAGAGACGGCATCCGGCGTCAGCCTCAGGCGAAGGTCTTGGCGAACTTGTCGATCTCGCCCTTGAGCTTCTCGCGCAGTTCGTCCGACAGCGCCTTCTCGGTGCGGATCGCATCGAGCACGGCCTTGCCGTCGGAGCGCATGTGCGCGAGCAGGCCCTGCTCGAAGCGCGTCACGTCGGCGAGCGCCAGCTTGTCGAGATAGCCCTGCGTGCCGGCGAAGATCACCGCCACCTGCTCCTCGGTCTTGAGCGGCGAGAACTGCGGCTGCTTGAGCAGCTCCGTCAGGCGCGCGCCGCGGTTGAGCAGGCGCTGCGTGGCGGCGTCGAGGTCGGAGCCGAACTGCGCGAAGGCCGCCATCTCGCGGTACTGCGCGAGCTCGCCCTTGATCGAGCCGGCGACCTGCTTCATCGCCTTGATCTGCGCCGACGAGCCGACGCGGCTGACCGACAGGCCGACATTGACGGCCGGCCGCACGCCCTGGAAGAACAGGTTGGTCTCCAGGAAGATCTGGCCGTCGG
This sequence comes from Aquibium sp. A9E412, assembly GCF_030398335.1. Classification (GTDB taxonomy): domain Bacteria; phylum Pseudomonadota; class Alphaproteobacteria; order Rhizobiales; family Rhizobiaceae; genus A9E412. The sequence continues at coordinate 19,802 of NZ_JAOAOP010000054.1, forward strand.
TGATCGAGATCACGTTGGTCGGGATGTAGGCCGACACGTCGTTGGCCTGCGTCTCGATGATCGGCAGCGCCGTCAGCGAGCCGGAGCCGTTGTCGTCGTTCATCTTGGCCGCACGCTCGAGCAGCCGCGAGTGCAGATAGAACACGTCGCCCGGATAGGCCTCGCGGCCGGGCGGACGGCGCAGCAGGAGCGACATCTGGCGGTAGGCGACGGCCTGCTTCGACAGGTCGTCGTAGCCGATCACCGCGTGCTTGCCGTTGTCGCGGAAATACTCGCCCATGGCGCAGCCGGCGAACGGCGCCAGGAACTGCATCGGCGCCGGGTCGGAGGCGGTGGCGGCGACGACGATCGAGTAGTCGAGCGCGCCGCGCTCCTCCAGCACCTTGACGAACTGGGCGACGGTCGAGCGCTTCTGGCCGACCGCGACGTAGACGCAGTAGAGCTTCTGGCTCTCGTCGTCGCCATCGTTGAGCGGCTTCTGGTTGAGGAAGGTGTCGAGGACGATGGCGGTCTTGCCGGTCTGGCGGTCGCCGATGATCAGCTCACGCTGGCCGCGGCCGATCGGGATCAGCGCGTCGATCGCCTTGAGGCCGGTCGACATCGGCTCGTGCACCGACTTGCGCGGGATGATGCCGGGCGCCTTGACGTCGACGCGGCGGCGCTCCTTGGCGTTGATCGGGCCCTTGCCGTCGATCGGGTTGCCGAGGCCGTCGACCACGCGGCCGAGCAGCTCGGGGCCGACCGGCACGTCGACGATGTCGCCGGTCCGCTTGACGGTGTCGCCTTCCTTGATGTCACGGTCGGCGCCGAAGATGACGACGCCGACATTGTCGACCTCGAGGTTGAGCGCCATGCCGCGGATGCCGCCGGGGAACTCGACCATCTCGCCGGCCTGCACGTTGTCGAGGCCGTAGACACGGGCGATGCCGTCGCCGACGGACAGAACCTGACCAACCTCGGAGACTTCGGCTTCCTTGCCGAAATTCTTGATCTGGTCCTTCAGAATTGCGGAGATTTCCGCCGCGCGGATATCCATCAGCCGACCTCTTTCAGTGCAAGCTTGAGCGAATTGAGTTTCGTCTTGAGCGACGTGTCGATCTGGCGCGAGCCCATCTGGACGACCAGGCCGCCGAGAATGGCGGGATCGACCGTCAGCTTCACGTTGACGTCCTTGCCGGCGATCGCCTTGAGCGCGGCGGCCAGCTCCTTCTCCTGCGCGGCCGTCAGCTCGTGCGCGGCGGTCACTTCGGCGCTCACCTCGCCGCGATGGGCGGCGGCGATCTGCCGGAAGGCGCGGATCATCGACGGCACCGCGAACAGGCGCCGGTTATGCGCGACGACGCGCAGGAAATTGCCCACCAGACCGCGAATGCCGGCCTTGTCGAGCACCGCGCCGATGGCATCGAACTGCTCGACGGAGGAGAACACCGGGCTCTCGATCAGCCGCCGCAGGTCCTCGCTGGCCTCGATCATGGCCTCGAAACGGCCGAGATCCGCCTCGACCTCGGCAATCACGCCGTCTTCCTCGGCGAGCTCGAACAGCGAGCTCGCATAGCGGGCAGCCACCCCCGAAATCATCGTGCCAGTCTGTGCCACGGACGGTTCGCTCTCGCTTGCTGCGGGCCGCGAGATCGTAGCGGGAGCACGAGACTCTTGCTAAATCTCTGACCTGGTTGAATTAAATTCGTTTCAAGGAGATACGGGCCGCATCCCCCGGCCGAAAGTCGAAAGCCGTCTAGCACAGGCGTCACGGACTCGCAACACGGCGGCGGGCCGGCGTCATGGCGCGGTTTTGTCGCATCCGGCGCGCCGCCGCGGCGGCCCTCGTCAGCCCAGCAGGCCGACCGCGTAGGCGCCCGGCACGAGACCCAGAACGAGCGCCGCCAGAACCCGCAGCCAGCGCCCGCCGGTGCCGCCGCCGGCAGCCAGCGCGGTGGCCGCCTCGGCCAGCGCGGCGGCAAGCCACGCCGCGGCGAGCGCCAGATAGAGCAGCGGCTGGGCGAACAGGACCGGCACCACGCCGAGACCGGCCAGGAGGCCGCCCGGCAGCGCGGCCGCCATGCCCGGCCCCGCCCGGCGCGCGGCGGCGAGCGCCAGGCCGACCAGCGCCAGGCCGATCGCGACCGTCAGCGCCGCGGCGCAGAAGGCGAACCACTCGCCCGGGCTGTACGGCCATGGAAAGGTGAACTGCATGGGCGCTCGCGTCCTCCTCGCCGCGCGGCGCCCCGCGGCCGCGCATCGCGCGGGCGCTCATACACCGCAATCGCCCTTGAAGGCCACCTCCGTCTCGAGGCCGGCACGCTCGGCGACGATCTTGCCGAAATAGGGCGTGTCTTCCGGGCCGCTCTCGCCGCTCGTCATGTCGATGGTCACCGTCACCGGCAGCGGACCGAAGGTGCGGTAGCGGCGGATCTCGCCATAGTCGGTGCTGTCGCGGCCGAGGAACTCCATCTCGCGCAGCACGCCGTCGAGGCGCATGTAGCCGCGCTCGACGGTGATGCCGCCCTCCTGCACCAGCTCGGTGATGAACAGGAAGCGCCAGGTCTCCGGGTCGTCGTAGGTGAACGCCTGCTCGGCCCGCTGGAAGGTGCAGTAGGCGCCGGTCTGGTACCAGACGATCTCGCCGATCACCGGGTGCGCCTCGGCCGACGCCCGTGCGCCGCCGCCCAGAAGAACCGCCAGGGCGATCGCGCCCGCCAGCCTGCCGCGCATGCCCTTGTCCCCTTCTCTCGCCATCCCGCCTCAATCTGTCACAGGAAGCCCTGCGGGTCGATATCGACATGAACGCGCACCGAGCCGCGTGGTTTCGGCGCCGCCGCCAGCATGGCGCGCAGGAAGGCCTGGATGTCGGCGCGCCGGCTGGCATGCACCAGCAGGCGGAAGCGGTGGCGCCCGGCGATCAGCGCCAGCGGCGCCTCGGCCGGGCCGAGCACGGCGATGGCGTCGGCCGCCGGCGCCGCGCGGCGCAGGGCGCGCGCCTGCGCCTCGGCCTCGGCGCGCGCGTTGGCCGACACGATGATGGCGGCGAGCCGACCGAAGGGCGGCATGGCGCTGCGTTCGCGCTCGGCGATCTCCTGCGCATAGAAGCGCTCGGCGTCGCCGGAGACCAGCGCCCGCATCACCGGATGCTCGGGCTGGTAGGTCTGCAACAGGCCGCGGCTGGCATGGCCCGAGCGGCCGGCCCGGCCGGTCACCTGGCTGAGGAGCTGGAAGGTGCGCTCGGCCGCGCGCAGGTCGCCATTGGCCAGCCCGAGATCGGCATCGACGACGCCGACCAGCGTCATCGCCGGGAAGTTGTGCCCCTTGGCGACGAGTTGCGTGCCGATGACGATGTCCACCTCGCCCTTGGCGATCGCCTCCAGCTCGAGGCGCAGCCGGCGCACGCCGCCCAGCATGTCGGACGACAGCACGATGGTGCGCGCGTCGGGGAAGTGCCGGTCGACCTCCTCGGCGATGCGCTCGATGCCGGGGCCGCAGGCGACCAGATGATCGAGCGTGCCGCATTCCGGGCAGGCTTCCGGGCGCGCCTCGGCATGGCCGCAATGGTGGCAGACGAGCTGGCCGCGAAAGCGGTGCTCGACCAGCCAGCTCGCGCAGTTGGGGCACTGGAAGCGGTGGCCGCACACCCGGCACAGCGTGAGCGGCGCATAGCCGCGCCGGTTGAGGAACAGCAGCGCCTGCTCGCCGCGCTGCAGCGTCTCGCCCACCGCCTCGAGCAGCACCGGCGACAGGAAGCCGCCGCGCGCCGGCGGCGCCTTGCGCAGGTCGACGGCGGCGATCTCCGGCAGCGTCGCGGCGGCGAAGCGCGCCGGCAGCACGACGCGGCGGTAGCGGCCGCGCTCGGCGTTGACGCGGCTTTCGATCGACGGCGTCGCCGAGGCGAGCAGCACGGGAAAGCCGCCGATCCGGCCGCGCACCACCGCCATGTCGCGGGCGTTGTAGAAGACGCGGTCCTCCTGCTTGTAGGCCGGGTCGTGCTCCTCGTCGACGACGATCAGGCCGAGTGCCGCGAACGGCAGGAACAGCGCCGAACGCGCCCCGGCGACGACCCGCACCGTGCCCTCGGCGAGCTGGCGCCAGACGCGCTCGCGCGTGCGCGGCGGCAGGTCGGAGTGCCACTCGGCCGGACGGGCGCCGAAGCGCGCCTCGAAGCGCTCCAGGAACACCTGGGTGAGCGCGATCTCCGGCACCAGGATCAGCACCTGGCGGCCGGCGGCCAGCGCAGCGGCGATCGCCTCGAAATAGACCTCGGTCTTGCCCGAGCCGGTGACGCCGTCGATCAGCGTCACCGAGAAGGCGTCCTCGGCGACGCGTGCACTGACCGCATCGGCCGCCGCGCGCTGCTCGGCGTTGAGCGAGGCCGGCGCGTGCGCCGGATCGGGCGGCGCCACCACCGGCCGCGGCGGCAGCCTCACCGTCTCGAAGACGCCCTGCGTGCGCAGCCCGTCGACGACGCCGAGCGACACGCCGGCCGCGTGCGCCAGGCCCGAGCGCGTCCAGGCGAGCCCGTCGCCGGCGAGCGCCAGCACGCGCTCGCGCGCCGCCGTCATGCGCTGCGGCCGCGCCCCGGTCGCCACGATGCCCTCGGCCGGCGGCTCGGGCTCGAAGGCGCCCGGCGCGCGCAGCACCATGCGCGCCACCATGCCCGGCGGCGACAGCGTGTAGTCGGCCACCCAGTCGATGAAGCGGCGCATCGGCGCGTCGACCGGCGGGCAGTCGAACACCGCCGAGATCGGCCGCAGCCGCTCCGGCGCCAGCGCCTCGGCGGGCCCGTCCCACACGATGCCCGCCACCTCGCGCGGGCCGAGCGGCACCCGCACGACGGCGCCCGGCACCACGCGCATGCCGTCCGGCACGCGATAGCTGTAGGGCCGTTCGGCGGGCATCGGCACGACCACCGGCACGGCGCCCGGCATGGGCGAATCTTGTCTCATCGGGACGTGACCTTGCCCACTTCTTCCGTTATGGCAAAGGCCGATTTGCGCTTGCGCGGCAGCCGCACCCACCCATGGAGACTGCGATGAAGTTCTTCGTCGACACCGCAGACGTCAACGAGATCCGGGAGCTCGGCGCCACCGGCCTGGTCGACGGCGTCACCACCAATCCCTCGCTGATCATGAAGGCGGGGCGCGACATCAAGGAGGTCACCGCCGAGATCTGCGGCCTGGTCGACGGCCCGGTGTCGGCCGAGGTGACCGCGACGGACTATGACGGCATGATGCGCGAGGCGGCGGTTCTGTCGGAGATCGCCGACAACATCTGCATCAAGGTGCCGCTCACCTTCGACGGGCTGAAGGCCTGTCGCGCGCTCACCGACGGCGGCCGGGCGGTCAACGTCACGCTGTGCTTCTCGGCCAACCAGGCGCTGCTCGCCGCCAAGGCGGGCGCCACCTTCATCTCGCCCTTCGTCGGCCGGCTCGACGACATCGGCCTCGAGGGCATGGAGCTGATCTCCGAGATCCGCACCATCTACGACAATTACGGCTTCGCCACCGAGATCCTCGCCGCCTCGCTGCGCACCGTCGGTCACGTCAAGCAGGCCGCGCTGATCGGCGCCGACGTGGCGACGGTGCCGCCGGCGGTGCTGCGCGCCCTGTTCAAGCACCCGCTGACCGACAAGGGCCTCGACGCCTTCCTCGCCGACTGGGCCAAGACCGGCCAGTCGATCGGCTGACCCGCCCGCCCTTTTCCCTTCGCACGGTCCGGCCGCACCCCTTCTCCCCGCAGGCGGGGAGAAGGTGCCCCGAAGGGGCGGATGAGGGGCAGCGCGGACGGGA
>NZ_JAOAOP010000055.1 GCF_030398335.1 Aquibium sp. A9E412
CGGCCCATGCCCGGCCAGTTGAACACCGTCTCGACCAGGAGCGCGCCGGAGATCAGGTTGCCGAACTGCAGCCCGGCGACGGTGAGGATGGGCAGCGCCGCGTTGCGCAGCGCGTGGTGGAACAGCACCGAGCGCTCCGAGGCGCCCTTGGCGCGCGCGGTGCGGATGTAGTCGGCGCCGAGCACCTCCAGCATCGAGGCGCGGGCGAGCCGCGCGTACTGCGCCAGATAGATGATCGCCAGGGTGAAGGCCGGCAGCACCAGGTGGTGGGCGACGTCGGCGGCGCGCAGCCAGAAGCCGGCGTCGCGCAGGCGCACCGACTGCATGCCCTCGACGGGGAACACCGGCAGCACCGAGGCGAACAGGATGATCAGCATGATGCCGGTCCAGAACACCGGCACCGCATAGCCCACCGTGGCGAAGACCGAGACGAAGCCGGACAGGAGCCCGTTCGGCCGCCAGGCGGCGAGAACGCCGAGAATGACGCCCACCGCGATCGCCATGAGCTGTGCGCTGACGACGAGCAGGATCGTCGGGCCGATGCGCAGCGCGATCAGCTCCGTCACCGGCTGATTGAAGAAGAAGCTCTGGCCGAAATCGCCCCGCACGATGTTGCCGAGATAGATCCAGAGCTGGGCGAGAAGCGGCTTGTCGAGGCCGTATTCCCGGCGGATCGCCTCGAGAACCTCCTCGGTGACGCCGCCCATCTCGCCGGCGATCACCATCGCGGGGTCGCCCGGCGCCAGGCGGATCAGCAGGAAGTTCAGCACCACCACGCCGAGCATGAGCAGCGCGCCGTAGAGCAGGCGCTGCAGAAAGAAGGAGACGGTCATGCGCGGGGCCGCCCGTGGCAGGCAGGCGGCGCGCGATGCGCGGCGCACGCGGTATGGCGGCCGCCGGCAGGCGGCGTGATGAGGTCGGGCATCTCGGCGTCGTCCAGCGTTGACATTGCGCGCTTATAGCAGATACGATGCGTTATACAATGTGTTCGTATCGTATATCAATACGATTTTCGACTCAACCCGAAAATCTGCCGCCGCGGACCTCTCGCCCCGCCGGCGGTCCGCGCCGCGGCGCGACACAAGAGGGAACCGCCATGCGCTTCGTCGCCGCCTTGATGCGACACGAGACCAACACCTTCTCGCCGATCGCCACACCGCTTTCGGCGTTCTTCCGCGGCTCCTGGAACAACGGCCCGCTCTACGGCGCGGACGCGATCGCCGGCTATCGCGGCACGAACTACCCGCTCGCCGCCTTCATCGACCTGGCCGAAGAGGCCGGCGCCGAGCTCGCGGTGCCGATCGCCGCCAACGCGTCGCCGAGCGGCGTCGTCACGGATGCGGCCTTCGAGGCGATCAGCGAGAGCATTCTGGATGCGTTGCGCGGCGGCTGCGACGCGGTGCTGCTCGACATGCACGGCGCCATGGTCACCGAAAGCCACGACGATGCGGAGGGCGAGCTGCTGCGGCGCGTACGCGCCGTCTGCCCCGACGTTCCGGTCGCCGTCGCGCTCGACTTCCACACCAACCTGTCGCCGGCGATGGTCGACAACAGCACCGTCATCACCGGTTACCGCACCTATCCGCATGTCGACATGTACGAGACCGGCGCGCGCGCCGGCGCGACGCTGCTGCGGGCGCTGAAGGGCGAGGTCGATCCGGTGATGGTCTGGGGCGCGCGGCCGATGCTGCCGCACATGCTGCGCCAGACGCCGGCCGAGCAGCCGATGAAGGACATCATGGACCGCGCGATACGGGCGGAGGCCGAGGGCGCGGTGCTCAACGCCTCGGTGTTCGGCTCGTTTCCGCTGGCCGACACGCCGCACACGCGCCTGTCGGCGGTGGTCGTCGCCGACCGCAAGGCCGAAGGCGGGCAGGCGCTGTGCGACGCGCTGCTCGACGAGGCGTGGACACGCCGGCGCGATTTCGTCTTTCCGCTCGAGCCGATGGAGCGCTCGATCGCGCGGGCCCGCGAGTTGGACGACGGCCCCGTCATTCTCGTCGACCACGGCGACAACACTGGTGCCGGCGGCTGCCAGGACGTGATGGCGGTCATCGAGGAGGTTCTGCGCCAGGGGCTGGAGGACGTGGCCGCGGGCCCGATCTGCGATCCCGAGGCGGTCGCCGCGATGATCGAGGCGGGCGTCGGCAACCGGGTTTCGCTGCCGGTCGGCGGCAAGACCGCGATGCCGGCGCTGAACCTCGTGCCGCGGCCGCTGCACCTGGAGGGCGTGGTCACCACCATCACCAACGGCCGGTTCCGCATCTCGGGTCCGATGATGACCGGCATCATGGTCGATCTCGGCCGCTGCGCGGTGCTCGATACCGGCGCGATGCAACTCGTCGTCAGCGAACGCCGGCTGGAGCCCTTCGACATCGGCAGCTTCACGCATGCCGGCATCGACCCGACCCGCAAGCGCTACGTGCTGATCAAGTCGCGGCAGCACTTCCGCGCCGGATTCGAGCCGATCGCCCGGCACATCGTGCTGGTGGCGGGGCCCGGCGTGTGCAGCTCCGACTACAGCCTGTTTCCGTTCGAGCGGCTGGAAAGACCGATCTTCCCGCTCGACGGGGACCCCGAGGGGCAGACCAAGAGCAAGAACCGAGAGGAGATTCGACCATGACCAAGCAATTCGGCCTGGCGCTGACACGGCGCCGCCTGATGCAGGGAGCCGCGGCCGCCGGGGCCGCGCTGGCGCTCGGGCCGCAGCGTTCCGCGCGCGCGCAGTCGCGTGGCGGCGAGCTGGTGATCGGCCAGCCGACCTTCCGCCACCTCAATCCGGCCATCCAGTCGGGCAACGCCACCGGCGTGCCGGGCACGCAGATCTTCGCCGGCCTCATCCAGCTCGACGACGCGTTCAACCCGCAGCCCTACCTGGCCGATTCGTGGGAGGCGAGCGACGATGGCTTGAGCCACACCTTCCATCTCAACCGCGACGCCGAGTTCCACGACGGCAAGCCGGTGACGGCGCGCGACGTTGCCTTCTCGCTGCAGGTGGTCAAGCAGAACCACCCGTTCGGGCCGACCATGTTCGACGCCGTCAGCGAGGTGCAGGCGGTCGACGACAAGACCGTGCGCATCGTGCTCGCCACGCCGCATCCCGCGCTGATGAGCGCGCTGTCGCCGCTGCTGATGCCGGTGCTGCCCGAGCACGTCTACGGCGCCGGCAACATCCGCGAGAACGAGGCCAATCTGCGGCCGGTCGGCTCCGGCCCCTTCCGCTTCACCGACTACCGGCCGGGCGAGTTCCTGATCCTCGACCGGCACGAGGGCTTCTTCCGCGAAGGGCGGCCCTATCTCGACCGGCTGCTGTTCAACGTCAACAAGGATCCCGTGGTCAACGTCCTCGGCCTGGAGCGGGGCGACGTCGACTACCTGCCGTTCGCCCTGGTGCGGGTGAAGGACGTCGAGCGGCTGAAGGAGAACGCGGATCTCGTCGTCACCACCGACGGTTACGAGGCGCTCGGCGCCACCAACTATCTGGAGTTCAACCACCGCGTGAAGCCGCTCGACGACGTGCGGGTGCGCAAGGCGATCTCCTATGCCATCGACCGCGACTTCATCGCCGAGCGCCTGCTGCGCGGCGAGAGCCGGCGGCTCGACGGGCCGCTGACGGCGTCGAACCCCTTCGCCACCACCGACCTGGCGACCTACGACGTCGACCTGGACAAGGCGCGGGCGCTGCTCGACGAGGCCGGCCATCCGGCCGGTGCCGACGGCATGCGCTTCGCCCTGACGCTCGAATGGCTGCCGGACGCCAACATCAACAGCCAGGAGCCGATCGCCCAGTACCTCAAGCCGCAGTTGAGGAAGATCGGCATCGACGTCGAGCTGCGCCCCAACCCGGACTTCGCCAGCTACGCGAACCGGATCGGCAACTGGGAGCACCAGCTCGCCATGAACGGCATCTGGAACTATCCCGATCCGGTGATCGGGGTGAACCGGGCCTATGTCTGCGACAACCAGCGCAAGGGCGTCATCTGGTCGAACACGGAAGGCTACTGCAACGAGCGGGTCGACGAGCTGCTCGCCCAGGCGGCGGTGGAAACCGACGTCGAGAAGCGCAAGACGCTCTATGCGCAGTTCCAGAAGATCGTTACCGACGAGCTGCCGTTCGCCTGGACCAACGAGGAGCCGCTCTACACGATCTACCGCGCGGGCCGCGTCAACCCGCCGCTGAGCGTGTGGGGTGCGCTGGCGCCGTTCGACGGCATGAGCTGGGGCTAGGGTCCGCGGTGCCGCATCGCATAGGCTGCGCCGCGGTGCGATAGCCGCGGCGGGGTTGCGCGCCCGCCGTCCGAGCAGGTGGCGGGCGCACGGTCGCGGCGGCGGCGAAAAGGGGAGGGGTCCATGGTGCAATGGCCGGACGGCGCGCGCTGCGCGGTGACGCTGACATTCGATTTCGACGCGGAGACCAACTGGCTGGCGCGCGACCCGGCCAATGCCAGGCGGCCGGGCACCCTGTCGCAGGGCACCTACGGCGCCCGCGTCGGCGTCCCCAGGATCCTCGACCTGCTGCGCCACGAGGGGCTGCCGGCGACGTTCTTCGTGCCCGGCTGGGTTGCCGAAGAGCGCACCGAACGCGTCGAGGCCATCCTCGCCGCCGGCCACGAGATCGGCCATCACGGCTATCTGCATCGCTGGGTCGATCCCGACCGGCCGGACGAGGAGGTCGAGGAGATGGAGCGCGGCCTGGCCGCGCTCAAGTCGCGGCTCGGCGTTAAGCCGTCGGGCTATCGCTCGCCGGCCGGCGAGGTCAGCCCCAATCTCATCCGCCTGCTCGTCGAGAACGGCTTCCTCTACGACAGCTCGCTGATGGACAGCATCGAGCCCTATCACCACGTCATGCCGGACGGCGCGCAGGGTCCCGTCGAACTGCCCTGGCACTGGAGCCTGGACGACGCGCCCTACCTCTTCTTCTCGCTCAAGACGCCCAAGCCGATCCTCACCAACGAGCACATCCTGTCGATCTGGCAGGCCGAGTTCCGCGCCATCCACGAGCAGGGGGCGCTGTTCAACCTGGTGATGCATCCGCAGGGCATCGGCCGGCCGTCGCGGCTGGCGATGCTGCGCGACTTCATCGCCTTCACGCGCACCTTCGAGGGCGTGTGGTACGCATCGGCGCAGCAGGTCGCCGCGCACTGGCGCGCGGCCGTGCCGTACGATCCCGCCGACGGCCGGATCAATCCCTTCATCGCCGAAAGGGTGCCGAACCCATGAGCGGCGACGACACGGTCCTGGTTTGGGGCGGCGGCGCGGTCGGCGGCACCGTGGCCGCCTATCTCGCGCGCGCCGGCCATCCCGTCACGCTGGTCGATCGCGATGCCGCGCATGTCGCGGCGATCAACGAGGCCGGCCTGTCGGTTCGCGGGCCGGAGGGCGATTTCACCGTCCGCGTGGACGCGGTGCGGCCGCAGCAGCTCGCCGGCCGTTTCGCCACCGTGCTGCTGGCCGTCAAGGCGCATCACACCGAGCCGGCGGCGACGGCGATCGGGCCGCATCTGGCCGCCGGCGGCGCCGTGGTCTCGCTGCAGAACGGGCTGTGCGAGCTGACGCTGTCGCGCGTGCTCGGCCGCGAGGCCGTGGTCGGCGCCTTCATCAACTTCGGTGCCGACGTCACGGCGCCGGGGGCGCTGCTCTACGGCAATCGCGGCGCCGTGGTCGTCGGCGAGCTCGACGGCGCGGCGCGGCCGCGCACCGGGCGCCTGGCGGCGCTGATGCGGCACTTCGAGCCCGAGGCGCGCGTCACCGACAACATCTGGGGCTATCTGTGGGGCAAGCTCGCCTACAGCGCGCTGCTCAAGGCGTCCGCGCTCTGCGACACGCCGCTGGCGGCCTTCATCGCCGATGCCGAGCTGCGCGCCCTGCATGTCGCGCTGATCGGCGAGATCCTGGCGGTGGCCGCGGCCGACGGCGTGCGGCCGGTCGGCTTCAACGGCTTCGATCCGGCGCCCTTCGCCGCCGGCGACCGCGAGGGCATCGACCGTTCGATCGCCGCCATGGCGGCCTTCAACGGCGCCTCGGCGAAGCAGCACAGCAGCACCTGGCAGGATCTGGCGGTGTTCCGGCGGCGCAGCGATGCGGCGGCGCAGCTCGCGCCGGTGTTCGCGACGGCCGACCGGCACGGCGTCGCGGTGCCGTGCAACCGCAAGCTCATCGAGCTGATCGGGCAGGTGGAGGCCGGGCGTGCCGCACGCGGCGCGGACCTGGTCGCCGTGCTCTGCCGGGCGGGCGCGGCATGAGGCTCGCCGGGCGCAGGATTCTCGTCACGGGCGCCGCCTCGGGCATCGGGCTTGCCGTCGCGCGGCTGTTCGCCGGCGAAGGTGCCCGCCTGGCGCTGCTCGACCTCCGCCGGCCCGAAGACGACGGCGAGCGCCGCGCCGACGGGTCGGGCGATGCCCTCGCGGTCGCCTGCGACGTGGCGCGGGCGGACCAGGTCGAGGACGCGGTGGCGACGGCGGCCGACCATCTCGGCGCGCTCGACGGCATCGTCAACGCGGCCGGCGTCGACCTCGTGTGCGACTTCGAAAGCATGCAGCCGCGCGACTGGGAGCGCGTGATGGCGGTCAACCTGACCGGCCCGATGCTCGTGTGCCGCGCGGCGCTGCCGCATCTCGCGGGCCCGGCGACGATCGTCAACGTCGCCTCGGCGGCCGCCCTGGCGCCGCTCGACCGGCGCGCCGCCTACTGCGCGTCGAAGGCGGGGCTGGTGATGCTGACCAAGGCGCTGGCGCTGGAGCTGGCGCCGCGCGCCGTCCGCTGCAACGCGGTGTGCCCCGGCGTCATCGACACGCCGATGCTGCGCGCCTCCTACGAGAAGGCGCCCGACCCCGACGCCGCCTACCGGGCCATCGTCGGGCGCAACGCGATGCGCCGGGTCGGCGCGGCCGACGACATCGCCCGCGCCGTGCTCTACCTGTCGGCGGCGGATTCGGGGTTCGTGACCGGAACCACGCTCACCGTGGACGGCGGCCGCGCGTTCCACTGACCTGCCGCCGGCGCGCGGCGGCGGGCTACCGGCTCAGCGCCTTGGCGGCTTCCAGCGCGAGCGGGCCGAAGCGGGCGCGGAAGTCGGCCACCGTCCATTCGCTGAGCGAGGCGGCGATGTGCACGGCGGCGATCGGTGCGCCGTCGGCGTCGGTGACCGCCGCGGCGAGCACGACCTCGCCGATCAGGCTTTCCTCGACCGCCAGCGCATAGCCGTCGCGGCGCGCCTCGGCGATCTTGCCGCGGATGCCGGGCAGGTCGAAGATCGTCTTCTGGGTGATCGGCCTCAGCTCCGAGCGGTCGAGGATGTCGTCGACCTTGGCGTCGTCCATCAGCGCCAGCATGGCGCGCCCGCCGGAGGTGAAGAAGACGGGCAAGCGCCGGCCGATCAAAGTGGCGGGGAAGTTCTCGCGCTTGCTCTGCAGGCGGATCGCATAGACGATCGAGACGTCGTCGAGCAGGCTGAGGTCGACCCGCTCGCGCGCCGTCTTGCGCAACTCGATGAGCACCGGCGTCGCCCGCTCGATGATCGGCGTCATGCGCAGGTAGTCGTACGTCCTGTCGAGGATGCGGCGGCCCGGCACGAAGCCGTTGCCGTTTTCCGCCCGCTCGAGATAGCCGAGGCCCTGCAGCGTCGCGACGGCGCGCTGCACCGCGCTCTTGTCCATCGACACCATCGATGCGATCTCGCCGAGCGAGCGCGGCCGGCCGGCGCGGCCGACGGCCTCGAGCACCTGAAAGGTGCGCACCACCGACTGCAGCGTCAGGCGCGGGTCGACGGCGGCAACGCGCGCGGCGGCGCCTGTGCTGTCTGCCTTCGGCATCGGCTCACTCCGTTGCGATGTGGCCATGTCGGTTGACATGCCGGGCGGGCGGAAACTATCGTCTGATTCAATTCGATCGTATCGAAATACGATACGAAACGGCGATTGCGAGGTCAACCCCTCGCGCCGAGGTTGCAAGTGGAAGCGGAGGACGGGCGATGGCGCAAGAGGGCTTGCAGGTGCAGGCGGAAGGCGGGCGGGCCGCTGCCGAGGGCGAGCCGATGGTTCTGGTCGGCCGCATGATGTCGCCCTATGTGCGCCGCACCGCGGTGCTTCTCGACCTGCTCGGGCTGCCCTTCCGGCTGCGCCCGCTGGCCGCGGTGGCGGAGCAGGAGGCGCTGCGCGCCGTCAATCCGGTCGGCCGGGTCCCCGCGCTGCTGGTCGACGACACGGTGCTGGTCGACAGCACCGCGATCGCCCTGACGCTGCTCGACCGGCACGACCCCGACGAGGCGCTGCTGCCGCGCCGCGGGCCGGCCTATGCGGAGGCCCTGCAGCTGCTGTTCGTCGCCAACGGCGCGCTGGAGAAATTCGTCGCCGCCTACTACGAGAAGACCCGCCGGCCGGCCGAGCGCGTGCACCAGGAGTGGATCGTGCTGTGCGAGGGGCAGGCGGCGAGCGCGCTCGACGCGCTGGAGACGCGCGTCGGCGAGCCCTTCGCGCTGGGGGGCAGCCTGAGCTATGTCGATCTGGCGCTCGCCACCGCGCTGACCTTCATGGCGGCCAACGGAACGGCGTTCGACGCGGTGCGGCACGCCCGCCTCGAGGCGCTGCGTCAGCGCTGCGAGGCGCATCCCGCGCTCGCCGCCCGGCAGCCCGGCTGACGGGCCGGGGCCAGCCCTCAGCGCACATAGGCGCCGCTGTCCAGAAGCCGCGTCTCGAAGCCGGCGATGCGCTCCAGCGCCCGGTCGGAGCGCGCCACCATCGCCGCGATCAGCACCTCGGCCATGGCGAAGGCGGCGATCAGGCTGGGCAGGGCCTGCGGCCCGAACATCGGCGGCGTCAGCACGAGGTCGGCGCCGGCGGCGATCGGCGAGCGGAAGCCGTCGGTGATGGCGATGGTGCGGGCGCCCTGCCGCTTGGCCAGCTCGAAGGCGCGCACCGTCTCGACCGAATAGAGCGAGAAGGTGATGGCGACGACGACGTCCGCCGTCCCGGTCTCGGAGATCAGGTCGTGGATGTCGCCGGGGCCGGTCATGCGCGCGGCGAAGTTGGGAAACGCCATGCCGCCGGTATAGGCGAGATAGTGGGCGAGCGCCTGGCAGCTTCGCACGCCGACGCAGTGCACCTGGCGGGCCTGCAACAGCATGTCGGCGGCGCGCTCGATGGCGGCCAGCGTGTCGGCCTCGAACAGGGCGTCGATCGCCTGGTGCGAGGCCGCGCGCACGGCGCGGAAGATGGCGTCGCGCTCGCTGCCGCGCAGCCGCGCGGCGCGGCTGCTGTACAGGTCGGAGCGCTGGCGCAGCGCCTCCTGGAAGGCGCCGCGGCAGGCCTCGAAGCCCTCGAAGCCGAGCGCCTGCGACAGCCGCACCACCGTGTTGGCATTGACGCCGGCGCGCTCGGCGAGCCCGCGCACCGAGTGGAACGCCGCCTCCTGCGGCTGCTCGAGCATCCAGTCGGCCAGCCGCGCCACCTCCGGCGCGGCGTCGCGGCTGAGCGCGGAAAGCCGCCGCCGTAGGTCGTCGAGGGTCGGGCCGCCATCTGTTACGGATTCGAGCGTCATCGGGGACACGTTTGTGTTCTTTCCTTGACCATTTTGAACGATCCGTCTCATCATGCAACCGCCGCGGACCCCAACGCGGCCAAACTAGGGAGATTCGACACATGTCCAAGACCATCATCGGCGCAGTCGTGGCGGCGGCCACGGCGATGTTCGCCGCACCGGGCATCGCCCAGGAGCAGACCTTCGTCACCATCGGCACCGGCGGCGTCACCGGCGTGTACTATCCGACCGGCGGCGCCATCTGCCGGCTGGTCAACCGCGGCCGCGCCGATCACGGCATCCGCTGCGGCGTGGAATCGACCGGCGGCTCGGTGTTCAACATCAACGCCATCCGCAGCGGCGAACTCGAATTCGGCGTCGCCCAGTCGGACTGGCAGTACCACGCCTACAACGGCACCTCCCGCTTCGAGGAGCAGGGGGCGTTCGAGGAGCTGCGCGCGGTGTTCTCGGTGCATCCCGAGCCCTTCACCGTGGTGGCCAGAGCCGATGCCGGGATCGAGACGTTCGAGGACCTGAAGGGCAAGCGCGTCAATGTCGGCAACCCGGGCTCCGGTCAGCGCGGCACGATGGAAGTGCTGATGGACGAGATGGGCTGGACGATGGACGACTTCGCCGTCGCCTCCGAGCTGCAGGCGGCCGAGCAGAGCCAGGCGCTGTGCGACAACAACATCGACGCCATGGTCTACACCGTCGGCCACCCGTCGGGCTCCATCCAGGAGGCGACGACGGCCTGTGACAGCGTGCTCGTTGAGGTGTCGAACGAGGCCGTCGACCGGCTGGTCGAGGAGAACCCGTTCTACCGCGTCGCCACCATCCCCGGCGGCATGTATCGCGGCAACGCCGAGGACACGACGACCTTCGGCGTCGGCGCCACCTTCGTGACCTCGTCGGAGGTTCCCGAGGATGTCGTCTACGAGGTGGTCAAGGCGGTGTTCGAGAACATGGACCAGTTCCGCAGCCTGCACCCGGCCTTCGCCAATCTCGACCCCGAGGAGATGGCCAATGACGGCCTGTCGGCGCCGCTGCACGCCGGCGCCGAGCGCTACTTCCGCGAGGCCGGCCTGATCGAGTGATCGGCCGCGTTTCCGCGAGCCACAGCGTGGTCCCGGGCGCCGCCGGCGTCCGGGACCCTGGTCGAGCGGCGCCGGTGGGAGGGCGAGCGCAATGAACGAGCAAAGCGAACGGGCCGCCGGCCGCCAGTTCACCGACGAGCAGCTCCAGGACCTCGTCGTCAGCACCGACAGCGGCGCACGGTCGCCGACCAGCCGCAGCGTGGCGCTGCTGATCTCCGGCCTGGCGCTCGCCTGGTCGCTGTTCCAGCTCTGGATCGCCCAGCCGCAGCTCTGGTTCGCGCAGTACCTGCCGGTGCTCAACTCCTCGCAGACGCGGCCGATCCACCTGACCTTCGCGATCGTGCTGGCCTTCCTGGCCTATCCGGCGTTCAAGGCGTCGCCGCGCCGGCACGTCCCGCTCGTCGACTGGGCGCTGGCCGCCGTCGGCGGCTTCTGCGCCTTCTACGTGTTCCTCTACTCCGAGCATCTGGCGCTGACCGCGCGCTCCGGTCTGCCGACGCCGACGCAGGTCGTCATCGGCACCGTCGGCCTGGCCATCCTGCTCGAGGCGAGCCGGCGCGCGCTCGGCCCGGCGCTCACCGTCGTCGGCCTGGTGTTCCTGCTCTACGCCTATATGGGCACCGGCTGGCTGATCCCCGACCTGATCGAGCACGAGGGGCTGTCGTTCAGCGCGCTGATCAACGCGCAGTGGCTCGACACCGCCGGCGTGTTCGGCATTCCGCTCGGCGTGTCGACGGCCTTCGTCTTCCTGTTCGTGCTGTTCGGCTCGCTGCTCGACAAGGCGGGCGCCGGCAACTACTTCATCCAGCTCGCCTTCGCCGGGCTCGGCCATCTGCGCGGCGGGCCGGCCAAGGCCGCCGTCGTCGGCTCGGCGATGACCGGCCTGATCTCCGGCTCGTCGATCGCCAATGTGGTGACGACCGGCACCTTCACCATCCCGCTGATGAAGCGGGTCGGCTTTTCCAACGAGCAGGCCGGCTCGGTCGAGGTCGCCTCCTCGGTCAACGGCCAGATCATGCCGCCGGTGATGGGCGCGGCCGCCTTCCTGATGGTCGAGTTCATCGGCATCTCCTATCTCGAGGTCATCAAGCACGCCTTCATCCCGGCGGTGATCTCCTACATCGCGCTGATCTACATCGTGCATCTGGAGGCGCTGAAGAAGGACATGCCGGCGCTCGGCGAGGCGAAGTCCTTCGGCGGCATGATCGTGCGCTTCTTCGTCGGCTTCGCCGTCGCCGGCGCCGGCTTCACGGCGCTGATCTATGCCGTGGGGGCGCTGCGCGCGGTGGCGCCGGCGCTCACCGGGCCGATCATGATGGCGGTGCTCTTGGCGGTCTATGTCGGCCTCGTCGCAGTGGCCGCCAGGCGCCCCGACCTCGCGCTCGACGACCCCAACGCAAAGGAGATCCGGCTGCCGACCGTCGGCCAGGTCTATGCCACCGGCCTGCACTTCGTGCTGCCGATCGTCGTCCTCGTCTGGTTTTTGATGGTGGAACGCCAGAGCCCGGCGAAATCGGCCTTCTACGCCACCGCACTGATGCTGCTCATCATCGTCACCCAGCGGCCGCTCAAGGCGCTGCTGCGCGGCCAGGGCGAGGCGGTCGGATCGGAGACGCGGGCCGGCTTCGGCGACCTGCGCGAGGGGCTGATCGCCGGCGCGCGCAACATGATCGGCATCGGCGTGGCGACGGCCGCAGCCGGCATCATCGTCGCCACCGTCACCAAGACGCCGATCGGCACCGAGCTCGCCGGCCTGGTCGAGCAGCTTTCCGGCGGCGTGCTGATCATCATGCTGATGCTGGTCGGGCTGTTCTCGCTGATCCTCGGCATGGGCCTGCCGACGACGGCCAACTACATCGTGGTGTCGTCGCTGATGGCCTCGGTGGTGGTCTCGCTCGGCGCCCAGGAGGGGCTGATCGTGCCGCTGATCGCGGCGCATCTGTTCGTCTTCTATTTCGGCATCATGGCCGACGTCACGCCGCCGGTCGGCCTGGCCAGCTTCGCCGCCGCGGCGGTGTCGGGCGGCGATCCGATCCGCACCGGCTTCACCGCCTTCTTCTACTCGCTGCGCACGGTGGCGCTGCCGTTCCTGTTCATCTTCAACCCGACGCTCATCCTCTACGGCGTCGACCTGGGCACCATGGCAGGGGTGCTGCAGGCGCTCTTCGTGTTCGTCGTCGCCACCTTCGCGATGCTGCTCTTCGCGGCCGCCACGCAGGGCTACTTCCTGGCGCCGTCGCGGCTCCACGAGAGCGCGGCGCTGCTGCTCGTCGCCTTCACCCTGTTCGTGCCGAACGTCTGGCTCGACATGGTGCAGAGCCCGTTCCGCGCGGTGCCGCCGGCCGCCTTCGAGCGCGTGCTCGCCGAGGTGCCGGAGGGCACGCGGCTGCGCCTGCAGATCCGCGGACCCGACTTCAACACCGGCGAAATGGCCGAGACGACGCTGACGATGACCGCCGAAGGCGCGAGCGCGGCCGAGCGCATCCAGAACTCCGGCCTGCTGCTGATGCCCGAGGGCGACGTCGTGCGGCTCGAGGAGCCGATGTTCGGCAGCACGGCGGCGGAGAAGCTGGCCGATTTCGACTTCTACTCCGACACGCCGGTGGAGCTCGCCGTCGTCCAGGTGCCGCGCGATCGGCTGCCGGCGCAGCTCTTCTACCTGCCGGCGCTGCTGCTGCTCGGGCTCGTCATCGCGCTGCAGCGCCGGCGCCAGACCAAACCCGCCTTCTGAGGAGACGATGGCGATGTTCAAGACCGTCCTGTTGCCGATCGACCTGTCGGCCGCGGCGAGCTGGTCGAAGGCCCTGCCGGCCGCGCTGCACCTGGCCGGACCGCAGGGCGTGCTGCACGTGGTGACCGTGGTGCCCGACTTCGGCCTGTCGGTGGTCGGCGGCTATTTCGACCGCGACTTCGAGAAGAAGGCGCTGCACGAGGTGGGCGAGAAGCTGTCGGCCTGGATCGGCAGGAACGTGCCGGACGAGGTGGAGGTGCATCCGCACGTCATGCACGGCCGCGTCTACGACCAGATCATCAGCGCGGCCGACAGGCTCGGCGTCGAGGCGATCGTCATGGCCTCGCACACGCCGGAGCTGTCCGACTACCTGCTCGGGCCCAACGCGGCCCGCGTGGTGCGCCACGCCCGCCAGTCGGTCTTCGTGGTGCGGGGGGAGTGACGATGACGCGCCACGTGTTCGGCCGCTCGGCGGCCGCGCTGCCCGTCGTGGCGCGCGGCGAGGGCTGCTATCTCTACGACACCCGGGGCCGCGCCTATCTCGACGGCTCGGGCGGCGCGGCGGTCTCCTGCCTGGGCCATTCCGACGAGGGCGTGCGCGCGGCGATCCGCGCGCAGCTCGACCGCGTCGCCTTCGCGCATACCGGCTTCTTCACCTCGCAGGCGGCGGAGGATCTGGCCGACGCGCTCGTCGCGCGCGCCCCCGAGGGCATCGAGCGGGTCTACCTTGTGTCCGGCGGCTCGGAGGCGATCGAGGCGGCGATCAAGCTGGCGCGGCAGTATTTCGTCGAGAAGGGCGAGCCGGGCCGGCACCGGCTGATCGCGCGGCGCCAGAGCTACCACGGCAACACGCTCGGCGCGCTGGCGGCCGGTGGCAACGCCTGGCGGCGCGAGAAGTATGCGCCGCTGCTGATCGAGACCTCGCATGTCGCGGCCTGCTACGAATACCGGCTGCGCGCGGCGGGCGAGAGCGCGCACGCCTACGGCCAGCGCGCGGCGGCCGAGCTGGAGGCGGAGATCGAGCGGCTCGGGCCGGAGACGGTGATGGCCTTCATCGCCGAACCGGTGGTCGGCGCGACGGCCGGTGCGGTGCCCGCCGTCGAAGGCTATTTCCGCCGCATCCGCGAGATCTGCGACCGCCATGGCGTGCTTCTGATCCTCGACGAGGTGATGTGCGGCATGGGCCGCACGGGCACGCTGTTCGCCAGCGAGCAGGAGGGCGTGGCGCCCGACATCGTGGCCGTCGCCAAGGGGCTCGGCGCCGGCTACATGCCGATCGGCGCGATGCTGTGCTCCGGGGCGATCTACCGGACGATCGCCGAGGGCTCGGGCAGCTTCCAGCACGGCCACACCTATCACGGCCATCCGCTCGCCGCGGCGGCCGGCCGGGCGGTGCTCGAGGCGATCACCGGGCGCGACCTGCTCGCCCAGGTGCGCACGCGCGGCGACCTGCTCGCCGCCCGGCTCGACCGCGCCTTCGGCCAGCATCCGCATGTCGGCGACATCCGCGGCCGCGGCCTCTTCCGCGGCCTCGAGCTGGTCGCCGACCGGGCGACGCGGCAGCCCTTCGACCCCGACCGCAAGGTGCATGCGCGCGTCAAGGCGGCGGCGATGGACGAGGGGCTGATCTGCTATCCGGCCGGCGGCACCGTCGACGGGCGCAGCGGCGACCACGTGCTGCTGGCGCCGCCCTACATCATCTCCGAAACCGAGATCGACCAGCTCGTCACGCGGCTGCAGCGCGCCATCGACCGGGCGATCGCGGCGTGAGCCGGCTGGCGCGGCTGCCGCGCATCATGCTGGCGCCGAACGGCGCGCGGCGCGGCAAGGCCGACCATCCGGCCCTGCCGGTGACCATCGCCGAGACGGTGGCGGCGGCGCGCGCCGGCTTCGCGGCCGGGGCGCAGGCGCTGCACGCCCATGTGCGCGATGCGGCCGGCCAGCACACGCTCGACGCCGGCCTCTACCGCGAGCTGATCGCCGCGATGGCCGAGGCCGTGCCGGCCATGCCGGTGCAGATCACCACCGAGGCGGTCGGCCGCCATGCGCCGGACGAGCAGCGCGCGGTGGTGCGCGCGGTGATGCCGGAGGGCGTGTCGGTGGCGCTGCGCGAGATGTGGCCGCAGCCCGGCCCTGATCGCGCAGCGGCCGCCTTCTACGCCTGGGCGGCGGAGGCGGGAATTGCCGTCCAGCACATCCTCTACGGCCCGGACGACGTCGCGCGGCTCGCCGCGCTGGCCGGTGACGGCGCGCTGCCGCAGCCGCTGCAGCTTCTGTTCGTGCTCGGCAGCTACGCCTCGCAGAGGCCGGCGCGGCCGGGCGAACTCGACGCCATGCTGGCCGCCGCCGGCAGTCTGGCGGAGGCGGGGGCATGGGCGGTGTGCGCCTTCGGCCGCCACGAGCAGGCCTGCCTGCTCGCTGCCGCCGCGCGCGGCGGCTGCATGCGCATCGGCTTCGAGAACAACATCGCGCGGCCCGACGGCACGCCGGCGCGCGACAATGCCGGCCAGGTCGCCGCGCTCGTCCGCGCGCTGGCCGCGCAGGACGCCTGAAGCCGCTCCGCCTCTCCCGCCATCGCCGAGCGGCGCTCGCTCGCCGGTCCCGGGCTTTTCGCATGGGCGCTCGGAACCCGCGCGCTTCCTTCGCCGACGGGCGTCAGAGGGCGGGGTTCGGCGCGGCCGGCGCGCGCGGTGCGGCGGCTTCCGGTAGCGGTCCGCCGAAGGCCGCCCACTCCTCGCGCGAGAAGGCCGACTGGCTGAGATCGACGAACTCGCGGATGACGTGCCGGTTGCGGGCGAGCTTGCGATAGGTGATGCCGTAGCTGAGGCTCGGCAGCGGATCCTCGAGCGGCAGGCGCACCACGCGCCGGAAGCGGTCCAGCTCGGGCTGGTTCGGCGACACGCTGAACAGCGAGACGCCGCGCCGCGCCGCCACCATGTTGAGGATCATCTCGTAGTTCTGCGAGTGGTAGACGATGTCGGGCTTGAGGCCGAGCGCGGTGAACAGGTTGCGGAAATAGGAGACGCCTTCGGGCGTCGTCGGCAGGATGAAGGATTCGCCCAGCAGGTCCTTCAGGCGCACGCTGCCGCGTTTCGCGCAGGGGTGGTCGGCCGCGACGACCGCGTGCGTGTGCGCCTCGAAGAGCGGCGCGAAGCTCAGCGTCTGCGAGAGCTCGGTGCTGAAGCCGAAGACGACGTCGAGCGCGCCCGACAGCAGCATCTCCGTCAGCTTCTCGTTGAGCGATTCCACCATCGTCAGCGCCAGGTCGGGATGCAGCCGGGCGCATTTCGTGACGATCCGCGGGATGAAATAGGGCGCGGCGGAGGAGAAGTAGCCGATGCGCAGGTTGCCGCGGATGCTCTGGCCGAGGCTGGAGATGTGTGCATCGAAGGCGGCGAGCTCCTCGAGGATGGCCTGCGTGTGAACGGCGAAGGCGCGACCGGTCGGCGTCAGCTCGACCCCCTTCGCCGGACGCCGCATCATCAGGTGGACGCCGAGCCGCGCCTCCAGGCCGTCGATGGAGGAGGCGATGGCGGATGGCGAGACGGCGAGCTCGTCGGCCGCCAGGCTGATGCTGCCCAGGCGGGCGGTGGCCTCGAAATAGCGAAGCTGCTTGAAGGTGAAGTGCATCGCGCTCCGGCTCCTGCGTCTGCTCGGCGTCTCACGGCTGCGTCGCCCTGACGAGCATAGCGTGTCCGGTGCGCGGGCGCGAACGGCGGATGCCGCCGGCGCCGCCCGGCCGCGCGGCGCGGCCGGTGCGGCGGCCCGATCGCCGCGGCAAAAGGGGCGGACGGCAGCCGGCGGCACACCCGCCAACATCCCGCCGCGCAAGGCTTTTTTCAGGTTCGGCGAGAGCAGTCGCGACCAAACCACGGAGTTTCTGAGGAAGTACAGCAGATGTTTTAGCTTTTCGCCCGCCGGACCCAAATCTATCCCTCGATGAGAGCCAGAAAGGCCAAGGCCGGAGAAGAAGCCGGCGCGAGACGGGAGGGACCCCAGGGACGATGGCGACGCGGCTTGTGGCAAACGGCACGATCGTCACGATGGACGCCGACAGGGCGATCATCGAGGACGGCGCCCTGGTGATCCGCGACAGCCGCATCGCCGCGGTGGGCCCGACGGCCGAACTCGCCGGCCTCCACCCGAACGCCGAGGTGATCGACGCGACGGGCATGCTGGTCGTGCCGGGCCTGATCGACGGCCACAACCATCCGCTCCACTTCCTGTCGAAGGGCCTGTTCGACGACATCGCGCTGGCCAAGCGCTGGGCGACGCGGCTCTACCCGTTCGAGACGAGCATCAGCGAGGCGCAGACCTATGTCGGCTCGCTGGCGAGCTTCGCGGAAATGCTGCTCAGCGGCACGACCTGCGTCGTCGATCCGGGCAGCATGTATCCCGAAGCGACGATCCGCGCCGCCGAGGAGATCGGCATGCGGCTGGTCACCTGCTTTCCGGCGAGCGACGTGTCGAGCGCCGAGCGGCCGCTGCCCGAGCATGTGCGCGGCACGGCGGAGGAGCTGACGGCGCGCTCCGAGGCGCTTTTCCGCGACTGGAACGGGCACGCCGACGATCGCATCCGCATCTCCTTCGGGCTCAGGAACGCCGCGGTCAGCGACGCGCTGTGCCTCGGCATCAAGCGACTTTCCGACCGGCACGGCGCGATGATCCACACGCATCTGGCGGTTACCGACGCCGAGCGGGCGATGATCGAGGCGGCGTTCGGCGAAAGCGGGATCGACCGCTTCGCGCGCCTCGGCCTGCTCGACGGCGCGCTCTACGCCGCCCATATGGGCGCGCTGTCGCAGCGCGAGCTCGAGACGGTGATCGCGGCCGGAACGGTCGCCGCGCACTGCCCGTCGGCGAGCATGCTCGGCGCCTTCGGCTGCATCGCGCACGGCCGGTTTCCCGAGCTCGTGGCGGCCGGGGCGCCGGTGACGCTGGGCACGGACGGCGCCAGCATCAGCCGTTTCCTCGACATGGTGCGCATCATGTATCTCGCCGCCTGCGCCCACAAGGATGCGCGGCAGGACGCCGAGGTGATGGGCTGGCGGCCGGCCTTCGAGATGGCGACCGCCGGTGCGGCCGCCGCGCTCGGCTGGGACGACGCCATCGGCTCGCTGGAAGCCGGCAAGCGGGCCGACCTGGTGCTGGTCCGCACCGACGGGCTCGAATGGTGCCCGCGGCCGGGGCTCAATCCGGTGGCCAACCTCGTCTACGCCTCCGGCGGCCATCGCGTCGACACCGTGTTCGTCAACGGCCGGCGGCTCGTCGCCGGCGGCCGGCTGACCGCCATCGACACGCAGGCGCTGAAGGACAAGGCGATCCGCGCCGCGCACGACGCACAGCAATCGAGCGGCATTCCGGCCGACCCGGTCTGGCCGGTCCGCAACACAGCGACCTTGAGGGAGGGCATCCGTGAAGCCATTGACTAGCCATGCCAAGCGATACCGGCTGGGCGCCGACATCGGCGGAACCTTCACGGACATGTCGTTGCTCGACGAGGCGACGGGGTTCGTGCAGATCGCCAAGGTGCCGTCGACGCCGTCGACACCGCATCTGAGCGTCGTCCACGGCATCGAGGCGCTGATCGCGCGCTACGGGCTCGACCCCGCCGAGATCGGCTACTTCGTGCACGGCACCACCATCGGGCTCAACTCGATCATCGAGCGCAAGGGCGCGGCGACCGGCCTGCTGGTCACCCGCGGCTTCGGCGATCTGCTCGATCTCGGCCGCTCGCGGCTGCCCAACGTCTACGACCTGCTGGTCGAGAAGCCGGAGCCGCTGATCGACCGCTCGCGGGTGCGCGAGATCGACGAGCGGATGCTGGCCGGCGGCCGCGTGCAGAAGGCGATCGACGTCGAGGAGGTCGTCAAGGCGGCGGGCGAGCTGGTGGCGGAAGGCGTCGAGGCGATCGCCGTCAGCTTCCTGCATTCCTACGCCAACCCGGCGCACGAGACGGCCGCCCGCGACGCCATCGCGGAGGCCTTCCCCGGCCTCTTCGTGTGCACCTCGTCGGGCACCTGGCCGCAGATCCGCGAATACGAGCGCAGCATGATCAGCGTGACGAACGCGTTTCTCGGGCGGCGCATGTCGAATTACTACAGCAACCTGATCGAGGACATCGAGAAGCTCGGCGTGCCGGCGCACGCGCTGTCGACCAAGTCGAACGGTGGCATCATGACGGTCGCCAGCGCCCGTTCGATCCCCGTCGAGACCCTGTCTTCCGGCCCGGCCGCCGGCGTCATCGGCGCGCAGTTCGTCGGCGCGTGCATCGGCGAGCGCAAGCTGATCTGCCTCGACATGGGCGGCACCAGCACCGAAGTCGCCGTCATCAACGAATCCATCCTCTACGCCAACGAGTCCAGGATCGGCGACTTCGAGCTGGTGCTGCCCTCGGTCGACGTGAACTCGATCGGTGCGGGCGGCGGGTCGATCGCCTGGATCGACTCGGCCGGCATCCTGAAGGTCGGCCCGGAGAGCGCCGGCAGCCAGCCGGGCCCGGCCTGCTACGGCCGCGGCGGCGAGGACGCCACCATCACGGACGCCTATGTGGCGACCGGCATCGTCGATCCCGACGCCTTTCTCGACGGCGAGCTCAAGCTCGATCCGGCGCTGGCGCACCAGGCGCTCGCGCCGATCGGCGCCGCGCTCGGCCTCGACGTGCAGGCGGCGTCGGAGGCGATCCTGCGCGTTGCGACGTCCAACATGTACTCGCAGCTCGTGCCGCTGATGGCGCGCAAGGGCGTCGACCTGTCGGAATACGCGCTGCTGTGCTACGGCGGCGCCGGCCCGACGCACGGCGCGCTGCTGGCCAAGGAGGTCGGCATCACCAAGGTGGTCGTGCCGGTGGCGCCCGGCGCGCTGTGCGCGCTCGGCTCGCTGGTCGCCGACGCCAAGAGCGACTTCATCGCCACCTTGAACCGGCCGCTCGACGCGGAATCCGCCGGTGCCACGCTGCAGGCCGCCGAGCGCGGCATCGAGGCGCTGGAGGAGCGCGCCCGCGGCTGGATCAAGGGCGAGCGGATCGCCGTCGAGAGCGAGGGCACCGTGCGCAGCCTCGACATGCGCTACCACGGCCAGTCCTTCGACGTGACGGTCGACGTCTCGCATGTCGACCTGGCCGCGCCGGACGCCTTCGCGCAGGTGGTGGAGGCCTTCGAGGCCTTCTACCGCAGCGTCTACGGCCATCTCGACCCCTCGGCGACCATCGAGATCGTCAACCTGCGGGTCACCGCGGTCGGCACCACCAGGAAACCCCGGCTCGCCGAGCTGGCGGATGGCGGCGGCGACGGCGACGGCGAGCCGGAGCCGCGCACCCGGCGCACGGTGTTCCTCGAGGGCCGCTCGCAGGAGGCGGCGGTCTACACGCGGAGCGCGCTGCGCCGCGGCGACGTCTTTTGCGGTCCGGCGATCGTCGAGCAGTACGACACCACGGTCCTGTTCCCGAGCGGCTTCCGGTGCCGGGTGGACAGCTATGGAAACATCATCGGGGAGGCGGTGTGATGACGGCGATCGACTTCGACAAGGTTCTGCTGGAGATCCTGCACAACCGGTTTTCCGGCATCACCAGCGAGATGGGGCACATCGTCCACAAGGCCTCCTTCACCCCGTTCATCAAGGAATCGTGGGATTTCGGCGTCGGCCTGGTGAGCCGCCGGGGCGAGATCTTCGGCTATCCCCGCGACATCGGCGTGTCGCTGATGATGGGGGCGCTGATGGGCGACGTGCTCGACGCCTTCGACGACTACCAGCCCGGCGACATCGTGATCGCCAACGACCCCTACACGACCGGCGGGCTGTGCACGCATCTGCCCGATTTCCACCTCTTCAAGCCGTACTTCCACGACGGCAAGCTGGTCAGCTTCAGCTGGGCCTTCGTCCATTCAACCGACGTCGGCGGCATGACGCCGGGCAGCGTGACCCTCGACGCGCACGACATCTACCAGGAAGGCCTGCGGCTGCCGCCGATGAAGCTCTACCGGGCCGGCAAGCTCAACGAGGAAATCCTCGACATCATCAAGCTGAACTGCCGCATCCCGGCGCACAATGCGGGCGACATCCAGGCTCTGGTGTCGGCCATGGTGACGTCGGAAAAGCGCATGGCCGACACGATCGGCAAGTACGGCCTGGAGACGGTCGAGCGCGGCATCGACGCGTTGCTCGACTACGGCGAGCAGCGCACGCGGGCGATCATCGAGCGCATTCCCGACGGCGCCTACACCCTGTCCGACTACATGGAGGTGAAGGACGGCGGCGAGACGGCGAGCCGCTTCGCGCGCATCAACCTCACCCTGACGGTGGCGGGCGACGGCATCCATCTCGACTTCACCGGGACCGATCCGCAGGTGCGCGCCTCGCTCAACATCCCGACCTTCGGCAAGAACCACCACTTCATCAACGGCGGCATCGTCAACTACTTCCAGTCGATCGACCCCAGCATTCCGCTCAACTGCGGCGTGCTGCGCCCGATCAGCGTGACCCTGCCCAAGGCCTCGATGCTCAACCCGGAGGCGCCGGCGGCGGTGAGCGCGCGCTTCGTCACCGTCATCCGCGTGACGGAGCTGATCTACGGCGCGCTGTCGCGGCTCACCTCCGATGCCGGATCGGCCGGCGCGGCGACGCTGGACGTGCTGCCGGCGGCCGGTTCGGGCATGCTCGGCGCGCTGCTGCTGGCGGTCAACAAGCCGGGCTCGAACGAGCTCAAGGTCGACGTCCTGCAGCCGCTGTGGGGCGGCAGCGGCGCCCGGCCGAGCCGCGACGGGCTCGACGGCGCCGACCTTTCGGCCGGCTTCCTGCGCAACATTCCCGTCGAGGCCGCCGAGACGGCGATGCCGGTGCTGATCGAGCAGTACAAGCTGCGCACCGACACCCCGCCGCCGGCCGGCAAGTGGCGCGGCGGCGTCGGCCTCGACATCAAGCTGCGGATGCTCGCGCCCAACAGCCTGATCACCGCGCGCGGCATGCAGCGCTGCCACACCCAGCCGTGGGGCAGGAAGGGCAGCGAGGCCGGCCGCTGCGGCAACACCATCGTCAACGACGGGCGGCCCGACGAGAAGGTCTTGCACCGGATCACCGATTCCGTGCTGCTGCAGGCCAACGAGACGCTGCGCCTGCTGACGCCGAGCGGCGGCGGCTACGGCGACCCGCTGCAGCGCGACCCCGCGCGCGTGGCGCGCGACGCCGAGCGCGGGCTGCTGTCGCCGCGCGACGCGGCGGAGCAGTACGGCGTCGTGCTGCAGGACGACGGCTCCGTCGACGCGGCGGCGACGGCGGACCTGCGCGGCAGGCGGGCGGCAGAGGCGGGCGCGCCGGAGGAGTTCGTCTTCGGCGCGACGCGTGCCCGGCTCGACGCCGTCATGCCCGATGCCTGCCAGGACGCGCTCGCGCGGTTGCTGCAGGATCTCGCGGTGGTCGAGAAGCAGTTCCTGCGCCGCAAGGCCTGGGCCTGGGCCGAGCGGCATGCCGCGCGCGAGGGCCAGCCGCCGAGCGTCGAGGCGCTGAGCGCCTATGTCGCGCGCCTCATCGACGATCCGGCCGCCGACCAGTCGGCCGAGGAAGAGGCGCTGGCCGCCGCCGAATAGCGGCCCGGCGCGGCGGGAGGAGGACCGCCCGACACACCCTTCGCCGGCGTGCGGCGCGCGGCGGCGGAGACATCGAACGGGGCCAAGAATGGGAGGATTGCAATGCCCGGACCGAAACACATCCTGACAGGCGCGCTCGTCGCCCTGGCCACCTTCGCCGTCGTCGCGCTGCAGGGCGCGGCGATGGCACAGACGCGCGGCGGAACGCTGACGATCGGCTGGCCGCATGTCGTGCGCAGCCTCAACCCGGCCGTCAGTTCCGGCGTCGCGACCGGCGTGCCGGCGGCGCAGATCTTCGCCAGCCTGCTGCGCTACGACGACGACTGGAACCCGCAGCCCTACCTGGCCGAGCGCTGGGAGGTCTCCGAGGACGGCCTGACGGTCACCGTCACGCTGGTCGAGGGCGCCGTCTTCCACGACGGCGAGCCGATCACCTCGCAGGACGTCAAGTTCTCGATCGAGGCGGTGAAGGAGAACCACCCCTTCGCCACGATGTTCGCGCCGGTGACCGGCATCGAGACGCCGGACGCGCGCACCGCCGTCATCCGGCTGTCGGCGCCGCACCCGGCGATCCTGACGGCGATGTCGGGCGTGCTGCTGCCGATCATCCCCGAGCACGTCTACGGCGACGGACAGGAGCTGCGCACGCATCCGGCCAACGTCGCGCCGGTCGGCTCCGGACCGTTCGAGCTCGTCGAGTTCATCGCCAACGAGCGGATCGTGCTCAAGCGCTTCGACGACTTCTTCATCGACGGGCGCCCGTATCTCGACGAGATGGTGTTCCGGATCAATCCCGACCCGGTGAACCTCGTCCTGCTGATCGAGAACGGCGACGTCGACATGCTGCCGCTGCTCGGCGAGCCGCACCTCGTCAGCCGCCTCAAGGAGAAGCCCGGCATCACCGTGACCGACCAGGGCTACGAGGCGCTCGGCGCCAGCAACTGGGTCGCCTTCAACCTGCTCGACGAGCGGCTGAAGGACAAGCGCGTGCGCCAGGCGATCGCCTATGCCATCGACCGCGACTTCATCGTCAACGCGCTGCACCGCGGCGCCACGCGGCCGGCGACCGGTCCGCTGCCCGAAGGCAGCCAGTTCTACACCGGTGACGTGAACCTCTACGAGGTCGATCTCGACAAGGCGAACGCGCTGCTCGACGAGGCCGGCTATCCGCAAGACGACGAGGGCGTGCGCTTCGAGCTGACGCTCGACTACATCCCCGGCCTGCCGGCCCATCACAAGCTGGTCGCCGAATATGTCGCCACGCAGCTTCGCAAGGTCGGGCTCAAGGTCAGCGTGCGCAACGCGCCGGACTTTCCCACCTGGTCGAACCGCGTGGCGAACTGGGACTTCGACATGACGATCGACGGCGCCTGGGGCTGGGGCGATCCGGTGATCGGCAACCACCGCACCTATCTGTCGGACAACATCCGCAAGGGCGTGATCTGGAGCAACACGCAGAACTATGCCAGCCCCGACGTCGACGCGCTGCTGGCCAAGGCCGCGGTGGAGATGGATAGCGAGGCGCGCCGCGCGCAGTATGCCGAGTTCCAGAAGATCGTCACCGAGGACCTGCCGGTCTACGGCACCGCCTCGCTGGCCTTCCATACCGCGTATCGCGACATCGTGAAGAACCCGCCGACGAGCGTGTGGGGGCCGATGTCGCCGATGGACGCGCTCTACCTCGAGCCGGCGGCCGGCGAGTAGGCGCCGGCGCCGGACGGACCGCCGCACCCGCGGCGGCCCGTCCGGCGCGGCCGTCCGCAGCACATCCAAGCGAAGTGAGGCCGACGTGATGTTCCTGGCTCAGCGCCTCCTGATGGGCGCCGTTCTCGTCGCAGGCGTTCTCGTCCTGAACTTCCTGCTGATCCGCCTGGCGCCCGGCGATCCGGCCCAGGTTCTGGCGGGGCAGATGGGCGGCGCCACGCCGGAGCTGCTCGCCCGGATCCGGGCCGACTACGGCCTCGACCAGCCGCTCGCCGGCCAGCTCGCCACCTATCTCGGCAACGTGCTGCGCGGCGATCTCGGCACCTCCTACTTCTTCGACCGGCCGGTCGCCGAGCTGATCGCCGCGCGCATCGGCCCGACCATCCTCCTGGTCGTCACCGCACAGCTCGGCGCCATCCTCCTCGGCGTGGTGATGGGCGTGCTCGCCGCCCGGCGGCCGCACGGCCTGCTGTCGGGCGCGGTCACCGTGCTTGCCACCGTCGGCTACGCCACGCCCGTCTTCTGGACGGGGATCATGCTCATCATCCTGTTCGCCTCGATCCTGCCGGTGTTCCCGGTCGAGGGCATGGCCGACGCCAGCTATGACGGCAACCCGCTCGCCTATGCGCTCGACGTCGCCCACCATCTGGTGCTGCCGGCGGCCACGCTGGGCATCATCTTCCTCGCCCAGTACGCCCGCCTGGCGCGCGCCTCGATGATCGACGTGCTGGGCACCGACTACATCCGCACCGCGCGCGCCAAGGGGGTGCGGCAAAGGCGCGTCGTCTTTCACCACGCGCTGCGCAACGCCATCCTGCCCATCCTCACCGTCGCCGGGCTGCAGTTCGGCAACCTGATCTCCGGCGCGCTCCTGGTCGAGACGGTGTTCAACTGGCCGGGCATGGGCCG
>NZ_JAOAOP010000056.1 GCF_030398335.1 Aquibium sp. A9E412
AGATCGCCGTCGCGCCGCGCCGCGCCATGCCGGCCGCCGCGCCGCGCCGCACGCGCCGCGTCTTCGCCTGGCTGTTTCTCGTCGTCACGCTCCTCAGCGCCGTCGGCGTCGCGGTCTGGTGGACGGTGCAGAGCGGCATCCTGATTCCGGCCGAGCGGCGCGACACCGGCGTGCCCAATCCGCCGCAGGTGCTGGAGGACGAGGATTTCGACCCCGACGGCGCGCCGCCGGCCGCCGGTCCGCCGGCCGGCGGGCCGGCGCTCGAAGGCGAGGTGATGACGGTCTTCTCGCCCGACGACCCGACCACCGTGGGTGCGCCCGGCGGCGCCGACGCGCAGCTTCTGGAGGGCGAGGGCGGCGCCTTCATGCGGCTGGCCGCCGACGGTCCCGACCAGGCGGTGCGCTTCGACATCGGCATCGGCATCCTCGAGCGGCTGGCCGGCGGGCGCGCGGTGTTCTCCGTCGAGGCGGCGAGCGCCGGCGACGGCGAGGCCGAGATCGCCATCACCTGCGACCTCGGCGGCTTCGCGCCGTGCCGCCGGCTGCGCTACACCGTCGGGCCGCAGCGCGACACCTACGTCTTCGAGGTGGCGCTGCCCGACGCCCGGCCGCAGGCGGCCGGCACGCTGGCGATCGCGCCCGACATCGCTGACCGCGGCGCGGCGATCGACGTCTACGCGATCCGCGCGGCCGCCGCGCGCTGAGCGGGCGGCCGGTCAGGCGTCCGTCTCGGCGGTCCGCGCCTGGCGCTCGCGCGCCTCGATCATCGCCGTCAGCGTGTCCAGCCGGTCGGCCTCGATGGCCGGCTTGTCCCAGCGCAGCCGCGCGATGCGCGGAAACCGCATCGCCACGCCAGACTTGTGGCGCGTCGAGCGGGCCAGCCCCTCGAACGCCACCTCCAGCACCAGGCCGTGCCCGGGTCCGGCGCGCACCGCCCGCACCGGGCCGTAGCGCTCCACCGTGTTGTCGCGGACATATTTGTCGATCCGCCGCAGCTCCTCGTCGGTGAAGCCGAAATAGGCCTTGCCGACCGGCACCAGCTCGGGCGCGGTCTGCGGTCCGGTCCACACGCCGAAGGTGTAGTCGGAGTAGAAGCTGGAGCGCCGGCCGTGGCCGCGCTGGGCGTACATCAGCACCGCGTCGACGGTGAAGGGGTCGCGTTTCCACTTGAACCACGGCCCCTTCGGCCGGCCGGGCACATAGGCGGAGTCGGCGCGCTTGAGCATGATGCCCTCGATCACCGGATGCGGCGGCTGGCGGCGCAGCGCCTCGAGCGCCGCCCAGTCGTCGAAGGCGATCAGCGGCGACAGGTCGAAACGCCGCGGATCGAGCGTGCCAACCAGGGCGGCGAGCCGCGCCCGCCGCTCGGCGAAGGGTAGCGCCCGCGTGTCGCTGGCGCCCTCGCGCAGCAGGTCGTAGCAGCGCACGAAGGCCGGATGCCGCTCGACGAGCTTGCGCGACACCGTCTTGCGGTTGAGCCGCTGCTGCAGCTCGGAGAAGGTGCCGGTGCCGCTGTCCGGCCCGCCGACCAGCAGCTCGCCGTCGATCACCGCGTCGAAGTCCATCGCCCCGGCGACGTCGGGAAAGGCGGCGGAGATGTCGTCGCCGGTGCGCGAGTAGAGCCGCGCCACGCCGTCCTCGCACACCGCCTGCACGCGGATGCCGTCCCATTTCCACTCGGCCCGGTAGTCGGCCGGCGACAGCTTCTCGAGGTCGCCCTCGGCGACCGGATTGGCCAGCATGACGGGCCGGAAGAGCGCCGGCGCCGCGCTTTCGGGCTTGGCCGCGCGGCCTTCCAGCCAGGCGAACAGCGCGTCGTAGGGCGGCTCCAGCCCGTGCCACAGCTCCTCGATCTCGGTCACCGCGACGGCGCCGAAATGGGCCAGCGCCTGCTTGGCGAGCCGCGCCGAAACGCCGATGCGCAAGCCGCCAGTGGCGAGCTTGATGAGCGCGAAGCGGGCCGAGGCGTCGAGCCGGTCGAGCAAGCCGGCGACCGTCGCCGGCGCGTCGGCGCGCGAGGCGCGTCGCATGCGCTCGACCACCTCCGACAGCGCCGGCGGCGGGCCGGCCTGCGCGCCCGGCGGTGCCGGCCAGACCAGGGAGACGGTCTCCGCCAGGTCGCCGACATAGTCGTAGGAATAGGCGAACAGCACCGGGTCCAGGCGCTCGGTGGCGAGCGCGCGCAGCATCGCCGGCTTGACGGCGGGGAAGTCGAGCCCGCCGGTCAGCGCGGCGAGCGCCAGGCCGCGGTCGGGATCGGGCGCCGTGGCGAAGTAGTCGGCCATCAGCTTCAGCTTGCCGTTGCGCGAGGGCGTCAGCACCAGCCGGTCGAGCAGCTCGGAAAACCGCCTCATTCCGCCTCGTCCTCGTAGCCGACCAGATGCAGCGGCCGGGCGCGGATACCGTTGAGCTCGCACCAGCGCACCAGCGCCTCCTCGCGGCCGTGCGTCACCCACACCTCGGCCGCGCCGGTCTCGCGGATGGTCGCGGTGAGCTCTGGCCAGTCGGCATGGTCGGAGACGATCAGCGGCAGCTCGACGCCGCGCTGCCTGGCGCGCTGGCGCACGCGCATCCAGCCCGAGGCGAAGACGGTGAGCGGATCGGCGAAGCGCCGCGACCAGCGGTCGGCGAAGGCGGCCGGCGGCCCGACCACGACGCCGTCCTCGGCCGTCGCCCTGGCCTTGCCGTCGAGCGTTGCCGGCACGAGCGGGCCGAGCGTCACGCCCTGCGTCTCGTAATAGGCGCACAGCTTCTCCAGCGCGCCGTGGATGCGGATCGGCGCGTCGTGGCCGGCCTCGCGCATCAGCCGGATGACGCGCTGCGCCTTGCCCAGCGCATAGGCGCCGACGATGTGCGTGCGCTCGGGAAACTGCGCCAGCGAGGCGATCAGCCGCGCCGTCTCGTCGGCCGCCGGCGGGTGCACGAAGACCGGCAGCGCGAAGGTCGCCTCGGTGATGAAGACGTCGCAGGCGACCGGCTCGAAGGCGGCGCAGGTCGGGTCGGCGGCGCGCTTGTAGTCGCCCGAGGCGACGATGCGCAGGCCGTTCGCCTCGACTGCGATCTGCGCCGAGCCGAGCACGTGGCCGGCCGGGTGGAAGGAGACCCGCACGCCGCCGAGGTCGATGCGCTCGCCGTAGCCGGCGGCCTGCACCGTGCCGGCGAAGCCTTCGCCGTAGCGCAGCGCCATGATGTCGAGCGTCTGGCGCGTCGCCAGCACAGCGCCGTGGCCGGCGCGCGCGTGGTCGGCATGGCCGTGCGTGACGAGCGCGCGCGCCACCGGCCGCACCGGATCGACGAAGAAGTCGCCGGCCGGCGAGTAGAGGCCTTCGGGGCGGGGGCACAGGAGATCGTGCGGCTGCATGAGGCAAAGATAGGTCTTCGGCGGCGGCATGAAAGACGCTTGCATCGGCCGCCGCTTCGGCGCATAAGCCGCCCGCCCGGCTCGCGGGCGTCCCTTCACGTCGTCCGATGACACCCCTGTCCCTTTCCTCCGGCGATCTGGTCGCTGACCGGCGCGCCGCCTATGCCGAGATGCTGTGCGAGGCCGGCGACGTCGCCGCGGCCGCCGATCTCCTGCGCGAGGCCGTCGCGCTGGCACCCGGCTGGGCGGCCGGCTGGTACCGGCTCGGCGAGACGATGCTGCTCGCCGGTCGCATCGCCGAGGCGGCGGAGGCGTGGAGCGCGGTGCTGCGCCTCGATCCGGCCGACCGGCTCGGCGCCAGCCTGCGTCTGGCCGAGGCCGGCCTGATGCCGCCGGTCGACGCGCCGCCCTCGGCCTTCGTTGAGACGCTGTTCGACCAGTACGCGGCGGGCTTCGACGACGCGCTGGTCGGCCGCCTCGGCTACCGCGTGCCCGAGCTCATCGAGCGGGCGATCCGCGCCACCGGCCGCACCGCCCATGCGCACGCCGTCGATCTGGGCTGCGGCACCGGCCTGCTCGGCGAGCGGCTGCGCGCGACGGCGAGCTTCCTCGAAGGCATCGACATCTCGGCCGCCATGCTGAGGCGCGCCGAGGCCAAGCGCCTCTACGACCGGCTGACGCGCGCCGACCTGCAGATGCTGGCGGCCGATCGCGCCGCGGCCGACCTCGTCACCGCGGCCGACGTCTTCATGTATGTCGGCGCCCTCGACCGCCTGGTCGCGGCGGTGGCCGCGATGCTGGTGCCGGGCGGGCTGTTCGCCTTCTCCGTCGAGAAGCACGACGGGCCGGAGCCGGTGTTCCTGCGCCCGTCGCGGCGCTACGCGCATTCGGCCGGCCATCTGCGCGGCCTGCTCGGCGGCGCCGGCTTCGCGGTGCTGTCGCTGGAGACGGCGCCGATCCGCCGCGACCGCGGCGAGACGCTTCTCGGGCTGATCGTCGTCGCCGAGCGGCTGGCGCCGGCCGCCGCCGCGCCGGGCGGGCATGCGCATGCGCCGTGCCGTCCGGCGCTGCGGCCGCTCCAGTGAGCCGCTTTGCGGCGGGCGGAAGACGGCAAGACCGGCGCGGCGGGGCGTGACGGCGCGGCGGCCGCTTCACGCCCGCCGGCCGCATGTTCGAGCGCCGATCTGCCTTTCACGGCCTCGCAGACCGGCTCCAAGCTGTTGTCTTGACGCGATTGCGGACGGCGAACCGGTTTCCACGTCGCCTGCAAACGCGATAAGCCTTGCCGGATGAACCGGCAGTCGCCTCCCGCAGAACCCGCCGCCGGCACCGGCCTGCCCGAGCCCTTCGCCGGCTGGTTCGCCGCGCGCGGCTGGCGGCCGCGGCCGCACCAGATCGAGCTCCTGGCGCGCGTTTCGGCCGGCGCCTCGGCGCTGCTCATCGCACCGACCGGCGCCGGCAAGACGCTGGCCGGCTTCCTGCCGTCACTGGTCGATCTCGCGACGCGACCGAAGCGGCGGCCCGGCATGCCGGCACGCGGCGTGCACACGC
The DNA here is from genome assembly GCF_030398335.1 of Aquibium sp. A9E412. Lineage (GTDB taxonomy): Bacteria > Pseudomonadota > Alphaproteobacteria > Rhizobiales > Rhizobiaceae > A9E412. The sequence goes on from NZ_JAOAOP010000056.1 coordinate 4,913, forward strand.
TCTACATCTCGCCGCTCAAGGCGCTCGCCGTCGACATCGAGCGCAATCTCGCCCGCCCGGTTGCCGACATGGCGCTGCCGGTCGCCATCGAGACGCGCACCGGCGACACGCCGACCCACAAGCGCCAGCGCCAGAAGCACGCGCCGCCCGACATCCTGCTGACGACGCCCGAGCAACTCGCGCTGCTGATCGCCGCGCCCGACGCCGGGCGCTTCTTCGCCGACCTGAAGTTCGTCGTGCTCGACGAGCTGCATTCGCTGGTCACCTCCAAGCGCGGCCACCTGCTGGCGCTCGGCCTGGCCCGGCTGCGCCGGCTCAGGCCGGAGCTGCGGGCGCTCGGCCTGTCGGCCACGGTGGCCGAGCCGGACGCGCTGCGTCGCTGGCTGGTCGGCCAGAACCCGCCCGGCGCGATGGCCGACATCGTCACCGTGGCGGGCGGCGCCAGGCCGCACATCACCATCCTGGAGACCGAGGACCGCGTGCCGTGGTCGGGCCATTCGGCGCGCTACGCCGTTCCCGCCGTCTATGAAGCGATCCGCGCCCACCGCACCACGCTCCTGTTCGTCAACACGCGCAGCCAGGCCGAGCTCCTGTTCGGCGCGCTGTGGCGCGTCAACGACGACAATCTGCCGATCGCGCTGCATCACGGCTCGCTCGACGTGGCGCAGCGCCGTCGCGTCGAAAAGGCGATGGAGACCAACAGCCTGCGCGCGGTGGTCGCGACCTCGACGCTCGACCTCGGCATCGACTGGGGCGACGTCGACCTGGTCGTGCATGTCGGCGCGCCCAAGGGGGCGAGCCGGCTCGCCCAGCGCATCGGCCGCTCCAACCACCGCATGGACGAGCCGAGCCGCGCCATCCTGGTGCCGGCCAACCGCTTCGAGGTGATGGAGTGCCGCGCCGCGCTGGAGGCCAACTATCTCGGCGCGCAGGACACCCCGCCGCTCGTCGACGGCGCGCTCGACGTGCTCGCCCAGCACGTGCTCGGCAGCGCCTGCGCCGCCCCCTTCGCGGCCGACGCGCTCTACGAGGAGGTGCGCTCGGCCGCCCCCTATGCGGGGCTCGAGCGCGCCACCTTCGACCGCGTCGTCGACTTCGTGGCGACCGGCGGCTATGCGCTGAAGACCTACGAGCGCTACGCCCGCATCCGCCGCGCGCGCGACGGCCGCTGGCGCATCGCCCATCCGCGCGTCGCCCAGCAGTACCGCCTCAACGTCGGCACCATCGTCGAGGCGCCGATGCTCAACGTGCGCTACGTGCGCGCCGGACGCGGCGTCGCCGGGCGGGGCGGGCCGGTCCTCGGCAAGGTGGAGGAATCCTTCCTCGAGGCGCTGGCGCCGGGCGACACCTTCCTGTTCGCCGGCAAGGTGCTGCGCCTGGAAGGCATCCGCGAGAACGAGGCCTTCGTCTCCAACGCCGCCGGCTCCGACGCGCTGGTGCCGGCCTATGCCGGCGGCAAGTTCCCGCTGTCGACCTATCTCGCCGACCAGGTGCGCGGCATGCTGGCCGATCCGGCGCGCTGGACGGCGCTGCCCGACCAGGTCGCCGAATGGCTGGCCATCCAGGCGCAGAAGTCGGTCGTGCCGGCGCGCGGCGACCTGCTGGTCGAGACCTTCCCGCGCGGCGACCGCCACTACATGGTCGCCTATCCCTTCGAGGGGCGGCTCGCCCACCAGACGCTCGGCATGCTGCTGACGCGCCGGCTCGAGCGCGCCGGCGCGCGGCCGCTCGGCTTCGTGGCGAGCGACTACGCCATCGCCGTGTGGGGGCTGCGCGACATCGGCCGCATGGCGCGCACGGGCGCGCTCGGGCTCGACCGGCTGTTCGACGAGGACATGCTGGGCGACGACCTGGAGGCCTGGCTGGCCGACAGCTGGCTTCTGAAGCGCACCTTCCGCGCCTGCGCGCTGATCTCCGGGCTGATCGAGAAGCGCCATCCCGGCCAGGAGAAGACCGGCCGCCAGGTGACCGTGTCGGCCGACCTGATCTACGACGTGCTGCGCACCCACGAGCCCGACCACATCCTGCTGCAGGCGACGCGCGCCGACGCCGCGACCGGCCTGCTCGACGTGCGCCGGCTCGGCGAAATGCTGTCGCGCATCCGCGGACGAATCGTGCATAAGCATCTCGACCGCATCTCCCCGCTCGCCGTGCCGATCATGCTCGAGATCGGCCGCGAGCCGGTGCCGGGCGATGCCGGCGAGGCGCTGTTGGGCGAGGCCGCCGACAGCCTGATCGAGGAAGCGATGGGCCGGGAAGGGGCGCAATGAGCGCGGAGCGGATTGCGGCACGGCGGATCACGATCGCCGGCGAGCGGGCGCTGTGCGACCACCGCGGTGCGCTGGTCTTTCCCGAGATCGGCCTGCTCGCCGTCTCCGACCTGCATCTGGAGAAGGGCTCCTCCTTCGCCCGCCGGCGCAGCTTCCTGCCGCCCTACGACACGGCCGCCACGCTCGACCGGCTGGCCGCGGTGATCGCCGCGCACGACCCGGCCATCGTCGTCAGCCTCGGCGACAGCTTCCACGACGGCGGCGGCGCGGCGCGCATGCCCGCCGTCTACCGCGAACGCCTGCTGGCGCTGATGGCCGGGCGCGACTGGTACTGGATCGCGGGCAACCACGATCCCGAGGCGCCGGCCGACCTGCCGGGCCGCACGGCGGCCGAGCTCGCCATCGGGTCTCTGCTGTTCCGCCACGAGCCGCAGCGCGGCGCGGCGGCCGGCGAGATCGCCGGCCACCTGCATCCGGGCGCCCGCATCGTGCGCCGCGGCCGTTCGGTGCGCCGCGCCTGCTTCGCCTGCGACGGCCAACGCCTCATCATGCCCGCCTTCGGTGCGCTGACCGGCACGCTCAACGTGCTCGACCGCGCCTATGCCGGCCTGTTCAGCCGCGACAGCCTGACCGCCTACATGCTGGGCGCCGACCGCGTCTACCCGATCGCCGGCTCGCTGCTGGCGCCCGCCTGACGCGGGTCAGGCCGCCGCCAGCGCCGCCAGGAGCAGCGCGGCGACCACCAGCACCGTCAGCCACAGCCGGAGCCGGCCGTACCACTCCGGCGCCGCGCCCTCGGCGACGGCGAAGCTGTCCCATGCGCCGTGGCCGGCGAAGCACACCGCCAGCACGGCGAAGGCGGGCGCGGCCGGCAGCGCGAAGGTCGCCCAGCCGGCGAGCGCCGGCACGACGCCGAGCGCCAGGTCGCGGCGCTGCCGGCCGCCGCCGGCGATCGCCAGGCCCCAGCGCACGCCGCCGAGGAACGACAGGATGATGACGGCATAGCCGCGCAGCAGGACGATGGTGCCGTCGCGCCAGGGATGCGTGTCGGCGATGCCGTAGAGCCACAGCGCCAGCGCCGCGAAGGGGATGACGCCGGCAAGGCCGAGCCGCCGGGCGAGCCGGGCGAGGGCCGCCTCGCGGTCCGCCACGGTCGCCTCGGCGTCGGGCGTCACCGCCTCAGTCCCGCTTGAAGATCAGCCGGCCGAGCCAGCCCGTCACCATGGCGATCAGCACCGCGACGAGGCCGTAGGCGAGGCTCTGCTGGTGGGCGGCGTCGAAGATGCGCTGCTCGATGCCCGATTTCTGGATGGCGAGCGGCGCCGAGGTCTCGCGCACGAACACGCCGTTGCGGAACAGGAAGGCGCGCGCCTTGTGCGTGCCCACCGGCACGTTGGGCGCGAGCGACAGCGTGGCGCGGAACAGGCTCTGCGACAGGAACTGCACGCCGCCCACCCGCAGGGTGTAGAGGCCGGCGGCGCGCTTGCGCTCCACCAGCGCCTCGCGGTAGCGCGCCACCACCGCGGCATCGGTCTCGCCCTCGAGCGGCTGCAGGTGGATGTAGTCGGCGCCGAGCGACAGCCGGCGGTAGCTCTCCTCGTCGGTGATGTCCTGCGGCATGCGCGTCATCGCCATCGCGTAGGAGGCCGGCACGCCGACGAAGACCACGGAATCGGTGTTGATCCACATGCCGAAGACGCGCGTCTTCTTGCGCACCACGGTCGGCCGCGGCGGACCCTCGAGCACCACCACGACGTCGTAGCGGCCCTGCCGGGCGATCAGCGGGTCGGCGTTGTCGAGCGCGCCGAAGATCGTCAGGTTGGCGCCGGCGAAGTCCGAGGTGATCGACACCTTGTCGGTCGACAGGCCGATCTCGATGCTCTCCGGCGCGCGCGCCGCGCGCGTCTCGGCGGGCGGCTCGACCGGCGCGTCGGCCGGCGCCTCGCCGTCCGGCCGGGCGGCCGGCTCCTCGGCCGCCGGTGGCTGCGCGTCCTGCGGCGCCGGCTCCTGGGCGAGCCCGGCCGGCGTGCCGGTCACCACCAGCACGGCGAGGAACAGCGGCAGGACCGACCGCAGCGCCCCCATCACGCGCCCCTCAGCGGCGACAGCGAGTAGAGGCTGGCCGGCGCGACGAACAGGTCGAAGGCGAGCCGCAGCGCCACCGCCAGGACGAGGATGGCGAGCAGGGCGCGGAGCTGCTCGCCGCGCAGCTTCTGGCCCACCTTCGCGCCGTATTGCGCACCGGCGACGCCGCCGACCATGAGCAGGAAGGCGAGCACCACGTCGACCGTCTGGTTGGCGGTCGAGTGCACGATGGTGGTGAAGGCGGCGACGAAGATGATCTGGAACAGCGAGGTGCCGATCACCACGTTGGTCGGCACCTTGAGCAGGTAGATCAGCGCCGGCACCATGATGAAGCCGCCGCCCACGCCCATGATCGAGGCGAGGAAGCCGATGACCGCGCCGAGCGCGATGACCGGGATCACGCTGACGAACAGCTTGGACGCGCGGAAGCGCATCTTGAGCGGCAGCTTGTGGATCCAGTTGTGCTGGCCGGGCCGGCGCAGCGTCGCCACCTGGCCGCCGCGCGCGCGGCGGATGGCGCGCAGGCTTTCCACCAGCATCAGCCCGCCGACGGTGCCGAGAAAGGCGACGTAAAGCAGCGACACGATCAGGTCGAGCTGGCCGAGGCGACGCAGATAGGCGAACACGTAGACGCCGACCGAGGAGCCGACGACGCCGCCGGCCAGCAGCACCGTGCCGAGCTTGAAGTCGAGCGAGCCACGCTTGAAGTGGGCGAGCGCGCCGGAGAACGACGAGGCGATCACCTGGTTGGCGCCGGTCGCCACCGCGATCGCCGGCGGGATGTTGTAGAAGATCAGCAGCGGCGTGATGAGGAAGCCGCCGCCGACGCCGAACATGCCGGACAGGAAGCCCACCGCGCCGCCCATCGCCAGGATGACGATCAGGTTAACCGACAGTTCGGCGATGGGAAGATAGATGCCCACCCGTAAGACTCGACAAGCTCAGCCGCCCGATGAGCGGTTCCCGCCCGAAACGCGCCCCTTTCCTATCCGTTCTTGCGCCGCCCGCCGGGCGAAGTCAAACCGCCCGGCCGCGGAGGGTTAAAAAAAGCGCCGCCGGCGGCGCGCGGTGCGCTGCCGGCGGCGGCTTTGCCTGCGCGGTCGGCTACTTGCGCTCCAGCAGCGCCCGCACCAGCGTCTCGTCCACCTCGCCGTCGGCCGGCATGCCGTTGTCGGACTGGAAGGCCTTGATGGCGGCGCGCGTCTTGTCGCCCATCACGCCGTCGACGGGGCCGGCGTCGTAGCCGTTGTTGTTGAGGATGAGCTGGATGTTGCCGACCGCCTTGCGCATGTCGACGCCGGCCGGCTCGATCGCCGCGGTGGTCGTCTCGCTCTCGGTCCATTCCTCCGGCACGTCGACCATGTTGGTCGCGCGGTCGAGCTCGCGCGGCTTCCACAGCTCGGCCTTGGCGCGCGCCCGCTCCAGCCGCTCCGGCTCCAGCGTGCCGGCGATCTCGTCGCGCTTGGCCGCGGCGTCGCCGTCGCCGGTCTCGGCGACCAGCGCGAACCACTTGTAGGCCTCTTCCAGGTCCTGCTGCATGCCGACGCCCTTGGCGGTCAGGATGCCGAGGTTGAACTGGCTGTCCTTGACGCCGAGCTCGGCGGCGCGCAGGAACCAGCGTGCGGCGGACTCGTTGTCGGCCACGCCGTCGGCGCCCATCGCGTGGAGCACGCCGAGATTGTGCATGGCGCTGGCGTTGCCCTGCTCGGCGGCGAGCTGGTACCACATCTTGGCGCGGCCGATGTCGCGCTCGACGCCCATCCCCTTCTCGTAGAAATTGCCGATGCGGTACTGCGCCGGCGCCAGGCCGAGCTCGGCGGCGCGCGCGTACCACTCGGCCGCCTGCGCCAGATCGGCCTCGACGCCGCGGCCCTCGCCGTAGCGGCTGCCGATCTCGAACATCGCCCGCGCATCGCCCGAAGCGGCCGCCTCGCGCAGCGCCACCGGCCCCGCCTCCGCGGGGATCGCGGCGAAGGCGGGTGCCGTCTCGGCTTCCGCCGGCTCGGCCGCCGTGCCGGCCGGCCGGGCCGCCGCCGCCGGTGCGTCGTCCGCCATGGCTTCGCCAGCCGGCTCGCCGTCGCCGTCGTCGTCCGCCGCGGTCGTGTCGGCCGCCGCCGCAGCGCGCGTCGGGCCGGCCTGCTCGGCGCCGGCCGGAGCGGCCGCCGTGTCGAGCGGCCGGGCATCGCCATTGTCGACGATGCGCGCCACGAAGTTGCGCGCCGGCGCGTCGCCGTCCGGTGCGGCGGCGGCGCGTGCCGCGGCGTCGGCTGCCGGCGGTTCGGCGGACTGCGGATCGGCGACCGCCGCCACGGCAGGCGTCTCGACGGGGGCGACGGCATTCTGCGCCACCACCTCCTCGCCGCCCATCAGCGCCTTGCCCGCCTGCAGGCCGGCCAGGCCGACGAGCAGCGCGACGCCGGCGATCAGCACCGGCTTCTTGTTGCGGCCGAGGAGCTGGCCGAGGGCGAAGCGGCTGGTCGAGCCGCGCGGATCGGACTGCTTCTTCTTGGTGATCTCGGCCTCCGCCGCGGCGGCCTGGGCGGCACGCCGGGCGGCGGCGATGAAGTCGGACTTGGCGGCCTCGCTGCCGCTCGCCTGGCTCGGCTGGCCGCGCTGCTCGCGCACGCGGCGCATGATGGCGTTGAGGTCCGGCCCGCCGGTGCCCGGCTCGATCGGCGCGTTCGGCGCGGCCTGCTCGGCCGGTGCGGCCGCCGCGCGCTCCTCGAGCGCCGGCTCCGTCCGCCGGGGCGGCTCCGCGGCGCGGCCGCGCCGCGCGGCCAGCGCCCGGGTCAGCCCGCCGAGCATCGAGCGCCTGCCCTCGCCGGGCTCTTCGGTGTCCATCGCCGCCTGCGCCGCGGCGGCGGCCGCTTCGGCCGGGCTGCGGCCCGGCGTCGCTTCGCGGCTCTGCGGCTCCTCCGCCGGCGCCTCGCCGGCGGGCGCGTCGAGCGTGGCGGCCGGCGCGCCTGCATGCGGCTCGAACAGGTCGTCCTCGATCTGCGGCAGCATCGGCGGCGGCGTTTCGACGGCGATCTTGCCGCCCTCCGGCGCCTCCTCGCGCGGCGCCGGCTGTGCGGCCGCCGGCGCCGGCCCGCCGCCTTCCAGCGAGCCGAGCCGGTCGACCACCTTGAGCAGCGTGTCGTGGATCGCCTCGAAGGTGCGCGCGTTGCGCTCGTCCGAGCGCCGCGTCAGCGCCTCGAGCGCCTTGAGCTCCTGCGACAGGGCGCCGTGCGCGGCCGGGTCGGCCGGCGCTTCGCCCATCGAGCGGATCGCCTCCTCGGCGGCGCGCCGCGCCGCCTCCACGACGCTCTCGCGGCTTTGCGTGATCGAGCGCTCGATATGGTCGAGCCGCGGTCCCAGATCGTCGAACTCCGGCAGCGCCGGACCCGGCCGGCTGAGATGCTCCGAAAGCGTGGCGATCTGCGACTGGAGATTGCCGACGATGTCGCGGTCGAGGCCGGCGGCCTGCTCGGCCGACATCTGCAGCCGGCGCGCGATGTCCTCCAGCCTGGCCTCGAGCGCCCGCACCGCCTCGGCGTCGCCGGCCCCGCTCGTGCGCGCGTCGAAGCGTTGCGCGAGCGCGGCGAAGCGCTCGTCGATCGCCATCATCAGCGCGCCCTCCTCGGCCGGCTCCGGCCGGTCGCGCAGCTGCGCGGCGAGATCGTCGAGGCGCCGCTCCAGCTCGCCAAAAAGGCTGCGGCTCTGCTCGACCGCGTCGTCCTGGCGCCGCTCCAGCGCTTCCAGGACGCGCGCGAACCGCGCCTCGAAGGCGCCGAGCATGGCTTCGGTGCGCGCGCCGGTCTCGGCCGCGTCGAGGCGCTCGGCGACCGCGGCGATCTGCTCGGCGAGCCGCTCGACGGCGTGCTGCGGCAGCTCGGCCTGGCTCGCCACCTGGTCGATGCGCTGCGACAGCGTCTTCAGCCGCTCCATCAGCTCGACGGCCGGCCGGTCCTCGACCAGCTCCTCGACCTGGCGGGCGAGCGAGGCGATGCGCGCCTCGATGCGCTCGAACGGCTCGGGATCGAAGCGCGCCGCCTGGGCCGCGCTGGCGGAAGCCGCGATGGCGCGCGAGATCTCGTCGAGGCGGGTGTCGATCTGCTCGATCGTCTCGGGCGCCAGGCTCTGGCGATGCGCGATGACCTGCTCCACGGTGGCGGCCAGCATGCGCAGCTTGTCGTCGAACTCGCGCAGCGACAGCGAGTCCGGCAGGCTGCGCACCGCCTCGTCGATCTGCTCGAGGCGCGCATGCAGCGCCTCGATCGCCGGGTCGGTCTCGCGCCGCACTTCGGCGGCGACGCGGTGCTCGAGGTCGCCCCAGCGTTCGTCGAAGGCCTCCCACCGCGCGCTGACCGAGCGCACCGTCTCCTCGCTCGCCAGCTTGCCGAGCGCGCTCTTGACCTGCTCGAGCTCGAGCCGGAGCATCTGCACGGCGCGGTCGTCGCCGCGCTCCGCGAGCTGCGCGATGGCGTGCGACAGGCGGTCGAACTCCTGCACCAGATGGGCGTTGCTGGCGTCGGACGGCATCGAATCGGCGAGCCGCGCCATGTCCTTGCGCAGCGTCTCGAATTCGGGCCGCAGACCGGCGGCCATCATGTGCCGCACGTCCTCGCGCAGCGCCTTCAGCTCGCCGGCGATGCTCTCGACGGCGGCGAAGTCGTCCTCGCGCCGGCGGGTCTGGTCGATCTCGCGGGCCAGTTTCTCGAACGAGGCGCGGTCGGCCGGTGCCGCGCGCCGCTCGCTGCCGTGCGGTTCGCCGGCGCGGCTTTCGCGGGCGCGGTCGAGGCGGGCCTCGAGATCCTCCAGGGTGCGGCTGATCTGGTCGAGCACCGTGCTCGGCCGGCGCTGTCTGCCGATGTTCACACTGTCGAGATACGACCGCTTGTTTGTCATTGCGAAGCCCGTTTGCCGCTTCGCCGCCGGGGGCGACGTTCGTTTCATTGCCGGGTCGGGGGGTGATCCGGCGGTCGCCGCCGTCGCGACGGCCCTGCGGGACCTGCGGCGGGCGAAGCGCTCGGAAAACCAACCACCGTGAGCAACGAAGGACAGGATAGCCACGGGTCACCGACCTGCGCACAATTCCCCGAACGTGGTAAACAAGCCGTTAACCATCCTTACCGCGATGCAAACCGGATGTGATCGGGCGCAGCCGACGGCCCGCGCATTCGCCCTTGCGGCGGTCCCGGCACAGGCCTATATGCCGCCGCAAAGCGCGGGTCGGCCGAAGGCGGCCCGCTTAACACGCCCGAGTGGATCGGACGCCGGTCCCGGCAGCGGCCAGGCCGGCCATCCTCGATGCAGGCCCGCTCCCGGACGGAAGAAAAGCAAGAGACGATGATTTCAACAGCGGTCAGGGACACCGCGGCGGAAGCCGCGGGTGATGCCGTATCCGGCGATGGCTACACACGGATCGGCGACATGGCGAAGCAGTTCGGCGTCACGCTGCGCGCGCTTCGCTTCTACGAGGACAAGGGCCTCCTGATGCCCAAGCGCGAGGGCAGCGCCAGGCTCTACACCCAGCGCGACAAGGCGCGGCTGAAGCTGGTGCTGCTCGGGCGCCGCGTCGGCTTCTCGCTGCGCGACGTCAAGCAGATGATCGACCTCTACGAGCCGGGCGGCGACAATGCGCGCCAGCACCGGGTCGTGCTGGAGCGCTCCGAGCGGCAGATGAAGCGGCTGCAGCGCCAGCGCGACGCGATCGACGCGGCGATCGCCGAGCTCGGCGAGATGATTCGCGACCTGCGCGCCAGGGTCTAGCGCGGTTCCGGGCGGCCCGGAGAGCGGTCCGCCCGGCGGAAACCTGCGACGACCATGTGCCGGAGCCGGTCTGCCTTCTTCGTGAAGGGCAGGCCGGGTCCGGCGCGTGCGCCCGCGCCCGGCGCAGGCGATCCTGCCCCATCCCGACATTCCCCGACCGGGCGGCCGCCGCCGCGGCCGGTGCCGCGCACCCCTCCGGCACCGCCGCGCGGGGTGCGATTTTTTGTCCGTCCCGGATGATTGACGTTTACGCAAACGTCAAAATTTGCTAGACGGGGCGCAACGATGGATGCGCCGCCCTGTCCGCCGCCGGCGAAGCGTGCGCGATCGCGTTTCGGAGGATCCCCATGCCCACCTACAAGGCTCCCGTTCGGGACACGCTGTTCGTGCTCAACGAGTTGCTCGGCTACGAGCGCTACAACAACCTGCCGGGCTTCGCCGACGCCTCGCCCGACGTGCTGGAAGCCATCCTCGACGAGGCGGCCAAGCTCGCCGAGAACGTCATGCAGCCGCTCAACCGGGTCGGCGACGCGGAGGGCTGCCGGCGCCACGAGGACGGCTCGGTGACCACGCCGACCGGTTTCAAGGACGCCTACCGCCAGTATTGCGAGGGCGGCTGGATGGGCCTCGCCGCGCCGGCCGAGTATGGCGGCCAGGGCCTGCCCTACACGATCCATTCGGCGGTCGGCGAGTACCTGTCGTCGGCCAACATGGCGCTGATGATGTATCCCGGCCTCACCCAGGGCGCCGTCGCGGCGATCCTCGCCCATGGCAGCGACGCGCAGAAGGAGACCTGGCTGCCGAAGATGGTCGACGGCACCTGGACCGGCACGATGAACCTGACGGAGCCGCATTGCGGCACCGATCTCGGCCTGCTGCGCACCAAGGCGGTGCCCGACGGCGAGGGCCGCTACCGCATCTCCGGCCAGAAGATCTTCATCTCGGCCGGCGAGCACGACATGGCCGGCAACATCGTCCACCTGGTGCTCGCCCGCATCGAGGGCGCGCCGGCCGGCGTCAAGGGCATCTCGCTGTTCATCGTGCCGAAGTTCCGGCTCGGCCCCGACGGCGAGCCGGGCGAGCCGAACGGCGTGAGCTGCGGCTCCATCGAGGAGAAGATGGGCATCCACGGCAACGCCACCTGCGTGATGAACTACGACGAGGCGCAGGGCGAGCTGCTCGGCGAGGCGCATGGCGGCCTCAAGGCGATGTTCACGATGATGAACGAGGCGCGCCTCGGCGTCGGCATGCAGGGCCAGTCGATGGGCGAGGTGGCCTATCAGAATGCGGTCGCCTATGCCCGCGAGCGGCTGCAGGGCCGCGCGCTGACCGGGCCGGCCGAGCCCGACAAGAAGGCCGATCCGATCATCGTCCACCCCGACATCCGCCGCAAGCTGATGACCATGCGCGCCTTCAACGAGGCCGGCCGGGCGCTGATCCTGTGGACGGCGCTCAAGTCCGACGTGGCGCACCGCTCCGGCGACGCCGCCGAGCGCCAGGCGGCCGACGACCACCTGGCGCTAATGACGCCGGTCATCAAGGGCGTGCTCACCGACAAGGGCTTCGAGCACGCGGTGATGGCGCAGCAGGTCTTCGGCGGGCACGGCTACATCGAAGAGCACGGCATGAGCCAGTTCGTGCGCGACGCCCGCATCGCCATGATCTACGAGGGCGCCAACGGCATCCAGGCGCTCGACCTGGTCGGCCGCAAGCTGGCGCAGAACGGCGGCCGCGCCGTGCAGGCCTTCTTCAAGGAGGTCGGCGACTTCTGCGAGGACAACCGCGCCGACGCGGCGATGGCGCCCTTCACCAAGCAGCTCAAGAAGGGGCTCAACGACCTGCAGGCGGCGACCATGTGGCTGATGCAGAACGCTGTCGCCAAGCCCGACAACGCGGGCGCGGCCTCGACCGACTACATGCACCTGTTCGGCCTGGTGGCGCTGGGCTACATGTGGGGCATGACGGCGAAGACCGCGCAGGCCCGGATCGCCGACGGCGCCAACGGCCAGGCCGCCTTCTACGAGGGCAAGCTGGCGACGGCGCGCTATTACATGGAGCGGGTGATGCCGGAGACCGCCGCCCATCTCGCCCGCATCTCGTCGGGCGCCGACGCGATGATGGCGCTGCCGGCGGAGGCGTTCTGAGTGTCTGTGGTTCAAGATTGAACCGTCATCCGGCCTAAGGGAGACCGACGGGCCGGCAGGCCGGAGGGGGCATTGCCGCCGCGGCCGCGCCGCAACCGAGTGGAGGGAGCACATGACCACGCCTGCCGCCGTGCTCGACGTTCCCGCGCCCGCCTGGGCCGGCGAGGACGTCGCCATGCTCTACGAGATGGCCGGCCGCTTCCTGTCGGAGGAAGTGGCGCCGCGCTACGAGACCTTCGAGGCCGACGAGATCGTCGACCGCGCCTGCTGGGAGAAGGCGGGCGCGGCCGGCCTGCTGTGCGCCTCGATGCCGGAGGAATACGGCGGCGCCGGCGGCAGCTATGCGCATGAGAGCGTCATCGCCGAGGCGATCGGCCATGTCGGCGTCGACGGTTTCGGCATCGCGCTGCACAACGCCATCGTCGCTCCCTACATCCTGCACTACGGCTCGGAGGAACAGAAGCGCCGCTGGCTGCCGCGCATGGCGAGCGGCGAGCTGATCGGCGCCATCGCGATGACCGAGCCGGGCGCCGGCTCCGACCTGCAGGGCGTCAAGACGCGCGCCGAGAAGGACGGCAACCACTACCGCATCAGCGGCTCCAAGACCTTCATCACCAACGGCCAGCACGCCAATCTGGTCGTCGTGGTGGCCAAGACCGATCCGGCGGCCGGCGCCAGGGGCACCGCCCTGATCGTCGTCGAGACCGACGAGGTCGAGGGCTTCGAGCGCGGCCGCAACCTCGACAAGATCGGCCTCAAGGCGAACGACACCTCGGAGCTGTTCTTCAACGACGTGCGCGTGCCGACGGCCAACCTGCTCGGCCACGAGGAGGGCCAGGGCTTCGTCCAGCTCATGCAGCAACTGCCGCAGGAGCGCCTCCTGATCGGCGCCCAGGCGATCTCGATGATCGAGCGGGCGCTGGCGGTCACCATCGACTATGTGCGCGAGCGCCAGGCCTTCGGCAAGGCGGTGATGGAGTTCCAGAACACCCAGTTCCGCCTCGCCGAGCTGAAGACCGAGGCGACCATCGGCCGCGTCTTCTACAACGACTGCGTGGCGCGGCACCTGGCCGGCGGGCTCGACACCGTGACCGCCTCGATGGCCAAGTACTGGCTCACCGACCTGCAGTGCAAGGTGGTCGACGAGTGCCTGCAGCTGCACGGCGGCTACGGCTTCATGAACGAGTATCCGATCGCGCGCATGTATCGCGACGCGCGGGTGCAGAAGATCTACGGCGGCACCAACGAGATCATGAAGCTGCTGATCGCACGGAGCCTTTAGGCCATGATGCGGGGCGCAGCGGCCTTCGCGCGATGCCGCGGTCTGTCCGCTCGAAGCGGCCGTACATATATGGTGCCGGGAGGACCGGACCGGTGGCAGGGCACCGCCGGCCGGCGGCTGCGCCGCGCGCTGAACCCGACGGCCGGCCGGGCGGGACCCGGCGGGCAACGAGACACCGAAACCGGGCCCGCCCGTGCGGCGCGGCCGAACGCGAAGGAGACGACCATGTCTGAGGCCTATGTCTACGACGCCGTGCGCACGCCGCGCGGCCGCGGCAAGAAGGATGGCTCGCTGCACGAGGTGCCGGCCGTGCGGCTCGGCGCCCGGACGCTGGAGGCGCTGCGCGAGCGCAACGGCCTCGACACCGCCACCGTCGACGACATCATCTTCGGCTGCGTCGACCCGGTCGGCGAGGCCGGCTCGGTGATCCCGCGCGCCGCCGCCTTCGAGGCGCGCTACGACAACAAGGCGCCGGGCATGCAGATCTCGCGCTTCTGCGCCTCCGGTCTCGACGCCATCAACTTCGCCGCCGCCAAGATCGCCGGCGGCTCCGACGAGGTGGTGATCGCCGGCGGCGTGGAATCGATGAGCCGCGTCGGCATGGGCATGTCGGGCGGCGCCTGGTTCATGGACCCCTCGGTCGGCCTGCCCGCCTACTTCATGCCGCAGGGCGTTTCGGCCGACCTGATCGCCACCAAGTACGGCTTCTCGCGCGACGACGTCGACGCCTATGCGGTGGAGAGCCAGAAGCGCGCCGCCGAGGCCTGGGAGAAGGGCTACTTCAAGGATTCCGTCATCGCCATCAAGGACCAGAACGGCCTGACCATCCTCGACCATGACGAGCACATGCGCCCGGGCACCGACATGCAGTCGCTTGGCCAGCTCAACCCCTCCTTCGTGATGCCGGGCGAGATGGGCGGCTTCGACGCCGTCGCCGTGCAGCGCTATCCCGAGATCGAGGGCGTCAACCACGTCCACCATGCCGGCAATTCGAGCGGCATCGTCGACGGCGCGGCCGCCGTGCTGCTCGGCTCGAAGGCCGGCGGCGAGGCGATGGGCCTGAAGCCGCGCGCCCGCATCCGTGCCTTCACCAACATCGGCTCGGAGCCGGCGATCATGCTGACCGGCCCGGTCGACGTCACCGAGAAGCTGCTGAAGAAGGCGAACATGACGCTCGACGACATCGACCTGTTCGAGCTCAACGAGGCCTTCGCCTCGGTCGTGCTGCGCTACATGCAGGCCTTCGACATTCCGCATGACCGCATCAACGTCAACGGCGGCGCCATCGCCATGGGCCATCCGCTCGGCGCCACCGGCGCGATGATCTTCGGCACGGTGCTCGACGAGCTGGAGCGGCGCGACCTCAACACCGCGCTGGTCACGCTGTGCATCGGCGCCGGCATGGGCACCGCGACGATCATCGAGCGGGTCTGACGGGCGATGCCGCTCGACCCGGCGAAGACGGCGCTGGTGCTGGTCGACGTGCAGGCCGCGTTCCTCGAGCGCGAGCAGGCCGGCGAGCGGCGCAACAACCCGCACGCGCTGTCCAACATGGCGCGGCTCGTCGCCGCCTTCCGCGACGCCGGGCGGACCGTCATCCACGTGCGGCACGCCTCGACCGAGCGGGACTCGCGGCTGCGGCCCGAGCGGCCCGGCTTCGCGCCGATCCCGCAGACCGCCGAGCGGGCCGGCGAGCCGGTTCTGGTCAAGTCGGTGAACTCGGCCTTCATCGGCACCGACCTGGAAGCGCTGCTGCGCGGCGGCGGCATCGCCACGGTCGTGTTCGCCGGCATCACCACCAACCACTGCGTCGAGACGAGCGCCCGCATGGCCGGCAATCTCGGCTTCGACGTGCGCCTCGCCGAAGACGCCTGCTACACCTTCGACCGCACCGGCCATGGCGGCCGGCACGAGCCGGCCGAGGACATCCATCGCATGACGCTGTCGAACCTCGACGGCGAATTCGCCACCATCGAAACCACCCAGTCCGTGCTGGCGGCGCTCGCCGCGGGCGCGGCGGCGTGAGGAGGACATCATGAGCTACAAGAACTTCACCGTCGAGACCGACGCCGACGGCATCGCGCTCGTCACCTGGGACATGCCGGAGCGCTCGATGAACGTCTTCACCGAGGAGGTGATGGACGAGCTCGACCGCATCATCGACCAGGTGGCCGGCGACGACGCGGTCAAGGGCGCCGTCATCACCTCGGGCAAGGAGACCTTTTCCGGCGGCGCCGACCTGACCATGCTGCAGCGCATGCTCAAGCTGTTCCGCGAGGAGCAGCAGCGCGACCCCGACAAGGCGATCACGATGCTGTTCGACGGCGCCGGGCGCATGAGCTGGCTGTGGCGCAAGCTGGAGACCTGCGGCAAGCCGTGGGTCTCGGCCATCAACGGCACCTGCATGGGCGGCGCCTTCGAGCTGTCGCTCGCCTGCCACGGCCGCGTCGCCGCCGACAGCGACAAGGTCAAGATGGCGCTGCCCGAGGTCAAGGTCGGCATCTTCCCCGGCGCCGGCGGCACCCAGCGCGTGCCGCGCCTGACCGACGCCCAGGGCGCCCTGCAGATGCTGACCACCGGCCAGAGCCTGTCGCCCAAGAAGGCCAAGCAGATGGGGCTGATCCACGCGGTCGCCGCGCCCGAGGCGCTGGTCGAGACCGCCAGGGCGATGATCCGCGACGGCCTCAAGCCGGTGCAGCCGTGGGACGAGAAGGGCTTCAAGCTGCCCGGCGGGCCGGTCTATTCGGCCGCCGGCGCCAATCTGTGGCCGCCGGCAATCGCCATCCTGCGCCGCGAGACCTACGGCAACTATCCGGCCGCCGCCGCCATCCTGAAATGCGTCTACGAGGGCCTGCTGGTGCCCTTCGACACCGCGCTCAGGATCGAGCAGCGCTACTTCACCGAGATCCTGCGCTCGACCGAGGCGGCGATGATGGTGCGCTCGCTGTTCGTCTCGCTGCAGGAGCTCAACAAGGGCGCCCGCCGGCCCGACGGCGTGCCGGCGACGAATTTCAAGAAGATCGGCGTGCTCGGCGCCGGCTTCATGGGCGCCGGCATCGCCTATGTCACCGCCAGGGCCGGCATCCCGGTGGTGCTGATCGACCGCGACGTGCCGTCGGCCGAGAAGGGCCGCGACCACTCGGCCGGGCTGATGGACGGGCTCATCAAGAAGGGCCGCGCCAGCGCCGAGGACAAGGAGGCGCTGCTGTCGCGCATCACCGCCACCGACGACTACGCCCAGCTCGAGGGCTGCGACCTGGTGATCGAGGCGGTGTTCGAGGACTCCGAGATCAAGAAGACCGTCACCGAGAAGGCCGAGGCGGCGATCCCGCAGACCGCGACCTTCGCCTCCAACACCTCGACGATCCCGATCACGTCGCTCGCCGGGAACTCGGCGCGGCCGGACCGTTTCATCGGCATCCACTTCTTCTCGCCGGTCGACCGCATGATGCTGGTCGAGATCATCCTCGGCGAGCAGACCGGCGACGAGGCGCTGGCGGTGGCGATCGACTACGTGCGGGCCATCAGGAAGACGCCGATCGTGGTCAACGACACGCGCGGCTTCTACGTCAACCGCTGCGTGCTGCGCTACATGTCGGAGGCCTTCCAGATGCTGATCGAGGGCGTGCCGGCGCCGATGATCGAGAATGCCGCCCGCATGGCCGGCATGCCGGTCGGGCCGCTGGCGCTGACCGACGAGACGGCCATCGACCTGGCCCAGAAGATCATGAAGCAGACGATCCGCGACCTCGGCGAGGATGCCGTCGACAAGGAGCAGTTCGCGCTCGTCAACGCGATGGTCGACGAGCACGGCCGGCACGGCCGCAAGAACGGCAAGGGCTTCTACGACTATCCGGCCAAGCCGGCCAAGAAGCACCTGTGGCCGGGCCTGCGCGACCTCTATCCGCAGCAGGACCCCGACACGATCGACGTCGAGGAGCTCAAGCAGCGCTTCCTGGCGACGATCGCGCTCGAGGCCGCGCGCGTGATGGAGGAGGGCATCGTGACCGACCCGCGCGAGGCCGACGTCGGCTCGATCCTCGCCTTCGGCTTCGCCCCCTATACCGGCGGCGCGCTGTCCTACATCGACGGCATGGGCGTCAAGGCGTTCCTCGCGCTCGCCGGCCGGCTGGAGGGCAGGTACGGCAGCCAGTTCGCCGCGCCGGCGCTGCTGACGGACATGGCCGAGAAGGGCGAGAGCTTCTACGAGCGCTTCGACCCTTACGGCAAGTCGGGCGCCCGCCAGGCGGCCTGAGGCGCAGCCCGCACACCATGTACGTCTGGGGACGTCTGATGCGGATCGCGGCGACACACCGTCGCCGCGGTCCCTACGCCGCCGGCGACGAGAGCCGGCTGGCCTTCCGCTGCTTGCCGACCGACATCGACCCGAACCTGCATCTCAACAACGCCCGCTACATGATGCTGGCCGACATCGGCCGGCTCGACATCTTCCTGCGCAGCGGCCTCATCTCGGTGTGCCGCCGGAACGGCTGGGGCCCGATGATGGGCGGCGTGCAGTCGGTCTATGTGCGCGAGATCCGGCTGTGGCGGCGCTTCGAGGTGATCTCGACCATCGAGACCTGGCGCGGCACCCAGGTCGTCGGCAAGCACCGTTTCGTGCTGGCAAGCGGCGAGACGGCGGCGATCGTGATGACGACCGCGGGCGTCTACGACTTCCGCGCCCGCGCCTTCGTGCCGATCGACACCGTGGTCGCGGCGCTCGGCCACGACCGGCCGCCGCGTCCGCCGGATGCCGCGGAGGAGGCCTTCATGGCCTCGCATGACGGCTTGCGCCGTCTCGCCAAGGCGACGCGCGAGCCGGTCGACGCCTGAGCCGGCCGATTGACGCCCGGCCGGCGGCGGGGCACGCTGCCATGCGGGCCCGATGCCGCACGCGAAGGGCGTGCGGTGCGCCCGCCACCGCCGACGGAACGAAGGCCGGCCACGCGCCGTTGCCCGCTCGGCGGGGCGACCCGCCAGCCCGCAAGGAGCCGCCATGGCGACCGTCATCGACTACTACATGACCGCGGCCTCGCCGTTCACCTATCTCGGCCACCAGCCGCTGCGCGCCGTCGCCGAGATGCACGGCGCCGAGATCCGCGTCAAGCCGGTCCGGCTGGCCGACGTGTGGGCGGTGTCGGGGGCGCTGCCGCCGCCCGAGCGGCCGCCGGTGCGCCAGCGCCAGCGGCTGGTCGAGCTGCAGCGCATCGCCGACTATCGCGGCGTGCCGATCAACCCGAAGCCGAAGCACTGGCCGGTCGACCCGACGCTCGCCGACCACACCATCATCGCGCTCGCCGAGGCCGGCCGCGATCCGCTGAGCTTCATGGAGCGCGTGCTCGCCGGCGTCTGGGCCAACGAGGAGGACATCGCCGACCGCGACACGCTCGCCCGCTTCCTCGCCGCCGAGGGCGCCGACGCTTCGGCGATCCTCGAGCGGGCCGACAGCGCGGCGGTCGCCGCCATCCGCGCGCGCAACGGCGAGGAGGCGATCGCCGCCGACGTGGTCGGCGTGCCGGCCTATGTGCTCGCCGGCGAGGCGTTCTGGGGCCAGGACCGGGTCGAGTATCTCGATCACGCGCTGGCCAGCGGCCGCGCGCCGTTCGGCGCCTGAGCGGGGCCGTCCGAAGCCGATCCGATTTTCGCCGAAACGCAGCTCGGCTCTGACGTGGCGTCCCGACGCGGCTGCGGACGGCGAGCCGGTTTCCGCCGTGCCTGGAAACGCCCGCGCTCCCGCTGGACATGGCGGCGGGGCGGGGCTACAAAGCGGCAGGTATATTTTCCTGTCGCTCCTGGAGGCCGTCCATGCTGTCGCATGAGCAGGTCTGGGCCGCCATCGACGCGCTCGCCGCGCGCCACTCGCTCTCCGCATCCGGCCTTGCCCGCAAGGCGGGGCTCGATTCCACGGCCTTCAACCGCTCCAAGCGGCTGTCGGCCGATGGCCGGCCGCGCTGGCCGTCGACGGAATCGCTCGCCAAGGTGATGCAGGCGACAGGCGCCTCGCTCGACGACTTCCTGGCGCTTGTCGGCGGCACCACGCCCGGCGCCCGGCCGGCCGGCGGCGGCCCGCAGACGGTGCCGCTGATCGGCTTTGCCCAGGCCGGCGGCGGCGGCTTCTTCGACGATGCCGGCTTTCCCGCCGGCGACGGCTGGGAGCACGTGGCGCTGCCCGGCCGGGTGCGCGAGGGCGCCTACGCGCTGCGCGTGCAGGGCGATTCCATGACGCCGCTCTACCGCGACGGCGACGTGCTGATCGTCGAGCCGGGCGCCAGCGTGCGCCGCGGCGACCGCATCGTGGTGCGCACCGTCGGCGGCGAGGTGATGGCCAAGGTGCTGCTGCGCCAGACGGCGGCCGAGATCGAGCTGCTGTCGCTCAATGCGGAGCATCCCAACCGGATCTTCGCACGCGCCGAGATCGAGTGGATGGCGCGCATCGTGTGGGCGAGCCAGTAGCCCGTTGCCCGGTCAGTCCCGCCGCCGTTCCGCCGTCCGCCGGCCGGCTTCCGCCGCCGCCGGCCTCGCGCTCGCCCTGCTCGCCGCCCCGGCGGCGTCGGCGCAGGAGGGCGGCGAGGCGCCGCCGCGCCGCGTGCGGCCGATCGCGCCGCAGATCGTCGCGCCGCCGCCGACCGGCCCCGACGCTCTCGAGCGCACGGCACCG